>JBHLMN010000009.1:0-233269 GCA_048938105.1 Promethearchaeota archaeon
AACACCATAAATAGGAAAAAAAGAGTAAAGGAGATTTATCCAATAAAAGAGGTTTATGTCATTTAATAAAGATCAGTTTGTCAGGATAGATGATTCCTTAAAGTAGATTCAAGAACATGTATCACTACCTTAAAGATTTTCATACTTAATTATCCTAAAAAAGGTTGGCTGTTAATTCTATCTATATCTTCTTTTTTTGTCTTTTCCTTTAAGATAGATAATTGAAAAGGACATTATTCCAAGAAAACCCATAAAATCTATACTAATTACTAGATTGGATTTTGTAGATACTACTGATCTAATTGAAAAGCTTGCTGCATTCCTTACAATCTCAATGCACTCATCCTCATTTATAACTTCGATCACAATATTATATTCACCAATTTTCATTGCTGTAAAATTACCAAGATATTTATTATTACCTAATTTAAGCTCAACTTCTTCTACAACTGTAAAATTATTATTTTGATGGATATTTGCAGTAACTTGGGAAATCCCTGAAGCGGCAATATTGTAAGGTAAGTCGGTTAGATTTACGGTCTCAACACTAATCTGAAAATTTGTGTTTAAATCCTCCGAAGTAGGTGTAAGAGAAGTTTTGATAACATAAGAATATCCCAGTATTTCTTTAGCAATAGCAACACATAATTCATACGTGGGTGCAGCAAGATCACATTTTCCAGTGGGACCACCACCTCTACCACCAGTAACGATACGTTTATCAGAAATAATTTTAGCATCTACCTCAAAAATTCCACCTGCTAATTCAATATCATAGGCATAATGAGGATGTCCTACAACTTTTGTTCCATTAATAATGTCTGCATCAGCTAGTATAACTGTACTCACACAGAGAGTAGATATGACTAATCCTTCATTGTATGCAGTAGTAATGAACTCTAACACAGATTTGTTATCTCTAAGGATGTGATGTTGAGCACCACTAGCAATAAAAACGCAGTCAAATTGTGAAATATTATTAATTTCAGAAATTAATATATCCGATGCTATAAAAATTGGTTCCTTATTTGGACATCCCGTATGATTGTCTTTTAATCCTACAGTTGTAACATCCCATCCCCATTCTTCAAATTGATCTTTGACGGTAAAATAAGTGTTACCAACCCCATCAGCTATTAAAGAAAGAATATTGATGTCTTTCGAGTCTTGAGCTACAATTTGACAGGGATTTATAGATCCAATAGTGATGATCAATAGAATTATATAGAAAAAAGTTATGAGAAAACTGTTCTTAGCCATTTTGATCGTTTTAAATCGTATCTATTCTTATTTTTATAAACTCATATAAAAATGCAATTCAGTTATTTAGTTTAATACAGACAAGATTTTCTTCCTCCTCCATTATCCTATAAGTTCTCGGAATATAAATATCTTTCAATTAGTAAAATTGGATATATTGAAGATAAATACACTGTTAAGGCAAATTCCTCTTTCTTTAGAAATACAAAGACATAATACTTTCTTAGATATCTAACAACAAATACAGTTAATTAATAAGTGTAATCAATAAGAAATTGTATTATATAAATGGATTTCATGATGCTTGAATCAAGTATTTAGCTTTTTAAAAAGGATTAATTCTCAATATCCTTTAAATAAGGATTTAATTAATGGAAAATAATAGAATAAGGAGATCAATGATTTGCAGTCTCTATCAGAATTGGGCGAAATCGCCATTGAAGTAAATAATTTAACAAAAACATTTGGGAAAGGAGAACAAAGAGTTGAAGCTGTGAAAGGAATATCACTTTCGGTAAAAAAGGGAGAAATATTTGGGTTTTTAGGCCCAAATGGAGCAGGAAAGACTACAAGTCTACGTATGATAGTTGGCCTTCTTAAACCAGATGAAGGAGTAGTTAAAATCTTTGGTATGGATCCTAAAGACGGAAAAAATAGTAAAACGCTAAAAAAATTTCTAGGAATAATTCCTCAAGAGATTAGTCTCTATGAAGAATTAACAGTTGAAGAAAACCTATGGTTTATGGCAAAAGCTTATCGAATTCAGAAAGAAAAGGCAGAAGATCGAATTAATAGCCTAATTACTAGGATGGGCTTAGATAACAAGCGAAAGTCTCTAGTTAAGAATTTATCAGGAGGACTTAAGAGGAGGGTAAACGTAATAATGGGCTTAGTTCACGATCCTGTGCTTGTCCTATGTGATGAGCCAACTCCAGGTTTAGATCCCCAATCACGAGTAGTAGTATGGGAGTTCATTCAAAACTTACCCAAAGAAGGGAAAACTGTCATTTTGACAACTCATTTTATGGAGGAAGCTGACCGCTTGTCGGATCGTGTTGCAATTATCGACCATGGTGAAATCCTTGTTTTAAATACCCCGAAAAAGTTGAAAGCCTCTATTGGAGAAGGAGATTTATTGGAATTTGATTTAGCTGATGATTCAGAAGAACACTTACAGAAAATGGTTGACTTATTAAAGGGATTTACTACTTCCAAAGGATTAACGGTTGAAGATGCTTATCTCTCGGAAGGAAGGATGGTAGTGAGAGCTTTGAACGTAATTCCGAATTTAGCACAAATATTAAATCGTATAGAAGAGCATGGGGCAGTAGTAGACAATATGGCTATTAGAAACACCACACTTGAAGATGTGTTCATTAATTTAACAGGCAGAGCTCTTCGAAATTAAGGATAAGGATTTTCATGCTCATACTTGACATTACTATACGTTTTCTCAAAGAATTACTTAGACTAAGGATTAGTCTTGTAGTACTTTTAGCAATGCCTGCTTTCATGGGATTTATGTTTGCCTTCGCTTTCGGAGCTTCAGGTCTAGGTGAGACTGAGACTTATTCTATTGGAATTATTAATAACGATGATGGGATTGGAGAAGACTTGTCTGAATATCTTAGAAATGATCCAATCTTATTAGCCAATCTTCCTTTTAATGAAACAACTATCGATAATGGATTTGCAGCTGACTTCATTGCAATTCTAAACACAACCACTTATCAAACAGAAGAAGAAAAATCAGACCAACATATTTTTTCTGTTCTAGAGTATAAAGATCAAAAAATGGGACAACAAGCTGTAGAAGATCGGCAGATAGATGCATTAGTTGTATTTCCTGAAAATTATTCAAACACAACATTATCCGCTTTTAACAATGCTTTCTTCTTTCAAAATAACATCTATATCCACAATCTGAGTTATCCAATGTGGTCTTATGATGGACCTCCTTTCCCCATCAATGAAAATAGTGAAATTATTATTATTGGAGACGAAGGTTATTCTCGGTATCAAATAACTAAAATCATACTTGATATTATTTTTTCCACTTTTAATGATCAAATAAAAGCTCTAAGTTATTCAGGGGGAAATCTGGACTTTTATTTCGAACCAATTACCTTGGAAGAGTATAGTGTCTTTGATACAATCTTTCCTGGGATTTTAGTATTTTCCGTCTTGATGCAAGCAGGAATGATGTCTGCTTTTCTAGTTGCAGAATTTGCTGAAACGAAAACTATTGCTAGGGTACGATTATCTTTGATCAAACCATATGAATACATTGCTGGGGTTACACTTTATGCATTCGTGTTATCTATCGTTCAATTGAGTATTCTTATGGTATTTGCAATTGTTGCTTTAGGCTTTAATCCTGCAGGTAATATTATTGAAGCGATGATTGTATTAGAACTTACGACAGTGTTTACAACAGCTCTTGGATTCCTTTTAGCTGGAATTTTTAAATCATCAGATACGGCTGGTCAATCTGCAGGATTTCTGATGACACCGTTAGCATTTATGTCGGGAGCATTTATGGAAACACCAACAATAACAATTTTACCTGGAATTTTCCCAACCGCTTCAGGATTACAGAGAGACTTCATATTGTGGGATATATTGCCCTCCACACATGCTGTAAATGCATTAAGATCAATATTATTATATGAATTTTCTATAATTGACGTCTGGGCGGATGTGCTTTTTATTATACTCCCAAGTTTAATACTATTGATTTTCAGTATGATTTTCTACACAAAACGACGATTCAGGGGAGATATACCAAATTAAGGTTGTGTGTGTGGTATTTATGCTTCTTTTTAGTACTTTTATTCGAACAATCAAACAGACATTGAGAAGTCCTACCCGTTTAGTTCTAATTGTAGGTTTCCCGTTAGCGTTTACACTTGTTTTTGCATTTATATTCGGAGGAGAAAATATAGTAAGTGGGGGAGATTCAACTCTTTCAATAGGAGTCATTAACCATGACGAGGGTGAATATGTCACCATTGGCCATTGGGGAGAGGATTTTACGAAGTACTCAAAGACTTGGTTTAAAAATGTCACTCAAAATCCGTTTTTCATTGGTTTTGGCCAACTTTTTATCGATAGCTTAAAAGGAGAAACGCCTCTTGGTATTACTAATGAAACATTCCACATCACAACCTTTAGTACTGTGAAAGAGGCAAAGCTCGCTGTACAATCCAGAGCTATCACTCTCGCCTTAAGAATTCCTAACAACTTTTCCTATGGGATTCTCTCTGGAATGAATTCTCACGAAAAGATTATCAATGGAATACCATTGGTTAATGATCCTGAAATTCAAAATGTGAATATCACAATTGAACTAATTGGAGATCCAAGTTATATGGCTTTTCAAACAACTCAAACAGAGATTGAGTCAGCAATGAAAGCCTTTAAATCAAATTTCTATAGTGTTAAACTTGTTGCAGGTAACTTTGATACTGATTTCCAAAATGTTATTAGTTACGAATTAACCCAGTTTGATTATTTCATTAGTGGATTCTTGACCTTTGGCTTAGTATTATCATCAAGTAGCATTGCTGGAATTCTAGGCGATGAACGAGAATATAGAACTTTGGACAGACTAAAAATCTCTAACATGCATCCTATTGAATTGCTAGGAGGGGTTTCTTTCACCCAGATTGCGACAGGTGGGGTTCAGCTAGCAATTATGATGGGTACAGCTTATTTAATAGGATTCCGTGGTCAAGGGAATCCATTTAATGCATTCATTGTAGCAATGCTTACGATAATTCCAATTTTAGGATTGGGATTTTTTGTAAGTGCATTCGTACCCAATGGTCGTGATGCAACAGGTGTTATAGCTATGTTGTCAGCTCCGATTGGATTTCTGTCTGGAGCATTTCTCCCTGTACCTGAAGTTCCATTGATCCCTGATATGATACCAACTGCTTCTGGGAGCCTTCGAGCGCTGCAATTGTGGGATTTCTTCCCCTTTTATTCGAGTACGACCGCAATCCGTAATATTTTGCTTTTTGATCATAATCTTAACCAAGTATTTCCAGAATTATTCTTTCTTGTGATAAGTGGTTTGATTTTTTTCATCTTTGGCACTATTTTCTTTGTTTGGCGGGTATTTAAACCAGAAAAGTGAAGAATGCAAAAAATACATTATGGTCTTATGAATTCTCTTCAAGAATTCTCCGTGCATCTTCTAAATATCGATAAACAGATAGGTCTTTAGTTGTGCGTAATTGCTGCCCTTCTTGCTCAATTAAGTTGATAGCCTCTAATGCTTTCTTTTTTTGTCTAAAAAGATGATAGGTATCAGCATCTTTAATGATTTCAGTATAGAGCTGATAGGCTTTATCATAATTTGATTGGTAGCGAGCAAGATGAGCTTTCAACAGGTTACATTCCAGAATAAAAGCTGATATTTTTTTCTCTTTAACCTCTACTTCCAGATCAGCTAAAAGAGATTCTGCTTCTTTAAAAGCGTTCAGATTCCCTGTTCTGGACATTTCTACTAGAAGTTCGATGTACATTAGTTCATCAGATAGTGCAGATGCTCCAATTTCTTTTATTTTTTCAAGAGATGATTGAAAAGCTTTCTTAGCTAATCCAAAATTCATTTCATTCTTTTCTATAATCCCAAGTAAATGATAATATGAAGCTTGATCCCAATTTGATTTACAATTGTCTTTTTGATCTATTAAAAGCGTTCTTGCCTCTTCTATCTTATTTAATGCTAATAACACGTTAATCTCGTATTTTAGGATCTTCAATTCGCTATATGGTTCTTTAAATTGAGACTTCAATTGGTCATTGATCCTTCTAGCTTCTGCTATTGCATGAGAAGCCTTTTCGTAATTATTTTGCTGATAATAAAGATCACAAAACAATAATTGAATGTGTACTTCAGACCAACCTGCATATTTATATTGAGATTTTTGAGCAAGATTTAATGCTTTATTCAAGATCTCCTCTGATTCTTTGAATTTTCCAGAAAGTTGAAGAGTACGAGCATATTCAGTATAGACATTGATACGTAGGAAAGAAGCTGGTTTCTCGCCCTTTATTAGAGTATCTGGTTGTTTTTCAAAGAAAAGAAGAAGTTCTTTCCATATTTTGATGGCTTCTTCCCATTCTCCCGTAAGATGTCTTAAGATACCGATTCCCCAAAGTGCATTATGATAGCCAATTTCATAATTTACCTCCCCGAATTCCTTTTGAGCTTCCTTAAACCATTTGATTGCTTTTTGATAAGCACCCTGTCCTCTATAAGCAATAGCTAATGCACGTTTAATTTCAGCAGATTGCTTGAGGTTTCTTTCGTTCTCTGGTAAATCTCTTTCATATTCCAGAGTGGATTTAAGGAGATCAGCTGCTTGATTGAATTCCGCTTTCTGGACCAGTAAGAAGCTTTTTTCAATCTGAGAATGAATGTAATCTTTGCTTTCATAATCTGGGTCTGAGCAACAAGAGTCAATCACTTTAATAGCTTCATCAATCTCCCCTTTCTTCTTAAATGCTGTCGCAAGTTCGTCTTTTAGAGAAATTCTTATTTCCCTTTCATCTTCTTCTGGTAAATGTATGGAAATAGCTGGTAGGAGCTTTTTATCAATGTCCTGAAGGATTTCTATAGCCTCATCGTATGATCTCTTCTCTCTAGCACTGACCCCTGTTTCTTTTATCGACTTTAATATCGATATTATTCCAGCTTCATCAAGTTTTTTCTCTTTCAATTCAATTTGCTTTGACTCCTGGATGTCCTCCTTCACCTTAGGAATCTCTTTTTTCAACGTTTCTAATTCTTGTTCAATAGTTTTATATATCTCTTCTGTCCAGGTTTTATCCCCAAAAATCTCTTGGATATGATCGATAGCTTCATCTACCCCCTTCAAAGATATTTTTAAACCTTGAGCTAGATCTTGTTGTAGTTCATTAGCAAGATTCTGTGCTAAATCCTCTTTGATTATTTTTATCTTCTTACTTGCTCTCTTAAGCTTTTCTTGATAATCAGCGTTAAACAATAGATTCTCAGGTTTTTCCTTATCCATACTGTCTTTATTGGGTTTAGGTATAATCAAAACCTCCAAGAAAGAAATAAACAATAGAATTATATCATTTTATGAAAAAATAGAGGTTTTTTGAAAAAAATTTCTCTCTATTGTGTTGACCTCTTAATAATGACACTTAGGTATTCCATCAAAAGAATAAATATCTTATTGTTTGGGCAAGATCAATATATTTAATATATATTGGTTTAAAATAAAAGAAATTCTGGAAAAAGATCGAATCATTTAGGGTTTTTGAACCCCAAATCGATTAATTGGCCATAAATAACTGCGACAGCATAATTAGTGTATAATTCATTATGTGGAACATCACTTCTTCCATTTAATATCTGTTCAATAAATTCTTCTACAACATATTTTGTAGTTCCACGTTCTAAGAACTTAGTTTTGACAAAATCACGGAAAAAGTAAGAAAAATCTACATGCTCTTTCAACACTTCTTTCACTTTTTCATAGCCTTTAACTGCTCCTGCATGCGCATATCCAACAGTATAAGGTTTTAAATCAATTATTTTTTTTAAACTTTCTATATAAGTCTGAAAATGAAATTCAGGAGGCATAGAACTTGGAACTGTCTTTAGCATTTGTGAATGTGATAATCCTCCTGCACACTCGCCTAAATATACAAATTCGGTTTTTCCATCAGTAGATAGTGTTGGACTGATGTGGTCATATGTATGACCTGGGGTTGATACAAGTTTAAATTGTTTCTCAAGTCCAGGAATTTGAATAGATTCCTCAGGTTCTACAATTTTATACGCATCATCAGGTAAGGGGTTCATTATTCCGATACGTTCACCAAATGTTCTTTTCGCGCGATTAAGGTGTTCTTGGGAATTTTGTAATAATTTCTTGGTTTTATTTATTGTTAAAACCTTCACATCAGGATTCAACTCTTTGATTTTTCCCCATAATTTCCATCCCCCCCCAAAGTGATCAAAATGATGGTGAGTAGGAATCAAATATTTGATTTTTTTAAACGAAATATTCTTTTCCTTTAAAAATGTGAGAATTGAACTCACATCATCAGATGTCCCAACATCCATTATAATAGTTGACTCTGAAGTGATTAACAAATATATTGAGCAAGAACGAGGGAGATTATATTGTTTGATATCCAAATGATAGATCTCACTTGTTATTTTCCCTGAAACTGTTATTATCGGCGTTCTGCTCATTAGATATTACCTCATTACTCTATTTTAATATGAAGAAAAATGTGAGAGTTAAATTTAACTAATTCATAAAAAATAAAAAAGTTAATGGAACAGCTCTCTATTAAGGAATAAACAATCTATAACAAATTTAAGATTAGATCAAGAGAATCTTTTAGCTACGGTTTTTTCATGCAAGAAAAAGGCAGCAATTAAAGATAGGAGAGTAAACCCCAGTAAAATACTAAAGTCTAAGAGAAAACCGAGGGTTCCAAATGAACTTTCAGTTCCAAGACCAATGTTAATTATATCAATGAAATAAGTAAGTGGGGAAATTACTGCTAGAGGTGTAAAAGAAACTGGCATAAATAAAGGGCTTATGAATATTATTGGAAATTTTACTAAGATGGTTAAAATCATAGTATTAGCAGGCATATCCGTTGGAGGTACAGAAAGAATTAAGGAAAAACTAGAAAATGCTAAGGCAGCAATAATAATTCCCAAGGTAATTAAAAGAAAATTCATTTGGAAATCAAAAAATATGATTCCTCCTAATATCAAAGGGATAGTTGAAAATATACACCCAAAGACAACTGAACTCCACAAATTCCCTAATAAAATTGTTTTAATTGAAATTGGACAAGTTATTAATCTTTCAAGGGTCATTTGTCTTGTTTCCCATGGAAACACTACGGGGCCAATAGAGGTCGAAGTCAAGAAGAGAACCATGGCCATAAGACCAGAGATAATATAAACGGGGGCAATATTTCTGCCGATAGTAAATGCAAAAAATAGCATTATTGGAAAAAGTATTCCCTGAATGACAACAGGCCCTTTATTATAATAAATCCTAAGATCTTTTTTCATAATAACAAATGATCGCTTTAACTGAGTGGTGAGGGATGTTGGATTATCTAAAGTAATTTCTTGCACTTTATATTCCTCCTTCATTAATAATTTGTAGAAAAACATCCTGTAAATGTGGTTCATATGTATTTATTTTATCTATCTTTAAATTATTTGATTTAGCATAATCTACAATATCACAAAGACCATCATTAAAGTTGCTAACAATGATTCGATAATTATTCTCAATTTTCGAAATCTTCTTGAGATATGGTAAAGTAATCATTTCTTTTTCATTGATTTCTTTATTTTCGAAACAAACGTCTAAAGCTAGATATTCTTGCTTTAGTTTTAACAAATTTTCTGGTGTATCTAATCCTACCAGTTTTCCTTTATTTATAATCCCTATTCTGTCACATAACTCATTTGCAACATCCATATTGTGCGTTGTGAGGACTATTGTCATACCTGTTTTGTGATATTCTCTTATTAGATTTTTAATAATAATACTACTTTGTACATCCAAACCTGAAGTTGGTTCATCTAGAAAAATCACTTTTGGTTTACTTATTAACGCCATACACAATAATAATCTTTGTTTCATTCCTTTTGAATATTTCTTTGCTTTGAGATTACGATTTTCAAAAATTCCAAACTTTTTTAACAGATATTCGGCCTGTTTATTTCGTTCAGTCTTCTTTACACCATAAAGTTCACCAATTAACTCTAAATTTTGGAGTCCTGTCAGATCAAGGTAGGCATTTGCCATTTCTGGTACATTACCGATGATTTGTTGGATTGCTATTCTATTTTTCAAGAAATCTCTCTCCAATATGGTGATCCTCCCAGCTGTTGGTTTTAACACTCCTGTTAGCATTCGTATGGTTGTAGTCTTCCCAGCACCATTAGGCCCCAATAAACCGAAGATTTCTCCCTTTATAACTTGAAAACTTATATTATCGACAGCTCGTATGACATCTTTATAAGTAGCCTTCTGCTTTTCTTTGTCTAGCGATAATTTTCGTGCTTTAGGACTTTTAGGAGTAGAAAAGTGTTTGGATAAATCATTAACCTCAATTGCAATACTCATCATTATCAACTGCTAATAAGAAATTAAATTAAAGCTTTTATCATTTCTGCAAAGTAATCTCTTCTTGATTTCTAATCTGATGACAGTTTTGTTGCCAGTTCTTTAATACACTTAAGCCTCGCAATAACATCCTCAATACATTCGTTGAGGTGTTCCATCTTTTCTAAACGGTTCATCTCTTCATGATGTGCTATTTTGTGCTTCCCACAATTACAATCTTTTCTTTTTTCTGCCATTTTTTTTCACTTTTACTTCTTTTTTAACAACTTTATAATGTGGATTAACACCAAAAACTAAAGCTTAATAAATTATTCACTAAATACTTTGTTAGTTACTGTGGTGGTTGTTAGTATTGGAGATTCAACAGGAAATGGTGCAAGGATGTCTACCAATTGGAGTTAATGGTATTTGTCTGAAACCAGTTACAGATTACTTGAAATTGATAAGTAGCAAGTGGATGATATTTATTATTATGATTTTCCCTCCTGATTCAACGCCATTGAGATATTCTGAGGTGAGAAAAAGAATTAAGGATAATAGTAAGGAAAAAATTAGTGATACTACCCTAGCCTTACGATTAAATAAGCTTGTTGATAAAAAAATCCTTTTCAGAAAGCAATATAATGAAATTCCTCCTCGTGTTGAATATCGTTTAACATTAAAGGGACGCGAGTTGCAAAACAGTCTTCGACCTTTGATAGAATGGGCTATCAAAGATTGCCATAAAAATTAGCTTCATAGGCTTTTAGATCGATAATCGTTCGTAGATCTTACTCAGATTAGCAATTTCTTCGCTTCTTTCTTTCGACAGCTGCTCCCACACAAAGCGCCATTCCCAGTTACCACTTTCAGTTCCAGGGTAATTCATTCGTCCCTCACTCCCTAATCGAAGTAGATCTTGTAACGGAATTACACTAATTTTTGCTACTGAACTCCAGGCAAGTCGAATTAAGTCTCCAACTATATCCTCACCACTTGAGTTTATGTAGTTTAAAACTTCATTTTGAACATCTTTAGGGGCTTTCTTAATCCATCCTAGAGTTGTGTCATTATCATGAGTTCCAGTGTAAACAACAGTATTGGGAATATAATTATGAGGAAGATAATCATTTTCTATAAGTTCCTCATCCTCATTTTCTACCCCAAAAGCGAATTGTAACACTCTCATACCAGGGAATCCAGTTTGCTGTAATAACTCTTCTACTGCAGGGGTTATTACTCCAAGATTTTCAGCAATAATTGGTAATGATCTACATGCT
The DNA here is from genome assembly GCA_048938105.1 of Promethearchaeota archaeon. Lineage (GTDB taxonomy): Archaea > Asgardarchaeota > Heimdallarchaeia > Hodarchaeales > Hodarchaeaceae > Hodarchaeum. The sequence goes on from JBHLMN010000009.1 coordinate 11,675, forward strand.
TTTTTTAGTGCAATGAATAAATCAATTCCTGGACCTGGTACCCACTTTCCGTTTATAGCGGTTGGTTCATTGGCAGGGATCTGCCAGTAAGCCTCAAATCCTCGAAAATGATCTATTCTAAGAATATCAACTTGAGAAAGGTTATGTTTAATCCGCTGAATCCACCATTTGTAACCATTTTGCTTCATACGATTCCATCGATATATAGGGTTCCCCCAACGTTGGCCTGTCTCGGAGAAATAATCTGGTGGAACTCCCGCGACATACTCTAGATCACCATATTCATCTAAGTAATAAAGATGGGAATTTGCCCAAACATCTGCAGAATCATATGCTACAAATATTGGTATGTCACCAATAATACTTATTTTCTTATTTTGTGCATACTTTTTTACCTCATTCCATTGATGAAAGAAGAGATATTGCGTAAACTTATGAAATTCGATGTTTTCCTTATAGTTTCTCTTCCAAGATGATATTGCAGATGTTTTCCGCGTTTTAAGCGGTTCCTCCCACGTATCCCAAGCTTCTAAATCATTGGTTTCCTTAATAGACATAAATAAAGCAAAATCCTCCAACCAATAATGATTTTCTTTTGAAAATGATTTAAATTGTACCTGTAACGCCGAATTTTCTTTTTTGGAGTAATTTGTGAAAGCCAGAAGTAATAATTCCCATTTATAAGATATTACATGCTCATAATCAACTTTTGATGATGGAAACTTGGGGGGATTAATTTCATCTGAAGTTAAAATTCCCATATCCAGAAGCTTTTCAGGGTTAATCAAAATTGGATTCCCTGCAAAGGCCGAAAAGGATTGATATGGAGAGTTTCCATAACCTGTTGGACCTAGTGGGAGGATTTGTAACAATTGCTGCTGGCTTGAATGCAAAAAATCGATGAAATGGTAAAATTCTGATCCAAGATCACCAATTCCATGAATATTTGGCAAGCAGGTTGGATGAAGTAAAATCCCACCTTGACGATTTTTCATGAATGGAGGATCAACAGATTGGAGTAGATTCAATCAATGTACTCTCCAAATAGAATAAATTTCTAGAAGTAGATGATACAGTTAACTTCGCTTTTTGAAATAAATGACCATTAAACTAATCACCTGTATTGCTAAACATATTCCAAATGCTGGTGATATAAGTGAAGATGTTGAGGATTTGGTTTTAGTATTATATTCTGTACTTGTTGAAGTATCGGATGAATAAGACGAAGTAGAAGTTGATGATAAATGGGTTGAAGGAACAGAAGACGTGTATTTTTGCCACTCCGAGAACCCACCTAACAAATTATAAACACGAGTATAATTCAATGAAATTAAAGTAGTTGCCGCAATCACTGAACGGCCCCCCGATTGACAGTAAACGAGAATGGGGTGAGATTTATTGACAGGTAATTCATTTTTGTTTTTTGTAATGTTATTATAGGGGATATTTACTGCTCCTTCAATGTGCCCCGCTTGATATTCATTATCCCATCTAACATCAAGAATAAATAAATCTGGTTCATTATCAATTAGTTCTTTCGCTTTTGAGACTGTAAGACTAATATAACTCTCGTTGGAGATTGTTGCTTCTGATTGAAGAAAGCTGGAAGATGATAAAAGGACAAAGACAAACCAAAGAGATAAAAGAGGAGTATTCCTCTTACTAATGATCAGCGAACTCATTTGTATTACCAGATATCATTGGGTGTCAAGAATATCCTTAAGAAATTTTGCTAATACTTTAATATGATTTATATCGTTTCTTGAAGAAAATCATTATTATTATTATCATTATATTTATTACTAAGAGAAATTGGATCCCAGTTGTGGCACTATTAACATAGGGATAACCTGCATTTTTCCAAGCACTAAACCCACCATCCATATTATATATTTTAGTATAATTCAGTGAGTCAAGTGTATCACTGGCAATAGCTGAACGCCTACCTGACCTGCAATAAACAAGAATGGATTGTGATTTATTTGTTGGAAGCTCGTCTTGATGATCAATGATATCAGGATGTGGAATTAAATATGCTCCTTGGATATGACCATCCTTAAATTCAGATTCTGTTCGTACATCAAGAATAAACAAATCTGTAGAATTATCAATAAGTGCTTTTGCTTCAGAAACAGGAATTGTGCTATAACTCTCTTTCGAAATCACTCCCACAGATAAATGAGAGCTTTCGGATGATAAAAATAAGACGAGGAGAACAAAACCCCAAAAAAGAAAATTTTTAGTTCTCAATATCCTTGATTTCATAACGATTAAAGACAAACTTATCAAATTCCTTAAAAATTATTTTCTTTGAAATATACTATTTCATTTTCTATTTAGCCTGTATGAACCCACTTGACTTTTAAGGGAGGATTATAAGTATTAAATCTGAACATTATATGAATACAGTTATTACATTTCAAGAATGGGTACACTAAAGTAACTATTTTATAAATAGTATCTTTTTCCAAAATTAGAAAAATTATGGTGATTTAAATGAGTGAAATAGGTTCAGGATTAGTAAAACTCGCTTACCGAGGTATAGCTGGCTTTTTTATTGTCCTAATTATGTTTGTTTTAGGGGTAACAGGATTTGCGCTTTCGTTGGCAGGAGGTCTCATTACAGCTTTGTGCTGGGTTCCAATAGCGTTTCCTGAGCTTTTAGAAAATGAAATCATTATGGCAGGTTCTGTACAGATTACAGATCCTGCTTTTGCGAGCTTGATCTTACTTGTCGTAGGATTGATTTTACTTGCAGTTGGTTTTCTCCTCTTTGCAATAACTTATCTCATAGGAAAAACAGCCATAGTTGTTGATAAAGAGCTTTCTCGTTCGATTGATCGAGCATTCGCTTCCTCTGGAAGTGACCGTATTTCTCGCTTAGAAAGATTGGCAGCATTACGTGATAGAGGCGTAATTACTCCTGAGGAATTCGAACGAGAAAAAGTACTTATTATTGGCCAGTCTGATCCTTATGAAAAAGGAGAACTTGCTAAAGAAATTTGAGTTCAAACTCAGCTTAGAGTTCATCATTCCTTTTTTCTTTTTCTTGCTCATTAATGAAATTAAACCAATATTAAGAATTATAGATTAAATCATTAGCTTCTGAATGATATGGAAGAACCTAATGAAAGAATTTCAAATGAGCTCGCAAACGGATCTCACTATCAAACTTTTTAGGGCAGAAATTACATCGAAACTTGCCACAGGCATTTTTTCTTTCATGTAATCTTAGATCAACAAGGCGATCAAATTTAATTCCGCATTTCAAGCATTTTAAATCCCGCTTGTGTGTTATTTTCTTTTCTAATGGAGGAGGCCCAGAATCTAATTTCTTTTGATAAATTCTATGTCTTAACGAATAGATTTCAAAACTTTCGCGAAAGGATGGAGTAAGAATTTCTGTTCTTCCAAGGATTAAATACCCTTCAGGATGTAAAAGGTCGTAAAATTTGCGGAAAATGTTTTTCTGAATGTTTTTTGAGAAATAAATTAGCACATTCCTACAAAAAATGACATCAAATTTAGGAAAATGGAATTTGTCCTTAATTAAGTCTAGATAGGAGAAATCAATCATCTTTCTTATGTTATATTTTACTCGTTGTCCTTGACCAAACGACTCAAAATATTTCACTAGAAATTCCTTAGGAATGTTCTCTAAAATTTCTCCTTCATAAATACCTCTTCTAGCGATTTGGAGGAGCTCCTCATTAAAATCGGAGGCACGAATCCTAACATTGTACTTTAATAATTGATTTCCTAAAGTGTGATGTACAATACAAGCTATACTGTAAGGTTCAGGCCCAACAGCACAGCCAGCACTCCAGATGCGGAGTGAGGGAGGAACAGCCTTTTCATTTATATTCTTAATATATAGGGTTAACAAATGTTGAAATTCATCCCATGTATCAGGATCTCGAAAAAATTTGGTTACATTAATTGAAAGACACTTCTTGAGTAATTTAATTTCAGCCTTATTTTGGGTAATAGTATTATAGTAGTCTTCAAAATTGTTACAGTTTCTTTGCCTCATTCTAATTGCTAAACGTCGAATAAGATATTTCTCTTTATACGAACTTATATCAGAAAAGCCTTGTTTATATAAGAATTGTTTAATCAGATCGAAATTTCGTTGATCAGGATACATTTATATCTTCTCAACAATGAGTAAGGATTTCCAATTAAGAATAGGTAAATTATCTACCACTAGGCTCTTATGAAATATGACACTCATCTATCACATTAAAACATCAGCATTTAAACACAATTGAGAAAAATAATAATTATCGGATTTATGATGAAAAGGTAACTATATGGTGAGTTCTATGTCTAAAATTGAAAATTTCAACTCTTATAGAGAAAAGATGAACAAAATTATTCTGGAAAAGGCAAATTTAGGGATTAAACGGTTTTTTGCCTTAGATTCACGAACCTATAATAAGGGAGTTTTGTCTTCCAAGGTAAAAGAAATGCTAGGATTGGTCGCTAGTCTTGTACTAAGGTGCAATGACTGTATTACCTACCACATTCTCCAGTGCCAAGAATTGGGTGTTTCTGAAGAGGAATTTTACGAAGTATTTAATGTTGCACTTATCGTTGGCGGGTCGATCGTTATTCCTCATGTAAGAAGAGCAGTAGAAATCTTAGAAGAATGTATTAACAGTTAGAATGTATAATTTTAAAAAATTCAATATTTAATCAACTTTTATACATTAATTACTGAGTAAATCATCTCAATATCTTTGAATGAATAGATTAAAAACTCACTCTAAAGTAATAACGTAATCTGGTACCAATGGTTCTACTCTCCTTAATGAAAGAATAATTATTATTTTGAAGATAAGAACTAATTATTTTTTGTAAATTAGGTACGGTTAATTGAAAATAGAGACTTGGAGGATTAGTAAATGTTGCAACTTCCTCTATTAACGTTATAATAAACTCATGGCCACTCTCACCTCCAATTAATTCAGATTTCTGTCCTGAAAAACCTTTTTCCAATGATTGATGCTGAAAGTAATAATCCTTATCATACTGTGGGGGATTACAAGCTATCATATCAAATTTAATTAAAGAAGTGTAAAGACTTCTAAGAATATGATCAGTATCATGGACTTTTCTTAACCGTATCCTTGAATCTAAATTATTTAGGTTGATGTTATTTTGAGCACTTTGATATGCAATATCATTAATTTCTGTTGCCTCTACAAAACAACCAATTTTTGCAAACATTAAAGCAAGAATAGCAGAAGAACCTGTACCTATTTCCAATACTTTGGATGGAGAATCACGAATAATCCATCGAATAAAAGCCCAGCGACTACATATAGTTGGAATTAAAAATCCTGGAGGAACCATGAAATCTAAAGACATGAAATCTTGTAGTACTAACCGATTATACAGAAGTAAAGCTTGTCTATCCCCTAAATCAATTCGATTATTAGTTGCATACTTTCTTAAGGAGGGATAACGCTGAATAGCTTCTTTGAAAGGAAGGCCACATGGCTTTTGAGGGAAGAGATATGAATACATGTCAATAAAACTAAACTCTACAAAAGACTAAAAACTTAAGGTATAATTTCTAAAGCATTCATTCTTGATTATCACTGAATATAATGGATTATGATGAATATGAAGTATAAAATAGATCCTAATTGGCAGATGGCGACACTGGCGCTCCATGCGGAAGATGAGGAAAAGTATGCTGATTCTCTTGTGACACCTATTTTCGCTACTTCTACATTCAGATTTCCTGATGTTACGATTGGTCGTAAACGATTTGAAGGTGACGAACCAGGATATATTTACACACGACTTGGTAATCCAACAGTATTTGCCTCTGAAAAAAAGTTATCCATTTTGGAAGGCGTTAATCTAATCAGAGATGGCATTCATGTTGAAGGACATGCCTTTTCAACTGGCATGTCTGCCATAGCATCAGTTTTGATGGCGTTAACGAAAAGTGAGGACACAATTTTAGCCACGAATCCAGTTTATGGTGGGACTAGTTATTTACTTAATGGAATTCTGCAATCTTATCGTATAAAAACAAAATATGTTGATACATCTGGGAGTGATGGGGTGGAACAAGTAAAGAAAGCTATGAATTCAAAAATCAATCTTTTCTACATTGAAACTCCAACAAATCCAAATTTAGCAATTACCGACATCTTTGAAATTAGTAAAATTGGAAAAGAACAAGAAATCCCAGTGATTGTTGATAATACTTTCGCTACTCCTATATTACAAAGACCTCTAGAATTAGGAGCAGATGTATCATTACATTCAACTACAAAATATTTAAACGGTCATGGGACAACCTGTTCTGGGATTTTAGCTTCAAGATTAACAGGGGAAGAAAGAGAACGTTTACAGTTTGTGAAGAAAAATCTTGGTGCAACACAGTCACCGTTTGATGCTTTTTTAGTTCTTAATGGAATGAAAACCCTTCCTCTGCGAATGGAAAAACATTGTTCTAATGCAATGATTTTAGCAGAATATCTTGTTGACCATCCTAAAATTAAAGAGGTTTTTTATCCAGGATTAGTATCCCATCCTCAACATAAGCTGGCCGAAAAACAGATGAATGGGCAATATGGGGGAATGATAGCTTTTGAACTAAAAACAGGCTTACTAGGAGGAGAGAGTTTAATGAATAATTTGAAGGTTATAACATTAGCGCCTTCTTTAGGATGTTTAACTAGTCTTATTCAGCACCCTGCGAGTATGAGTCACGCCAAAGTCCCTAGAACTAATCGTATTGAAAGTGGAATCACAGATGGGTTGGTAAGATTGTCTGTGGGGCTTGAGGATATTGATGATCTTATTGAGGACTTATCACAAGCACTTTCTCACGTTTAACGTTTAGTAAATAAGAATTAAAGTGAATGGAGGTTTATTGTTCATTATTCGTTTAAAATTAAATAGAACAATATTAATTCTTGATATATCAACTTTATAAGTATTAATTAAATTTAATGTGAAATCAAATAGTTTTTATACATATATTAAATTTATATATATAAAAAATTTCAGGAACTTATTTTGAGGTTAAAATGATGGCGCAAGATCAAAACCGATTACAAGCTGAAGAAATTGTTACCACTCTACCTTTAATTCCTTTTGTCCTTAGTTTATTCATGGCTAAAGGAAAATTTCGAAGAAAGGGAGCGAGGAGGAGACATTAATATGTTTTAAACCCCTATCATTGTATTATGATATTTACACCTGAATATTCAACCTTTTTTCTTTAAGCAGCCTTATAAAAAAAGATTAATAGTAAACCTCTGTAAGAGGTGCTTTTTTGTCAGGCATATCAAACTTGAAGACTTTATTAAAACAAATAAAACCAAAGATAGTGAATGAGGAATTTGTTTTTTGTACCATTTCTAAAGATCTTCTTTCTGAATTGAAAATTGAACCTCTCATGATGTTTAAAGAGGAAGAAGGGATCACTCTAATTGTCAAAAAGAAAATTGCAGATGATTTTACACTTCATTATACAGGAGTATGGGCCTGGATTATACTCACAGTTCATTCCAACCTCTCTGCAGTTGGGTTTCTATCTACAATAACTGAGACACTTGCTAAATCAGGAATAAGTGTAAATATTGTTTCTGCTTATTATCATGATCATCTCTTTGTCCCAATTGAAATATCAGATCAAGTAATGGTACTTTTGGAGGAATTGACATCATTATAATAAATAGAAGTTGAGGAAAAATTTTAATTCTAGTTATCGAATTTTACTTCTGTGCTTGCTTTTATAGTGGAGTCTGAAACTTTTCTAAGTTCATGATGGCCTCTTTCCAAGCAAGCATACACTTTTCATTCTTTTTAGTTTTCACAGGAATCCGAAACAATTCTCTTTGAGTTTAGTAAAATAATAGTTTAAGACTACTTGATGATGGATTCACCTCTAAGCAGTTCATTCACTTCAGCTGAGTGACTCTTAAAGACACGACGGCACGCTTTTCGGGCAATGAACAAAGTCCATTTGTTATAGTTATTTTCATCCAACCATTCACGAAGAATCGCCAAAACTAATTCTGGATGCCTTTTAGAAATGTCAGCCAGGTTATTTCCGACACTTTTACGGACATATAAGCTTGGATCACGATTTAGTCGCTTTAATCTCTTAATACTCTCCTCTGGTTCATCACGAATCCAGTTTTTACCTCCAACTAATACTGGTCTTAGTGACTCTGATACACAACGTCTTACATTCTCATTAGGGCTAACTATCCAATCCTTGTCATAGAGCTGTAGAATTTCGCTGGGAAAAACCTGCAGTAATTCTCTCATTGTCATTTGCGCTGCTTCTCTCACGGCAAAATGCAAATCAGTTGCAGCAGATTTTATTACTGACAAATAAGGAATGGGGTTTCTCTCCTCAATACTACAATTAGTGGCTACTAAAGGAGCGAAGTGTCTGATTTGCCAATGTTCATTGACGATTAAAATATCTAAAGATTGCTTTTTCACATTTAAAGGGACTTTTGCTTGTATAACTAGCTGCCTTATATTACGTAATGTCCAAACTATGCCTTTTCCTGTCCTTTGGGATTGAGGAATACTTTCCTTAGTGTTTTGGATCAACTCAAAGAGTTGGTCAGTATTGTTATTAGTTACAAGATCATTGAAAATTTCTTTAATGGGCATCTTCATTTATCCCATTTTTATTCGATTATTATTGTTCTTCGGTGTTAGATAAGTTAAGTACTGGATTCTCTGTAAGCCATATTTTATAAAGTATCTTCTTAATAAAGATCAAAAAAGCTGCATTTCATCAATAACATGATGTTAATCAGAACATAGCCTAGGAGCTAGTTTATGGTTCCCTTTGTTCCCAGTGATTTGGTGGAATATCCTATTATAAGCTATTTTAAATTCAGGAATAAAGGAAAGCTTATAGATCAAGAGCTTTCTCATTCCTTTATTTCCACCTACGGACGTTTTTATCGGAAAGATCCTCGAAATTTCTTTATTAAGGATTTCAAATCGAGTTTGCACGACATCAAATGGGGTAAAAGTATTTCGAGAGGCCCTTTCTTACATTCTATAGCTAAATTTCGTAGCCCATACCACCCTCTTTCTCCAATATTAAAAGAGACTAAATATCATCCTGTACTTAATATGATCACCCATCAATATCGATATAAGGACTCGGATGAGAAAGAAGATAAGAAATCAGCTGTTCTCCATCTTCATGGGTATGCTGAGAATACTTTTTTCTTTCATGAACTTAGTTATTTTCGACTCTTTCGACATTTTTTTAACTGCAATATTTTTACACTTGAACTTCCCTATCATTTTCATCGACAACCCATAGATTCACCTTTTTCAGGAGCTTATTACCTCAATGGTAATCCTATTAGAATGTTAGAAGCTATTCGCCAATCCATTCAAGAGATTCTCTATATGATCCAATACCTCAAAGAGAAATATGAGCGAATCATTTTATTTGGCGTTTCTTTAGGAGGTCACTTGGCAGCTTTAACTACTCAATTTTTTACTGATGTAGATATTATCTGCGCACTTGCTAGTCCATTTTTATTTAACCTTAATCCTAAGATCGTACCTGTTTCAACCAAATTCGTGTCTAAAATTAAAGAAAATGGACACATAGACTGGTATAAAATCCTATATGTATGTAACTTGAAATATTTCTCTCCTTTCACAACAAATCGTCATACAGCTATTATTGGTGGGGTATACGACCGAATTGTCCCTTTTTCACGGGTAAATAATTTAGCAACTCTTCTACATAAACCTTTGTTTGTCTATCCTGGAGGTCACCTCTCCCTTATAATTTGGCTTCGTCCACTTCTTCATCGAATAAATAATTTTTTTGTAAAGAAATGACCATAAATTGCTTTATGCTCGATACAATTAAATTAGAGGTGTGAAAATTTATTATTAGAAAGATATCATTTTACTCAATACGCTAGTAGTAGCATTTATATAACATGAAATCTCTAAGATGCTGTATTATTAGTAAATTAAAGTCATATTGAATCTTTATAAAAAAATATGACGAAAAATTACGAAACATTCAGAAAGATTCAGCTGAATTCAAAAATCAACCATCACCTCACAAAGAAAAAAGGATCGCTATAATAATATTATATGAACGATCAAAAACGAGTTCAAGGATGAGGAGTCACACCCACTCATGGATTTCCAATCTCAAACCATGCTTATGTTGTAAATATAATGATGATTAAATTAAAAGCCTTGGGAGCCTGATGATATGAATTGGACTAGATTCAAAAAGTTTATTTTAAGGAATTATGTTATTATAAGTTTAGTTTTCTTATTTATTTTCTCTGGAATATCAAATACAACAACAAAGGTAATAAATTCAAGGATTGGTAATGATAATACTCAGATAAATAGTATAACAAATAATAGAGACAAGAGAAATGTTTTGGAGAGCATCTCTGCAAATTCTATTGAGTTAATATCACCAGAAAATACGACATACACTTCCCCAATGAGTGGTTATTACCCTGCAACGTTTGGGTTTGAAAATGAACTCCATGGTACTTTGGGAACAAATCTTGAGTTCTTAGATGAATATGATATTGTAGGTAGTCCCCAGGATTATGTAGGTATAGGGATCATTGATGGGCCTTATTATGGCCATAATAAAATGCTGTCCATTGGTGATGCACAGGGAGGGACTTATACTTATGGAGTCCATCATTTTGATAATCCTCCGATAGCAGGGACAATAGAATTTTATCTTCTCGTAGATAATATTCATTCGCCCTATACAGGTACCCATTATTTTCATTTGCGGGCGATGGATGATACAATTGCAATTGAAATGCGAATTAATGTTATTGGACAATATTTGAGTAACATTGAGTATTTTGACGGTAGTTCTTGGCAACTCATCTCGGATCAAGTAAGTTATAACTGGTACCATCATTCAATAACATTTGATTGTGATGCAGGCACCCAAGGACTTTTTACTTGGATCACAAAATTTGAAAATGGAACTGAAACGGGACGAGTGGAAAATATTGACTTCTTAAATGATTTGAATACCCTTGATGAATTATATTTAGCAAGTGATGTTCCAACGTATTTTGGATCCACCTTATATGATGCCTTTGGATTTAGCTGGGATCCTAATTATACTGTAGGAGATAACCTGAACGAAGGATTACTACTAAGTTATAATCCCCTTACTTCTTTAGATTGGACAGGTTACTCGCTAGATGGGGGAGCTAACGTCACAATTCCTGGAAATACCACCATTCCAATGCCATCAGAGGGAAGTCATACAATTCAAGTTTATGGGAATGATTCAGTAGGAACCTATTATCAATCTGAATTAAGATCCTTCCAAGTTTGGCCTATTGAGATATTAACACCCGAAAATAGAATATACCATGCACCCATGAGTGGTTATTACCCTGCAACCTATGGATTTGAAAATGAGGATGGGACATTTGGTACGAGTATTGAATTTGTGGATGAGTATTACGCGGCAGGAGGATACACTGGAATTTCGGTTTGGGACGGACCAACAAATGGTCACATCAAGTATCTACATGTGGGCGATGCGCAGGATTCTACTACTACTTGGTGCGTGCATCATTTTGATAATTCACCAACAACAGGAATAATAGAATTCTTCGTGGTTGCTCATGGAACTGTTGGGGAACATCACTTTGCATTGAGAGCTTCAGATGATACAATTGCGGTTGAAATGAGAGTCTACGTTGATGGAGGAAAATTTCAATATTTTGATGGCACTTCTTGGCAAAATATCGCAGATTTGGTTGTAGACACATGGTTCCATCACTCAATCGTATTTGATTGTGAAGCAGGAGGTGGTCAAGGACAATTTGATTGGATTGTAAGCTATGAAAATGGCACTGAAGTTGGGAGTGTAAATAGTATCAGTTTTCAAAATGATTTGGATAAACTTGATGAATTATATATAGGAAGTACTATATTAACTTATTTAATCTCTACTCAATGGGATGCCTTTGGATTTAGCTGGGATCCTAATTATAATGTAGGAGATAACCTGAACGAAGGATTACTACTGAGCTATTATACCCCTACTCCTCTAAATTGGACTGGTTACTCACTAGATGGCGGAGCCAACATCACAATTCCTGGAAATACCACCATTCCAATACCATCAGATGGAGATCATATGATTCAGGTTTTCGCGAATGATTCAGAAGGAAACTATTATCAATCTGAATTAAGATCTTTTCAAGTTATCTCTATTGAAGTATTATCGCCCAAAGATAAAACGTACAATACACCAATGAACGGCTATTATCCTGCCTCCTGGGGCTTTGAAAATAATGTTCCTGGGAGGGAGCCTTCTGATTGGAATCTTGAGCCTTCAGGTGGTACTAGCTTCTATCGAGTTAATGCAGAATATGATGGCCATAAAAACGTTCTAGAAATGCGAAAAATCGGTGGTACAACGCAAGTTATGGTAACAAAGAACTTCTTATCAAGTGCTACTGTTGGAACCGTTGAATTCTGGCTCCAAAAGGATACGGAAGAACAATCAGATCCCACACGGTTTTTTTTGCTTAATTCTTCAGGTCATCCTCAGATAATATTTTATGTTGAAGAAAAAGATCTTTATCACCGTAATTACGGGGAAGGGAGTTTACTTGCTTGGGATGTTATCGCTAAGGATACCTGGTATCATTTTCGGATAGATTTTGATGTCTCACAAAGTGGTTGGCATCTTCAGGTTAATGGTGTATGGTATGGCGGCACCATACCTTTTTATTATTCAGTGGCGAATCGTGTCTCAGGATTCCAAATGGCATCAATCGACACTGGAGATTATTCAGATTATGGTGCTTTTTTGGATGCTGTAGGCTATTCTTGGGATCCTGGCTATATTACTGGGGCTAATCTCAATGAAGGATTACTACTGAGCTATAATACCTCTACCCCTCTGAATTGGACTGGTTACTCACTAGATGGCGGAGCTAACGTCACAATTCCTGGAAATACCACCATTCGAGTACCATCAGATGGAAGTCATACGATTCAAGTTTATGGGAATGATTCACTAGGTAATTGGTATTTCTCGAAACCAAGATCCTTCCAATGTTTTTTAAATCCCCCAAGTATCACTAGTCCGCCTGATCAGCTCGATATTGAATTAGGTGATATAGGGAGAAATATTTTATGGTCTGTTTCTGATCCCAATCCTGCTAATTACACAGTATATCGAAATGGAACAGTATTCGAGGAAGGAAACTTGACTACAACTCCATCACCTGTTTTTATTTCATTGGATGGACTATCAGAAGGAAACCATAATTTTACTTGTGTAGCAAGGAATATATTTGCAATGCCTGCCAGTGATGAGGTCTGGATTACTGTAGGTCCTGATGAGACCCCACCTGACATTTCTTCCCCTTCTGATATTAGTTTTGAAGATGGCTCTATTGGGTATACGATTCTTTGGACTGGTTCTGACATCTTTCCTTGGTGGGCATCCGTCCATAGAAACGATGACCTAATTTATGATCAAGCGTGGGTTGGAAATGACATTAGAATCTCTCTTGATGGCCTCCCAATTGGATTATCCATCTTCAATTGTACTCTCTTTGATGAAGCTGGTAACTCAGTTTATGATGTTGTAGAGGTTAATGTAACTGAAGCTGTTCTAGATACTATCGCACCAAAGGTAACTGCACCAGGTCCCCTAGAGTTTGAGGAAGGAACTACAGGTCATATCCTCACCTGGATCTGTTCAGATGATCATCCATATGCCTATAAAATCCAGATAAATAATATTGATGAGCTTTTCAATCCTTGGCGTGGAGGAAATGTTGTTTATTCTGCGGATGATCTTCCTGTTGGCGTATGGGAAGTAAACCTCACTCTTTACGATCTCTCAGGTAACCTAGCTTCAAGCCCAGTAATCGTTACAGTTATTCCAGAAGCACCTGATACAACAGCTCCGACGGTTTCTCACCCTGAAGAGTTAATTGTTGCTGAGAATACTGCTAGTACAATTGTCTGGGAAGTAGATGATAAGCATCCAGACTGGTATACCATTTCTAGAAATGGATCAGTCATCTATGAACAACATTACTGGGTGCCAGGGATCATTCAATTTCATTTTACCTCATTACCTCTTGGGACCTGGGAATTTAAGTTAACTGTATGGGATGAGGCAGGAAATAGTGCATCGGGTATTGCAATCGTTATAGCACTTCCTGGGGATGCATTCGATATTAATCCTCCAGACATTTCCCATGTAGCAGATATACAATATACCTATGGGACCACAAATCATTATCTTATCGTCTATCTATTTGATGAGCATCCTCAGGGTTATTCAATCTCTATAACTACAGATACTAATATTACTGAACAAATATGGACCTCACCTAATATTCGGGTTGATTTTTGTTTAGATGATTTAGCAGTGGGTAGTTATACAGTTACGATAACTGCTTGGGACGCATTTGGCAATACTGAGACAAGTACCGTTAAAGTTACTGTTCAGGGAGATATAACCCCACCCACTATTTCTTACCAACCTGATATCACTGCTTATGAAAATACCAATATTACGCTGACCTGGCAAATATCTGACGAGGCTCCCTCTCATTTCGAGCTAATCTTTTTGCCTGAGGGAAAAGTAAATCAATCAGGATCGTGGTCTGGTAATACAATCGAAATAATTATTAGAAATCTACCTACTGGTACATATCGATATAGACTTATTGTTTATGATGTTTCAGGTAACTATGCTGTAGATGATTTTACACTAACAGTGATTGAAAGTAGGGGAGCTCCTGGTTTTGAAATCCTCACTGCTGTACTATTTTTGCTGTTTTTCGCGAGATTTCGGGCTTATTTCAATTTAAAAAGGAGGAAAGGAAAATGAGTATTGTCCAGGAATTAAAATTTGGAGTTAAGAACCATTGGAAGCTGTTTTATGCTGTTATTGCACTTTTGATCCTTAGCTGTCCCGTAGCAGCTCAGTATTACACACCAGATATTAAATTCTCTAATTTTATGCCCACTAAAATCCCAAGACTAATGAAACAATCTTCTAATAATGATCAGGCTAAATCAAAAATACCTGATTACTTGTATAATTTCCTATCAGAAGAAGATCAAAAGAACCTGGAAACATACGGAGAATATTTGGAGTACCTTTCAGACGAAGACTTGGAAATGCTAGAAACATATGATGAATATTTACAGCAACTTGCGGATCCAAACCAACAATCTTCAAAAGCTTATGATTATTTTCAAAATTGTTGGCACCCTGTTGAAGAAACCATATCAGTCTCATCTGAGGAATTGCCAAACTTTGAAGAATCACTACAATCATTTTTCTTTAATGATTGGGTCAAAAAACCATCCTATTCTTTAGCAGTTGAATCAGATGAAGAAATTGAATCCATAAACACCTGTGATGATCATAAAATTGAAACAACTACGATATTAAAAAAAGATAATTGTGAATTAGTTGATACAACAATTATTTCTGAAAATCAAGAAATTTATCAAAGATCAGTGTTTACTGAAGACAGTGAGCTTACACAGATTACAGAAATTTCTGGGAAACCTCAAATTAAACTTATTGAACCAGATTTTTCTGGATTCGATGATATTAAGATTCCGATCCGCTCTAAAGAAGAGGCTGGAAAGGGAGCTGGTCAAACTGAGTTAGAATGGGTCACTAAAACTATTGATGTTAAGATGGGCTTTGA
Organism: Promethearchaeota archaeon; assembly: GCA_048938105.1. GTDB lineage: Archaea > Asgardarchaeota > Heimdallarchaeia > Hodarchaeales > Hodarchaeaceae > Hodarchaeum. The sequence continues at coordinate 27,412 of JBHLMN010000009.1, forward strand.
ATTTGATCTTCCTAGTTTTAACTATAGGCTGTATGCATCTATTTATTTCACAAGATTCCGAGCTTGGGCTATATTTGAGGCAGGATTTCATTTTATCTTTCCTGTGAGGCTGATTATTGAATATCCTGCAGAAGTAATAGAAGGTCTAACTTACGATTTTAAAGTAACTCTTATTCCTCTTGATCTTCCGGACTATCATGAGTTTGAAATTAAATTCTTGTTAGATGTTGGCGTTGCAATGGATGTATTGCATCTTTGGTGGGGAACAAAGCGAATATCAATTCCATATTGGTGGTTCTGGAAATGGCGTAGTATAACAATAGTAATCCCTTGGCTATATGGGGATTGGAAAAATGTCTATTATTATCCGCTCATTTATTATAATTTCCATAAATATGACGATTATCAAACACCTTTAGCGGGAGAAAAAGCCAAGATAGATTTTAATTTTGACGTAGATCTTCTTCCGATCATCGCAGATTTAAATATTCCTTATTTATCTACGATTTGTGATGCATTATCATATTTCTTGGAAATTGGTGTCGGTCTTGGATTCCTCGATATATCTGGAAAAGCAGTTACAGGACAACTAGCTGCTTCAGCTGGTGATTCACCTAAGACAAGGAATCCTGTGAGCTGGACTTATTCTGGGGAAGAAAATATCTTAGAATTTGGTATTCCGCATGAAGCAGGAGAATTACTTGGACTTTCTGTTGATGAAATGATATTCCATGCTAGCAAAGTAGTCTGGAGCCCAGAGTTTTTCCTTTACTTTAAAAATGTAAACTGGTGGATTTTTACAATTCCTCTTCGAAATTGGATCGGTGGATTTCGTGTCCCAATTCTGGGTATTAATTTCGGAGAAATGAACCTTCCGTCCTTATATTCATATGATATTAGCGCATCTTCAATAATATCTGAAGACGTTTATGATTTCCTAATGGATGTTGAAGAAATAACTCCAGTTGGAGGCCAAGGGGCATTAGCGACCATCAATACATATGACCAGATGTATGAAATAACATTGCAAAATATCGCAGGTAGATCTGATGTGATTGAACTAGAGGTTCAAGGATTACCAGAAGGTTACACAGCTACTTTTGATAGAGCAGTACCCCAATATAGCATTGGTTCGATTCCTACAACTGTGAATTTAATTATTTCACCACCAGAATATATTAAAGCATCCCCAGGAGAGAAAACATTTAATATTGTAGCAACAAGTCAAGCGAAACGGAATCTGAATGTCCCAGACCCTACAACGACTAAATCTGCTACTTTAATTGTTCCCTCTACTTCAGATTTCAGTCTTAATGTTGATTTAGGAACTGATATCGATAAAGTTATCCAGGTTAATTACGGAGATTATATCCCAATAGGGTTCTTGGGGGAAAACTTAGGCAATCAAAATGACACAATAACTGTAAACGCAACGCTTTATTCACCAGATTCAACCCTAAGAAGTTGGGAAGAAAGTTACGCAGTTGAACCATATGGTTCAGGATCAAATCAGTATTATTCAGGTGAGTATGGATTTACGTATAATCGAACTGATCTCTATCCCTCTCCGGGTGTTTATACGCTAGATATTGAAGCAACAAGTCAAAGGTCACCCACTAATGTTAAGAAAGTTCGATTAGCTCTTAATTTCACCCCACATTACGACTTAGAAACTTCAATTAGTCCCAATTCTACAACTATGTTCGCTAATTTCGCGTCTAATTTCACATTCACATTAACAAATATGGGAAATGCCATGGATAACTACACATTGACATCTAGTGGATGGGATGACTATATCACTTTTATAACTGGAAATAAAATCCTAAATCTCGCTCCTGATGATCATGAGGAAATAATAGTGGCGCTGAAAATACCAAAGTCAGAAATAAATAACACAGATGCGGGAGTATATGATTTTCGAATTACCGCTACATCTGATAGTAGCGGAGGAGCGATATTCTCATCAACAGATGTCAGTGTGAATGTTCTCGAACCTGATTATGTCCCTCCAGCAATCATTTCTGTTGATACACCGTACGATTATGAAGCACTTGAGTTTAAAACTTCACCCTGGGGTTTAGAATACCCATATTCAGAAGAATTTACATATGGGCCATCCTGGAAAGCGATCGATGATTATCCGAATAAATACTCAGTTTTTATTGATAATAATCCTTATACGGGTCCTCTTTACTTAGGATCATGGCAGAATGATACTCCTATATTTGTTCCTGTAACAGGAATAAATGCATTAGATGAAGGAATCCATAATATTACTGTAACATTCAATGATACCTCTGGAAATGTGGCTACTGAACAGATCTGGATCACAATCACGCCATCTGATACCACGATGCCAATTGTAACACCACTTTCAAGTGATTGCAGCGTACCAGAGAACTATGTGGAATATGATGTAATTCCTCTTGTCTGGAATTGTACTGAAGAATATCTTTTGGATATAAGTATATATAAGAATGGGACTAAGTTTCCAATCTATGAATATTTTAGAGAGAGTCTTAAAGTAGAACAAAATCCAGATATAAAACATAATTTTATTGTAACATGTTATATTCCTGAAACGTATTTATTAGACGAAGCTGACCCTCCATATGTTTGGAATATTACACTCTCTATTCAGGATGGCGGAGGTAATTCTACCTCAGCAAGTATATTCATTATAGTGACTGATCCCGACAATGATCCTCCCGAATTTACGATTTCACCTGAAATTTATTCTTCGGCTTATCTCAAACACGGTAAGACATTTAATTTCACAGCAACAGACACTTATCCAGCCAAATATGAGCTTTGGATTAATTCAACTCTTTCACAAAATGGCACATGGAAATCTGGAATTCCTGTCGAATTTCAGGTAGACGAGTTAAATCTAAGTGTTGGAGCCAATGATTTAGAACTTTATGTATATGATCTCGTAGGCCAGTATGCTTATGCTCAATGGATCTTTACACTTCAAGATATTGATCCACCAACGTTAGTGGTTGCACCAAATGATTTCATGGTCTATGAACATAATATAACGGAAGGGGAGCTTCCTTACTGGCAATTACACGATTTTGATCCCAATCCTGGCATATACCGAATTTATCAAGATAGTGTTTTGGTCGAAGAGGGCAACTGGACTATTGGTAACCACTTTATCCCAGTCCCAATTGCGAACTTAACACCAGGGCTACATAATATTAGAGCTGAATTTCGAGATGCGACTGGCAATATGATTCCCTCTTCTTTTGATGTGACCGTTAAAGATGTCCTTGCACCATATATTTGGCCACACGATCCCATTCATTACGAACCACTCTATACAGCCTCATGGTTTGAATTTTTCATCTCAGAACCACACTTAGAGAGCTATCAATTGTTCAGAAATGGGACCTTAATCACTGAAGATTCTTTGTCAGAAGATTTTCCGTTTATATTCGTAAATATTGCGGATTTGTCTTCAGGCTATCATATCTATACAGTAGAAGTCACTGACGAGTCAGGAAATATAGGCAAAGAATTAGTTGAGATTTATGTTACTGATTACACTCCGCCTTTCATAATAAGGCCACCAGATCTTATATTCTCTGAAGGAACCATAGGCCATTCAATACTTTGGGAGATCATAGAAGCAAATCCTCATAACTATTCTCTGTATCTCGATGATCAGCTAATTTCATCAGGAACACTTACAGACATGAACATGTCAATTTCTGTAGATACACTTGAATTGGGATTACACAAGTATGTTCTTGTAGTCTATTGTCAATTTGGTTTTTCACATAGTGCATCCTGTTATGTTGTAGTTGTGGATACTGCGGCGCCAACATTGTCTCATGTTTTCGATTGTAGATACACCGAGGGAGATCCTAATGCGGAAATTGTTTGGAAGGCATACGATCTACACCCGTCTTCATACACGATAAAACATAATGGAACTACTATTATAACGGAGACTTGGACAGGAACCGACATCACTTTGCCGTTAATCGGATGGTTTGCTGGAACTCATAATATTGAGCTGATTGTAAGTGATACTTCAGGAAACACTGCCATGGATGAAGTCAAACTTAAAATAATCAAAGAAGAATTATATAGTACAGTGAAAGGACCGAGTAGCACTCCAGGGTTCATTTTAATTTATGTTCTAGTGGTTTTTACAATCCTTGCACTAGTTAAATATCAAGTGAAAAAGCGAAATTAATGTTTTATTTTGATGCAGGATTAAAAATGAACCTCTATCTCATTTTAAGATGGTTTATCCCATTTGTAGCTACACTCATCTGCTTCTATATCTGTCTACAAAGTATTCTCATTTACAGACAGAATCCTAAGGATAAGTTCTTAATTTATTTTATCCTAGCTTTAGCAATTGCGGCAATAGGCCTGTTATTCTATTCTATGACCCCGTTTATAAAAGAAGATCAGAAAATTCTTGCTGAAATATCCTTAGGAGGTAGTTTTATTTTATATTGTATTGCATTAATATTTTGTTTTCAATTTTGGCAAATGCTTTATCGAGAAGTTCCTTGGATTACAAAAATATTTTACTTAGCTACTGGTGCAGGCTTTGTTTTTCTGCTTTATGACCCTTGGAAAATATACATATACGAAAATTTGGGGTTTCATCAGACTGTTTCTTTTAAACTAATTGTACCAATAATCATCCAAGGTGGTTGTATATTTATAATATTATTCAAAACTGTCCATACTATTAGAAAAAAAATTGACCAGGAGTTCGTATTAACTGAAAAGCACCAGCAAAAGTATGTAAATAGCGATACTAAAAGCAAATCATCAGCAACAAGAAGACGAAATCTACAAACAAAAAAGAAACGCCTAAATCTTATTATCTATTCTTGGTTAATTGGTTTTTTTTTGGCAGTCATAGGTTTAACACTTCCAAACCCTTATGGTTTTAATCTTGATGTAATAGGATCGTTAATAATAATTATTCCTCAGGCGTATATCCTAATAAAGGATAAGGAACTTTTGTTCTCTTTAAGAGTACAAAAAACGAAAGATAAAGCAATTAAGCTTCAAGAAAGCTTTTTCAAACTCCAACAGCAGGTTTCTCACCAAATCCTAGAGACGGAAGTTCAAGCTTTGGTTAAATTTATTGAGAAAGCTGACTCTCTATTATACTTTCAAGAGGAACATAATGTCTGAATAAACAATGTGTCCTTTAATCCTATTTTTTTACTTTCTAACTTAATTTCTCTACCATATTACGTATTTTTTCAAATAGTTCAGAATCCTCACGAATAAGAAGATTATCCCAAAAATCCATTTCTGGATCGAGGGGAATGGAGCCTAAAATTTTAATGTCAATATATTGTTTAAATTCTGAAGTTAAACTGTCCAATAGATTATTTACCTTTTCAGAGGATCCATGTGGGACTTGATTATAAATTAAAAAGAATAACCGGGGTTTCAAGGTCTTTTTCAGCGCAGTATAGATAGTTTGAATAACATAAAGTGTAATATCCAAAGAATGAATCGTTGGCCGATGCACCAGAATTATTGAATCAGCTACTGTCAAGGCACTCACGCTACTCAAAGAGAGTTCAGGTGCTGTATCAAGAAATAATTTCTCGTATCCTAGTTTTTCCAGACTCTCCCGTAATTGAGAAAACTGCTGAAGAGCGACCCAATGCGGTTTTTCAGTCGTTCCTAATAATCCTTTACCTAATACTGGTTTAGGATTGGCATAAATAGCGTCAAGATTTGAAATAACGGTCGGATAAATGATTTCTTTCTCACTACTTCTGTTCAGTAAGAAATCGTTTCCATATTTAATAGGAGGTATTTTGGAAGTTAAATTTGATTGAAAAGAGGGAGAACCAAAATCACAATCCATTACAATGGTTTTTATTCCTGCACGAGCAGAAGCCACCGCCATATTTAAAGCAATAAAACTTTTTCCTGATCCTCCTCTGAAGCTGTGAGTAGCAATAATCTTCATTCTAGTCCCCTTAATTCTCTGCTTCTTAGTGATCTAGCTGCTTCTCGACTTCAATCTTTCTTATTCTGTACTGGTTTATATTATCTTTTGTCTCACGTATTATTAATCCTCTGTTTAATAAATAAAAGAGTCCGTTTTTAATTTCAATTTCGGATAGCTTGTCACTTTGAAGTAGACCTTGTTCAGTTAGGGGTTGTTGTTGTAAGAGAGTTACTCCGATCATATGAGCAGCTCTATTCTCTTTACTAAGCTGTTCTAAGAAATTCGTATCATAGAGAGTTCGGGGGAATGTATAATAAACTGCCTTCTTTTCTTCAAAGCGTGTGAAACCCAGTTCACGACCATAAAATTTCAATAACTTCTTTTTTTGAACTAATTTCTCTGCACGAACGTATGCAGTATTATGGTGAATGTCAAGTTCCTCAGCGAGATCGATACGTGAAATAGGCATCCCGTGATTTGTTTCATCAAGTTTATTAATGGCATCCATGGTTTGTTGTAAGTACCCAACTAGCTCTGATTCCTCCTCAGGTTGTAATAAATCTGTAAAAAAGTCTAGTCGCGATGAAACATCTTCTATCATTTTGTTTAACTGAGAAATTTCGAAACGTATTTCTTCCAGTGTTTTCATGACGTCATTTACTGTCATTTCGGTGTTTGTTTTAGATTGCATAGAGTACATCGGCCCCAGCTTCATAAAATATCTTCATTTATAGAATTCACCTGATATTTTTTTAAATATTATCATTCAATATATTCAAATATTTTTTGATTCAGTAATATTTTTAAATATATCGGTTAAGTTAAATATGTACTCGAAAAAATACTAGATTTCCAACAATTGACCTCCCTCTGAACAATATAAGCCTTGATTGGGAGATGATACGTTGAAGAAGAGTCTAATAGGATTAATAATAATTGTACCGTTAATCAATCGCTTTATTTATGAAAGAAAGGATAGAAGATTTATCTTCAGGAATTTTGTTGTTATTGGTTCAATATTCTTATTTATTTTCTCTGGGATATCAAATACTAATACAAGGGTATTGAATTCAAGGATTGGAATTGATACAACTCAGATAGGTAATATAGCACATGATACAAACAAGGGGAATGTTTTAGAGAGCATAGCTGCAAATTCAATTGAGTTATTAACACCTGAAAATAAAACATACCATGCACCTATGAGTGGCTATTATCCTGCCTCTTGGGGTTTTGAAAATAATGATCCTGGGATGGAGCCTTCTGATTGGTACCTTACACCTACAAATGGCAGTAGCTTCTATCGAGTTAATGCGGAATACGATGGCCATAAAAACGTTCTAGAAATGCGAAAATATAATGGCACAACACAAGTTACGGTAATAAAGAACTTCTCATCAAGTGTTACTGCTGGAACCGTAGAATTCTGGCTCCAAAAAGATACGGGAGAGAGTGGAGTCCATCTTTCAGATCCTACACGATTTTTTTTGCTTAATTCTTCAGGTCATCCTCAGGTAGTATTTTTTGTTGAAAGAATGGATCTTTATCCGTATAATTATATACCTACTTATGATGTTGTCCCAAAGGATACCTGGCATCATTTTCGAATAGATTTTGATGTTTCACAAGGTGGCTGGCAACTCCAGTTTAATAACTATCAGTTTGGCAGTGGGTATACCTTGCCCTTTTATTATCCAGTGGTGGATCATGTCTCAGGATTCCAAATGGCGTCGACCGACTTTGCAGATTTTTCGGATTATGGTGCCTATTTGGATGCTGTAGGCTATTCCTGGGATCCTGGCTATACTGTTGGGGATAATCTCAATGAAGGACTACTACTGAGTTATTATACCCCTACCCCTCTAAATTGGACTGGCTACTCACTAGATGGGGGAACTAACGTCACAATTCTTGGAAATACAACCATTCCAATGCCATCAGATGAAATTCATACTATTCAAGTTTTTGGCAATGATTCACTAGGTAATTGGTATTCCTCGGAGTTAAGACCCTTCCGATGCTCAGTATCCCTAAATATCTATACACCCGAAGAGAAAACATACCTTGCACCAATGAGCGGTTATTATCCTGCCACGTTTGGGTTCGAAAATGAAATCGATGGTACTGAAGGAACAAATCTTGAGTTCATTGATGAATATTATCAACCAGGTGAGCAGAATGCATATATAATTGTCAATGATGGGCCATGGTATGACCATAACAACTTTTTGGTGGTTTATGATAGAGAAACTGCGTATAATACCTCTGGGGTTCATTATTTTGATAATCCTCCAACAACAGGGACAATAGAATTTTATAATTGTTATGCAGCAGACTCAGATGGGTACCATTATTTCATTTTACGGGCTATGGATGATACTGCTGCAATTCAAATAAGAATTGATGTTGAAGGTATAGTTGAGTATTTTGACGGTACTTCTTGGCATCTAATCTCGGATCAAGTGTATTATGAATGGTACCATCATTCAATCACATTTGATTGTAAAGCAGGCACAAAAGGACAATTTACTTGGATCACAAGAGATACAGATGGAACTGAAGTGGGTCGAGTTGAAAATATTGACTTCTTAAATGATTTGAATACAATTGATGAATTGTATTTAGGAAGTGATGATGCTGCAAATTTTGGAGTTACATATTGGGATGCTTTTGGGTTCAGCTGGGAACCTAATTATAATGTCGGAGATAATCTGGACGAAGGATTATTACTAAGTTATTATACCCCAACACCCCTAGTTTGGACTGGTTATTCACTCAATGGAGGAACAAACATCACAATTCTTGGAAATACAACCATTCCAATGCCTTTCGATGGAACTCATACGATTCAAGTTTTTGGGAACGATTCAGCAGGTAATAGGTATTCCTCGGAGCTAAGATCTTTCCAAGTTGCGTCTATTGAGTTATTAACACCCGAAAATATAACCTACAATGCACCAATGGGCGGTTATTATCCTGCAACATTTGGGTTCGAAAATGAACTCCATAAAACTAGAGGAACAGATATTGAATTCATTGATGAATGGTATGAAGCAGGTGAGGTAACAGAAATAGTGGTCTATGAAGGGCCATTGGACGGCCATTACAACTTTTTGGTCATAGCTGATGACATAGATGCCTCTGGGGCAAATGCCTCTGGGGTCCATTATTTTGACAATCCTCCAACAACAGGGACAATAGAATTTTATAATTATTATTCAGTTCCTATGTCATTAGGATCCCATTATTTCATTTTACGGGATATAGATGATACTGTTGCAGTTCAAATAAGAATTAATACTGATGGAGGTAGAATTGAGTATTTTAACGGTACTTCTTGGCAAAATATCACGAATCAGGTTCCTATCACTTGGTACCATCATTCAATCACATTTGATTGTGAAGCAGGCTCAAATGGACGATTTACTTGGATCACAAGAGATACAGATGGAACTGAAGTGGGCCGAGTGGAAAATATTGAATTCTTAAATGATTTAAATACAATTGATGAATTGTATTTAGGAAGTGATGATCCTGCAAATTTTGGAGACACACTATGGGATGCTTTTGGATTCAGTTGGGATCCTAATTATAATATCGGAGATAATCTGGACGAAGGATTGTTACTAAGTTATAATACTCCCACACCCCTAGTTTGGACTGGTTATTCACTCAATGGAGGAACAAACATCACAATTCTTGGAAATACAACCATTCGAATGCCTTTAAGTGGAACTCATACAATTCAAGTTTTTGGTAATGATTCGGCAGGTAATTGGTATTCCTCGGAACTGAGATCGTTCGAAACTATAACTCCCCCTAGTATCATTGGCCCAGCCGATTTTGCTATTGAGCTTGGTGACATAGGTAAAAACTTTTTATGGTCTCTTTCTGATCCTTATCCTGCTAATTATATAGTATATCGAAATGGGACAATTTTCAAGGAAGAAAATTGGTCTGCAGTTGATCTTACTGTTTATATTTCGTTGGATAGACTATCAGAAGGAAACCATAATTTTACCTGTGTTGCAAGAAATACATTTGACAGGATAGCCATTGATGAAGTCTGGATTACTGTTGGTCCTGATGAGACCCCACCCGACATTTCTTCTCCTTCTGATATTAGTTTTGAAGAAGGTTCTATTGGGTATTCAATTCTTTGGACTGGTTCTGACAACTTTCCCTGGTGGGCATCCGTCCATAGAAACGATTCCCTAATTTATGATCAAGCGTGGGTTGGAAATGACATCGAAATTTCTCTTGATAACCTCACAGCTGGATTATACATCTTCAATTGTACTCTCTTTGATGAACCAGGGAACTCGGCTTATGATATTGTAGAGGTTAATGTAACTGAAGCTGTTCCAGATACTAGGCCACCAAAAGTAACAGCACCAGATCCCCTAGAGTTTGAGGAAGGAACTACAGGTCATATCCTCACCTGGATCTGTTCAGATGATCATCCATATGCCTATAAAATCCAGATAAACGATACTGATGAGCTTTTCAGCGCTTGGCGTGGAGGAAATGTTACTTTTACTGTAGATGATCTTCCTGTTGGTGTATGGGAAGTAAATCTCACTCTTTACGATCTCTCAGGTAACTTAGCTTCAAGTCCAGTAATCGTCACAGTCAATCCAGAAGCCCCTGATACAACCGCTCCGACGGTTTCTCACCCTGCAGAGTTAATTATTGCTGAGAATACTGCTGGTACAATTGTCTGGGAAGTAAGCGATAAACATCCAGACTGGTATACAATTTCTAGAAATGGAACAGTCATCTATGAACAACATTACTGGGTGTCAGGGATCATTCAATTTCATTTCACCTCATTACCTCTTGGGACCTGGGAATTTAACTTAACTGTATGGGATGAGGCGGGAAATAGTGCATCGGGTATTGCAATCGTTAAAGTACTCCCTGGGAGTGCATTCGATACTAATCCTCCAGAAATTTCCCAAGTAAAGGATATACAATATACCTATGGGACTACAAATAATTACCTCATTGTCTATCTATTTGACAAACATCCTCAGGGTTATTCAATCTCTATAACTACAGATACTAATATTACTGAACAAACATGGACCTCACCTAATATTCGGGTTGAAATTTGCTTAGATGGTTTAGCAGTGGGAAGTTATACAGTCACAATAACTGCTTGGGACACATTTGGTAATACGGAGGCAAGGACTGTTAAAGTAACTGTTCAGGGAGATGTCAACCCACCCACTATTTCTTACCAACCTGATATTACCGCTTACGAAAATACTAATATCACGTTGACTTGGCAAGTATCTGACGAGTCTCCCTCTCATTTTGAGCTATTCATTTTGCCCGAGGGAAAAGTAAATCAATCAGGATCGTGGTCTGGTAATTCAATCAATATTACTCTGGGATATCTTCCTACTGGTACATATCAATATCAACTTATTGTTTATGATGCATCTGGTAACTATGCTGTGGATGATTTTACACTCACCGTGATTAAAAGTAGTAGGGTTCCAGGTTTTGAAATCCTCACTGCTGTGCTATTTTTACTATTTTTCACAAAATTTCGACTTTACTTCAATTTAAAAAGGAGGAAAGAAAAATGAGTTTTGTTCAGGAATTAAAATTTGGAGTTAAGAACCATAGGAACCTCATTTATGCGGTTTTTGCACTTTTGGTTCTTATTTCTCCAGTAGTAGCCCAGTTTTACACACCAGATATTGAACTCTCTGATTTTATACCCATTCAAGTTCCAAGATTGATGAAACAAGATAATGGTCAGGCTAAATCGAAGGTACCTGATTATTTGTATAATTTCCTATCAGAAGAAGATCAAAAGAACCTGGAAACATATGGAGAATATTTGGAGTACCTTTCAGACGAAGACTTACAGATGCTAGAAACTTATAATGAATATTTACAACAACTTACAGATCCAAACCAACAATCATCAAAAGCTTATGATTATTTTCTAAATTGTTGGAACCCTGTTGAAGAGACCATATCTGTCTCATCTGAAGAATTACCTAACTTTAGGGAATCACTTCAATCATTCTTCTTTAAAGACTGGGTCAAAAAACCATCCTATTCTTTAGAAGTCGAACCAGATGAAGAAGTTGAATCCATTAGCACTTCTGATGACCATAAAATTGAAACTACTACCAGAGTAAGAAAAGATAACTGCGAATTAGTTGATACAACAATTATTTCTGAAAATAAAGAGATTCATCAAAGATCAGTGATTACTGAAGATAGTGAGATTACTCAGATTTCAGAGATTTCTGGTAGACCCCGAATTCAGCTTATTGAACCTGATTTTTCAGGGTTTGATGATATTAGGATTCCAATCCACTCTAATGAAGAGGGTGGAAAGGGAGCTGGTCAAGCTGATTTAGAATGGGTCACTAAAACTATTGATGTAGAGATTGGTTATAAATTGTCTCTTTCTAATATCAAGGAAGACCTGAACTTTACTATAAAAAATTTTGTAAAATTCCAAGCATGGGCTATGTTTATAGTAACATTTCGTTTTGTTTTCCCTGTGAGGCTGATTATTGAATATCCTGCAGAAGTATTTGAAGGTCAAACTTACGATTTTAAAGTAACTCTTATTCCTCTTGATCTTCCTGACTATCCTGAGTTCAAGATTAAAGTCTTGTTATGGGCTGGCGTAAGACTGGATATAAAGTTACTGAAGCTTCAAGTGGTATGTAAACCACGATGGTATTGGGATATCTTCAAATGGAAATGGCGTAAAACAAAAAAGAAATTTTGTGGTCTTTCATTAAGCCCAGTGTGGAAGAATGTCTTTTATTTACCACTTGTACCAATGCATTCTTTCGAGATTAATGATACTTTTCAAACACCTTTAGCGGGCGAATCAGCCACAATTGATCTTCATAGGGGTATGTGTAAGGTGGAAGATATAGGTGTAATAGAAGGGGGTGATATAGATCTTCTTCCCATCATTGCAGAAAAAGCACCGCATCCCGTGATCAAAATAGTTGCTGAAGTTTTATCTATTCTCATGAAACTGGGTCTCAGCCTTGGGTGGCTCGACGTATTTGGAAATGCAGTTACAGGAGAACTAGCTGTCTCAGCAGGTGATTCACCTAAATCCAAGAATACCGCGAGCTGGAATCATTCTGGCGAAGTAAATACCTTAGAATTTGGTATTCCTCATGAAGCAGGAGAATATCTTGGACTTTCCTTTGATAAAATGATATTCCATGCAAGAAAAATAACCTGGATGCCAGAGTTTTTTATTTCCTTTAAAGATATCGATTTAAAATCAGTACTTGACTTTTTTTTGTCTAAATGGAAAAAAAATTTCAAATGGCCTGAATGGCTCCCCAATCCCAAACTACTACGACTTAATGAATGGTTCGGTACATTTCGTACCCCAATCTCGAAAATTGACCTCGGAAAAAACATTCCTTCTAGACATTCATATGAGATATATAAACTTGCATCCAAAATAGTATCGGCAGATGTTTATGATTTCTTGATGGATGTTGAAGAAATCACTCCAGTTGGAGGACAAGGGGCATTAGCGACCGTTAATACATATGACCAGATGTATGAAATAACATTACAAAATCCAGCGGGTAGATACGATGTGATTGAACTAGAGGTTCAGGGATTACCAGAAGGGTACACAGCTACTTTTGATAGAGCCAAACCCGTCTATAGTATTGATTCGTTTCCTACAACTGTGGATTTAATTGTTTCCCCCCCAGAATATATCAAAGCGTCTCCAGGAGTGAAAACATTCAATGTTGTGGCAACAAGTCAAGCAAAACGGAGTCTAAATGTCCCAGATCCTACAATGACCAAATCTGCTACTTTAACTGTTCCCTCTACTTCAGATTTCAGTCTTAATGTTGATTTAGGAACCGAAACAGCTAAAACCATCCAAATTAACTATGGAGATTATATCCCAATAAGGTTCTTAGGTGAAAACTTAGGTAATCAAAATGACACAATAACTGTAAACGCAACGCTTTATTCGCTAGATTCAACCCTAAGAAGTTGGGAAAACAGCTACGCTGTTGATCCATATGGTTCAGGATCAAGTCAGTATTATTCAGGTGGGTATGGATTTACATATGATCGAGCTGATCTCTATCCCTCTCCAGGCGTTTATGCGCTAGACATTGAAGCAACAAGTCAAAGGTCACCTACCAACATTAAGAAAGAACGATTGGCTCTTAATTTCACCACACATTATGATTTAGAAACTTCCATTACTCCCGAGTCTACAACTATGTTTGCTAATTTTGGAACTAATTTCACATTCACATTAAAAAACATGGGACATACCGTGGACAACTATACACTGACATCTAGCGGGTGGGATGATTATATTACTTTCCTCACAGGAAATAAAATCCTCGATCTCGCTCCTAATGATACTGAGGAAATAATAGTGGCGCTGAAAATACCAAAGTCAGAAGTTAATGATACAGATGCGGGAGTATATGATTTTCGAATTGCTGCATTATCTGATGGTAGCGGAGGAGCGATATTCTCATCAACAGATGTCAGTGTGAATATTCTTGAACCTGACTATGTTCCCCCAGGAATCATCTATGTTGATACTGATAAGTCTGCTTGGGGCTTTGAATATCCATATTCAACAGAATTTACATATGGTCCATCATGGAAAGCAATCGACAACTGGCCAGATACATACTCAATCTATATCAACAGTACTACACCTTATGATACTGGTACTTGGATTAATGATTCTCCAATTTTTGTTCCTGTAACTGGACCTACTAATGCGTTAGATGAGGGAATCTATAATATTACAGTAACATATAATGATACCTCTGGAAATGAGGCTACTGAGCAAATCTGGATCACTATCAACCCACCTGACGCAACGATACCGATTGTAACACCACTTTCAGATAATGATAGCGTACCATGGAATTATGCAGATGAGAATGTAATTCCTCTTGTCTGGAATTGTACTGAAGAATATCTATTAAATATAAGTATCTATAAGTATTGTATCTATGCCGGTGGTGACATGGGGGAATTTTCTCTTACTCAAGATAACCTTGAAGTACTCCTAGATCCAGATATAGAACACAATTTCATTGTAACATTCTATGTTCCTGAATCAGAGTTGGCACTTCCAGAAGCACCGTTCCCATATGATATGAATATTACACTCTTAGTTCAGGATGGCGGAGGTAATTCTGCCTCAGCAAGCATATTTATCACTGTGGCTGCCCCCGACATTGTTCCTCCTGAACTTACAATTTCACCTGATGATTATATTATTGCGTATCTCAATTACGGTGGATCATTTAATTTCACAGCAACAGACACTTATCCAGCCAAATATGAGCTATGGATTAATTCGACTTTGGGTCAAAATGGTACTTGGAAATCTGGAGTTCCTGTAATATTTCAAGTAGAAGAGTTAAATCTACCTGTTGGAGCCAATGATTTAGAACTATATGTATACGACCTAGTAGGTAATGATATTTCTACTAAATGTATCCTTACACTCCATGATATTGATCCCCCGACTTTGATGGCAGATCCAGGCGATTTGATAGTTAATGAACATACTCTAATGGAAATAGAGATACCTTATTGGCAATTACACGATTTTGATCCCAGGCCTGGCACTTATCGAATTTATCAAGACAGTGTATTGGTCAAAAAAGGTACCTGGACCATTGGAAATTGTAGTATCCCAGTCCCTATTAGGAATTTAACCGCAGGATCGTATAACATTAAGGCTGAATTTCGAGATGCGACTGGCAATATGATTCCCTCATCTTTTGATGTGACCATTAAAGATGTCCTTGCACCTTATATTTGGCCACACGACCCTATTTATTATGAACCACTCTATACCGCCTCGTGGTTTGAGTTTTTCATCTCAGAGCCACACTTAGAGAGCTATCGCCTCTTCAGAAATGGAACATCAATCGCTGAAGGGACTTTGTCAGAGGATTTTCCGTTTATATTCGTGAGTCTTGCGGATTTGTCTACAGGCTATTATACTTATACAGTGGAAGTCACTGACGAGTCAGGAAATATAGGTACAGAATTAGTTGAGGTTCATGTTACTGATTACACTCCCCCGTTCATAATAAGACCACCAGACCTTGTTTTCTCCGAAGGGACCACAGGCCATTCAATACTTTGGGAAATCATAGAAGCAAACCCTCACAACTATTCTCTCTATCTCAATGATCAGCTAATTTCTTCGGGAACGCTTACAAACATGAACATGTCAATTTCTGTGGATACCCTTGAATTGGGATTACACAAGTATATCCTCGTCGTTTATTGTCAATTTGGATTTTCACATGCTGCATCCTGTTACGTTGTTGTTGTGGATATTACTACACCGACATTGTCTCAAGTTTTCGATTGTAGATTCGTTGAAGGGGATCCCAATGCAAAAGTTGTTTGGAAAGCATACGATCTACATCCATCCTCATACACAATAAAACATAATGGAACCACTATTATAACAGAAACTTGGACAGGAACCGACATCACATTACCATTAATTGGATGGTTTGCTGGAACTCATAATGTTGAGCTGATTGTAAGTGATACCTCAGGAAACACAGCCACAGATGAAGTCAAACTTAAAATAATTAAAAAAGAATCATATACTACTTTGAAAGGACCGAGTAGCGCTCCAGGGTTCATTTTAATGTATACTATAATGGTTTTTATAATCTTAACACCAATTAAATTTCGTTTGAAAAAGCGAAAATGATGATTACTTCAAATCCCTTCCTCGAATTATTTAACCAGTCATCTAATATAGTCCTTCGATAGATTTACTAATTAGCACTATAAGCCTCATGAAAAATGGCGCCTATAACTAGGAATAGCATATCATTCAAGAAAAAAACCTTAAAATCTCTTCTGTCCTCTTGGATATGCTCTGAATGGAGTTCTTGGTTCGAGACTGAGCCATTCAGTGGAATCTTCCAACCCAGTTAGCGACCTAAGGATATCAAAGGTTACCCACCTAGAAGATTGCGGAAATGGGGAATAATTCCATAACCCGTAAGATCCTTGTTGTTGGAGGATGAATTCTAAGAGTTCTTTAACTCGTTCATCCTCTGTACTAGCCCCAACTCGCCAACATAAGTGGAGAAGGAAAGCAACATCAAATCTCGCGAAGTGTGTAAAATAGCCCGTAGCTAACTCTAATCCAATCAAACGAGATACTTCAAATCCAAGAGTGTGTTTTTCACGAGTTTCCCGAGCAAGAAGAAGATCTAAGGCACGATGAGCTTCCTCACCAGTTCTGCGATCAGGATGTAATGCCAAACAATGTAACGCTGCTGTAGTATTTGTCCGACATCCCCAATGTGAATGAGCGAGTTTCCGATACCCTGCAATCAACCCCCTCGTTCCTGCTTTCGTTCCCGCAGGCCATGATCCATCTCTTAATCTTTGAGCTAATAACCATTCGTAACCACGCTCAGCTCGTTTATTAGTTGAGTATCCGCATGCTGCGACTGCACGTAATGGAAAAGCTGTTTGTAAAGGAATCATATCATACCCTCCATCAACTTTTTGGCTCCTAAGAGGAAGAGGCCATAAACCTTCATCTGATTGTCTTGAGAAGAGAAATTCAACTCCCTTCTGAACGGAGGGATGATCTGATGAATATCCTAAGAATCCAAACCTTAACAACACCATTGAGGTAGTTGTAATTTTATCAGTATAAGAAAACAAATTTGGAAAATCAGTACCATTCCAGGAACCATCAGATTGTTGGAGCTTAAGGAAGTCTGCTATTAGAAAATCAGAATCACGAATTTCTTTTAATTCTTTGACTTCTAGATCTGATTCTGGCTTATGTAGAAGGTCCTGTAAGACCAATAAACGCAAACAAGGAGATGGATCTGCTAAGAGTAATGGAATCCAGTTCATAATTGGCCCTCCAAAACAGGACGAAGGTACTCAGCAGTAGGAGTATCTCCTTCCGCTACTTTTAGGGGGGTGTCAGCTGCTACAATATACCCACCTTCTGGCCCTCCAACAGGTCCGAGTTCTATAAGCCAGTCACAGGCAGCCAACACATGGGGGTGATGTTCAATCACTACAACACTATTTCCTTCATCAACCAAATGTTGAAGTACTTTCAGTAACCGTGACACATCATGTAAATGCTGACCTACTGTAGGTTCATCCAAAATATACATTGTTGACTTTTCTAATTTTAGTTTCTTTCTACTAAGTTCTTTGGCAATTTTAAGCCTTTGACATTCTCCACCAGATAAATGAATGCGTGGTTGACGTAATAGCAAATATCCTAAACCCACGTTTTTAGCTGATTTTAGTGGTCGAGAAATTCTATCATCAGATTTGAAAAGGTCATATATCTGGTTAAGTGTTAAATCAAACAGCTCTGGCAAAGTATATCCATATAATCGAACCATCCATGCTTCAGCTGTTAGACCAGTTCCTTGACATGTATCACAAGAAGTGAATACATCAGGAAGAAAACCCATGTCCATTCGAATTCGACCCCTACCCTTACAAGCAGAACATCCTTGGAATAATTGCTTTTCATCCAATCCAAGAGCTTTAGCATCGTCACTCTCAGCATATAAGGAATATAGGGGTTTTCTTAAGTTAAAATAAGTAAATGGACTACTGACATTATGCTTTGATTGGTCAATAATCATTGCTCGAGATGGGGCTCCCTCAATAGAATCATATTCACCTGGATTAATTGGTTCATACGCGACAGAAGTTGTATGTTTTTTTGGTACAAGAATTCGGCTTAGTATATCAATTAACAATGTGCTTTTCCCTGAACCAGAAACTCCACAAATCCCTACCAATACACCTAGTGGTATTTCTAAATTCACATCTTTAAGATTATGCTCACGAGCACCTCGAAGTCTTAGCCATCTCTTTGATGTACGGAATTTCTCATACTTCTTTGGACGAGTAAAGCGACGTTTTCCTCGCAACCATAATGCAGTGATTGTATCAGCTTGGGAGATTTCTCCAAGAGTACCTTGAGCAACAATTGTTCCACCCTCTGTTCCAGGGCCAGGGCCAATATCTATTACATGATCAGCTGCCTTGATTACCTGAGGATCATGCTCTATAACAATGATTGTATTATTATCATCACGAAGACGAGTTAAAGCATTTAACAATCCATCAATCTCACTAGGATGTAAGCCTCTAGTTGGTTCGTCAAGTAAGACTGTAAGAGAGGTCAAGTTACTCCCTAATAATCCAGCTAATCTTATTCGCTGGGCCTCACCTGCACTCAATGTCATTATTATACGGGAGGCATTGATGTACCCTAAACCAACTTGGTTCAAGAAGCCTAGACGATGAACAATGGTCTCTAGGCTGTATTGAGCAATATTTTTATCGATATTCGGTAATTCCAAATCTTGTAATACTTCTAGAAGTTGTTTAAACGGCATTTCGGTTAAATCATAAATATTGTAACCCCCGAGAGTTATAGTAAGGTATTCAGGCCTTAATCGTGCCCCATTACACTCAGAACAGGTTACTGTAGAAGAATATGTACCACCAACATCCCAGTCACCAATCCAACCATAAAACCCTGGGAATTGAATTGTCCTATCATATGTACCTAGTCGACTTCGACTTTCAAATGTAACCTTTAATGGTTTTGATTCGCCATATAAAAAAGCATTTTGAGCTTCTGGAGTCATTTCATTCCAAGGAGTTGTCATAGGATCAAAATTATGACGTTTTGCTAAAGCCTGAACTACATAATATCCTCCATTATACTTTTTACATAAATAACCCTTGGGAAAGAATCCTGGAGAGTACATTGCTCCCTTACACAATGGTTTATCAGGATGAATGATTAATTTCTCTGGTTTAGGGATTGGAAGTGTTCCAACACCATGACATTTCTTGCAAGCTGAAGCATAATTTGAAGTGGAAAAATACTTTGCTTCAGGAATTGGGAAGGATAGATTGCAGTTTGGGCAAAACCACTCATGGAGGTTTCTCTTACACAGAGTATTACAGTTAGAACATTGATATTCACCGAAATTCGACATAAGGATAGTTAAATGATGTGAAATCTCTGTTATTAAACCTACAGTTGAACGATAATTATACCATCTTCCAATTCGCCTTGGATCGATACTAATAGTGACACCAAGACCAGTTATAGAATCAACTGGTGCTTCAGGTCCTTCTCTAAATCCTTGTCTTTCATAAAGAGATAATGTCTCGAGGAAACGTCTTTCGGCTTCGGATTTAAGGACATCACCGATTAGACTTGACTTTCCAGAACCAGATACTCCCGTAACTACTGTTATTATCCCCTTAGGAAATTCTATTGAAACATTCTTTAGATTATTGGCAGTTGCATTCTCAATTCGAATACTCTCTACTTTACTCTCACATTGAATTTCTTCTTTTATGGGCTTTATTGAATCCTCATATTGAAGTCCTTTTGTAGTAACAGATTCCCTGGCTTTAAACAACTCTTTTGGAGAACCAGCAAATATCAAATTACCCCCTTCAGGGCCCGCACCAGATCCAAGATCTATAATCCAATCGGCTGCACGAATAAAATCAGAATTATGTTCTACCACTACTATCGTTGCACCTGTTCGAACTAGTTTATCTAAAACAAATAATAATCGTGATACATCATACGGATGTAAGCCTGTAGAAGGTTCATCTAATAAGATCAACCTCTCTTTTAGTGACCTCATTCCTAAATATTTCGCTAATTTTACTCGTTGAGCTTCTCCTCCTGAAAGTGTTGGAGAGGGTTGTCCAAGCGGGAGATAACCTAAGCCAACATCACGGAGCGCAGTCAAGATACGTTTAGCTGCATTCCAGTCTTTTTGTGCTAAGCCAATTTTTTTCTGTTTAATGAGCAAAGTATACGCTTCATCAACAGATAATTCATAGAAATCAGAAATTGAAAGTGAATGATTATCAAATCGTATCATTGCTTTAAGAACTTTGTCAGAAAAGCGTTTTGTCTCACATACATCACAGGGAATCCAGGTAGAGGGTAGAAATCGCATTTTTACTTCAATAGCTCCCATACCTTTACAGTTTTCACACCACCCTTCTGATCGGTTGAAAGAGAAGTGTGAAGGGGAAAACCCTGTAATTTTTGAAAAGATATCACGAATAACTCCAGCTAAATTTGTGTAAGTAGCTGGATTAGAACGAGGATTTTTACCAATGGGTGTTTGATCAACTAAAACAGCTTTCAATGATGGACCTGTTATTTCTTTACATCCAATAGGATTTAGTTCGGTTAAAGAGGCGTATAGCACATCTTCGACCAATGTACTCTTCCCACTACCACTCGGCCCTGTAATAACAGTTAGTTGGTTTATTGGTATTGATATATTAATACTCTTCAAATTTCTCAAACTAGCTTTTACAATCTTCAAAAATTGATTTGAGGGTGTACGGTACTCTGGGATCTCCACTTGATCCCTCATACTGAAGAAACGACCAGTATAACTGTTTGCTTTCCAAAGAGCGGATAATGAACCAGTAAAAGTAACCTTTCCTCCCTCACGTCCAGCTCCAGGACCAAGATCAATTGCTTGATCTGCTGTAGCTGCAGCCACTCGATCATGTTCAACAAATATCACAGGCCCATGAAGCTGACGGAAAGCGGGAAGAAGCCTCATTGTATCAATGATACTTAAGCCAATCGTTGGTTCGTCTAATACATGAACTATATCTTCTAAACGACTGATTAGTGCGATTGCTAAACGTACTCTTTGCGACTCTCCTCGAGATAATGTCGGAGAGGAACGATTCAACGTGATGTAGCCTAATCCAACTGTTACTAACGCGTTCAATCGTCGTTGTATTTCAAAAAGTAATCGATTTGCGGAAGATGGGAGCTGTGGATCCATAAAAAGTGTCTTTGCCTCCTCAACTGATAGAGTTAACAGATCAGGTAAGCGTAATCCTTTCCAAGTTACCATCAGAGTTTCAGGGTGTAAACCTACATTCTGACATCGTTTACACCCTTCTCCCTTACAATATGGACATGACATATTGAAAAGAGAGGATTTTATTTCCCCTATCCATGTACCACAAGTAGAACAGCTATTTGTAAAAGAATACATCAATTGATCTTGTTGGTTGATATCAGATCGAACATGAACAGCATTGGCCCCTAGGGCTATGATCTTCTGAATGTGTACTCGGAGTTCTCTTGGTGAAACTGAATCATCTATTGCAGCTATTTCCACTTCGATATCATGAACCTTGAAAGGATCTAAATCTTCAAAATGATAGGGATGACCATCTATAATCAGAGCTTTTTCCCCAAATTCAGTAAGAAGAGTATCAAGTAAAGTTTTATGAGAACCCCTGACTTGTTTAACAATCGGCGCATACAGTTTCAAAGTATTATTTTTAACCTGTTGGCTTATTTGATCTACAACCTCATCTTCTGAGTAAATAATGATCTTATTCGTACATTTAGGACAAGTTCGTTGGCCAAAATTAGTATAAAGTATTCTTAGAAAGGGATGAAGTCCTGATGCTGACGCGAGAGTTGATAGAGGGTTTCTGTTGAGAATATTTTGTTCTATTGCGATTGTGGGGCCTAAACCAGTGATTTTGTGAACTTTAGCTGGAGCTAATCGTGGTTTAGACCCCCTAGTGAATATTTCGGAAAATCGTCGGCGAGATTCGTGATATAATGTTGAGAAAACGAGCGAACTCTTACCACTTCCAGAAATACCCGTGACAACAGTTAATCCGTCTCCAAATTCAACATCAACATTTTGGAGATTATTTTCATTCGCACCTTGGATTTTAATTTTCACTTTGGTACCACTGTCACGGAATTAATTGTATTTATTCAATAATATTAAGTTACATCAAAATATTTCCAAATTAAGGATATTAATCTACAGAGTTAATAGAATTCAAATTCATTTTTTAATCATCGGAAAAGATTAATTAAAATTCAAACTCAGTATGCTAATCTAATTTCGATTAAGAATTCATATTAAAACTACTTTGCTTCATTGATTTACCAATAATTAAAAGAAGACTGAGTAACAGGAGACGCTATCTCTTCTACAGCTTGTTGTAGCTGGGTGACCTTCGATATATTATGTTCTCTCTCTCAATTAGATAATACTACAGATTGGATAGGTCTTGAACCTCGAACCCCATTCAAGGCCTATACCAGAAGAAAAAAACGATTTTGAATTTTAGGATACGTAGAAACACACCTGTATATATGAAGAGGAATTTCACTATATGCCGTAATTTCATATATATTTCTCCTCACAAATGATTCTAAGAAGAGTAGTTTTGATTAAAAATAACAAGCGTAATTAGAATCATTGGTAATTGGGCATGGCCAAAAATTTTTTAAAATGGCCACTAGAATAGCAGTAAGATTATTCACAAAAAAAGCACTATTTAGAAAACTTGATTAGAAGGTCCAAAAAAATGAAAAAAAGAGAACAAGTATTATTTTTTTTATTAATTTCACTGATTTTCATTAGTTATAAAGGGACTGGAGTACAATTATCTCCAGAGAACGTTACTGAATCCTCATTAAATGAAATAATAAGTTCAGTTCAATTAGAGGATCATGATTCTATCGTGATTGATGGAAACGCTGACTTTTCTTCGCAAGCAGGTACTGAAGGGTGGTCAGGTGATGGTTCTCCAAGTGATCCCTATAATATATCGTACTTAAGTATTAGTGGTTATATCAAAATTAGCAACGTTGATGCTCATTTTACAATAAAAAATTGTCTTATCGATGATGCCTATGATGGAATATTTCTTTCTAATGTAAAAAATGCCCAGATATATAACAATACTATTTCTAATCATGTTGACGATGGAATTGAGATGGATTTTTCTTCCAATAACAGTATTTACAATAATTCTATCATTAATAACGGCTGGTTTGGCATTTATTTAACAAATTCCTCGATTAATAACAGTATTAGCAATAACATCATTAATAGTAGTGTTAAGGATGGAATAACATTAGATTCTTATTCCAATAATAACACCTTAACCAATAATACAAACATTAACAATAATGGAGGGATTCTCCTGTGGTATTCCGCAAATAACATTGTTACCAATAATAATCTTTCTATCAACGATAATCAAGGGATCGAGCTCTATCATTCCTCTAATAACAGTTTTATCAATAATACTATCAGTAACAACAATGAAGCTGGAATCTATTCAACAAGTAGCTCGAACAACAGTTTTATCAATAACACTATAAGTAACAACTATGAAGATGGAATTTACTTTTCAGGTGGCTCAAATAATAGTTTTATCAATAATTCGATTATAAATAATGATTATGGAGTGTACCTGCATTCCTCCAAAACTAATAGCTTTATCAAAAATACGATTTCTAACAATATGAGAGACGGAATTCGTTCGTATTGGTCCAGTAATAATAATACGATAAGTATGAATATAATCAGTAACAACCATGAAGACGGAATTGGCGTACATCAATCAAGCAATACCTGTATTAAGAATAATACTATCACTAATAATTACGATGATGGAATTTATCTCGATAGATCCCCTAATAATTATATTAAAGGCAACAATATGACAAGTGGTGGATTATATGTAGTTGGATTCTCCATTGAATATTTTATGCAAGCGGAAGTTGTTGATAATTTAGTAAACTCGAAACCACTAGTTTACTGGCAAAATATAAACGAGGGAGTTGTACCTGCGGGTGCAGGTCAAGTTATTCTTGTTAACAGCAAAGATGTAACTATTAACAACCAAAATTTGTTGTACACCGCTGTTGGGGTACATTGCTTCCTTTGCCAAGAATTAAATATCACCAATAATACAATCAGTAACAATAAATTCGGGATTATCTTGTATAATGAATTTGATGTGTCTGCGAATAATCTTATTACCAATAACACGATCATAAATAACAATGAAGGGATATATACCTATGAATCTACTAATAACTATATAACTGATAACACTATCAATGATAACAATGAATTCGGGATTTATTTGTATGCATCCTCTCGAAATAACGAAATTTCCATTAACATCGTTGATAACAATGATGTTGGAATTTATTTGTCTTCGGACTCCAATGAGAATCATGTTTCTGATAATACCATCAGTAACAACATTGATGTCGGAATCTTCGTGTATAATTCCTATGGTAATAGTATTACCAGAAATAGATTTATCAATAATAATCCCAGTGGTGATTCTCAAGCTAATGATTCTGAATCTACCGATACTAGTTTTATAGCCAATTATTGGTCAGATTGGACTAGTCCCGATTCTAACAACGACGGCATTGTTGATAATCCATATCCCATAGCTGGAGATACAGCTAACGAAGATCCTTCCCCCATAACCAATATTGAAGGGCATTTTCTTATAGCACCCACAATTACAAGAATTAGCACCAGTGTTGGCAATGTTAATGTCCAATGGACGGCAGCTGTAGACTCCTTAGACCATGTTGTAACATATAACGTCTATTATTCAGCTGATGACGGCACTACTTGGATATTAATTGTTAATGGGTTATCAGCTACCAGTCATAACTGGGATACTACGTCAATGGCTGATGACACTATTTATATGATCAAAGTGCTAGCAAACTGCTCCCACGGCTTAACTACTGAAGTTATTTCAGGTGGTTTTTCCATCAATAACAGTATACCGACAACAACAATGGAATCAACCCCTGAAACATCAGAAAAGAAAACTGAGACATCTTCGAGTGAAACTTCAAGTGAAACCAAAGATGGAGCTCCAACAACTTTCCCTGGTGAAATGCTATTATTAACCGTGCTAATAGGGGTACTAAACAAAAGAAGAAGAAAAAAGAAAGGAAAATTGGAGGTTTAATCCAATCGATTTCCTTTATTTTTTTAAGAATCTCCTATTTATATAACTGATTGAGTGATTGGAGTAGCAATTTCCTTAACGATTTGTTTAAGCTGTAAAACATGGGATTGAGTGTGGGCCATTGAGAGAGATCCCAAGCCGTGTAATCCCAACACTCCTCGATTGAATAACGCTAACTGGAGTAAAGATTCACGCTTTCTATCAGTTAATTGGATTATTTCTTTAATTTTCGGTTCCTCCATCCATTTTGACATGATATGAAGCATGATGATCGATTTATATCCAGCGGCTACGATTGATAATTCTTTTTCTTCAAAGAATTGATTTAATTCCTGTCTAAGTTTTGTCCCTTCGCTATTAATCCGTTGGTATTCTTTGGATCTTTTCAAAATTTCTAATGTCTTTAATCCAGTAGCCATACTGAGGGGATAACCAGAAAAAGTTCCACCACCAATCAACACTTGATTCTGTGTCTGTGGAGTTGCTAACGCAATAATTTCTTTCTGCCCACCAATTGCACCAATGGGTAAACCTCCTCCAATGATCTTCCCCATGGTAGTTAGATCGGAGTAAATTTGGAGATCATTTTGGAAAAGTCCATAAGAAAAACGATATCCTGTGATAATTTCATCAAAGATTAATAAAGCACCGCACTTTGTAGTTTCTTCCCGTAATCTCTTCAGGAAGTTAAGTTCAACAGGAAAACCACCTCCCCCTCCTAGAATAGGCTCTAAAATTACGGCAGCGAGATTAGTACCATTTTTCTGAATAAAATCAAATATCTCATTACTATTAATTGGAAAAGTAACTATACCTGCTTCATCTTTATTCAAGATTCCAGGAGTATCCTTTCCTACCATCAATCCACCCACATCATAAAACAAGGTGTCATTCGCTCCGTGCCATCCAAGTTTTGCCTTTGCTATTATCCTTCTTTTTGTAAACGCTCGAGCTAACCTAGAAGCATACATAGTCGCTTCCGTCCCACTGGTACAAAACCGAATTTTTTCAATACTTGGGTTATCACGAATTATTGTTTCAGCTAGTTCTACCTGATTTTCAGTGTTAGTTCCAACGTGCCATCCGTGTCTCGACCGCTCTGCAATTACTTCTTGAACTTCAGGATGATTGTGACCTAGAATCATGGCGAAATGACCATTCCAGCAATCAATATACTCATTTCCATCTACATCCTTTATTTTGGCACCTTTAGCTGAATCAATAAATGGTGGAAAAGCACCAATAGAGGGAAGACCAAAGTTACGGATATTATGAGAAATTCCCCCTGCTAGCATTTGATTTGCCTTTTCCCATAATTGTTTAGATCTGGGTCTATTCTCATGATAAGTTTCCAGCTCTTCTTTCATAAGCATAAAAAAACCTTCAAATCTTACAATATTGATACTTAAATCTCTTTAAATTAGTTTCAATTGTACTCATCACTTTTCTGACAAATATTTTCTGTGAATATTAATTTAAAGTGTATTGTGATAACGAATAAAATTAAGGGAGTCCTTAGCTATGATCCCAAAAATTACAGTAGAAGATGAGATGAGGAAAATAGAAAAACCCTGGAGCCCAGTAGAGATTGCTAGGGTTAACGATCAAGTTATTCGCTTAGCTATGTTCAAAGGTACTTATCCAATGCATAAACATTCCAATGAGGATGAATTATTCTATGTTTTAAGAGGGACTATAGCAATACAAATAGAGAACGACCAACCTCTTGTTCTCAACCAAGGAGATCTAGCAGTAATTCCCAAAGGGTTAAACCACAGTCCTACTAGTGAATCCGAGAGTTATGTACTTATGTTTGAACCTCTTGCTTTGAAAAGTAGTGGAGATTAACCAATTTTTTTTATGCATTTAACCTTTATTCAAATAGTGAATTAAAAATGGGCTTAGATGAAACCTTCTTTGAATTGATAGATAAAGTAAACAGTGCATTAGACAATACAGCAGAAATTAAAGCAAGGAAATATGCACTTGATCTTATTACAAATCAAAAATACTATTCACTAGAAAAAATCCCTAAAGATGAATTAAAGGGAGAACTCCGCCAAATTCGGCAAATATGGGTCGAAAAACTACCTGAATTAGTAGAGAGAGCTAATAAGGGATTAATTTCAGTTGGCTGCGAAGTCTTCTACGCAGATACTCCTAATGATGCCCTCCATTACATAGAGAAAATTGTGGGAACCAATAAAATTGTTGTGAAGTCAAAAACTAATGCAGGGTCAGAAATAGGCCTCGTGAAACATCTCGAATCACTCGGGAATGAAGTCATTGAGACTGATCTCGGTGATCGAATCGTTCAAATGCGGAAGGAAAGAGGTAGCCATCCAATTGCTCCAGCTATTCATATCTCCAGAGAAGAGATAGCTACTCTTTTTGGTCTCCCATCAAATTCCACTGTTGATGATATTATTGCTCTAGCACGAGGAGAAATTCGTGATTATATTGTTAATGCTGATATTGGGATTTCTGGCTGTAATGTTCTTGCAGCCAGAGAAGGTGCAATATTCCTATGCGAGAATGAAGGAAATATTCGATTTATATCGAATGCGCCTCCAATACACATTGTTATTTGCCCTCTGAATAAGATCGTCCCAGATATTGCCACTGCATTTACGCAAATCCGATTACTAAGCGTTTACGCAACTGGGCAAATTACTCCAGTGTATTTATCTATGATTTCAGGCCCAAGTAAAACAGGTGATATTGAATTTGATGTGAGGAATGGAATGCATGGGCCAAAAGAAGTTCATGTAATATTTGTCAACAACCATCGAATAGAAGCAAGTAAAGGGCCACTTAAAGAATCCTTGATTTGCTTAGGGTGTGGATCTTGTATTAATGAATGTCCTGTATATGAAAACCTAGGAATCGCCTTTGGGGGGCCTACATATATTGGTCCCATTGGGATTGTACATACAGCGGTTTTAAATGGAATTCAAACTGCTGTAGAATCTGGATTAAATTTCTGCACGATGTGTAAGAGATGTGGGGATGTTTGCCCAGTAGATATTCCTATACCTGATCTCCTCAAATATATAAGGGATTGTGCAACAAAGGAAGGATTACTTTTACCTCCATTAGCTGATATCGAAAAAAGAGTAGAAGAATCTGGTAATCCTTTTGGTAGACAAAATCCAAAAGAGAGGTGAATACGATGAGGAAAATTCTTCTATTTCATGGCTGTATGAATCGTTTTATGACTCCCCAAATTTCTAATGCAACTGAAAGAATATTGATAGAAGCAAAAATCGATTATCTTAATCTAAAAACTGAACAATGTTGTGGATTCATCTTATATGAGAATGGTCAACAGAAAGCAGCTATAAAACTAATGAAGATGAATCAGGAGATCTTTTCTAATCAGGACATTGATACCATTATTACAAGTTGCCCCACATGTGCTTATATCTTCAAAATTCATTATCCAGAGTATTTATCTGATTTTAACTATGATGTTTTACATATTACAGAGTTATTCGCAGAACTAATTGAAGAGAAAAGAATTGATGTCCATAAGAAGAAAGATGTTGCTGTTACATTTCATGACCCTTGTCACCTTTTACGGGGCCTCAAAATTTTTGAAGAACCAAGAAAGATTCTAAATGCAATACTAGGTCAAGAAATTAGAGAAATGGAGCATACTCGTGAAGCATCTAAATGTTGTGGGGCTGGAAGTGGAATGCGCCTTTCATTTAGTCGTATAGCGCAAACCTTAGCACAGGATCGAATCTCAGAAGCAGAAAATACTGGTGCTAGTGTATTGGTAACTTCCTGTCCAACCTGCATGCTACATCTTCAAGAAAATGCAAGAAAAATTAAAGTAATAGATATCGCGGAAGCAATTCTTGATCTTTGAAAAAGATGGTTATATTCATGGAAAGAATTTGATATTAGTGATTAGATATGAAATCGGAAAGTCAGAAATTAAGTGTTAGCCTGATTTTATCACAGGAATTTAAGAATAGTTGGAATATTCTACGTCAAGCAATTGAAAACATTACTGAGGAACACTGGCTGGAAATGGTGAATGAATGGTCGTTTTCATTGACTGTCTATCATATTATCGAAACAGCTGAATTTTATAGCCGTAATACACCTGAAGGAATGGAATGGGGAAAAATAGCAGGGTTTAATTATGAAACTGATACTGATGAAATGAAAATTCAAAAGCAAGCAAGGATTACAAAAGAACTCCTATTAGATTATCTTGCCGAAATTGAAGAGCGAATTACAAATTATTTTGAAAATACTCGTGATGAAGACTTATTTGAAAAAGATGGATTCGATCCACATCTAAAAAGTATCTTAGAAAAATTGCTATACTTACTCAGACATAATATGCACCACATAGGAGAATTAAACAAAGCCCTAAGGGACTGGAATTGTCAACGAATAAATTGGATTTAACTAAAGATAAATATTCTGAAGGAAATAGAAACAATGGATTGGTCAATGGATGACCTGAATACATTTCGACAACAGCAAAAGGCTAAAAAAATCGAAATTAATGACACTAAGTGGGAATTTTTTGATTTTGGAGAAAAGGACTCTGAATTTGCTCTTGTGTTCTTACATGGTACAACAGGTAGTAGAGAGATTTTCTGGTTACCAATGAAATCACTTATGAGTAAATATCGAGTAATAAGTTTTGATTTACCTCCTATAGTTGGAGTCGAAAACCTATCACTGGGAATACATGAAATACTTAGCAAAAACGATATAAAAAAAACAGTATTAATTGGGACTTCGTTTGGTGGTTATCTAGCTCAATTCTTCTGTTCTAAATATAACAAGATGGTTGAAAAACTTGTACTTTCTAATACTTTCATAACTACACACCTTTATCATCAGAAATATAAGAAACTGCTATTAGTTGAGAAATTGATTCCAACTTTCCTGATAAAAAGATTCATGAAAAAGAGCTTGTTGACATTAGAGCACGATCAGACCCGTGAGTACCTCCTCAATCAATTAGAACAAAATATAACCAAGAAAATATTGATGGCACGTCTAAAGAGTTTTATCACAACTAGAATCATTGAAGTTACCCCACCAGATCAAGTACTAATAATTGAAACAGAAGATGATCCATTAGTCCCTAAACAATTACAAAATGAGTTGAAAGAAGCTTATCCTCATGCGATTGTGAAAACTTTTAGTAGAAAGGCAAACCATTTTCCATATCTCACAATGAGTGATGAGTACACTCAGATTCTTATTGATTTTTTAAACAGATGAAATAGAGATTAAACTTATTTTTTAAAACAAACACTCTTAGTAGTAAAATCTTTCAGTATATAATACCACAAATAGGAAGAAGTGAGAATGAATAACGTTGAAAACGCTGTTTCCTGCTTTAAAACCAAATTTAATTGCTCTCAAGCAATTTTTTCAACTTATGGACCAAAATTAGGCATTGATCGAGGTTCATGTTTGAAAATAGCGGAGATTTTTGGGGGGGGAATGGCTTACATGGGTAACGTATGTGGTGCGGTTACTGGAGCATTCATGGTCATTGGCCTTAAATATGGAAGAAAAAGAGATAATGATGAACAAGCAAAAGAAAAGGCATATGATGCTGCTACACGATTTGTGGAAGAATTCAAAACCCGAAATGGTACCATTATGTGCAGAGAACTGATTGACTTCGATTTAAGTACACCAGAGCAAAGGGAACTCGCAAGAGAGAAAAATATTTTTGATAAATGCCAGAAATTTGTACAAGATTCAGCTGAGATACTCGAGAAGATTATATCCTGAGTAGAAAGTTCAGAAGTACAAATTATTATCCATATCTCACTGTGAATGATAATTATTTTTAAATCCTGATTTATTTCACGTTCCAGACAATCTAATTGCTTTACAAGAAAAGGGTGAAAGCCGAATGAGTAGCTTAAAACAACAGAGATTACAGACATCAATAGCTGATTTATCGTATTATCGAACCAAAACTATTGAGCATAATTTTGATATTTTATTCATACATGGATTAGGAGGAAACAAAGAATGGTTTCCAAGGCATTATGATTTATATTCTATTAGTAAATTTTCATGGATTGTTCCAGATCTCATTGGTCATGGAAATTCAGCAAAGTCAAACCTTGAACAGGCCTATTTAATGGATCAACAAGCTAGAAGTCTACATCAACTCTTGTTGAAGGAAAAAGTGAAATCTCTCGTTATAATTGCTCATTCAATGGGGGGACCAATTGCTATATCTCTCATTGAGCAATTGATCCAAGAAAAAGATCAAATTAAAGTAATAGGCTTGTTTTACTTGGAAGGAAATTTGGATAAGAATGATACCTTTTTCTCTTCTCAAATCGCAAAATATTCATGCGAAGAGTTCGAAAATGAATTTGATTCTTGGATAGAAACACTCAATAAGAAAACCAAAGGAAGACTAGTGGAATTTATAGCTGAACTTCAAAAAATAGGCCCATTCCCTTTATGGGCTACAAGTGTAGATCTGGTTTCAGTTTCATTAAGTAACCAGCTTTTACCTAGATTACAGTCTACATTAAAAGGGTCGAATTGTCCAATTTATTTCATATATGGAGAAAAAAATAAGGGATTATTTTCTTCTGAAATACTAATTAAACAAGCTCAATTACCCTTAATATTTATCCCCGATGCTGGTCATGTTATGTTTGAAGACAACCCAAATGGCTTTTGGAAGATTATAATGCAATCGCTAAGTCAATTAAAGACTCAATGAATGCTTCTACACTGGTTTCAAATGACCCCATTTTTCTAGGGCTTTTTGGAGCTCAGGATGGGATTTGGCTTGCTCTTCAAGTGAAATTTCTTCACGCCAGGCGTCAATTGCTTGAACAGTAGCTTTCGTACCCGCATGGGTGCCTTCAGGATGACCATGAATACCTCCACCTACTTGGAGAACCATATCAGTGGTTCCATACACAGTTAGAACTTCTGGAAGAACTCCTGGATGTAATCCACCAGAAGCAACTGGTAATGTAGGCTTAATGTTCCCCCATGATTGAGTAAGTTTTCTTCCCTTATCTTCACTGATTTCTGGATTAAGTAAAAGGTCTTTCATATCAAGGACATCCTCTTTTGGGCTATCAAGCTTACCAACAACAGTACCAATGTGAATATTATCGACACCAATGAGTCTCATCAATTTAGCTAAGAAATACATGCTTATACCATGTGTATAGTGCTTTGTAAACGTTGCATGCATAGCCCGATGCGCATGTATAGCCATGTCTAGATCATCTGCTAAATTTCTAAGGGTTTGAACGCTTGCGAAACCAGTGGTTACTACATCGACCATAAAATATTTAAATCCGTGATCATGAATAAGCTTCACACGATTCTCCATTTCATGTGTTTCTGCAGTCACATTGATGAGTGCATCTTTTATCTCACCTGTTGCATTCTCAGCCTTATCTCGTGTCTTTGCCATCTGTTCAACACGTTTTTCAAAGATATTAAACGACTGAGAAGTTAGGTTCTCATCATCTTTAACCAAATCGCCTCCAGCGCTCCAAAAATCCCATGCAATTTCACAATGCTGTTCTACAGTCAACCCAATTTTAGGTTTAGGAACACAGGCTAATAATGGGCCTTCTTTTTTCTTGAAAATTCTCTGAATAGCCTCAACTCCCATATGAGGGCCCTTTGACTCTTTAATGTATTGCAAAGGAAGAGTGGCATCTATTAACCGTAAATTCCTAACTGCCTTCATTCCAAAGATGTTCCCTGCTATCCCCGACATCAGTTGCGGGACATTATCGCGCTCCCATAGAATTGAAGGATAAGCAATTTTAACAAAATGTTCATCATTCCAGAAGGCTCGGCCTCGCATATCATATATTCGATTATCTAGTGTCTCTAGAGTGGTCCAAGTTCCAATTGAAGACTCTGATGCTAATCTTCCAATAGTGTCATCAATCGTGACTTCTTCCGACTTATCGAAATAGTAAAGCGCGATTAGATCATCCTTTTTTGGTTTATAATCACGGTCGATAAAATCATGATACCACTCTATTTTTTCTTTTGTCAAAATAAAAACCTCTTATGTTATATGTAAAGTTTTAACAGTTGTTAGCTTCAATATTCGCTCAAAGCTTTTTCATTAATACAAATTGTTCTAATTTAAATGCAGAATTATTATTGACCATCCACAGAATTTGTGTATGGGACAGTGGAATCATATTCAACGTCTTTGGCCCCAACCATTGACTTCCAACGCGCTAACATCCGATGAAAAGCCTCTTCTACATTGGAATCTATTAAGAAATGGTTTTCAGCTTGAAGCTGGTCTTCAGCTTGATAATTAAATATTCGAAGTATTGACTTTTTAGAATCATATTTCGCTTCCAATCTTCCTATAAAATTCCCACAATAGAGGAGAGGATAGACATAATAACCCCATTTTCGATCCTGAGGTTTTTTATATACTTCCCATACATAATCGTACTCAAACAACTTATTTAGGAGTTGTCTATCCCAAATAACTGGGTCTAACGGGCCTATAACTCTCATCTCCTCATCTAGATTCTCTTGACATAGATTCCTCCAATTTGAAGGCACAATATAACCTATAACCTCATCTTTCAACTGAACTAGAGTGGGTATTTGCTCTTTAGATTCTTTAATTAAGAGTTTTTCAGGAGGAATAGCTATTTTCTTACCAAATCTAATGTTTCCGTCTTTCTTGATGGTTATCTTACCAGTGGGAATAATAGGAAAACTTTTCATCTTGAGTTTGAGCTTTAAAAATTGTTGTTCTTCTTTCGTGTAAGATTTCTTTGTCAAATATGACTTTTTGATATAATTCTCAATTAAATCATACATTTTTCGAAAATTATTATCACGTATTACTGCTAGTTTCCCCATAGCCCATAATAGCTCAAGAGCTGTCCCTGAATTTCGACTTGTTTTCCATACTGCATATTTTGGTTCAGCTTTCCCCAAACTAACTAAATCTGAACTTCTCGTTATTCCATGTTTTTGAACATAATCCAACACTTGATCCAGCATTTCAGGATGAGTTTGCTCAAGTATCCTTAATGCTCGACTATAATATCTTCCCAGATGGTCTCGATCTAGTGTTTGAGAGTAAAAGAGAGGAAAATACTCTATATAAATCGCATTTAAATTATGAAAATATGTTTCAAACACCAATTTCTCTGAATAGACAATTCTTTCAAATTCTCCTTGATGATAATCAAAAATTCGTGAACTGAAAAAAAGATCATGATATCTACCAGCAGGGTTGATAGGATCTAACTGAACTATTCCTTGCTCTTGAATAACTTTTTTGATACTATCTTTTCCCTTGCTTTGCCAGCGATGAAGATGACAACCTACAATTAATACCCGTTTCAGTTCTTCCTGAGTGATTTGAGGAATTTTCGGAGCCATAATGGTTCAAGTTTGAAAATCTAAAAAATAGATTTATATCAATGCAATAAGCCAATACAATTGGTCAAGTTTAATACTTCGGGGACGGTGGTGTTCCTCTCCTTATCATTGGGTAAAATGAAGAGGATTCTGAAATATGGAATTTTCAAATAAAGATAATTCATTTTCAAAGATGCGAAGAATCGAAAACAATAGAAACAACAAACTTCGTCAATTGACCACACTTTGGATTTTGGTTTTTGGGGTAATATTAGTACTTCTTTCTGGATTTTTTTTAA
Organism: Promethearchaeota archaeon; assembly: GCA_048938105.1. Classification (GTDB taxonomy): domain Archaea; phylum Asgardarchaeota; class Heimdallarchaeia; order Hodarchaeales; family Hodarchaeaceae; genus Hodarchaeum. Next base: position 62,941 of record JBHLMN010000009.1, read on the forward strand.
GAACTATAATCTAAAGAGTATTTACTTTGTGTATCATACACTACTTCAAATAAGTCGTTTTTTATTTTATCAACTGTTTTTAATAGATGGATAATTAAATTTTCTTCCTGTTTCGTCATCACAGGAAAACCATAAGCATTATTCATGTATTTCAAAGGTTTTCCTTGAGCTAGTCTCCTTTGTACAAAGTTTTCATGCCTCTGTAAACGCTTGTTTATTCTTTGATTAGCAAATTCTACAATTCCTTCTAAACGTTTGATTATTATATTTTCAAACCTCGGATCTAGTTCATATCCAATACTATTTCTTTCTGAACTCATCGCAGCAACTGTTGTTGTCCCTGTGCCAAGAAAAGGATCAAGAACGATATCTCCTCTCACTGAAAACATATTAATTAATCTATAGGCTAATTCAAAAGCGAAAGCAGCACTTCTCTCTCTGGTTTCATTGTTCAGTCCTTGTGATGTCCCTTTAATATTCCAAAGATCAGAAAACCAATCATTTCGTTCTTCCCAAAAGTAAGAACTTTCTTGTCTATTCAGCTTTTCCAAGGCTTTTTTAAATTCCCTTTTACCCCCTTTTCTGAGGATTAAAATAAATTCATGCTCTAATGTAACATATGCCCCAGGAGGTAACATTCCTGACCCCATAAACTTATTCGGAGCATTAGTAGGTTTATGCCAGATTATTTCTGGTAATGCACTGAATCCCAGAACAAAACAAGAATTTAAAATCCGTGAATGGTTCGAATAGACGTGAAAATTTTCTCCAATTGTTCTAACAGCGTCACCAACATTAATACAAGTAATTCCTCCTCTTTTAAGAACCCGATAAACCTCCTTCCAGACTTTATCTAACTCTCGATGCATTAATTCAAATGCTAAAAGGCCATTTTGTACGTGTAAAGCGCTCTTAATCTCTGGATTTATTTTAGAGAATAAATCATCCCATAGCTCAATAATTGGGTACGGGGGACTAGTAACTACTAAATCAACACTTTCTGTTTTGATTTTTTGCATGTTATTAGAATTGCTGAAAAATATCTGGTGAGTAGTCTTCATCCGTAACGACTAACCTTGTTTTCTTTAAATCTAGGAGATCAGGTGAGAGATTAACTTATGGCTACTTATAAACAATCTGGTTGAGTCTGTCTAACATAACTTTAAGAAAACTATATTTCAACAGAAAATCGGAGATTTTTCTGCTAGATAATGTTATACAAATCCAAAAAAAGGCAAGAACTGCAACATTGACTGCTCTAGCTGTTAACACATCACTAGGTCTATTGAAAATTATTTCAGGGTTATTAATTTCGAGTATGTCGCTAATTGCTGATGGATTCGATTCATTGATGGATTTATTTATGGGAATATTTGCTTTTCTTGGAACAATTATTGCTCAGAAACCTGCTGATGAGGATCACTTATATGGACATGAAAAAATTGAAATGATTTATTTATTATTAATAATTGGAATAATTTTAGTAACAGCAATCGGTATCTTTTTTCAAGCTCTAGATCGTTTTATAAGGGGAATAGAATTAGAATTCTCAATCTTAGGGCTATTTATTGCCGTTATTTCAATTTTAGGGAAATTTACCATTTCTATTGTTGTCTTTCGAATAGCAAAACAGATTAATTCAGCTAGTCTTAAAGCAACAGCATTCAACTATCTAACTGACATGTTTTCTTCTATTTTGGTTTTGATAGCAGTGATAGGAGCTTTTATTAACGTTGGGATCTTTGATTCCATTGCTGCTATTATTATCTCTCTCTTAATAACTTACATAGCTCTTAAAATGCTTAAAGAGGCCTTAAGTATTCTTTTAGACCGTGCACCTGATGAAAAAGAACTTAAGCTTATAAATAATTTAGCTACTTCAGTTGAAGGTGTTAAAGAAGTTCATAAAATACGTGCAAGAATGATAAGGAGTAGAATTGTTGGTGATATGCATGTACTTGTTGATCCAGAACTTTCTATTCGACAGGGCCATAAAATTAGTGAGGAAGTCTTTGATATCATTCAAAGAAATCTTGGAGCAAATATTATTATCCACTTAGAACCTTATGAGCGAAAACACTGATATAGGGTAATTATGCATATTACCGTGAAAACAAATACGTTTGAATTGATTGATTAAATGATATCACCTAATTATGAAGTGTAAAGAGACGAAGATCATGGCTATTGATGATATTGATGATTTTTCATCAGTTTCTTCTTCAATTTTTTATGCCAAAAGAAATACACTAGAAAAACAGGGTTTATTACTTAATTTAGCATCAATTGAACGTCATGATTCTTCAAAACAAACTGAATTACCAGCTCTAGGTTCTCCTTCAGAGCGTTCTTCAATTGGAAATTCTCATCTTGACGTGGAAATAGAGGAGTCACCTTCTTCTTGGAAAAAGAAAATAATTTACAAACCCCAACCACTTTCGACCTATTATTCCGAAATTCCAGTCATTAAAAAGGAAAAAAAGCCTATCAAAAAGATTAATAAGAGAAAAAGAGGGAAAAAAACTTCACCTACCAGGCAACTTCTCACATCTGCTCTACTAGAGACAAAAGAACGATTATTAACACACGAAAAATCATATTTAAAGAAAAAAACCTTATCAAGACAAGAAAAGAAAAAACGAGATCTCTGGAAAAGAAAAAAACAAACTATCGAATTAAATCACTTTATTTCAGAAATTAACGTTAGAACAAAAGAAATCCAAGCAGAAGCATTAATGAAGCCAGATGTGTATCAAATTCAACAAGAATCTACATTGAAGGAAAATGACCCCTTCCCTTTTACTAATCTAACCGAGTGGTTAATTTGGCATAACAATTATCCAGAATTAGCTTTTGTACGAGAAGCTTATGATCTAGAACAGATTCCAGAGGAAGGAGACGTTGAAATATTCTGGGTAAATGTAATGAATGACCCTGAGTTTTTTAATCCTGATTGGAGAATAGCTGGCTCAACTATTGATCTTGATTCAATTAAATATCAAAGAAAATCCGATTGGAAACCTGAATGGGACATAATGGCTACCTACACCGATGGATTTTCTACATTCTTCAAAGATATTCATCAAATCCTGACTCAAAACCCTCAAGGATTGAATTATCGCTATTCTATCCTTCAATTTGCATTGAAAGGACTCCTCCTTTTAGATCTGGCTTATTTTGACGCGGAGAAACAAAAATGGTTTAGTAAGGGATCATTTGAAGATTTGATGATTCGTCTTAAAGAATTAGATCAATTTGTTAGTCAACAGGAAAATGTTTCAACATATCAGCAAAATTTAACGCCCTCTATGGTGAAAAACAATTGGTATTCGGGTTTGATATGCTTTGATCTATTAATTACTCAATCAATTTACCTTAAACATTTTTCTCAAAACCAATTAACTGAAGATGAAAAGATTCATGTAATTAACCAAGCGAATTTTCGTCAAACTATTTTGAAAAAACTTTCCACGCTTGAAGAAATGGACACAACTCGTGTTAGAAGCCTACAGAGAAAACTCCAGGCATCTTAAATGTGAGAATACGTGTTCTCTAAGTAAATATTTTTCAGATTTTATCGCGTGACTGGAAACCTTAAAATCTGTTCTCTAAGACCCTTTAATTTTGAATTCGTTTCAAATGCTTTTCTTACAGGCTGAATCATCTCATTTAAGTAAAAAGCCACCGCACTTTTTAGATCAGCAGGGTGAACTTCCTTATTTTGAAAAGTAGTTTCAAGATCGAGATATGAAGTGAATTCAATGTCTCCACCAAATTTATCAGCTCGTTCGACTTTGAATTTGTCATATTTCTCAAAAATAAAATATCGAATATATTCGAGAATAGGATTGTCTTCAACAGTTTCAGGACAGTAAGCTTTTTGGATTTTTCTTTTAATCTCCTTTTCAGTATCAGTCATAAAGATTGCTGCATCAGGATTTGATTTAGACATCTTCAAATCAAGCACTTTTTCCTCAATACTTGCATAGGATTCCTTAGGAGGATTGAGGCCGCGTACCATGTGATGTGAAATCACTATTGGCTTACTCCCGAATAATTTCGGTCCTACCTCACGCGCCAGCATGTTAACTTTACGTTGATCCATACCTAGTTGAGTCACATCAACATCTTGCCAAAATATGTCCGCACATTGCATACACGGATAGAGAATTTGAGACGCTTGAAGCATATCTGTTTGAGATCTTCCCATGATTTGAGCGGTTCTAATGATGCGTTTAAGGGTGGAATTACGTGCAATTTGCATAACTTTTTTCCAGTAATCGTCATTCCTCACAAACTCGGATGCCCAAAGAAAGTTCACATTTTCGAGATCCATTCCTGTTTGTCGCCATATTTCTATTAAGTACTTCCCCGCTGTTTGAATATCAGTGAGATTTCCCCCAAGTTTGTTGTTAGCCCAACCATGCCAATCAGCTACTAGCATATTAAAAGTAGCACCAGCTTTAATCATCTTGTTAACATTAATTGCTCGAAGAATGCCTTGTGCAATGTGAATTTGGCCACTGGGTTCGAATCCATCATAAGTAATAAAACTTTTTTTTGCGTCTAATAATTCAATCAATTCTTCTTCAGTCACAATTTCCTCTCCCACACTTCTGATCAATTTTAATCGTTTTTCAGTACTCAATTTTATCACTTTATGATAGATATAAGTTTTATTAAAACTTGTTGAGCAATCAAGAACTTCTCATTTGTTTCAAACATGATTAAAGACTATCTTGAGCAAGATGGAAGACTCTGTTTTAGGGTTGCGATATTAATATTATTGGACAAATGAAAAATTTTTTTATTCTAATAGATTATTTTTAAAGTATGAAAACTATTGGTCTTATCGGAGGTATGAGTTGGGAGTCCTCACATGAATATTACCAAATAATTAATGAAACAGTCAAAGAATACCTTGGAGGGTTACACTCTGCGAAGAGTATTATGTATTCTTTTGATTTCGATGAAATCGAGTCTCTTCAACATCAAGGGAGATGGGTAGAACTAGGCAAATTAGTAATTGATGCTGCTCAAAAACTTGAGAAAGTAGGAGCAGACCTGATCGTGATTTGTACAAATACAGTACATAAAGTAGCTGACGAGGTGCAAAACAATATCAATATCCCATTATGGCATATAGTCGACGCAACTGCTGAAAAAATAAATGAAAAGGGACTCCGAAAAGTTGGATTATTAGGAACCAAATTCACCATGGAAGAGGGTTTCTATAAAAACCGATTAACAGAAAAATATGGTTTACAAGTGATAATTCCAAAGAGAGAAGGGCGACAAATAATACATGACATTATTTACAGAGAATTAGTTATTGGTTTAATAGAAGAAAGATCAAAAGTAAAATTCATTGAAATAATTCAGCAACTTAAGACAATGGGAGTACAGGGGATAATCCTTGGATGCACAGAAATTCCTCTTTTAATAAAACAAGAAGATGTGGATCTCCCATTGTTTGATACAACAACAATCCATGCTAGCTCAGCAGCTAAATATGCTTTAAGAACATAAGAAGTAATATTGACATAATTAGTTATCTAGTTCATTCTTGAAAAGAAAATCCCCCTAAATATAATCTTTTTTCATCTACAGGAAAAATCTTACAATATGATATTTAATAAGGAGTCTATATTTCCCTAGTACTTAATATAAAGGAAAAAACTGTTAGTTAACTGTTACACACTTTTTCAGTTAAGGTAGTAAAAATCTATTTTGTGTTCAATCACTAGAACACTTAATGTTCAAACTGTAGAATTAAAAATTAACAAGATTTCATTGAATTAGTGATTTTTTATGAATAGAATTTATATGAATATAATTTTAGGAGTTAGTATGACTGCAATTGTCTCTTTAGGAGGCCTTTTTGCTACTCCTCTTTTGATGACTTATTTTTTTCCAGATCAGATTAAAGAAATTCGCCGTGCAGACCACATTTACCATGTATCCTTCGATTATCATAATTATACGGGATTATCTCTTCCAATCACATCACTAGAAATTTTTTATAGAGTATTCAACAGTACGAAGTTACAACATCCTGACCCATATTTTGTGGGTATTTTTGTGACAAGAGAAGGCGTGAATAAAGATGAATATATAACAAATGACTCAATATGGAATTTTCATGCTTACCAAGGTTATGAATATAATGATTGGAATGTTGCGATGGTCTTTGGTACTCATACAAAAGTAAATCCAGACATTTATATTCATCATAACTATATTTCTTATGAAGTGACCCTTTTCAGTCAAATGATACTGGAAGCACTTTCAACCGCGCCAGTTGTTAATGAACTTGACTTATTTCCAGCCTTAAATTATTCAGAAAGACGTAAATATACTGGTGATTGGCAAATGCCAGAGAATTGGGAATTTTCAACAAGAATAACGTTTGAAAACGCTACATCAATAGAAATAGATGCACACAGAGATGGCTGGTTAAAATCTACAAGATTTCATTGTGAGCAATGGGGTACCACCGAAGAAGGAATACCATATTGTGTTGTTGGTGTAGGCGACCCTTGCATCTATAAAGAATATGGGGCTACATTCGATGATTTTCATCAAACTTTCGGAAATTATGCTCGTACTCATATAAGTTGGATTAAATAAGGATGATTTTTGTGGAGAAAAGTAAAAATCAGTATATAGAAAGAGAAATCTCCCATCATAATGAGATTGATCTTAATAATCTTAGAAAGGACTTGAGAGGTACGACTTTACAAGTTTACTTACTTCTTGCGAAGACAAAGGATCGGAATTTTGGAGTTCGGGAGATACAACGAGTATTAAATATGAGTAGTGTTTCTCTAGCAGATTATCATCTGAAAAAACTCGAAGAGCTAAAATTAGTGGAGAAAAACTCCCAAGGTAAATATAGAGTAACCGAACTAATTCCAATTGGTGAAATGGAAGAGTTTCTTGTATTGAAGGGTAGATATTTACCAAAGGAGATTTTTTATTTATCATTCTCTACCTCAGCTTTGATCCTTAGTGTAGTATTCTTTCTTCTAAAATTTTGGGGGCCAATGTTGGCTATCCTTTTTGCAAGTGCTTTTTTAAGTACAATCTATTCATGGATGAGATTTTTATCCCTTTGGAGAAGAAAAAGTGAAGAATCTTATTAATATGCTATTAAAGACTTATTAACTCCTCTAGAATTGAAATTAATTTTTAAGAAAGGCTCTTTTAAAATTATTTGATTAACACAACGATTCATTTACTGAAATTCCTCTTCTGATAAAACAAGATGATGTAAGTATCCCAGTATTTGACACTACAACCATTCGGATACTATTAGCAATTGAGTTCGTATTAGTGAACGTGAATCCATACCTTCATCACTTAAATTTAGGTTTGAGTATAGGATTAAAAATGTCTCTCATCTTTTTGTTCAAGGTGAGAATCCATAAACTTCTCAAAATCGGTCCAAGTAACTTGTTTCTTTTTCACTTGAAATGAAAGATCGCTATGTAGTGCATTTGCAATCACAGTATTCACGGAACGACGACTTGTTATTTGAGAACTGACAAAAGTAATTACTAGGGAAATTGCTACCCAGAAAATTATGAAAATAATATTAGCATTTGTTTCAATTGGAATTGAAAAACTAATATACCATTCCAATAATTCAGCCCCAATATAACCATTGAAAACTCCAAAAATAACCCCAGTTACCCCGAGTAGGATAGATTCTGCAGAAAAAATAGATAAGACATCGCTTTGTGACAACCCCATTGCCCTCATGACACCTATTTCTCTATCCATCCTAAAAATCGTCATTAGAATATTGAGTAACTGAGCTAGAGCTGAAAGAAGAAATGTATAGATAATGAGGATTTGAAAGAAAAGGACTGAAACCTTTAGTGAACTTTCAATGACTTTAGCATAGTGATCTATCGCATTTACAGTCTGCAATTCAGAATACTGTCCTAAAAGTTGACTTGCTACAATATTCGCTGATCCGCTCTCTGGTGAAGTGTCCATAACAATCCATTTAGCGGTTTTATTCGACCAATATTCTCGGAATAAATCACTTGAGATATATAAATATAATCCATCCTGCAAAAAAGGATTACCTGATGTTATCCCTTTTAGTGTCATATTAACAGCTGAAGTTGACGTTACCTGAACTTTTAAATTCTCCCCAATTCTTGCACCAATTCGAGCTAGAAGAATGTCACTTATTATTGCTCCGTTCTCCGTTGAATTCAACAATACTGGAATATCAGCCTCTGGTGGATTGATCATTGTCTCTTCAATGAAATATTTATATGAATCAGGGTTCACTCCGAAAATTACTGCGTCAATACTGTCAATTTTTGTTCTTTGCTGTTGCATAAACTCTGCTCTTTTTATGTCAGAGTTATTCATTGCTAAATCTTTGACAAAAGATACTGGAACTTCAACATTGTCCTTAGTTTCCGCAATGATTTGAATCCGACCATATCGTTCTTTATAATAATTCGGAACTGATGCAATAATTGCAGCAGACGTGATACCAATAATTAAAATGAAAGAAAGGGCGAGAGCTGTTACCATGATTGTAATGGTTGATTTTTGTGATTCTCTTTCAATATTTCTTGTAGCTATTGTCCTAGCCAAAAGACCAGACCAGATCTTAAACTTCATTCCGACCCCAGGTAAAAAATGCAATAAACCAATCTCAAGAAGAAAGATTCCTAATAAAATAGACCACACAACAAAAAAATGCCAAGAAAATATCTCAAATACTAAGAATCTACTAGCACCAACGAAATTGGTCGTTATAAGTCCACTAAAAATCAAAACTGTCCCAATAATTAAAAAAAATACCCAAATCTTAGATTTAGTCTTTTTTCTTCTCACCTTCCAGTGAATATTCTGAACTACAGGGAGTGAAATGGCTTTGAATATAGGATATAACCCAGCTACCATTGTGATGAAAACACCTGTTATGAATGCAGAAAGGATTGTATTAGGCTTTATTGTTAATGCAAATATTCTTAATCTAGGGTAATTAAAATTTAAAATAAAGACAGAAATAAAAGAAAAACCTATTCCTAAAAGAATACCAAGAAAACTAGCAATTCCACCATAAAATAGTAATTCTAAACCAAGAAAAAAGAAAAATTGGAGATTAGATGAGCCTATTGCTTTTAAGATACCAAATTCTTTGGCACGATCTCTAATATTTATAGCGAGAATGTTTGCAATAAATAAAAATTCGATAACAATTGATGCCATGATAATTAGATTCATCGCAGCTTGATAAGATTGAATGGCTAATATATCAAAATAGCTAATCGTTTTTTCACGATGAACCTCAAAATCAGGCCCAACAAAATCCTGAATATCTTTAGCTACATTATTAAGATCAATGAAATCCTTAACCATCACTGCTAAATGAAAAGCTAAATGTTTCTCAGTAGTGAATAAGCTAATTAAATAATCTAAATCAATAAGAATGAAATAAAAGCCGATATAATTACCAAAGTATACTCTATCACTCATTATTCCTTGAATAGATGTGTTAACTCCTTGAAAGTTCATTTGAGAACTTTTAGGGAGATTAATAGTTCCACCCACCTGGAGTTCCTTTGCAGCCGAGAAAGAAACTATTACATTAGGAGGTTCCAATGGAGTTTCACCTCCTATTTCCTCTAATTGAGCACTATCTGGGTGTGTTTCAGCTTTTAATCCATATAGAATGATATTATTGGAAATATTTTCTAATGAATCGATCTCTGCGACTTTAAAAATCGCTACTGGACTAACCCTTTTAACGCCTTTTAGGGATTGTACATTCCCACTTAAAGTCTTCAACTCTTCAATTGTAGAATTATACTTAGGATGAATAGTGATGTCAGTAAAGATATCTCCTCGATGTCTCTCAATGAAATCTTCGTAAAGAGAATCAATGGTAATAGCTATCCCTACTTCTAATCCTACAGAAACACTTATTGCTGCAACAATTAAATATGTTCGAAACTTATGACGAGTAACGTTTCGCAAAGGAAGTGTTAACGACATATTGAATTCGTTTTTTGAAATTACACAAATCGGTTAAATATCATACTATTCTTTCACTTTGTATTCAAAAAATATATTTAATTCGCAAGCCAATTCAGCAGTCTGAGGTTCATTGATATGCCATCTCTCCGCTTAGGGAAAATCATAACTTCTTCGCTTACTATCAGGGACAAAGAGGTCAAGACAGCATGGATCGTAATCCTAATCTGGCTAGTGGTTATTACACCTTTTACAGGTTATTTCTCATCACGTGTGATGGAAAGTATGAGTACAGAGTGGAGTTTTGTTCCTGTTGGATCTGATTCTGATAAGGCTTTGGATATTCTTGAGAACGAATTTCCTCCATCGAATGAATCACTCGTTGCAGTGCTTAAGTCAGAAACAGGATTTGCATTCAATGCGACTCTGTTCAATAGTACTTTTCAAGCATCAAATAAAACAATTGAAGATCTTATTGATACCACAATCAAATCTGCAAATGATAATTTCATCTATGGCTTATTGTTAAGTCTTGAAATAAATAAATCAATTTATGAGATGAAAGTAGGGAAATTTGAAAATATCATGTCCCCTTTTGTTCTCTATCCTGGTTTAATTATGACATTTCCAAACCAATCACAGGTATGGCAGGATTTTTGGAATCAAATGTTCTTTGAGGACGATACAATAACTATGATTCTTATTGGATTGGAAATTTCAAGCTCTGGATTTTCAGAACTTGGTTTCGGAGAACAAGGCGAATATTTTACTTATATTCAAGACTTACGAGATTACCTAGATAGAGGTATATCACTGGATCTTTACTTAGCTAGACTGGCACTAGGAATCTCTGTTTCCCCTGATACAAATACAAAAATTACTGGCTCTTTAGCTATTTCATATGATAGCTTAAAGTCCACTCAGAAAGATCGTGAACGTATGGATATTCTAACTGTTGTCTTGATTATAATTATTTTGTTCCTTATACTTCGATCATTAATAGCTCCATTAGTTCCTTTGGTGACAATGTTCCCTGCCCTTCTCCTAGCAAATACAATGTTGTTTTTTCTAGGTAATTATATTGAAATTGGTTCATTTGCCCCAATAATGGTGACAGTATTAGGTTTAGCGGTGGGAGTTGATTACTCCATCTTTATCCTTACACGATTTCTTGACGAATTACGAGAAGGGAGAACCAAGGAAGAAGCACTCATAACTTCTGTTACAATGAGTGGAAGAGCCATTCTTTCATCTGGACTAGTTGTGATAATGGGATTCGGTGCATTACTTATTCCTAAGTTAGAGTTAATACAGAGTATTGGATTAGGTGTAATTATTGCTATAATCTGTGGTTTGCTCTCTGCTTTTACATTACTCCCCTCACTTCTTTACGTTTTTGGTGAGAAAATAACTTGGCCAAGAAAAATAGCTTCAACCAAAGTTGAAGAAGAGGAAAAAAAGACAATACCTATAACAAATGGAAAGATCTGGGGAATATTTGCCCGATTTTCTATCCGTTTAGCTTGGCCTATTATCATTTTAGCTTTGATCATTACTGTACCATTTGCTTTATTACTAGCTTCGTATCAACCTTCCTATGATATATTATCTATGCTTCCTCCAAATGTAGAGAGTAGTGAAGCTTTTGAAATACTTGATGAGATAGGCATGACAAGTGAATTATATGGAAATAGCATGGTACTTTCTGGATTCAGTAGTTCGGAAGAATTATGGTCAAACAACACCCTTTATGCAATTGATCATCTGGCAGAGTGGTTGTCAAATACTGAAGCTATACATGATGTTGAAACCATCACACGCCCCTCAATGGGTGGACTTGTAAAACTAAATTTAATTGACTTAGCTAAGACTGCGCAAGGAACAGAGGTTCCATACCTATCCGTTTCATCTTTAAGCGCTGTAGCACGAGAACACCTACCTCTAGAAAGCACTTTTGAAGATATTATCCTAGGATATGTGAATTGGCACCAAGCAAATAATACAGTAATAGTGAAATTAAATTTCGTGCGTAATCCAATGGGTCCAGAAGCCATGGGAGATCTACGTTATCTGAGAAGCGAGTTAAAAGATTTGACCATATTTAATCTTCCTTCTACAGTTAAGGGGTATATATTTGGCGGAACCTCGATTAATGTAGACATGTCTAACGAATTGTATTCTGCATTTCCGCTCATGGTACTCTGGATTATAATAACAATAATGGTTATACTAACACTTTTACTAGGTTCAATAACAGTCCCTATCAGGTTAATTATCACAATAGCAACATCTGTAACTTGGACTTTAGGTTTTTTGGTCTTAATGTTTCAATTTAATCTTGAAGAAATTACTATAGCTTTACTTAATCCAAATATCAATATTGAAGCAGGACTTTATTGGATAATCCCTCCAATATTATTTTGTATTCTATTTGGATTAGGTATGGATTATGATATCTTTATCACATCACGGATCCGTGAAGAATATTTAAAAGGAAAATCAAACCATGAAGCCATAGAAGAAGGACTAATTCATACAGCGTCTGTAGTCACGTCTTGTGCATTCATCATGGCTGGTGCATTCCTTGCACTATGGTTTTCTTTTTTATTGATCTTAACTGAAATTGGTTTGGGCATGGTTTTTGCCGTCATTGTTGATGCTACCATAGTTCGAGTTTTTCTTGTTCCCGCTGCAATGGCAATTATGGGTGATAAGTATAATTGGTGGCCTGATTGGATTAATAGGAAATTTGGAAAATTAACACATTAATCGACGATCTACAAAGAATCCCACAGGTACATAAGTAAGATACATGCCTTAATAGCTAAATTGATATGTTTAAGAATTGGTGTTTTTATCAATTATTTGTGTAAATTGATTATGACAATAATATGCAAATAATACAATTTGATTCAAAGAATTACTATATTAATAAATTGAAATCCTTTAATTGTCGGTTATTTCAATGATATTTCACGCAAAGGCAATCAGTGGCAAGAATACAAAAGTAGATTCTAGTATGTACATTTTAGAAGAGGGAGATTATATAACAGGCTATAATGCCACATTAGTCTACGTTATGAGCGGTCTAGTGAAAGCTGTTTATGTCTTGGGAACATTTCAAAAGAAAAAATTAGAGATCTTATCTACAAACTGTCAATTAGCTTCAGTTCCTTTCTTTCAATTACCCTCTCCAATTGAAGACTTTGAAAACATTAAGGTTCTTGCAGTTGTAGGTAAATCAGCAGAATAAGTTATTTTCTTTTTTGATAATATTTGCTAATCTAACTAGGATTTATACTAGAATAAAACAGCATTCTAAAGTGAAGAAATTTGACAGAATAAACACATTGACAAATAGTTAATGTAATATATTCTTAATTTTACAACATATCGGTTTCACAATGAGTAAGTCTGATCAAAATTTCGATGTCATTATTGTGGGAGCAGGCCCTGCGGGGATCTTTACTGCTTTATTCTTAGTTCAGTTCAGATTGGAACATAAAAATCCGCTACAGATATTAATTATTGAAAAAGGAACAACCATTAAAGAACGGGTAGAAAATCGTAATAAGGGGGATAAAGATATCATACATGGCTGGGGTGGAGCAGGGGCATTCTCTGATGGTAAATTGACTCTTTCTATAGATGTTGGTGGGTCATTATCCCATTTTATATCAGTTAGTCAATTACAGAAAGACCTTCAAAAAGTTGAAGAAGTTTATGTAGAATTTGGAGCAGATAGGTCTAGATTAATTTCTGGGAGGAATGAAGAGACAAATAAAATGAGAAAACGGGCTCTTCAATTTGGTATTCACCTACTTCCATACCGACTCTTGCATATTGGTACTGATAAATGTGTGAAGATACTGGATGCATTTTATCAGTCTTTAAGTAGTCACCCTAATGTTACTATAAACTTTGGGGAAACAGCAACTCATATAATAACTCAAGAAGATCGTATTATTGGAGTTCAGACTGATAAGAATGAATATTATGCTCCTTATGTCACAATTGGCGTAGGAAGAGCTGGTGCTCATTGGTTACGTAAAGAAGCAGAACGACTAGGCCTAGAATTTCAAACTAATCCTGTTGATATCGGAGTGAGAGTTGAGGTTCCAGCAGAGATTACCTCCCACTTAACTGACTTACTTTATGAGTTTAAATGTCATTTTTACGCTCCTACTTTTGATCAAGACTGCAGAACATTTTGTGTGGTGCCAAATGGAGAAGTAGTCCGAGAAATTGCCTATGGGGAGAATGGAGAACAATGGGTTACGGTTAATGGGCATGCTTACGCAAATAAAGACCATCATACAACCAATACAAACTTTGCTATTCTAGTTAGTAGTAGTTTTACAGAACCTTTTGATGATCCTATTGCCTTTGGACGATCTGTTTGTAAGCTAGCAAACCTCCTTAGTAATGGTGAGGTTATTATTCAACGCTTAACTGATCTAAAACGGGGCAGACGTTCCACACCCTCTCGAATAAGAAGATCAATAATATCTCCCACCTTGAAAAGTGCTGTACCTGGAGATCTTTCGTTTGTTCTTCCGTATCGCCATCTTATGAGCATTTTAGAGATGATCAAAGCACTGGATAACATTATACCAGGTATAGATTCGAATAACACATTTCTATATGGTATAGAGACAAAATATTATTCCAACCAACTTCAGCTATCAGAAGAACTAGAGACGAAAATCCATGGCCTATTCGCGATGGGAGATGGAGCAGGTGTAACACGCTCCTTAGCGCATGCTTCTCTCAGTGGGATTATTGTCGCTCGAGCTATTAGTTCACGGTTTAAATAAATTTATCAATTAATATAAATGAAATTTTCTTTTTTAAAAGAATTGTCGCAAAATTGACATTTGAAGACGTTCGATTTTTGCGTAATAACCTACAGTGTGCAAAATCTAATAGTCATTATTGAATCTTAGAGAAATTTACGGTTATTCTGACTATTTTTATAGATTCCATCTTTAGTTAGTGATTATCTCTTTTGTTTCTCTTTTAATAATCCATAATCTAAGTTAAATCGTATTTCTAAGGCCAAAGTTCCGTAAACAAAAGTATTAAGAATAAATGTCAAACTTAGTCTTGTCCAGTCTTGTTCATTGGTGATGTAGATAAGCATCCTTTCAACTATCTCCAGTCAAATTCAGCAACGGACTACGAGTAAAGCGATTCTCATCACCTTGGTGATTTTTATTGCTTTCATTGCGAGTCTTCCTCTATTCTATTTTTTTGTTCCTTCTGCAGCTGAGATGATTTCGCTAGATGATCCTGTTATCTATACTTCTGCTGACATTAATATCATTTTAGCTTCATGGGGAGAATCAGGACGAGTTCTTCAAATGTGGTTTCATATTACGTGGGATATTGTAGTCCCGGTTTTGTATTCATTGCTGTTTGCTTTCATCATCTCATGGGTGTTTAACAAAGGTGTTAAATCCGACAGTAAACTGCATCTACTAAACCTTTTTGCGATTACAGGAGGTTTAGCTGATATTCTAGAAAATCTTACGATTATTTTTCTGATTCTAGCTTTTCCTTCTCAAAATGACTTCCTTGTCCTCCTAAAAAACTGTTTCACCATCTTAAAGTATTTTCATTTAGTTCTTCTTTTTTTGGTGCTTCTTTTGGGTGTTTTGTTTGCTATTAAAAGCTATATCACCTCAGAAGCAAGTAGCTAGTGAGAAATCTTCTTTTCTCATCTAAGTTACTCTTTTATACAAAATCTAACTCCTAGATGGTTTATACCTTTTATATTTGTGATTGGTTGAACGTATATATTCTAGATAGCTAACTGGAAGAGATTCATCAATCCAAACTCGTTCCTCGATGATTAGCAGTCTGGGATCTTCTAGGAGGCACAATTATGTTAACAAGAGTCCCGATAAGTATATTCATCCTTGATCCTCTATCCCCCTATCACGACTGGACAGCCCTTTTAGCTATTCCAATCATCGTGAATGAGCTGGTACTAGGAGGATGGATGATAGTTAAAGGATTCAATTCATTAGATGAGTAACTGGATCCATGAAGGAAAAATAAATCCTCCTCCCTTCTTCTTCTTTGATTACTCAGTCAAAAGCTAATTTATCAAATTGAAGGTTAATAATCAAACAATAACAAAGATTATTTGACGAAAGCCAGCTTTTAATATTCAAATGTGCGTTTGACGTCATATTTTGTACTATTATACCACACCCGTTCATAGTTTCAGTGTCTCTTTAATGAATTTTTAGTTTTTAATAAATTTTTATCAGGTTTATGCCCCTAAACAATGAATATGGTCCTTAAAGAACTTTTTCAGAATAATGCAATATATAAAACACAAGATGACGAATATCGCGTAGAAAAAGACATTTATTATGAATACAAAGACTATTTCAAGGATAGAACTGAACAAGACCTGAAATCAAACGTATTGAAAGTTCCTCAAGAAACTAAAGATGGGAATAAAAAATGAAATACAGAAAATTTGCTAAAACAGATCTTAAATTATCATCCATTGGATTAGGTTGTATGGGAATGAGCCAATCCTATGGTGAAAGAAATGATGAAGAAAGCCTACTGACTTTGCAATATGCATTGGAATTGGGTATTAATTTTTTTGATACAGCAGATATATATGGATTCGGGCATAACGAGGAGCTTTTAAGCAAGTTCCTAAAAGATAGTGACAGAAGCAAGATATTTTTGGCTACTAAATTAGGTTTCAGAAAAAAAAAGGACTATGATCCTAGCAAACTTTTCTCGAGCCAGATTGAGGTTTGCGGAAAGGCAGAATATGTAAGAGAGGCAATAAAGACGTCATTAAAAAGATTAGGTGTTGAATATATCGATCTTCTTTATCTGCACAGGGTTGATCCAAATACTCCGATTGAAGAAACAGTCGGAGCGATGGCTGATTTTATAAAGTTAGGAAAAGTAAAATATCTTGGTCTATCTGAATGCACAGTAGAAGACCTAGATAGAGCCAATAAAATATGGTCGATTTCAGCTGTACAGTCTGAATACTCATTTTTAACCAGGAATGTGGAGGATAATGGTATTCTTACTTACTGTAAAAAACATGGCATAGCATTTGTTCCTTTTGCGCCACTAGCAAGAGGATTAATGGCAAATAATAAGGATATAGCTTCGTTGAAGGACGGAGATTTTAGAAAGGGTCTTCCAAGATACCAAGGAGAACATCTAAAGAACAATCTTTTATTAGCCGATGAATTTGCTGTGTTTGCATCAAGAAAAGGATGCACTCCAGCTCAGCTTGCAATAGCATGGGTATTAGCGCAAGGAAAAAATATCATCCCTATTCCAGGGACTAAAAGAAGAAAGTATCTTGACGATAATTGTAAAGCGCCTGATGTTGAACTAGCCGAAAATGACCTTAAAGCAATGGACGAGATTATAAACCATCATCCAGACATTGGCGAGCGATATAGTTCAAGAGAAACTAAATTTGTAAAAAGGTAAATAAAATGAAAAATGGCTTGATATTTGGGGTAAGCGGAAAAATTGCCAGTAATGTAATTGATATACTCTCCGAGAAGAAAGAAATTCATCTTATTTTACTTTTGAGGAATGCATCCAGGTTAAGAAATAAATTGGAAACAAAATACACAATTATAGAAAGTAATGCCTTAAACCTTGATGATTTAAGAGAAGCAATGAAGGATATTGATATTGTTTATGGAAAACTGACAGGCGATTTGGGATAGATGGCAAGAAATATTGTTAAGGTCATGAATGAGAAAGGAGTCAAAAGGATAATCTTCATCAGTTCTATTGGTATTTACGATACACCTTTAAGAAGTGTTTTAAAACCATACAAGGAAGCAGCCGATGTTATAGAAGAATCTGGTCTTGATTATACAATATTCAAAATATCGGAGTAATGATCCTACCTGATCTTACAGAACTACTCGGTATATTAGATCTCTTAGCAACAGGTGAAATTCTCACATCATCGTGTTCCCAATAAAAGCCGTTTTAGGTTAATGCATTAGACCCAATTAAGATTTTTATAATCAATGCAAATTTCTATAAGCGACGGAAAAAGGAAATTAATGCAATCCTAATTGAGAATCCTTATAACAACCTAGAATAATATCCTTTAACATCCGATCATATGGTTCTTCTTTTATTTCCAAGTAAAGAATATTCCTAGATTTAAGAATCGTGTATAATCTTTTGAGATTTGATTATTAAATTGTGAATTTGAAAAAAGATTCTCCCAAAATTTCTTTGTTTTCCAAACAAATGCAAAATATAACAAAGATAAATATAATCTCTTGTCTCTTAAAATTTCTATTGTAACAAATTTTCCCCCTGGCTTCAGAACGCGATATATTTCATTCAATGCTGCGAGTTTATCTTTATCATCGTGGAGCTCATGTAGGACAGATCCTGCAGTTACCAAGTCAAAAGAATTGTCAGGATATGGAATATTCATTACATTTCCATAGTTAAATTCAACTTTACTCTTTACAGCTTCTATTTCTGCATTTTTGTAAGCTTTATCTGGGGAATTTCCGCTAACTCCGTTATAGATGTCAATCCCAATAACTTTACCTGAAATTATGCATTTAGCAATATTAATGGATACTCTCCCAGTACCACATCCTATATCTAGTACCCTTTCATCTCCTTTGAAATCTGTTAAAATATAATTCCATATTTCTTTAATAGGAGTGGATCGAAGTATAGAATAATATAATGGGATATAGGAAAAACCAATATAAAAAGTTGATATTGTAATAGGAAGAGAAATAGTATAAATAAAAATACTAATTGGTGCTTCAATGAATAAAGAAGTGAGAACCATAATGCATGTCCCTATCACACCACAAATTGTTATTCCTATGAAGTATCTTATCGCGGTGAATCCATAATCAGGTTTCTCTTTATTCATTATGATTCCTCTTTTTCATCATTATCCTCGCTTCCAAAAGCTCCCAAAGCTTTTAAAGCATATCCCTTCAACCCCGTAACTTTTGTTATAGCAATACCTTTATTAATATCACCTGCAACGAACAATATATCTCCAGGTTCGATACCAAATGTTTTCCTGGCTTCTTTTGGTATAACAATTTGACCTCGTTCTCCAACTTTGACCGTTCCAAAAATAAATTTCCCTTTCGCAATTTCAGCCATGTTCCTTTCTTCCAATAAATTCATGGTTTGTCATACTTATCATACTTTTCATATTTATCATTCTTTTTATATTTATCTGAAGGGTCAGTTGGAAAATTTTACTTATAATTACAACCAAACTCATCATAAAATAGTATCATCATAATAAAACAGAACATTGATGTTCTGAATTTGTAAAATAAGGAATTCATCTTGTCGATCAACCACTTGCCTTCTCGAAAAATAAAATTTTTAGATTTCAATTTTTTCTCACTTTTTCTTCCTCCTCCATCGAAAACTAAAATATAATAATTAGTACGATAATAAAAATAAGGGAATTTATATGAAAATACTGGTAGTTTATGATACAGTTCATGGAAATACAGAATAAATTGCCCTGGCAATAGGAAAAGCTCTTGGTACAAAGAATGAAGTTGAAATAATTAAGGCAGATGAAGTAAATCAGAATCACGTGGCAGATATTGACCTATTAGTGGTTGGTTCTCCCACTCATGGAGATAGATTCACAAAGGCAATTCAAGAGCTATTTAAAAAATCCTTTTTATCAGTAGAGGGTATGAACGTTGTAGCATTTGATACTAGAACTTCTTCAAGCGGTTTTACACGACATATCGAAAATTTCTTTGGTCGTGCTGCACCGAGAATTGCCAATTTTCTCGAGAAAAAAGGATGTGTACTTATTATAGAACCTGAAGGTTTTATTGTTGAAGGATTGAAGGGACCACTCCTAGAAAGCGAACTAGAACGAGCAATTAGTTGGGGAAATAAGATTAGCGAGATATACAACGAATAGATCGAAAACCTCTTTATAACTATTTATCGTACAAGGTACTTTCGATGAAGCTTGATGCCATTGTTGCAAATGATTTGAATGCTGTAAAAGACAATATTTAGGATGCATTCGATAAAAAACCGTTTATTGAATTCATATTAAAAACAGACAAATATCAGATCCCTGTGGTGCTTTTTGAATTTAAAAATGTGACACTTGAATTCCTAGAACGAAGTCAAGGAAATATCCCTTCTAATTTTGCCTACATTAAATATATTGTAAGTTTTAGGAAACTTCAATCCCGTCATCACGAATGTAACACCAAAGATAAATGAGACAGAAAATAAAATGGCATGGATTGACCAATCACGTTCAAGAGATATTCGGGCATCGTCACTCCAACCTCTTGATTCCCAATATCCGAAATAATCGGATTTGATGATCTCGATTCTGACCATTCATTTCAAATTCTAAGAGGATTTCAGAGAAAGAGTTAGAAAAAGAATAACTTTGAGACTAGTCCTTGCAGTCAAAAAAGCTCTTTTATTTCGATTGGAAATTGTTCATTTTTTATAACTTAGTTTTTCTAAATGCTCTGCGTGATGATTATAAGATCCTTGAAGGACTATAATTAAAGGATATCCCTTTAGCCAAGAATATTTTTCAGGATTTAATAAATCATTTTCATTGATTTTTTCTGCCAATGAAATTAAACGTGAAAATCCTTCTTTCCAATCCTTATAGACATTTGACCACGATTTTTTCATGTTGATTTCATAAATCCATTCGTTAATCTTTTCTAAATCAGTTTCAGATTCTGGATCAAACTCTTCTGGCCACCAATCAAGATTCGGATTTTTATTATTTAATGCACCTTCTATTCGTGCAACTGAGATTTTTTGCCAAATCCATAAGTGGGAAAGATCATCTTTTATTGATCTATTAGAGTTAGATCTCTTAACAACAACTTGATTCTCAGTTATTTTTGAAAGTTGATCTTTCCAAGAGTTGAATATTTCCTTAAGAAGACTAATACTTTGTTTTTTATCTTTAAATTCTATTTCTGGAGGCATCTCAGATCCTTATTCTCCTTATTTTTTATGTGAATGGCAAACATTAATCTAATTTTAAAATAAGTATCTGATCTTCAGGAAACTCAAATTCATAAGGAAGTTCTTCATAACCTATCCAAACAGTAATGGACATCTTCAGTGATAGTTCAGATTGAATTTCTTGAAAGCTAGCTTTAACAATTATAATAGGGGTTTGACGACATTGAAATGTCTTATATCTAACGACTTATTCCAAAAGAAGTTGATATTGGAATAGCATGATTCTTGATATGTTATGCTGTAAAGAAATCTAACGAGTAATTTTATTAACGAATTCAATCACTGACTCATAAAACGATGAATTGAGTTGAGGATAACAAATGCCAAGTATTAAAATAGATAAAATAGAGATCAATGGTCATATTGCATACCCGAAGAAAAAATATGGTATTGGTATACTTGTCTTACATGCTTGGTGGGGATTAAATGAATTTATTATACAATTTTCTGAGAGGCTAGCAGGAGAAGGGTTCTTAGTACTAGCACCAGATCTTTATAAGGGAAAAATAGCAGATAACATTACAGATGCAGAAAATTATAGTAACAATTTAGACCTAAAAGAAATTAATTTCATCTTGAGAAAATTAGCTAATTTCTTTCTGAAACATCCGAATTGTAGAAGTTCAAAACTTAGTGTTATTGGATTTTCTTTGGGAGCTAGCTGGGCTACGTGGTTAGCGAATAACAAACCAAAAGAAATCGAGAAAGTAGTTCTTTTTTATGGTACTGGAGATGTTAATTTTTCTAAAACTCTTGCTTCCTTCCAATGTCACTTTGCTGAAAATGATCCTTATGAAGAAACTGAATATGTCAATTATTTTAAAGAGAGACTTCAAGAAGCAAATATAAGAGCTAATTTTTATACTTATCCAGATACAAATCACTGGTTTTTTGAGACGAATCAGGTTAAACATTTTCATGAAGGAGCTTCAAAGTTAGCATGGAAAAGAACTCTAGAATTTCTGAAAAAAGTGGAATCATAGATCCATTGAATCCTAATTTTTCTATATTTTCATCTTTATCTTAGTATATACCAGAGTATAGTATCTTTTCTTAATCTAACTAACATTATGTTCACGAAAATCTTTATGTTTTCTTTATATAGTCTAATTGTCTTTTTATCTTTAGTTAAACAACATTTCATAATCTCGTTTCTGGTACCATTTTGACTGTATATTTAGAGGTTTAAAAAAAACAATAGATCTATAATGCAAACTTAAAAGGTTGAAATGGAATAAAGATAGTACTTCTTCTTAGGTTAAATCATTTTTAATTCAACTTAAAGCTTGTACTCAAACTAAATTAATAGCTCTTCTCATTTAATGGAAAAAAATTGTTATTCGTTGAATTTCACTTAGAAGATTAGAATAAAGGTACAAGTGCAGCGAGTTACCTTTCGTCAGATAGCTTAGGAAGTCAGGAGCTTCTCGTAGAACGGTGTTGGTCTAATATCTGTTGGGGAAACTTAGGTTTAACCTTCAATAATGTTTATATACTAGTTTTTCGAGTTATTTACACCAGGGATTTCTTGAAACACTCCTTCTGCCTACTTTTTCTCATTCTCGTGTTTTCAGGTTTGTTAATCTCTGGACACTTGAAGTTGAGAGATGGGCCCTTTTTTAATCTTGTTGAAGAAATTGAATCACCAGATTTATTAAAGCAAATGTTTCACTCACCTGATAACTCTCATTCACCAATTCTGATCAATAATAATAGTGATTTCACTGTTCAAGCTGCGATTGAGAATTGGACTGGTGATGGTACCATCTCGAATCCGTATGTGATTGAGGGGGTGACATTTCAGGGGGATAATCATTTGATTGAAATTAGAAATACTAATGTTTATTTTATCATCCGAAATTGTATTTTAAGCCAGGCTTCTTCGGCTTTCTATCTGTATCAGGTATCCAATGGACATTTGTTCAATAATACTATTGTCGAGGGAGCCATATTCCTAGAAAATTCTGAGTACAATTCGTTGTCAAATAACACGGTTGTTAATAGCAATTTGAGAGGGATTTATCTTTCCCACTCTGGGAATAATGTTTTGAGTAATAATCTAGTTACCACCTGTGATGAGGTGGGTATTCACCTTTATTTTTCTCCACATTGTACCTTGTCCCATAACACGGTCACTGGTAATGCTAGAACAGGGATTCTTGCTGATTTTTCTGATAATAGTGCTCTTCAGAACAACATCGTGACCAATAATAGGGAGGAGGGAATCTGTCTCTATTTCTCTGAGAATTGTTCTGTGACTGATAACTTTTTGATGAATAACAGGGAGCAGGGGATTCGGCTTCATCGTTCTGCGAATAATGTAATTACCAATAATGACCTAGGAAATAATTGGTTTACTGTTAGTGGGGGTTCACTTAAGCATTTCATTCAAGCAGAAATCGCTAACAATGTTATTAACGGAAAACCATTGATCTATTTGCAACATGTGATTGGTGGTTCGGTTCCATATGGTGCAGGAGCAATCATTTTGGTTAATAGTAGTTTTATCTCTGTGAGCGGTCAACGCGTGGTAGGAATCCAGGGATTTTTCTGTTCCCACCTGTCTATTCAGACTAATGTAGTTCTAAACAGCAGTAATGGCATTCAATTGCAGTTCTCGAATACTAGCGTTATTTCTAGCAATTATGTTGACTCAAGCAATGATGTTGGAATTCGCATTGGTGTGTCTCGAGGCATCGTTCTGTTAAATAATACGGTTAGCAAAAGCACTATGGAGGGGATTGGTCTGTATTCTTCTGAAAATAGTACTTTGACTAATAACACCGTCACATTCAATTCTCGGGAGGGAATTTATCTTTACGACTCTGAAAATAGTACCCTGATTAATAATACAGTTTCCAACAATAATATGGATGGAATTAGGCTTAATACCGCTGGGAATAGCACTTTACTGAATAATACGGTAATCAACAACAATGAGGAAGGAATTTATCTTTACCGTTCTGGGAATATTACAGCAAGATATAATATTTTGGTAAATAATAGTTTTTCTGTCTCTGGATGGCTCCTTGAACATTATATTCAGACAGAGTTCACGAACAACCTAATCAATAACAAACTATTAGTCTATTGGCAACATGTGACAAATCAACTGATCCCCCCTGGTGCGGGGATGGTCATCTTGGTAAATTGTAGTTTGATTTCAGTAATTAATCAACAGTTAGTTGGAATTTTGGGAGCTTTCAGTTCTCATCTTTTTTTTCGGGTCTAATGTTATTATGAATGGGAACTATGGTATTTGGTTTGAGGATTCTACTAACATTACCATCTCCAACAATAGTGTTACCAATAATAACCTTGGAATATTTCTTGCGTCTTCGGGTAACAGTAATCTGACTGACAACACTGTTCATAATAATCTTAGGGAAGGAATTTTCCTTATTTACTCTGGTAATAGTACCCTAATTAACAACACGATTACTAAGAACAACGGGACTGGAATAAGGCTCCAAAGTTCTGGAACTAGCGTTCTAACCAAAAATTCAGTGATTAATAACAGGAAGGTGGGAATTCTTCTTCAGTATTCAGGAAATAATGTAATCCGGGATAACAGCTTAAGAAATAACAGCTTTTCAATTAAGGGTGACACCTTCAATCACTATGTCCAAGCAATAGTGGCATCTAATCTTCTTAATGACAAACAATTAGTTTATTGGCAACATATTGTAGATGATACCGTCCCATCTGGGGCTGGAATGGTTATCTTAGTAAATTGCAGTTCAATTATAGTGAATAATCAACAGGTAGAAAGTATCATCGGGGCCTATTGTTCTAATATATTACTTCAGAATAATGAGATCTTCAACGGGAACTTAGGAATTCAGCTCATTTATTCGAATGCATGTTTCATTTCTGAGAATACCCTTTTCAATAAAGAAATGGCTGGAATTTCTCTTGAATATTCGCATCATAATGTCTTAACCAATAATATAATCACTAATAATCATGAGGAGGGCATTCTCCTGATGTATTCTGAAGATAACATTCTGACAAACAATCGGATCGCCTATAATAGTAAAGAGGGGATATCTCTTCAATATTGTGAAAATAACAACGTAATAGGGAATACCGTTGCCAGTAACGCTGGTGTGGGCATTTACATTTGGAATGGTGACTATTATTGGAGTGAGGATTTTTATGGTTTTAACAATCTAACTAATAATGTTGTCACAGACAACAAAGGAATCGGGATTTCTCTCGAGTGTTCTGGACAAAGCATTCTCATAAATAACACGATCCTCAATAATACGGAGGGGTTATTTCTTTATTGTTCTGGGCAAAATATCTTAACCAATAATACACTTATGGATAACAATGGAACAGGAATTTCTCTCGGTTACTCTAAAAATAGTACAATCATTGGTAATTCTATCTTCAATAATAACAAAAAGGGAATTTCGGTATATTTTTCTGAATTTTGCCATATAGCTGCTAATACCATTC
This sequence comes from Promethearchaeota archaeon, assembly GCA_048938105.1. Taxonomy (GTDB): domain Archaea; phylum Asgardarchaeota; class Heimdallarchaeia; order Hodarchaeales; family Hodarchaeaceae; genus Hodarchaeum. The sequence goes on from JBHLMN010000009.1 coordinate 88,465, forward strand.
ATGATAACAACGGAATAGGGATTTATCTTTACTTATCTTCCTTTGCATGCATTATAACTGGGAATGAAGTCACCAACAACAGTGATTATGGGATTCAGTTATCTATTTCGTGTATGAATAACATTGTCCAATACAATGATTTTCTCTGGAACAATTTAGGAGGAATCTCTCAAGCCTATGATGATGGTTGGAACAATCTCTTCATCTATAATTATTGGAATGATTGGACTAGTCCTGACACCAATAACGATGGTATTGTCGATCTAGCTTATCCGATAGAGGGTAAAGCTTTCAATTTTGACCCTTTTCCGCTAGCTCCTGGTTCACAATCAAGTAGTTCTCACATTAAACCTTCAACATCCTTAACAATTAAAGTTCCTTCTTCAACCTCTCCTCAAGGATCTACAGCTTTTACAACTAGTCCGAGTCATCAATCAAGGTGGATAAACCTGGTTCTTACTAGTTTAATCGTAATTTTTATCACAATTTTCCGGAAAAGAAATAGGAAAACTTTCTAGCAAATTTTAACATTAATTTAGTTCCAAAAGGTTCTTACCATTTTGAACTATTACACCTAGAACTGATCTGAAGATTAAATGAAAGAAGAACTAACTTGGGTTAATAGACGTTGTAAATACAGAAATCCATACATTCCAGAGCTAATCCAACGCTATAGAACGATCCTTCAGGAAATTATTCATCTATTAAATGTTATATTGATTTCTTACCAATAGATCCAACAAGATCCATACAATTCAGAATAAACTTTATTTTCAATGAATGCTTTGATTTCATTATAGATATACTTCTAAGCAGACATATTTGCTCATAATTACGAATCTAAAGAATAAAAACACCAATCTTCCTGCTACTTCCCTTAGGGGATACTGTAGATTAGATCATATGTTTTAAAGGCAAGATAAAACACTAATAGGACAAATAACGATCCTATAAGAAAAACTAATCCTTCTACGATAAGAAGCATAGATAAATCATAAGAAAAAACAAGAATAACATTAATTAGGTAACCGAGTGAGAAAAATCCAACCATCAAGGAGGCTAGTCGCCACTTTTTCACAATACGAGTCTCCTCTAATAATTTCTCAATCTTACGAGCGAACCTCCATGCATTAACAAAGATTACAAAACCAATCAAACAACAAATTGCATTAAAGATTTGAATTAGTATTAGAATTGAATCATCAGCCATCTTTTTCACCAATTATTTCTTAATATTAAGTTCTCTTGAAACCGCGATAAGAAAACTTATTAAAAAACGCTTTTTTAAATATTTCATTTTCATAAATCGTTCAATATACTAAAAGACATGGTTTTTTCTATTAATGAGACATATGAACCTTTTCCCTATGAGGATACTCATTTCTCCTAATAGAATTAATATATTTTTCTTTAGGATGTGTTTGAGAATTTGTATTAAATAACTTTTAAAAATACAATTCCTTATTATCCCATCTGTTGGAATCGTGATAGCAAATGGGTAACACCTCTGATCTTGGGAGTATAATTAGTCTTTGGATAATTGAGAAAGAGTCCGGATTACCAATTTTATCCCTTAAGTTCACTAAAGACGCTCAGGTCGATTCTGGTCTCTTTGGAGCATTCATGGTTGCAATGAGATCAATGATGGATGATATTCAAATAGGGGAGCTAAATTCATTTCAAACCAATATGGCTAGCATACTGCTTACGGGTTCAGAACATCTAATTTCGATTATTGCACTAGAAAAAGAAAGTAACGTGGATAGTTGGTACCCTATTCTCCTTAAAATCCAAAAAATGTCCGAAAAAAGTTATCTTGATTATCGAAAAATATCGTCTATTCTCGAAACAAATGTTTTTGAGCAATTAGCTTCACAGTTTAAAGAAATGATTTTAGCTCATACGGAAAGGATAAAAGAAAGTGAGGCAAAAACAACTCCAATCACAAATGGTAAGCGAATTAGAGAAGCGTTAAAACGATTATGATTAGATCTATTTTTTTGGTATAAAACAACTCCAATTACAAATAGAAAGCTTAAATCACTAGGAAGAGGTTGTTATAGAAATTGAAGATTCTTTTCGTTTTTTTGCCAAAATCGTAACTAAAAAAAAATACTTCAAACATTGTATTCCTTAACAAAAATGATCAAACTTTGATTTCATTTGAATTAACTGACTCCTATTGAAAATAAATTGATTCTAAGAGCTCTTTTATAAGATTAACTTTTACTGGGTGCTTTCATGGTCAAGAAAAGATTGGTTCACTTTAGAAGTCGTAGAGAACGTTTTCGAGACTATGTAAAACAGTATTTTAAACATTGGCATGGGATTGTTGGGCTCGTTATTCTAATTATGTTCTTCTTAATGGCCTTACTTGCCCCAATTCTCACTTTTATAGGAATTTTTCCACCCCATATTTTTACTTTGGGTTACGAGTCTTATATTGGCAGTACTTATTCCCCTCCTCAATGGTCAACCCAATTTGACCCTTTAGCTCCACCAACAGGTAATTATATTCCTGATTCTTCTTTCGAAGAAGATGAGAGCTGGCAGTTTGAAGCTAATAACCCTGAAATTGCATCTTACTCTTATAATGAAACTGATTTTATTACTGGTTTCCGATCAGTCCAGTTCACAATTATAGATAACGACACTAAAAAGGATATACTGAGAAGTTCTTGTAAAGGGATGATAGATTTTGAATGGAAGAATAAGCAACCAGAAGAAGCATTCCTTATCTGTTACATAAAAGTCCGCTTTGCAGGGAATTTGACATCAACTTCAGTTTATCCTTATATGAAATTTAACCTGCCAAAAGGAGTTCCTCTAAATCCAACTCAAGCTTACTTTGACATTAGGCCCCCTCCTCTTTCTGAATGGTTGTTAATTGAAAGACCTCTTAGTTTTATGACTAAATACTACGTATTTCAACAAGACAGTTTAATTTCTGTTGAGATAGGGGTCGAATATATCAACGATAATCCTTCCCAAAGTGGAAAAGTACAGGTTTGGTTTGATCAAATTGAACTTAAAGGAACAAGACCTGGGCAAGGTCTTCTTGGAAAAAATCATTTAGGATTAGACATTTTTGTGCAACTATTCTGGGCTGCACAAGTACCCCTTTTTGTAGGGGTATTCGCAGCTCTCATATCCGTCGGATTTGGTTTAATAGTAGGATTAAATGCAGGATATCGTGGTGGGCGATTTGATAATTTCACTATGAGAATCTGCGATGTAATCCTAATCTATCCACCTCTTCCAATAATCTTTGTGCTTTCAGCTCAATTTCGGGCTTCATTATTTTTATTAACTTGTTTCATTGCTCTTTTTTCATGGCCTACAACAGCTCGGATCATTCGCTCACAAGTTCTAGTCGAGCGTGAAAAAGGCTACGTCGAAGCTGTTAAAGCTTCTGGGGGAAGTGATTGGTATATTATGTTACATCATATATTACCAAATATCATAGGCCTAGTACTCGTCCAAATCACAACAAGTGCAGCAAATGCAATTCTTCTTGAATCAGGATTGGTCTTTTTAGATTATCCAATTTTTACAACTTCATCCAATGCGGTTAGTGATCGAAGAACGAAGGTACTCTTGCCTTGGTTTTCATGGGGGTATATGCTAGCTGAAGCTCAATATGAAGGAGGTTTAGTTCAAGGAGCTTGGTGGTGTATTATCCCAGCAGGGGTCTGTATTGGATTGTTGGTCATCGCTTTCATGTTTATTGGTCATGCGATTAATAAGACATTGAATCCCCACTTATGGAACGACGAAACCAGAAAATTATTTTGAGTAGGGATAATTTAGTTGTTTAAGCATTTTGTATAAAAAATAAAAAAAAAAGAAAGGTAAGCTTATGTTCACACAAGCTTTTGTTTTCTGATAATTATTACAATTGATACAAGACCGACTAATGTGACTAGTCCTGGTAGTGATGTTATTTGAATATCTGGAGCTGATGATTCACTTGAGCTAGGTTGAGACGAAGTAGAGACTGTTGTCTCACTAGAGATTGTAGTTTCGGGAGGTTTTTCTGGTTCCTTGAATAGCCTTGCATCTACTTCGTAGAGTACAGTTCCGGAAGTATTAGTAATTTTAGTATAATACCTTTCAAACCAACCACTGTTAAGATCGTAGGTAAAATTGTAATATTCTTTCAATTGGACTTCAGGCCTCTTGAACTCTAATTCAAATCGAACAAATCCACCATTGTAGATAATTTCCCATTCAGTATTCAAGAAGACCTCATTAATTAGAGTGGTATTAGTAGTCATGAAAATAGAGTGGGGTTGGCTAATATAGTTAAGATCAATAGAGAATCCTCCTAAAGTATCAATCACTTCTCCAGTGGGCTTAAATATCACCTGTGTGTATTCAATTTTTGTTTCGTCGATATTGGTGATAGTTAGATTGGTTAAATCTCCTGAATTATAATCCTTACCTCCATAAAAGGAATATGGATCATCAAATTTTATAAATTCATAGGTCTTTTGGTCACCAGTTTGGATATCGCCAAGAGTGTAATGAGCTGGGTTAACTTTTACAGAAACATGGACTGGATCATATAAGCCGTATTCTACCTCTCCAATAATGGTTTCACCCTCAGAGGTATTATAAAGTACTTGATACATATTGATAAGCCAACCACTTGTGAGATCGTACCTACAATGACAATATTCTTTTCGATTGAAATCAGGTTCTTCGACAGCAATTTTAAATTCCATGACATCATTTAGATAGGTAGCCTCCCAACCAGAGCCAGATAAAACCTCGTTAATGAGGGTTGTATTTGTAGTTGTGAGAAGAGAAGGAGTAAAATAGAGATAATCGCGGGAGATCTCCATTCCCGAAGCAGTTTGGAAGATAGTACCGTTAGGGAAATATAGTACCTGTGAAAATACAATTGAATAGAAATCAATTGCGTCAATGGTCACATTAACAAAAATGCCCTGAAAGATTTCATTACCAGTATATTTTTTGATAAAATATGTCCTGACATCACCCGCTTGAAGACCACCCACTGTAAAATACGAGGGATCAACTTCAACATAAATATTCTTTGTGTCAATAATCTCTATAGCAAGATCATAGCTAGACAAATCAAGAGTGGAATTATAATTATCCACGCTCATAGAAGCCAACCAACCAGTAGCTCGATAGTATGTTGACCGAACAGACATATTGGAATCGCCATAATAGCGAGATTCGTTTTCAAAGTACATATATGAATCCTCGAGCCAATAAGCATCAATGGTTGTTTGACTTAATGCAACGTCGATTAAAGTGGTGTTGGTTGTCATGATAGCGAAAGTGATATCATAACCTACTCTAAAATTATCAATTCTCTGGTAAAACGGATCAGGAATGAACTCAGAACCGTTTTGCAGAATAAAAGTGTCTTCAAACGTAATTGTCGTCTTATTAATGTCTGTGATCTTCACTTCGACTTTATCACCAGAAGATAAAGTCACATTTTTGAGAAATCCCCCAAAAGAAAGTTGAATATCCATTGTTTTTAGTTTACTCCCGTTTGGATGGAGAGAAATGATATTATTGTAAGTATACGTTCGTTTGTCATCTACATCGGTATTAAACGTATAATTAGATGGATCAACTGGAACAGCAGGGCTGAAAAAGACACTATTTAAATTTAGAATAAAACAATTCAATAATATTACAATTAAACAAATTTTATGGGATTTTTTCATGATTTCTATCTCCTTTCAAAGAAAAAAGGTTTGCAGAATCAATTATTTCGATGAATTCTATTTGAATAATGTTGATTCTTAGGTTTTTCATACCATTGGTAAAGTGATGGAATTAATGAATATAAATGATTCTATATTAGTGGATCTCGTGAAACAAGATAAAATTTCTTTGATTATTGAAAAAATCTATATCCTAAATGAGATTGTAAAGGTATATCTAAAAATTGAGTCAAGAAATAGTATTTTAAAAGATTTTTTTTAAGATAGATGAATAATAGGAAAACAGATACAGTAACAGAAAGGAATGATACCCTTTTATCAGAGTGAATTTAAGTTTATTACTTTGTAAGTCATTGTGGCGAACCACATGCAATTGTGTGTGCGTATAAAATACCAGGAAAATTATCTAATTGTATTTGTATTAGTACACCTAAACCACCAGAACTTGGTAAAAAGTACCTTTCAGGTTATTAAGAATCAATATCTTCTATATCTCTTGAGTTATTTGAGTCTTCTTTTGTCTAAAATTGCCTACATATATCAAAATTAATCCAGAGACAAACAGGGCAAGGATTATTGGCACCAATGGGAGATAGTTTATTAATCGAATATTATCAAAATCAATTGTCATCAAAGCCCACAAAGGCTGATAAACAAGGCATAACATAATAGCTAGAAAGATACAAATCCGTCCAAATGTATACCATTCGATGAAAGATTTCTTTTTTTTGTCATATATCTACATGATTTAATAGAAGATCTATCATTCTCTCAAGAGTTAAAGTATACACAGAAACTAATTAAATCACTGATTTGATTTCAGTAATTCTGAGTGTAATAACTCCATTTTTCTTTTAGTTAAAGAAAAAGAAGAATTATGATTCGACAATATATTTCCTAATTGATTTACAAATATTACCATAAGCAAGTGAAGATATCCATTGAGAAGATGATCTTATGAGAGAAAATGAGGTCTTTACTTTACAGAATGGGAAAAAACTGGGTTATGCTAAGTATGGAGCTGACGAAGGAACTCCATTGTTTCATTTTCATGGGACTGGGAGTTCTCGTTTGGAGGGGAAGCTTTTCCACACAAAAGGATTAGAAAAAAATATCCGAATAATTACTATAGATCGCCCAGGATTCGGTTTATCTGATTTTCAAAATAGAAAGTTGTTAGAGTGGCCTGATACAGTTTTAGAACTTGCACAATTCTTAGAAATCAAAAAGTTCTCTATCATGGGTATTTCTGGGGGTGGACCACATTGTATCGTATGTGCTTACAAGATTCCTGAAAGATTACGAAATTGTATAGCTATTGGTACCCCTGGACCACCAGAAATTGAAACCAAGCATTTTCCTTGGTTATTGAGAGTACAAGGGTGGATATTCAAGCATTTCCCATTCACTTATAGGCAATACATGAAAATGATATCAAAGACCAGTTCTGATCCTGAGCAATTAAGGAACTTTACCCGAAAACATAAGAAGCGATATCCACCTGCTGATGCTAAATTTATCCTTGAAGACAGTGGAGAGAACTTACAACTTATTACAAGAGCAATAAGAGAAGGGACACAGCATACTTTTAAAGGAGCAGTCCATGAAATGAAACTCTTTTCTTCTTCATGGGGTTTTCAATTGCAAGATATTTCTCCCAATCAGAAAATTATTCTTTGGCATGGAGAAGATGATCTGACATTTAATGCAGCGAAAGAAATGAATGAAATCATTCCTAATTGTGAGGCAAGATTTTTTCCAAACGAAGGGCATTTTTCTGTTTATATGAATTATTTAGAAGAACTTTTCCAACAATTATTAACTTAAATCTAAAGGAGACAAAAATGAATAAGGTCGTAGAAAAAGTTACTGCATTTATTACACGAAATAAAAAGGAGAAAAATGAGCTTCTTTTATTCATACATCCTAATGCAGGAATCCAAATTCCAGCGGGTACTGTTGAGAAAGGAGAAACCGTAAAAGAAGCTCTAATGAGGGAGGTTACGGAGGAGACAGGACTAAAAAAAATTTCAATCAGGAATTATATTGGTTTCAAAGACCGTAAATTACCAAAAAATCAATTTTTTATATCAGAAAAAACCAAGGTATATTCACGCCCAACTTCTAACAGCTTTGATTGGGCTGAACTCAGAAAAGGAATTACTGTTACATCTAATCGTACTTTAGATGATTATACACAAATAACTTTTAGAGAATATGATAGATATCCAGATCAGAACTATATAACATATCAAATTACAGGTTGGATATTGACTACAAATCTTTCAAAAAAAATGAGAAGACATTTTTTTCATATTGTAATCAATGAAGAAGCTCAGGATGAATGGGAAATCTTCGCAGACAACCATCTATTTAGAGTTTTCTGGTCTCCATTTATGAATCTACCAGATATTATTGCTCCACATCGTCATTGGCTTAAATATGTACAATATGAATTGAAATACAGTTTTGATGATCTAGCTTAGTTTGTGTTGAATTAGAAACCTATCTAATGTTCATCCCTCAATTCTTTCCACTTTGAATATAACGGGTCGAAACCAATCTGTGCAGCCAGTTATTACTGTTCCACGTTGTTTCAAACCAGGCATGTCACTCCCAAGTGCAATCATCAGTATATCTTTCCTAATGTCTGCCCAAGCCCAAGCACAAAAATCATTTGGTGGTCTAGAAACAGCGTCTCCTTCTAGTACAAACTCTTGATTATCTTTGAATTTGTCACAAGGTTTCATGTGGCTCCTATATTGTTCATCAATATATTCATCAATCAAATCTTGATTGATTGTTCTCTTTAATACAGTGATTTTACATTTAGATATTTCTGAAGTCATTAGACATCCTCCATTTAGCTACTATCCCTCAATTCTCCCTCTTTCTATGTCAGTTGGGAATATTTTGTTAATAATGAGCCATTTGTCTCGAATTTTTAACATATGAAAAAAATCAATATATCTTTCGGTAATTTTATTGTCAATTCTAAATTCAAAATCAATTATCACTGACGCAGCATTACCAAGGATATTTAGAGCTTTAATAGTATAATTAGCAGTTGATGATTCAAAATCCTCACCTTCAGCTTGTGCTTTTTCAGCCATTTCTTTCCAATGATCTCTGTACACATATTGAACTTCTCCCTTTACAGAACCACAACTGAGACCTTTCTCGAAAAATATTTCACTAATCTTATCATAATCTAACAGTCTAAGCCCCTCAACAAATTTGTTAAGAGATTTTTGAATATTTTCAACTTCTGAAATCTTCATGTATATTCATACCCATAAAAAATATTACACCAATGGAAAAAAGCTGTAACTTCGCATTCCTAACTTCAACACCTTTCAAAGGATTTTAAAGGATAACGATGAAAGCAAACTGGAAAACTTTTTTGTTACCTTAAAAAATAAAAGCTATTATCTATATAAATCCTTTTTAAACCTGAATTCTTTGATAAATTCTCGTTTTATAGGAATATTCTACATTGTATTGAAAATTAGAAATAAAATATTTAATATTGACGATTTTCTTTATTTTTACCTCATTAACAAAGTATTTAAGGATACGGGAACATTCAGTTAATAACTGAATAGTATGTTCAACACAAAGCTTCCTCTTAAGTCAAATTTCTATGAGAATCGAGTTACTTGGTTTATTATTAGAAAAATATCCCATTAAATAATTATATCATATGAATAGAATGGCAAAAAGCTCATTTTCCATTATCAGGGAATTAATATGACTGATATAGAATTTCATAAAATAACTGATCATAGTATCGCAGCAATCTCGGAGGATTCAATATCAGGAGCAATTTCTTTAGATAACTTTATTTTAGTAATTGATTCTACATTATTTCCGTTTACTGGCAGATTATTACGTAATCAAGTTAATGAAATTTTCAAACTACCAGTGAGGTTTCTTTTTTTAACTCATTATCATGGTGATCATTTCTGGGGAGTTAAATCCTTTAATGATGTAAGTATTCTTGGATCGGAACCAATTATTGAGAATATTAAAGCTGAGAGAGAAATTCAACCAGCCAGATTCGATGAATGGAAAAGGGAAACCCCTAAAAAAGCTCATTTAATAGACGAAATTGATACTTCTTTTCTTCCTCATATAGTTTTTACAAAAGAGATAGAGATTTGTGATGGAGATATAATTGTTGAGCTTAACCATTGCGGGGGACATACATCCTGTTCATCATATGCCTATTTTCCTTATGAAAAGGTATTATTTGCTGGAGACTTAATATTTTCCAAACAGTGGCCTTGGGCTGGGGATCCAACTTGTAATCCTGATCATTGGATCAATGCTCTCCAAAAAATGATTAACCTTGATATTGAATATCTTATCCCTGGACACGGACCAATAACATCTAAGAAAGAAGTGGAAGTACACTTGAACTTCCAAAAGATGTTGAAAGAAGAAATAATAGATACTCTTGAAAAAGGGGAAGAAATTGATAACGTCAAGATCCCTACTTTTTACCATGACAACACACCTGGAGAATGGGTGAAGAAAGATACACTCGAATGTTTTTACAACTTCTATAGTCGGCAATTCACAAAATAAATACATAAATATACAATAATCGTAGAGATAGGAGATTTTCAGTTGACAACTATAAAAATAACAGTAATCAAAAAATTTAGCCCTGAAGAAATTTTTGGGCAGGAAATTATAAGACATTCAACAGGCAAAGCAATACCTATTTGCAGCATGGAAGAAGGAAAGGAATATTTTGTAGAAAGTGAATATGAAATGCCTGATGATTTCTGTCCTCGTTTTTGGTATGATACTCATGATATTATCACGATGTTCATCTGTGGTGGTGATTTCGAGTATCCAAAGCCAAATGTAACGTATGTTCCATGTAGAGACGGTGTAAGACCAGTTATATTTAAAATAGAAAAAATTAATTAAGCTTCTATTTGGTAACACAAGTATAACGAATTAAAAACCTCTATTAACTGGAAGAGATATTGGATGGCTAAAAATATGAACTCTTCTTTTTCTCAAAGAGTAAAAGATATTATCAAGAAGATCCCAACAGGTAAAGTTGCTACATATGGTCAAATTGCGACATATGCGGGCAATCCTCGTGCTTCACGTCAAGTGGCTTGGATATTACATTCCTCATCGCAAAAAGACAACCTTCCTTGGCATAGAGTAATTAACAGCAAGGGACGAATATCATTACCTCACAATGGTGGTTATGAAATCCAAAAAGAACTATTAGAGAAAGAAGGCATTGTTTTTAGCGTAAACGACAAGATTGATTTTAACTTATATCTTTGGCAAATCTTCGAAAAACAGCAGATTTAATCTAATCACAAACCCCTTTAAGTTTGACTCATCAATTTATCCCGATTAAAGAGAGAGAGTGCGAGCTTGTAAGTTAAGATATCAAATACTCCTAAGATAATGATACCTATTATTATCAACCAGATATTAATGAATATAATTAGGAGTTGGCCAGTGATTAGAAATAGTGCTGGTAACACGAAAAAACCTGTAAGCTGTTGAGCATCACGGGTAGATGAAACTCTGGAGCTAATCATAACAACGAATGTAGTAGTACCAAAACCGAGTAGGGGAGTGAAAAGAGTCATCACAAGAATGAATTGTAAGTTTGGAAGATAAAGTCTTCCCAAATGAGGGAATGTAATAATATCAACAATAAACGTATAGAGAATCCCCATGATTGAAGTTAAAATGAGTACAGGGATGAGAGTGGAGCTAATCTTCGCTAATAGAATTTCTGAGTCAGTTACAGGTAAGATTAACAATCCTTCTATCGTTTGCCTCTCTTTCTCACCAACAATTGTATCAGCACTAACAAAACTAGCAATCATAACAGGCACAAGAAGGAGGAATATCTGACCAAAAATTGCTGATATAATTAGCATCTGAGCTCTTTCGGAAAGTTGATTCCAATCTGATGTTATTGGAGGTAATAATTCTGTAAATACATCAAATCCAACATTTGTGCTGCCCATAGGGGCAAAGTTCAAAGAAAGCATTAAAATAACTGGAACACCAAGTGCTAAAAGCAATGGTAAGAAAGTAGTTGACAAGAGTATCTGTTTTGATCGAAAAGCCTCGGCCCAATCTTTTTTTATCAACTCCCAAATCAGTTTAAGCTGCATCATGACTCAAACCACCGTTTGAAAAATCCATTATATGTTTGTAAATATCTTCGAGAGATTTTTTAATTGGTCGTACTTCTAGTATAGAAGCGCCAGAATCAACAAGATTTTTAACGACTGTGGGAGTAGTATTATTTATATTATCTACATCTATTTCAATTGAAATATCATCTTCTAGAATATGAGTAGAAATAACTCCATCGATGTCTGATATTAGTTTTTGATATTCTGACACTTTATTTTTGCATGTAATGACTAATTTGGAGGTTTTTGAGACCTTGGATCTAAGTTCAGAGGTACTACCGATCGTTAATAATATTCCCTTATCTATCACACCAATTTTGGTTGCTAACTTCTCCGCTTCGGGTAAATTATGAGTTGTCAAAAAGATCGTCGTGTCGAGGTCAACGGCAGCCTGTTCTATCGTTTCTCTTACACTAGATTGAGCCAAAGGATCCAATCCCGCGGTTGGTTCATCTAGAAACATGATTGGAGGTGAGTGAATCATTGCACGCAAAATACCTAATTTCTGTTTCATTCCTTTACTATATGAACCTACTGGAGAATCAAGCCTTTTAAGTAAATTAAACTGTTTTGCTAACTCATCGATTCGCTGGGCTGCTTCTTCATGAGTTAGGCCATACATTTTGGCAAAAAATGTTAAATTCTTTCTCGCAGATAAACGTAAGTAGAGGTTAGGCCTATCAGTTAGTACACCCATATTTTTACGAAGCTCTTGTGGATTCTTTAATATATCATGTCCATTAATTCTTGCAGAACCACTCGTTGGTATTAGAAGTGTTGTCAATAACCTGACAGTAGTTGTTTTTCCAGCTCCATTAGGTCCCAAGAAGGAAAATATTTCCCCTTCTTTAATAGCAAAGGAAATCCGATTTACTGCAATTATATCAGGTGGAAAAACCTTGGTGAGGTTTTTGGCTTCTATTGCTATACCCATTATTTTTACACCTCTTAGATTCTATTATTTCTATCTAATATAATACGAGAATCAATCATAACTGATAAATACCAGTATTATTACCATAAATACTATAATAAGACTATTTTATAAGTCTATTGCTTTTGAAATGTCCTGAAAATATGTAAAAAATCTTTTACCTTAAGGAAAAATATTTTTACAATGACTAAAGAGATTTTTACTGTATAAATTCTATAAGATATAGATTTAGTACTTAATCAACATCAAACAAATACATTTTTAACTAAAATTCTGGAGATATATAATGCCACAATTAGCTAAGGGAGGCAAGTATGTTTATGGATGGTCTATTGTTCATCCAATTGGAAAAATATTAATACCAAAAGAAGCATATGACGAATACCGATTCAATGAGTTTGATAAAATTATTCTTTTGGCAGGAAATTCAACTTCAGGTGGGTTTGGTATAGCTAAGGTTAATCAACTTAAAAAAGGACCTTTTAAAGAGATATTGAATTTTCTAAATTACACTGAGGAGGAGGACTCCTTTAAAATCCCTGAATTAAAACTAATGAAATATAAAAATAAGAGATATTTTTGTTGGTCGAGATTAAAAAAAGATGGATATTTCATTCTCTCTCCAGAAATTCTCAACGTATATGGAGTGAAAATAGGAGAGAAAGTGCTTGTGGTAAAAGGTAGTGGTCGTGCACTTAGTTTTATCATCAGAGGGCCTATCATTAAGGCTGCAAGAATGCACCCCGAGTTAAAAATATTCAAATAGGAAAACAGTGTTGAGTTTGCAGATCGTCTAAGATGAAGTTAGATACTTGGTTCGCGAATTTGAGGGTAAAAGATGGAAGAAAAAGATAACAATAACCAAAAAAAAGTGGGAATAGGTGAGATTACTAGTAACTTCCAAGTATCTATACCACCAGAAGTGCGAAAAAAGCTAAAACTGAAAGTAGGGGATTGTTTAACTTTTGTGGAGAAGAATAAAGATATAATTATATCAAAAGCAACAGAAATAAGTCAACTAGATGACTTAATTCAGAATTTAGTTACTATCGCTCTCCAAGATGGTGAAATCACTAAAGAGGAAAAAAAGATGATTAAATCCATATATGAGAATATAGCTAATTTTAAACAAGCCTATAGAAAAGCCTGGGAAGATGAAATAATAACACCAGAAGAAAAAAGTTTATTAACTCATTTATGGAAAAGAATTTATGATAAAACAGCTGAGAGTATCCAAAAAGATAAAAGAATCACATTAGACGAAATGAAATTATTGATGAGCGTTTTTAGAACAATTTATCACCCAGAGATGTAAATAATGGGAGTGGAGATAATGAAGAATACAGAGATCAATCTATAGAAGACTAAATTAACCATAGGAGAAGCAACTAATGACTTTATTTATACAGACTGTAGAAGAAATCATTGCACATCTAAAAGAATATCTTGCGTCATCCACAGTTGAAAAGGAACTGAAAAAATCAATTGAAATTTTACTAGGAGCGGAGAAAATCTTTATTTTTGGCGCAGGCCGTTCAGGAATGGTTGGAAGGATGTTTGCTCAAAGATTAATGCATTTAGGATTCCCTTCCTACTATTTATCAGAGACAATAACCCCAAGATTCACATCTAAAGATTGTTTAGTTGTCATAAGTGGTTCTGGTGAAACAATTTCTCCTATTTCGATATCTAAAGGTGCAAAGGAAATTGGGGGAAACATCATTGCACTGACAGCTAATCCTCTTTCAACCATTGGTAAGATTGCTGACCAAATTATCAATGTGAAAGGCCAGACTAAGGATGTAAAACAAGAAGCTTTAGCTCCCTTCACTTCATTATTTGATATTACTGCTTTGGTTGTTCTTGATGCAATGACACGGGTAATCATGAACAAAATCGGAAAAACGGAAGCAGATATTCATAAGACACATGCAACGCTAGAATAAATCAGATGATCTACATGGGAATAAAAAACACAAAAGAAGGTGAGATTGACGTCTTAGGTCTTGGGGAAATTGTAATAGATCTATTATTGAAAATTCCTCGATTTCCAAAACCAGATGAAAAGCTCTATATCATTAGCAGCCAAAAGCAAGCAGGAGGAGTGACAGCTAATTTTTGTGTGGGGGTCGCTCGTCAAGGATTACGAGTCGCTTTCTTCGGTGGAGTGGGAGATGATGATGAAGGGGTGTTTCTGAGAAAAACATTACAAAAAGAAATCGTTGAGGATAAATATCTCTTCACACTGAAATTCAAAACGACCCCTGTTAACATCGTTATGATAACAGATGATGGAGAAAAATCTATCTTACAATCAGAACACATGCGATTAACACTTCCTCCAAAAGAGTTGATCACTGAAGAAGTAATACGAGAGGTACGTCACATACATTTAACTGCTATTAATTACGAAACAGCTTTGAAAACAGTGAAATTAGCTAAAGAACTAGGATTAACCACTAGCTTAGATCTAGAGTCTCAAGTAGTTCACGAATATTCAAAACAAATACCACAATTATTAGCTTACATTGATTTCCTTCTTCCCAATAAAGGAGGAGCTTACGAGCTTACTCAGACAATAAATCCCCGAATGGCATCAAGAAAGCTATTGGAATATGGCCCAAAAGCTGTATTACTAACATTAGGTTCAGAGGGAATCCTATTATCTACAAATGAGGAACAAAGATTATTTCCAGCATTTAAAATTGATAATGTGATCGATACAACTGGCGCAGGGGATGCTTTCAATGCTGGTTTTATTTCATCCTTCTTAGAAGATAAATCATTAGCTGAGTGCATCAGAAGAGGGCAAGCAACTTCAGCAATAAAAATTCAAGGACTAGGAGCCCAAACTCCCCTCCCTTCAAAACAGGAAGTAAATGAATTCTTGCGAAATTTTAACCATGATTCAAGTATCTAGATCTTTGTTATTTCGTTGGTCTAGATTTAAACATTTTTTAAGAAAAAAAATATCATTACTAAAGAATATGTTCAATTTATTCAATTTTTACACCCTTTAGAAACAGTACCAGAGGAAGCTATTTAAGTAAAGGGGATAAGAAACGGAAAATACTAAAATTACCGAGAATGATGGAAAATGGAAGAACAGATATGGCATAAATTTAAATGGCCTAAGACAGTAAAAAAATCCTTAGAACCCTATCCCAATGAACTCCTTCACAAAATACTTGAAGACACTGCGGCAAAAAGTGGTGATTTACCGTATTTAAAATTTATGGGAACAACAACGACCTTTGCAGAAACAAATACGATGGCAAATCAGGTTGCAAATTATCTTATAAGCAAAGGAATAAAAAAAGGGGATAAAGTGGCAATATTCTTACCTAATACACCGCATTACCCAATAGTCTTTTTCGGCATCTTGAAAGCAGGAGCTACATGTGTTACATGCAATCCCACATATACTGCGGATGAGTTAAACTATCAACTTAAGGATTCAGAAGCAGTCATGGTCTTTGCTTTTGATCATGAGAGATTTGGTCCTTCAACTTACAAAGCGATTAAAGGAACGCAAGTTAAACACGTGGTCATTTGCCAGACAAAGGATTTTCTTCCTAAGTTAAAAGCGATAATTGGAGGATTACTAGGAAAAGTACCCAAGAGTCCTTTTTATGAAGAAGCAATCACCTCCTTTTTCTCCGAAATTCTGGTTTATGAGCCAATAAAGCCAAATGTGGAAGTAAACCCCGATGAAGACTTGGCTATGCTTATTTATACTGGTGGCACCACAGGCTTACCTAAAGGAGTAATGTTATCGCATAAGAATATTTATTCAAACGTTTTACAAATCAATGAATATGTTAGGATAGATCCAGAGGAGACTGGGGAATCCCAACCTTTTCGTTATGGAAAAGAAGTCTTCATTGGTGCTCTTCCATGGTATCATTCGTATGGACTTACTCTTACAATGATTGGAGGAGCCTATATCGCTGCGACGGTAATTCCTATCCCTGATCCTCGTGCCGGTAAACCTCCGCTTTCAGTAATCCTAGAAGCGATTAATGACTACAGAGGAACTGTCCTCCATGCTGTCCCAACGATTTATTCAGCAATTGTTAACCATCCGAATGTTGAAAAATACGATCTCACTTCAATTATCGGTTGTGGTTCAGGAGCAGCTCCGTTGGCACCAGAGTTAGCCAAAGATTTTGAAAGAATAACTGGGAGCTGGATCGTAGAGGGATATGGACTTTCAGAAACATCACCAACGACGCATATGAATCCAACAAACAAAATTCAAAGGAAGTTTGGTACAGTTGGACTCCCTATGCCTGATACTTATGTTAAAATTGTGGATTTAGAAACAGGATTAAAAGAATTACCTCAAGGGGAAGATGGAGAAATAGCTGTCTCTGGTCCGCAAGTTATGAAAGGATATTGGAAGAAAAAAGATGCAACAGCAGAAGTATTTCGAGAAATTGATGGTCGAAATTACTTCCTGACTGGAGATATTGGATTTCTTGATGAAGAGGGATTCACTGTCATAACAGATCGGAAAAAGGATATGATTATTGTTGGTGGACTGAAAGCTTACCCTAGAGAAATCGAAGATATCTTATATGAAAACCCAAAGGTCAAGCTTGCTGCTGTTATCGGCCTACCAGATGAAGAGAAACCAGGTAATGAATATGTTGCTGCTTATCTTGTATTGAAGGAAGGGGAAACAGCAACAGAAAATGAAATTATTGATTGGTGTCGAGAACGAATGGCGGGGTATAAACGCCCCAGAAAAGTTGAGTTCCGTGAAGATCTGCCTTTAAGCACAGTTGGAAAGGTCTTACGTCGTGTGATTAAAGAAGAAGAATTAGTAGGTAAGGAATAGTTCCTCTTAATCCCTTTTTTTTCTAAGTTTTATGGGGATTAATGACGTACAAAAGCTTTTGATGTAAGCCTATATACTTTTATACTCAAGGGATCCTTCTCAATACAGTTTTCCTTCTGAGGACAACTACGACAAACGACTGGATTCAGTTCATCTTCCCCTTCATAATGCTTTATCTCCTCTATGAATCCTAATTGAAGTAACTGTAATTTAATAATGTCTAGTTGCCCTTCTGATAAATCCAAGTCTTTTTTTATTTGATAAAAAGAGAAATTACCTCCTTTTTCTTTAATATAAGATAATATTTCCTCTATCAACCTAGGTTCCCACCAAGTTCTGTTCAATAGACTGAATGTATTTATATGGTATTAAGCTTAAAATTCCAATAACTATTATGAAGGAAAAATTCTCAAAAATTTGATTATAAGCATTTAAAAGCGAAAAATCCTCTAAAAATGTTCCTAAACCACTATTAACAATCAAATTTAGAAAAGACAATCCACCTAGAATTAACCCCATAATAGCTGCAACAAAAACAAATGCCATACCCGTCCCATCCTTGCTTTTTAGTTTTAGAAAACCCCGAAAATAGACTATAGCAGCGAGGATTAGTAATAATGGTTCAAGTGGATCCTTTACAAATGTAATAAATAAGAATACATTAAACAACAAAGAAAATAGCCCAATTATGCCAATAGCAAAAAAGAGGGTAGCATAAATCCCCGAAAGATAGGTTAATCCCTTAATGTTCACTTTCATTATTTTCAATCCTATTTCACTAAAAATTTAAAGCTAATAATAAAACTCTGAAAAATAACGCTACAAAATAGGCAATTATGATATAGCCAATTGTTAAGGCAGCCGTGATTTTCCAAGATCCTGTTTCAGCTTTAATAACCGATATTGAAGCAGCACAAGGTACATAGAGTAATATAAAAACCATAAATGGAAAAGCCTGACTCAAAGTAAGAGAGCTAGCTAAAAATGTGTCAAGAGAAGCACCCCCAAGGATACCTAAAGTCGCTACGACAACTTCTTTTGCTATTATACCAAGTATTAAAGCAGCAATAAATTCCCAATTCCAGTTAAATGGTATAAATAAGGGCTGCAAAACTTTTCCTATCATAGCTAGGAGTGTATCCTCAATAGGTGCACCAAAAGGTATATTACTGAGAAACCAAACTAGCAATGCTGCTGCTAAAATAATAGTTCCTGCTTTTTTAATAAATAATGACCCTCGATTCCACATTTCCCTTGTTGCCACGGTTAGTTTGGGTCTTTGAAATTCAGGCAATTCCATTATGAATACCTTATCTTCATGAGTAAAATATAACTTATTTAACACAAGGGCGCTCAAAATTGCTATTATAATACCAAGAACATACATAGTAAGAATTGCAAACCCAGGATAATCAGGAAAAAACACACCAGCAAATAAAACGTATACTGGTAACCGTGCTGAACAGGACATAAAAGGGGCAATTGAAATTGTTATTAAACGATCTTCTTTTTCTCTTATCGATCGTGTAGCCATTATGGCTGGTACAGTACAACCAAACCCAAGCATTAAAGGAATGAAGGATTTTCCATGTAAACCAACTTTCTCCATCCATTTATCTACAACAAATGCTGCTCGTGCTAAGTATCCAGAATCTTCAAGTACAGCCATAGCAAAGTATAATAAAAAGATTGTTGGAACAAAAACAAGAATGGCGCCTATCCCGTCTATAGCACCTGAAAATATTGAAGCAACTAATGAATTAGGGATTAATGATGTTGCTTCTGTTGATAGCCAAGAAAAAATGTTTTCTAGAACATAGACAAAAGGTTCAGAAAGGGTGAAAGTGAACGTAAAAATGACCCATAAGCTTGCTAAAAAGATAGGAATTCCGAGATACTTATCGGTTAAGACTTCATCTAGCATGGCAGTAATATTTGTAGAAGCGGTTCCTCTTTTAATAATTATTTCATTTGTGAGATCTTCAATAAGATGATATCTCCGATTTGCTATATATATAGCTGCGTCTGATGCTCCCATGTCGTTTTTAAAGTTGTTAATAACTGTTTCTATAAGTTCCCAATGAATTTCTTTCTTTTCTGGATTTGCTTTCGCTATTGCATCATAAACTATCTCCATAATTACCGAATCTTGTTCTAGAAGTTTTAGTCCAAGCCAATTATAATCATAATTATCTAAGGAAGCAGCACCATCGTGTTTTCTAATAATCTCTGCTATTTTGTCCTCATAAGGCTTAAGGGAGGCATCTACCAAAAATTGATAATTTCTATCCTTTCCATTTTTTGAATATTCTAAAACCACATCAAGAAGCTCAACTACTCCTTCACTTTTTGTTGCAACCATAGGAATAACAGGAGCATTTAATTTCTCTCTAAGGCTTTCCACATTGATTTCAAACCCTTTGGATTTAGCAATATCTAGCATATTTAATGCAATGACAATAGGTAGCTTCAACTCTAATAATTGAATTGTTAAGAATAAATTGCGTTCTAAATTCGATGCATCAATCACATTTATGATTAAATCGGGTTTCTCATTGATTAAATATTCTCTAGATACGAGTTCATCTTCAGAGAAGCTACTTAAACTATAAGTACCTGGTAAATCAATAACCGTAATTGTGCTACCTGCAAAAGTACATTTCCCCTCTTTATGTTCAACAGTACATCCAGGAAAATTAGCAACATGTTGATGGGATCCAGTTAAAACATTAAAAATAACTGTCTTTCCTACATTAGGATTTCCAGCCAATGCGATTTTCAATACGAAAGGCACCAATCTTTCTTTTATAAAGGATTCTCCTGACTAATAATTCTATTTTTGATCCTCTTACAAAATATTTTCATAGCAATTCCTCGTCCTATTGCTATTCTACATCCTTTCAATTCTACAAGTATTGGACCCGCCTTAATATTCCTAATCATCCTTATACGACTCCCAGGATAGAACCCAAGTTCATTAACCCTCAAAATCACTCCTCTTCCACCATATGTGTGGGAAATCTCTGCTTCTTCTCCTTCATTGACAAGACCAAGAGGAATCATTTTACTCTTTCAACTCATTATCCAAGTTCACAATTGTGAACAATCTCTTATAAAGTGTTCGGTTTATACTATTTATCGTAAAACTTTTAAAGAATACCATGGGGAAATTTTTGATATATTTGACATTAATTAAGGGAAGGAACTGATTTGAAAGCTGGCTCCAACAAGTTGAATCCACTACATTTTCTCAATTGAAAACTTAATTTTCTATTTTTACTACTATAACAAAAATGAATTTCTTTATAATAACATAAATCATTTAATTCCTCTAATATGCTTCAATTTTCAGTTTCTTTTTCAAACTTCCCTGTCCATTCCGTTAATGATTCTGGTGGCCATCCTCGTGGGACATTTTTATTTTTTCTTATATATCGGTAGTCGCAACAATCTCCCCCATTAGCTAGAGTTGAAATATTTTCGTCCTGCTACCACCCAAAAGGCTTCGGAATAAGATAATATTCTTTCTCTGATTAGGAGATAAATTGCTCATGGTAACCATATCACATTAACATCTCATTTTCCAGTAAATATTAATTTAAAAAAAGAACTGTATAATAAGAGTATAAATATTCAAATGATACCCTATTTTCCAGTTACAATTAGTCTTAAGAAAGCGCCTAAATCTTTAACTTTAGGTAGAAAAGCTGGTGTACTTTTTACATAGTCCTCGAACGTTGAACCATACCTACGAATTAGCTCTTTGTCCTCCGAACGAGCAATGAAATAATAACATATAGTCGCTAATATAGCTAGAACCAGTGCAATTATATTCTGCGACAATAAGGCGAGGCCAAAACACATGTAAACTCCTTCAGCATAATGAGGATGCCGTATATACTTAAATACTCCTCCTTGCAACTTTTTAGCCTTTTCAGGATAAATAATATAAAGAAAAAGTTCTGTATCTAATGTAAATCCGCCATTAACAGCGTCACGACCCATTAATGGATACAATCCGATTAATAGAATTGCTAAAGGAAAAGCTATCTGCCAGGGGATAATAGTTTGGTAAAGGAGGTTATTCTGGTATGCGGGGTAAAGCATTGGAATGAAAGTGTTGTTCTCTACCATGATAATCAATATCATTGTCATTGTATTTGGTGGTATCACAGGAATAAGGTAGTAGTAGAAAAATTTCGTATAAGCGCGGTCTTCATACTTATTCCGATAATTTTCACGGATTTTTTCCGCATTTCGCGAAATCCGTGACATAGTCCAATATGCAAGCATGTAAATGACAATTGCAATTAGTAATGGGGCCCACCAATCAATCATATTCAGAAAATGAACCAAAAGAAGCATTGTTATTGAAGAAAAAATTATGATAAAAATAGTCTTAACACTAGTAATCTCAGGCATATATTCTTTGAGTAAATCAAGGCCAGATTTTTCTGTACTAAGTTCCAAAGCAAATTACCTTCAAATGTTAACGTATGTGAACTTTTTAAAATGACATTAAAATACCTTCTGATTGACAAAACATACAGGTTTATTCATAATCAAATAATATTAGAATAATTTTGAAGAATTCCGAGGTAGATAAATAGGTGTTGAAGAATAAATGACATTTTTATCCATTTTTACTGTCCTAGGATTGTTAATAAGTTCTGTGGGGTTTCCTACATTATTTATCATTTCTTTTCTAATTACTCGACTTCGACTAGGAGAAATCCCACCCCATAGACATGATCTCACCATTATTATAATAGCAACTCTTTGTATCATTTGGGTTATCCTCTGCTTTTATTGTGTCTTAGATCCAACAATTATCACATTTTTCGGTGAATTGTCACTGCTAAAAAATATATGGATTGAAATTGTTGCTCTACTATTTTGTTTATCAGGATTCTTGATTCTTATGGCTGCTTTTTTTGAAATGGGTAATTCTTTCAGAATGGGTATTCCACCAGAAGAAGAAACACCAGCAGCTTTAATTACAACTGGGATTTTCAAGTATATCCGAAACCCTGGTTTTTTGGGAGTGAATTTGGCTGTTCTTGGAACTTTTTTTCTGGTACCATCAATTCTATTTTGTATTCTAGTAGTCTTATCTTTGATCTCCTTTCATATTCAGATAAAAAAGGAGGAAGTATACCTCCAACGAATGCACGGAGACCTATACAGACGATATATTCAACAGACTGGACGATATTTTCCAAAACTTTTCAAATGATCTTAGTTTTAAGAAATTTTTTTCAGTATGACTGAGTTAAGGAAAATTAATGAAGAAGTTATTAGAATTTGAAAGAAACTTTAAAAGCTCTTAGGAGACTCTATAATGTTTCATCATGAAAAATGTACACTTTGTGGGGAGTGTCTTATACAGTGTCCCTATTTAGCTTACCCTGAGGAACAAGCTATAGAAGAATTCAAGAAATTGATAAACGGTGAACCAACCCCAGTTACTACAGAGTGTATTACCTGCGCTGCGTGTAATATGTTTTGCCCTGAAGCAGCAAATCCCTTTGACTTAATAAATGAAAGACAAGAAGAAACAGGAACTTTTCAGGCTACAAACCAAGCATTAGAAATGTTTAATATGGCATCAATGATGCCTTCTGAAGTAATAAAGGGCGAATCAGACAAACCAACCATTAATCTTTGTACAGTAACTGATTTTCTTCCAGGGGTCATTGAGGGACAGCTTTTTGATGGATTGACTCTTCTTAAAGGTGGGGATTATTTCTGCTATTTTGGCTGGATACACATTGGAAAACCTGGAATAGTTAGGGAAAATGCTCAGAAATTTGTTGATAATCTCATAAAAACTGGTGCAGAGGAAATAATTTGTTTCCACGATGATTGTTATGCTATGTTAACAAATAAAGTGAGAGAATTTGGAATATCAATTCCATTTAAACCGATTCACATTATTGAGTATCTCCGAGACTTTGTTAAAAACCACGATGATCAAATAAAAAAATTAAACCTGAAGATCGCTTATCAACAACCTTGTGCCTCAAGATTTACATTTGAGAAGGACAAAATCCTTGATGAGCTCTTTGAACTCATTGGTGTTGAGAGAATGGATAGAAAATATGACCGTATGGGCGCTCTCTGTTGTACATCCGCTATGAGTGCAATGCAAAATCTCACACGAGACTATATTGAGGAATGGAGAATGAAGAACATTCTGGATGCAAAAGAAGCTGGAGCCCAAGCAATGGTGTTTTTATGCCCACTTTGTGTTCTTCCTTTAAGAAGTAGAGTAAAAGCGCAAGGATTGGAGCCTTACATCCTGAGTAATCTCGTACGTCTCGCTTTGGGAGAGAAACTCACATTTGGAGGAGCAGGCAAAATCTATGATTGATAAAAGTTTGGAAACTATCCCTAAAGGGTTTTTTTCCAATTTTTTCCCTAGTACACAAGATTTTTCTATTGGTTTTGCTCACACAGTACACAGAGGATTAAAACAAGGATAAAAACTTATATTTATAGTGTTATTACTCTACCTACACCCCCTTTAATATATTTTAAAGGGTATAAAGCTTTTATTTTTAACTTATGTTTAGTACAATGAGCAGGACAAATATATTGTAATTCTTTGATTAAGTCAAATCTATTGAATCCATGTAATCCTCCAATGAGTGCCATTATATTCCCAAATTGTGATACTACATTTAGAATAGCATTAACTCCTGGATGTGAACATCCAACAATTACAACTATTCCCTTCTCTGTATTAATCATGAGAGATTGTTCAATACCTTTGAGTTCACCTGTGGAAAAAATATTTTCAGAAATTTTAAGTATACCTTTAACTTTAACTATTTCTATTCCTTTCATATGAATTGAATATGAATCTGGAACATATACTGGAACTTGATGCATTCTAAGAATGTCTCTAAGTCCACCTGTATGATCCCCATGTGCATGTGAGATGAAAATCAAATCAATTGCGATCAGATCTATATTGAGCTTTTTCAGGTTCTCAAGAAGCATCGTGCCATTACTGCCAGTATCAAAAAGGATTTTCTTCCCATATGCCTCTACAAGACACGAGAAACCCCAAGATGCTCTCAGTCCTTCTGTCCACAAGTCATTATCAAATACGATTGTTATTCTCATGTAATTTCTCCCAATTCATGAATTAGTCATACCCGTCCGAAGATATGGGAAAAAATCATGATGTTCAGATAAGTGAGTAAAGGTTAACTTACATATTTAACTATAAAGATAGAGAAGTTAGCGATATTTGAGTAAAACACATTCAAGGCTTTCAACTTGTATTACTCTTAAAAAATAATTTTAGGAGTGAAGATGGATTGGGAATCCATCTTGGAACCTCTTTTTGATATTCAAAATACTCATTCCCAAAAATTCGTTCCAATTCTTTTTCTTCAAAAATAGCGATTTTATTATAAAGAATGAACGTTATAATCCATGGAATGACAGAAATCACCGACAATGATAGGAATATAAGCCCGAGATATAATACGAGTGTACCGAAATACATAGGGTGACGAACTACTGCAAATACATCATCTGATATTAACCTAGAAGGTTGGTTTACACCTCCAAATAGCCTATTATGTGATGTCATACCAAATCTTACAGCTAGGATCAAAAAGATTAGAAATAATAATATTTGAATAATAAGAAGGTTACTTATTAGAATATCATTAGGTAGTTGAACAAGAATTAAATCTAATAACCATATAATCAAAAATGCCAAACCACAACCAGCTTGAATTAGATGTGATTGGGGATGCTCTTTTCCAATCCCATGTTGATGAGAGTTTTGCAATTTTCTTCACCTCAACAAGAATGCTACTCTTATAATATCCTTTTTTTTCAGGCTAGTGATCTCATTATAGTAATGTTTTTACGCTCTATAACAGTGTAAAATCATTTTATATCCCAAGTTATCCTATTTTTCGAATTATTTCTATTAATATTTCATGTTTTGTTGGACTTTTTCAGCCATTTTTTCAGCTTCGGCCTTTGAACCGCAAATAATCGCTTTATACCCATGTTTCGAGTTGGAAACTTGCTGCAAATCCGTTACTGAAGCATCTGAAACTATTCTAATAGTTGCACCCATTTTTGTTTCTACTGCTGTTCCCATTGTTTTACTTAGAATCTCAAGATTATCTTCTGACGCAGGTACATAACCACTAACATCGGAGATTGCGAGGTAACCAGGTTTAAGCTTATTTGCTTCACGTCGAAGGTCATCAGGCAGAGTTAAGATGTCTTCCCTAGTAAGATATCCTCTTAATGTCGTATAAAGCCGATTTTTCTCTATATTAGCTTTGACAGAGACTTCTTTTTCCTTAACCATCTTTATTCCATCTCTTTTATCAAGGTTAAACAAACATTTAAACTGTTAAAGAAGATAAATCTTTAGGAAAATCGGTTAATATTTTATAACTATCCTCAGTAACAAGAACAGTGTCTGAGTGCCGCATTCCACCAAATTCTGGAATATAGATCCCTGGCTCTACTGAAAAAATGTGACCTGGTTCTAAAATTGTTGGATCTTCTTCTTTTAAAGAAGGTCGTTCGTGAAGTTCCAATCCGATTCCATGTCCTGAGCGATGGATAAAGTATTTCCCAAATCCAGCTTTAGTAATGATTCCCCTAGCAATTCTATCGAGCTCAGAAACCTTAGTTCCAGGTTTAATAGCATTAATTATTGCTTGTTGCGCTGTACACATTGTTTCAAACATCTTTTCCTGTTTCTGCGATGGTTTCCCTATAATGAATGTTCTTTCACATTCTCCATGATATCCACTTAATGATACGACACGTGTGTGAATTACAGAATCTCCCTCTTTGAGCTTTCGAGATGTGGAAAAAACATGAGGAAGGGCACTTCTAACTGGACCAGAAGGGCTCATGTTAACGGTAAAACGTAATACAGATTCTGGAAAGTCAATACTACTTCGTTCTAAAATGGCATTGTTTCCCATAGTATCTAATTGAATTTCTGTTAGTCCTTCTGTTGCTTTTTCAATAGTTCTAGA
The DNA here is from genome assembly GCA_048938105.1 of Promethearchaeota archaeon. Lineage (GTDB taxonomy): Archaea > Asgardarchaeota > Heimdallarchaeia > Hodarchaeales > Hodarchaeaceae > Hodarchaeum. Next base: position 115,176 of record JBHLMN010000009.1, read on the forward strand.
GACTCCATAAGCAGCTAGTTCTGCAGCTCGTGTGACTGCTTCAATTTCATTCCTAGATTTAACCATTCTTAACTGCTCAATTATTTCAGAAGTATCTGAAAAGGTGGCTTTGGGAAAAATAGTCTTTAGTAAGGATATGGAAGAAAGAGGACAATATTTCTCTTCAATTCCGATATTTCTTTTGTGAAGTCCAAGAGTTTCTACTACTTGTTTAGTTATTTGAAAGGGATCAGTTTCTTTCTTTTCCTCATCTTTCTCTAAAGGGAATTCAACATAGGAACGAATGTCATTTATTACTGATTCTTTTTTCGCATGTTCTTCATCAAGAGCAGGGACAATTAATGTGGGTTCTTGCTCCAGAGGGAAGATAGTAATTATGGGTCTAGAATAAGTCAAAGCAAAAAATGTGCTTAAATAGACGGTATGGGGAGGATGCCAAGTTATGAGAACGCTGATATCCTTTTTTTGCATTTCTCCTTTGATTTTATTCCATCGTTTCATATAATCCAATTTGAAATCATCTTTATTTGAGTATATTACTGGACTAAAGGCTTTTGAAAATAAATTCAGGGTAGAATGTCAATATCTAGATATTTTTTGTCATGGGGAGCAATTATTATATCTGCAATGTCTTGAATTTTCCTTACAGAGTCATATGCCTGAAGTGAATCAATGTGTATTCCTGGAGCTATCGCTACCACTCCCATATCTTTCATTTGTTGCGGGGGGTCGTAATTTTCTTGGATTGAACACAAACCGCTGATACAAACCTTTCCTTTATCAGTTTCAACTAGAACGCTTTGATTACCAGGTGTATGCCCAGGCGTCTTGATAATTTTAACTCCTGGGGCGATCTCTTTATCACCATCAACAACCTCTAGATTTGTTTTCTCAGGGGGAATAATAAACCACCCTGTTTGTGTTGGATGGGGATTTTTAGCATATTCTAATTCATCTTTCTGAACATACACTGTTGCGTTCTTGTATTTAGCAATATCCGCTGCATGGTCAGTGTGAAGATGTGTTAATATTAATATATCAATATCATCCACGGATAAACCGACTTTTTCTAAAGCTTCCTCTTGTGTCTGGCCATCAATCCCTGGAAAGCCAGTACTTCTAATTAATTCACCTGAACAGCCAGTATCAACTAAAATATTTTTATCAGCACCTTTTATTAACCAAGAATAAACACCTAAGGTAATCTCCGTACCGTGACCCATTAAATAAGTCATAAATCCCATATCAATAGGAGATTCTGTAGCAATTGGTAGTGGAATAATATTCATCATTATAACTCCTTCTTTATTGGATAGAGAACATCTTTTAAACAAATCAATTCTCTAATAAACATTTCTTAGTTTATTGTTTCTGTGTAATTCTTTATAATGATTAAAATTTCATTGTGAGAATTCCCGTATAAGATGATAAAAGCGTATTCATTTAGTTAAGCCATATTTTTCAGGAGATTAATAATGATAGAGATAAAAAAACTGAAAACAGTTGAAGAATTCAAACAAACCTTCGAAATTCAAAAGAACGCTTGGGGGATTAGTGATTTAGAAATAGACCCTCATTTTTTAATGAGTAGAGTTCAAAAATATGGTGGCTTACTTCAAGGACTTTTTATAGATACAAAATGTGTTGGTTTCACTTATGGCATTCTTGGAAAATGGCAGGGAGAGATCTTTTTTTTCTCCTATATGGCAGCAGTGATGAGGGAATACCAAGGGCAAGGATTTGGATTCCTATTAAAAAAAGCTCAAAGAGAAGAAGTCCTAAAGATGGATTATAATATCATTCGGTGGAATTTTGACCCACTAGAATCCTTAAATGCTTATTTTAACTTTCATAGACTGGGAGTAATCAGCTCAGAATATGAAAGAAATATTTATGGAGTGGGGGATAGAGGACTTGACAAAGGTCTCCCAACCGACAGATTACTTGTCACCTGGAATTTAACCTCTGAACGAGTGATCAAAAAAATGGAAAAAAAAGAAGCAAAGATTATAGAAATGATTCCTACCGCAAAAATAGGGGAGTTTAAAAACAAAATTGCTTATATCGAAATCCCTAGAGATATCCGTTCTTTGAAAAAGAATGATTTAAATCAAGCATATGAGTGGAGAGCGAAGACATGTGAACAGTTTGAGTTCGCTTTTAGAAGCGGATTTGTTGCTGAGGAAATCGTTTTTTCAGAGGATCAAAAGAGAATCTTCTATAAATTAACCAAGAAGGATGATGATGTTGAATCGGATTAATCATATCGATTCTATAGAATTATTCATTGTTAAGCTTCCTCTTGTGGAACCTTTTGAGACTAGCTTTGCAATTGAGACCCACAAGGAAGCTCTTCTATTGAGAATAAGCTCTGAAGGAATAGATGGCTGGGGTGAATGCGTGGCTTCTCCAGATCCCTATTTCAGTAGTGAAACTAATGAAACTGCCCTTCATATAATTCGAACTTATTTATTATCATTAATTACAAAGATGAAGAATTTCTCACTTCAAGAGGTTCTAGAAGCGTTCGAGAGGATCAGGGGCCATAATATGGCGAAAGCAACTGTAGAAAATGCTCTTCTTGATCTTCTAGCTAGAAAACGAGGTCTCCCCCTGTATGAGCTCATTGGCGGAGAAAAAAAAAGGATTATGTCAGGTATTAGTATTGGGATCAAACAAGACATAAATGATCTTCTAGAGACCATTAAAAGAGCATTGAGTAAAAACTATCACAGAATCAAGATTAAAATAAAAAAAGGAATGGAAATTGAACCCTTAACTAGAGTACGGGAGAATTTCCCAGATATCAAAATCATGGTAGACGCCAATGCTGATTATTCCATTAAAGATATCAGAATCCTCAAACAACTCGATAATTTTGATCTAATGATGATCGAACAACCGTTAGAATATAATGACCTCTATTTTCATTCATTAGTTCAGAAAGAATTACAAACACCGATTTGCCTTGATGAATCAATTGAGAATCTCAACGATGCTAAAACTGCTATTAATTTGGGAAGCTGTCAATTCATTAATATTAAACAAGGACGTGTAGGGGGTATTTTGAATGCAAAAGTCATTCAAGAATATTGCAGTAAAAATGGTATAAAAGTCTGGTCTGGAGGTATGCTAGAAACAGGTATCGGAAGAGCTTTTAATATCCATTTACAAACGCTTCCTGGCTTTTTATTGCCAGGTGATACTTCTGAAACCTCCCGCTATTTCCAAAAGGATATTGTTGAACCCTCAGTAAAGCTTCGAGCAGATGGGTTTATTGATATACCTGAAGGTGAGGGGATAGGGGTACGAGTCATCCCAGACAGATTGACGCGCTTCACAGCCTTTTCTGAAAAGATAGAATGCAAGTAACTCTATGTATCAAGATATTTTATCCCCGCTTTACCCCAAGAATCTAATGCTTGTTGTAATTCTACGTATTCGTCCTCGTGGTCATCTAAGTAATCTTCAAGATCCTCAGCTGCTTCATCTAAGTGAGTCATACCAATATCAATGACCTGCCGAAATGCTTTTGCTCCTGCCCGGGTACCTTTTGGATGCGAATGAATTCCAACACCTGCTCCAATCATAATATCGTTACCTAAATCCTTCATGATACGTAAAGCAATTCCTGGTGTTACTCCTCCTGATGGCATAGGTAATACTGGTTTTAACGAACCGAAGGGATAACGGAGTGCTTTTGCACAGGCAAGATATTTATCCCGAATAAAAGGTGCTTTGCTATATGCACTAGGGTAGACTAGTGCATCAAGCCCCGCCAACCGAGCGAGCTTTCCCATAATTAGGAATGAAGACATACCAGACATTGAAGACTCATAGTACACTCCAGCAAAATCCATATGCCCTAAAATAGGAACTTTAATACTCTCATCAGCAGCTAACTCCCGTACAACAGGAAGGCCTGCAGTTAGATAATTAACCATGAGTCCATTAGTCCCAAAATCAAGCGCTTTTTGGGCATTTTCTAAAATTTTCTGAGGTTCAGCTGTTATATTCACCATATAGATGGTATCTTCTCCTGTTTCATCTTTAGCTTTATCTTTCATCTCCATGTAGGTAGTAACCCTATCCTCTAATGGTAAATACTTAATATCACCAGCTGTACTTTCATCGTCTTTGATGAAGTCAGCGCCGCCCATCGCTGCTTCATAAAAAAGGGCTTTCCCATCCTCCAAGGTGTAGGCATGATCAATATTTGTTAAGAAAGGCCGTTTTGGCACAGCAAGTTGTTTTCTAATGCCTTCAATCCCAAATTTCGGTCCTTTGAACTCAGATAGAAAACGTTGGGGGAAAATAACGTCTAGAAGTTTGACTTTGCCACCCATACTAATGTTACCCAGTAGAGTAGTCAATAGTAATGGAAATTGGGTGTCTAATCCTTCAAGAGGGTACGCGACTTGAATAATATATTGTCGTTCTTTCACTTCGTTTGGAATGCCTATTTCATAAGGAGGAATTTCATACACACCAATGACCTTACCTGAGAACTTTCGAAGGATTTCACGGGGGTCACTATGAACTGGATAATAAGAGCCAACAGTTTGTTCTTGAATAACTACTTTTCCCATATACCAGGGGTCAAGAGTACTACTAAATGCAGTATAGTATATTCCAATCACATAATCCTCGGAATTTATAGACTCTTGTAGTCCCTCAGGGTAATATCCCCATTTACTATCAGCATAACTATCAAATTTCGATTTCTTTACCATTTGTTGAGCCTCATCCTTAACTATAAAATGTGTTTAAAAAATTATTATAGGTCTGATTCACATCGATTTTGTTGAGGATATCCAATGAAAAACCAACTTTTTGTTTTATTTAATAATAATAAAGGGATCTTCACTCATATCCTTTTGAACGTCTTTGATTTGGCTGAAAAAGGTTACAATGTTGGGATAGTATTTGAGAGTGAGGCATGTAAACTGATCACGGAATATGAAAACAAAAAATATGAGAAATTTGAAAAGTTAAAAGAAAAAAATTTAGTCGCTGCTGTTTGTAAGGTTTGTGCAAAGGCAATGGGTGCATTAGAATCTGCAGAACGGCAAGGATTCCCTATTGACGACACTTTACATGGCCATCCTTCATTAGAATCTTGGATTAACAATGGATTCAATGTGATGCTTATTTAATTTTTATCAATTCTCAATCAAATACAAATGAATGAACTGAGGAATCTATGACTAAATGAATGATCATCAAATTCTTTATGGAGATGTTTGGGCAAGTCTTTCCACATTAGAGGACAATTTTGTCGATTGTGTTATCACCTCCCCTCCCTACTGGTCACAAAGAGATTATGGATTTAATTCCCAAATAGGGATTGAATCTACTCTTAATAATTATCTTACAAAATTAGTCACTATTTGTAATTTACTCCGCCAAAAATTAAAGCCCAAAGGAAATTTTTACTTAAATATTGGCGATAAATATGTTAGCAAATATGGTAACACCCCTTTAGCAATGATTCCCTATTTATTAGCTTATTTTCTAGTCAGAGACGGTTGGAAATTAAAGGATACTTTAATCTGGTATAAAACGAATCATATGCCAGCTCCAGTTAAGAACCGATTAACTAACACTTATGAGCCAATATTTGTGTTCTCTAAGACCAATAGGAATTATTATAGCGATTATAGACAAACAGTGAATGTTTCTAATATTTTGAAAATACCTCTCCAACCTGTTCCATATAAACATATAGCTACTTACCCTGAGAAGCTTGTTGAAGCAATATTGAGATTTGGTCTCCCTAATGATGCATTAGTACTAGATCCATTTGCAGGCTCAGGAACTACCTGTAAAGCAACCCAGCATATATCTGAGGGATACTTCAATCCAATCAAAATGCGTTCGATTATGATTGAAGCATATAATGAGTACATCAAGATCATTAGAAGACGATGTAACATCAAAAAGGGAAATATTCGGAAAATTCCCTTCAGATCTTATCAAGTCCCTCCTCTTATCAATAACTTCGTCATCCCAGAAGCAGAAAACAAAATTCCTGATGATTGTAAATTTGAATCCAGTAATGTGATTATCAAGGTATTTCAAAAGTCAAAAGATTTTCATTCATTTCTTCCCTTTCTATTTAATACCGTTATTATTGATTCCTTAGATGACGATGGGATTTTGTTCCTAGGATTACCAAACCATGATATCGAGGATATTTTCTCAATCACACAACTAAATGATCATGGATGGATTATTCGAAATATGAATGTTGTTCCTCGAGAAAAAGACTGGATTCCTATCTTCATGATGGTCAAAGATATCAAGTCTGTAAGATACAAATTCAATCTTGATAAAATTAGAGTTGATCATCAATATGAGAGTACAGAAAATTGGAACAGTATTGATTTCACTGGGTATCGAGTGGAAAAATCGCAAGCGTTGTACAAAAAACCAGATACAGGCCTGATTGGTAAAGTTCTCTCATGTCATCCAAATGGATTACCTCATTGGATTGTAGTTAAATGGAAATCACGAGGATACTCTGTCGAAGAAGTTATTACTGGTTCTGGCCAAAAAAAGAACATTAAAATGTTTTGTCCAGAGTGTAAAACGGAATTACTGAAATATTATCATTATAAAGATGTAATTTCATGTCCCTCGTGCTTACTACAACTATGGCAAGATACAAAGAGCATCCCGATACTTGTGGAAGTTAATCCATTTAATAAACCTGAATATCAGCATGAAAACATTGATGTTTTAGAGAAGAAAACAAAAAAAGAATACGAGGGGAAGTTTAAAGATATGGATAGAATAAATATTGGACAATCCCCTGGAGCTAGAGTTTCCATTGAAGATCAGTTTTTTTCCGTCAAGAGGTACTATACTGTAAAACAAAGCATGATTTCCGATTATCTTAATCTCCATAGAACGAAGAATAGTCTATCAAAGAATGCTTTAACTCAAAAATTCCCTCCCGAGTATAAGCACACGGTTGGCCATTGGTTACGAAAGGATATGGGAGGGTCTCTTCCTAAATATGAGGATTTAATCAAGTTGAATGAATTTCTACACTTGGATCAATCTTATATTAATTATATCAGTCGAACAGGGTTGAATTTGCAGACTGTTATAACAGATGCTAAAGGAAAAAATCCAGGAGACTTTCTAGATTACCCTTTACCACAAGTAATTACCATGTTAAAAAGAGTTGGTGAATAAGAAAATGAAAAGGCCTATTATAAGTACCAATCATCTTTTAATTTTTCCAGGGAGGTAAAAATCATACTGTCTACGAAATAGTTTTGTTTGAATATAGCGGTCAAGACGTCTAGCATTTTGAAAAATAACCCAAATTTGCTTATCCTCATCATAATATTTCTTTACTTCACCATATGTAAGAGGAGTAATTCCAAATTCTGCTGCTTCTTGACTGAAGAACCTATTGATTACCTCAAGCACACCAGGGATTAACTCTGGCCTCTGTTCTTTGAAGAAATTCGCTATTAAATCTATAGTGACCAAACGCCAATCATAGTAGCGACCGATGACCTCTTCAAGAAATAATGCTTTTAATAACCATCGGAGAAAAAAAGGAGCACTTTTTAAGAAAAGAACTGGTTCCATGCCTTCTATGCCGTGTTTTCTGAACATAGGTGTGGAAGTATCTAAATAAATAAGTTTATCATCTACTGAGATTTTTGGGTTCTGAGGATCATAATCCATAACAGCCCAGTTTGAAATTTGACCATCTAAACCAACCTTTAAGGTCTTGCTTCGGTTATTAAAAGACCAAATTTTATACATCTCTCGCATGATAAGGAGAATTAGAGTGTGAATTTCTCTCTGACTAATTGAATGATGAATAATTTTATGCCCAACAGAATCTCCAAGTATTTTTTCTTGGGCACAATATAATACTATTTTTCCCGCTTGAGATTGTATCCAGACTGCATCATGAGCTGGAACGTTGAATCCAAGCTTTTGAAGAATTTGGTGATAGATATTATAAGCATAAATGTGTCGTTTTACTTGAACTTCTGTATCAAAAATGGGTAGACGTTTATAAGCTATTTTTTGATCGTCATTCATGAGTTCAAACACTAAACTGATCTCGCCATAACCGAGAATGCTTATTGGGACTTCTCCTCTTTCAGGATAAATTGTATCAATGGTATTCTCAAATTTCCATAATAGACTCGTGTTGATCTTCATAAAAATCCTTCATATATAATGTTTTACAGATATTAAAGAAGAATCCTTAACATTTCCTAAAAAATTTATCTGATATTACTTCAGTAAGATCCAATTAACACATTCTTTTGAAGAAACGTATTATTATCTTAGAGAGAAGATTAAGAGAAAATAAGTTTGTTATAGTAATCAACCTGGTTTTTATTTTGACTTTAAATTTATGAATCCAATTGAAAAAAAGGGGGGAAAGGAAGAAAAGGCTTTATTTGATTTAGTTTCCAACATAGGTAGTTGTTACCTGGAAACCATAATCAACATGACCTACAGGTTGTATTGGACTCACCACTAGGTAAACATAGCTTGGTAATTCCATCTCAATGTCAATTTGACCGCTATGAAGAACATCTAAATCTAAATCAGTAATTGTGTATTTTGTACCAAATTTATTCTTACCTTTGAGTTCGTAGATCAACGATACCTGGAAATCTGATCCTGGATAAGGATAATTAGGAGCTAAATCTAGTTGTTGACCATCAACACTTGCTTCTGAGATATACCAACCCTCATATGTTGTGTACCAGTCAGTTATATAACGGAAACCAACGAGAACTTCTTGCCCAACGTAATCTGAAAGACTGAATTCCATAGTAATCCAGCCATCATCATCATCGTCGAAGTACACGCTCCAGCTCGTTAGGCCAGGTTGATAATATAGAGTCTCCCAACGAGTGTCAGGATCTGGAGGAATGATGGTGTATTCATTTGCTAAGGAAGTCCATGTTACTCCACCATCAGTGGATACTTGGATAAATCCATAGTCCCATTCATCTTCTATATCCCAATAAGTAGTTATTTCTAGCACTGAATCTACTGAATCGATATATATTTCCTCGTCTGCAACAAGAAGTAAGTTCATCCAATCGTAATCATCTGACCACCATAGATCTGGTTGAACCTCTTGCCAACCAAAAATGGCGATATCACCGCCATCAAAGTAAAGTGTCTCGGCCCAATCTTCAGAGATATATTTTCCTGCGTCAAATCTTATATAATCCGTACCGAATGGTTTAACCCTTGTTTTACCTGTATCATAATCTAGGATGGTTATTGTTGATCCAAAGTCTGATCCCGTCATCCAAGGAACTGGAAGCTTTGGAACTTCATATAACCTAGCTTGCTCTACATCTTTACCATTAAGATCGATTGACTTGTAATTATACAGTCCGTCGCCCCAATGAATTAGATTAGCAATCCGCCAATTATGATAAACCTCAAGAAATGAGGTTTCAAATGGTTCTAAACCTAGAAAGTAATTGAGGCCATAAATACCTGGTAGTCCTGATTGCACGAATGTGCCTAAAAAACTTTCTCCGTAATGATCATTTAGGTAGATAGCAAATAATAATGCTGCACCATAATCAGCTAAGATATTAATTCCACCATGATCACTCCACTCGGTAAGAGAGTTATCGGGCGTAGCTAAATAGCTGTTGATTTTAGGCCAATCAGCTCCATACCCACAAAGCATTTCTGCAAAGAGAGAGCAGCCCTCGTTCATGAAGGTGTCATCAGAAGGGTTGTGATCAGCGTGGATGAGATGCTGCAATTCGTGTGCAACTGTGCTTTCATATTGATATGGTCCACCACCATCTGGATTTACCCAATTTTCCCAGTTGTAAGAATCTATAGTAATCATGTTACGGTCAAAATACGCTTCAAAAGTTCCCCAGTAAAAACCAATGATGAAGTAGGGATAACTGGGATCATAATACATATCGTCTCGCACATTAGAGACCATAACGATGTCTTTCCCTGTTTCACTATAATAATAACCTGGTGGAACTAATCCCCAAGCTTCAAGTAAAGAATTGCTTCCATCGTGGGGGTCAATAGGCCCAAAGTATCCCGTATCTATGGGATGTATATTACTATCATATTCATTGAGAATGTACTGTGCTTGTTCGTCTGTAATCGGATCAGTGTGACCGTCTGGATAGCTTCTGTCAGCTTGAATCCAAACTTCCGTGAATTCACTTTCAGCTCTCAAATAATATAGATCCCAGAATACACCCCCGTAATAATCATCGTAAGTAAACCACACTTTTTCATCGAGTATTGTTTCTGTCGCTGATGTGGATAAACCACTGGCACTAGATGCATCACCCTTTATCTGTATTGTATCAGTGTCAAGGCCTCTCAGTTTTGGACCAATATCAAATGGCTCATAAGTTGACGCGTTACTGACATTTCCTGTCGATATTATTGCAACACCTAGAGTACTTAATATTAGCACCAAAACTACAATCATTGATATAATTTTCTTTCTCATTTTTGATCTCTCGTATCTTTTTAGATATTCTAGAATTTTTCCCATATTTTTCTAAGAATCGGAATACCTAGAAAGTCAGTGTCTAGAAAAATCTGCGGAAAAATTCTCTAGAAATATCAATTGCGAAATCAAGAATAATTCTACATAATTTTAAAAGCTTTTCTAGATTCGTTCCGTTTTTGTGATTTCTTTATCATTACAATCTGAATCTGACTTATTCTTTAGATGTAAAGTAAATAGTTGAAAATTCGATATGTGGAATCTTTTTACAGAGAGAAATTTGATTTAAATGAAAATAACTAAATTGTCTCTGTTCTTTGAGCCGTTTAATTTTGAGTGAATTTCATAATCTTTTTAAAAATGAGATATCTATTCATTCCACATGTCATTTAGGAAATTATATTTCTTCATATTCTGCATAATTGTGTTTTCTACAATTACACCTGTTTTAGGCTGTGGTTCTATAACTTGTTTTAGTATTAACAGGAAAAATAATGTCACTTTAACCATTACAGATGCTTATTATACGGATCTTGATAATGACGAGGTTTTCGATATCGTATCCTTCTTTGAACTCTCATTTAGTAGTTTTCATAGATTGAGGTATACAGTAAAAATTAATGTTTATCTAATCCTTCCCTCTGGTTATGAATTTTCTTATAAATGGATTATTGGAACGAAACAATCAAAATACTTTGGTCAGATTGACTTCTATGATCATGCTCTTGAGTCAGGCGACTATATTTTATTTTTTAAGATAAAACTATTCACAGGTGGAGTTACAACTGGAGTTGTTGGATATGAATTTGATCCACCTGGGGGTTCAGGTGGAGGAGATCCGTTAGCAATGTTAAGATAAGAATAAGGAGTTCCATGATTCTATCTTGAAAGGCAGATAACATTATGATTACCTCTGAAGAATACAAAATTGTTCTCAAACTTGAAGCAAATCCCTTAATCTCCTATTCTGACCTGGCAGACGAGCTAGGAGTCTCATGGCCAACTGCCAAGCGGAAGTTAAAAGATCTTAAATCTCGGGGGGTGATCAGGACACCTGTAGCCCTCTATAACACTAGAACTCTTGGTCTTCAGCGGTTAACGGTTATTTGGTCACTTCAAGCATTAGAAGATCTTAATCTGATGGAAAAACTATGTGATATCCATCCTTATACGCACTATCGTGTTCGAGGGTATGCGAATGGTTATGTTCTATTTGCACAATTTGATATTCCATCACAGATCATCCCACTGATGAGAGAACTAAACAAAATCCTACTAGAAGAGAATTATTCTGTAACAACAGAAATGCTACAAAGTTCCGGTTATCAAGCTGAAACGTTTCCAAATGTAAATTTCTTTGATCCATATCTAAACAAGTGGAATTTTAATTGGTTAGAATGGCTCGATTTGATTGAGGATCAACCTAGTGTTCTTCCTCCCCTAGATAATTCCAAAAAAATAGGATTAGACGAATGGAAACCCATTGATTTCAAAATTCTTAGAGAATTAACAAAAAATCCTGAAGTAAAACAAGCTGAATTAATGAGAAAGTTTAACCTAACACGAACAAATGTTCATCTTAAGTATAATTTAATTTTTGATAACTTGATCTCAAATATAAGGTCTCGAATTGATCGAATTCGATTTAATCTTGTTAATACACGACTATTTTGGATATCTAATCCAGATGAGAGGAAAATGTATCAGCTTTTCAACCTTATTAAAAATGCTCCTCCTCCTTTTCGATTGGGAATGGATATCCTTCAAGATCATGGTTTCTTATTATGGGGAGGTGCTCTCCCAAGCTATCACGAGCATCAATTAGCTTTTTCAATCTGGAAACTTTTTCAATCCTTTAATACATATACTTTGGATACTTCAATAGATACTTCAATGATTTATTGGTTTTATCCTAACAACTTTGACTTTGATACTCAATACTGGAAGATTAACCGTGAATATGTTGTGGAAAAACCACTTGAAGAACTTAGACAAGTAAAAAAATCATCCAAGATATGATACAAAGTCAATCTTATGATATTAGGTCCTATTCTTTTTATCTGAATATTTCTTGATCCTTTCACCCCCTATTCTATTAAAAAATTAAATATTCTCTCTCATGTAACCTCTCATAAATATATAGTATAAAAAAAATGATAATTAAACATTTATAATCTTGTTTACATATTTTTCAAGATGTTTAGAAATATTACATAAAATACACACCATAATGAAGAAAAGGAACAAATCTAGGAATATTTTTAAATTTTTGATGAAAAATTTCAACTTTTAGGTATTATTTACTTGAACTATCGAATATTCATGAATAGTAATATCTTACTCATTGCCATATTAAAAAGTACAAACCTCCTTATTTTCTATAAAAACGTTGTGGTTGAGGAAAATTATAAAAATACTCTCATGTAGCTAACCTAAGGTTGGAAATTCAACTGAATTTTCCAAAAATATTCTTACCTACAAGTGAGAGAAAAATAATGAGAAAGAAAAAGCTTGTATACTCTGTACTCCTGATACTAGCATTTAGTATTTCTAGTGTGGGATTTATAACAACAGTAAATGCAAGTCCCAGGCATACAGAGTATAAAACAATGGATATAGACCCAAAACTCAGGGAAATCGAACTTCCCGCAGATATAGAGATTCCTGAGGGGTTATTATCCTCAGAAGGCCAAGAATATGGAGAAGATGGCCAATCAGATTACTATGTGCCTGGTACTATCCTAGAATGGGCTACATATGATATCATGGATCCCTATCAATTCTATAGCATATATTTCACAGATTTTGAATTACGGGCCATTGGTACTTACGCTGAAGTGTGGGTTCAAGTTGATCTGAGCTATCCTGATGGCACAGCAGATGTTGTCACAGATGAACAGGTGAACTACATTCTCAATGAGGTCGATAACAACATTTATCCAAACGACACGAATTTTTTCGGGACACCTTATTTTCATAATGGGTCCTTTGACTGGTACGGAGGTTTACATTACGAAGAATCTGGCCGAAGTGTGATCCTCATCTCCAATGTAAGAGATACCCAATACTATGATCCAAGTTATCCATATTTCGTTATTGGCTTCTACTGGAGGAATTTCGAAATCTTATTTGACCGAAACATTATTACACTAGATAGTCTCGCATGGGATGTATTAACTGGTGATCCCCAATACGCATACGAAGCCACGACTGCCCATGAATACCAGCACCTGATCCACGACGATTATAACCCTAATGATGCTACTTTCATGAACGAAGGCTGCTCAGTGTTTGCGGAGATGCTTTGTGGGTATGGAACGCCATGGAATGACATTAACAGTTACTTAGCCACACCAGACAACTCTTTGACTGTGTGGGAAGATCAACCTTACAACGACTTAGCGGATTATGGCGCAGTAGGTCTGTGGGCAATATACCTTACTGACCGATTCGGGGATGACTTTCTAAGCGGATTTGTGAAAGCAGGAATCCCTGGAATTGAAGGTCTTAATGATGCTCTTGCGCCCTTAACATTTGATGAAGTCTATCACGACTGGCGAATTGCGAACTTAATCCACTCGGACTGGCCAGGCTGCGGCAAGTACAACTATAAATCAATCGATCTAGCAGAAGCAGACCCAGTTAGAACGTATGAAATTTCAGGACTACCAGTTGGAATAACTTACGGTACTGACTTTGGAAATACGATAACAATTTTAGGGTATGACACGGGAATTTCAAAATTAGCTCCATATGGATCAGATTATATTGTTTTCACAGATTGGCAAAGGAAAAAGTGGAGAAATAAATTCCTTTATTTCGATGGTGATGATATTGCTGTTCATGGCTGGACCGAAGTAGCTGATGATCTCTGGTATTCTGGTGCTTCCGACCTCTTTAACACACTTCTATATGGGGAAGTTACTGTAGATTCCGCTGATCCAACTCTGAAATTTACATCCTATTGGGATATTGAAGACTATTGGGATTTCGGGTTTGTTCAAGTATCGACTGATGGAGGGTCCACCTGGACATCATTGGAAAATGAATACACTACTGATTCCCACTATGAGGAGGCTCTCCCAGATATTATTGCCAATCTCCCAGGACTCACAGGTTGGAGTGTTGATTATCTAGATCTTACATTTGATCTCTCAGCGTACTCAGGACAAACAATCCTCGTTGGGTTCCGCTATATGACCGATTTGTACACTACATTTGAGGGATGGTATGTATATAATCCAACAGTGAGTGGCACAGCACTCGAACTTACACCAATCTACGATGAATTACATCAGACTGAAGCTGATTTTCAAGTAACTCTTATTTATGTCTATGAGTTCAAGAATAAAGTCTATTACTTCGTCAATGACATGTGGTTGAATGATGAAACTGAATTCGGAATTACTTATGTATCATTAATTAAACCTCAATATGCCTATCTAATTGTCAGTCCTATCAATGATGCTGGTTATGCAGATTATAGCTTTGCAGTACCCAAGTGGAAAAAGTGTCGATGGGATAAATAATTGAAGAAATAATATTTTCCCTCATATCCCCCCCTTTTTTTTATTTTTACTTCTTGATATTTATTACCGATATTTGGATTTGGATGTCTAAGATTTAATGGAGGTTGAATGCGAATATTAATAGATAACACTTCATTTTTATGGAAAATATGGTGTAGTTATCATGAGATGCCAAATCGTTTTTAATACTTGGGAAAGTCGCGCATTCATTGCCAAAGCTATTATTAAACATCCACATGTAGAAAATGCTTTAAAAAATGGAGTGATAGCTTTAGGCCGAGGAATAACCAACGCCTATATCCTTCGTGAAATGTTAATTTATACAGATAACACTGATTTTCAGATTGATGTTGATAATTATGTCGCAGGTGTGGTGGATGGTTCTCTATGGGCAAGTAATTCAAGCACGAGGACTCCTGAAGTGGCACTTTACAAGGGAAAGCCTAAGATTGAACCTATACATAAAACAATTGAAAAAGCAGATCTTATAATGAAAGGAGGAAATGCTCTTGGACCCGATTGGATTGCAGGAGTGTTATGTGCACATCCAACAGGTGGAACGATAGGGTCTTTTTATGCCATAGCAATATCAAGAGGAATTAAGATTATTGTTCCAATCTCAACTGGAAAAATGATTCCTTTCTCTGTAACAGAAATTGTTCCAAACCTTGGAGGACAACAATCCATTGATTATGTGAGGGGAATGCCAGTCAGTCTTTTTCCTATTGTCGGTGGTGAAGTTTTTTCTGAAATTGAGGCTTTAGAAATGATAGCAAAGGTCGAAGTTTATCCAATAGGCGCAGGGGGAGTTTATGATGGCGCTGGTGCTACAATCTTTGAAATTTCTGGCGCAAGTGAAGAGATCAGTAAAATTATCGATCTTTATGAAAAAATTAAGAATACAAAACCTTTGAATGTTGACCTTCAACCACACTAAACAGCTTCAGTGAGGCGTTGGCTCGAATTAATCAATTTCCCCCAATGTCTTTTCTACCTGATGAAGAATTTCATCAATATCATTAGGTTGGATGATGAGTGGGGGGAGAAACTTGTTAGTAACCTTATAGTTACCACAGTAGTCACACCAGACACCATTTTTGATCATCTTCAGTGTGAAATATAATGAGGTGAATTCATCTTGGAATTCAATACCCCACATCAATCCACGTCCTCTGATATCTACAACTTTCTCAGACGACTTTTGCTGAAGTTCCGTTAATCCTTTCCCAAATTTAATCCCCATATTTTGTACATGCTTTAAGAATCCAGGACGAGTTATAATATCTAACATTTTCATTGTAACATAACATCCCAATTCAGAACCACCTGTAGTAGAGATGTGTAAGAAAGGATCTTCCTCAAAGACTTCTTCGAATTTGGGTTTATAGCTAGTGGTTGAAAGTGGGTAAACTCCTGCACTCATCCCTTTGGCAAGTACAATCATATCTGGAACGATTTTCTCGTTAGGGTATAATCCTCCATATATTCCCCACATTTTTCCTGTTCGGCCTAAACCGGTCTGAACTTCATCAACAATCATAACAACTCCTAAATCATCGCATAACTCTCTGACTTCCGCAAAATATCCTTCAGGAGGAATGAGAATGCCACCAGTGGCAGGGATGGTTTCAAATAATACACATGCTGTTTCCTCATCCATTGTTTTCCTAAGGTATTCAATATCTGCAAAAGGAACTTGTTGAAAATCAGGTAAACTCCAAAGAAATGGATCTTTAAAACTAGAAGCGCATGCACCGAGAGCAAATCCAGTAACTCCATGATAAGCTCTTTTGGCCGAGACTATTTTCTTTCTGTTGGTGAAAGCTCGGGAAAGTTTAATAGCTAAATCAATTGCTTCCCCTCCAGCTGCAGAAAACATTGTCTTACAAATATTACCTGGAAGAAGATCAGCTAACTGTTTAGCTAATAATGCCCGTTGTTCACTTAGAATGTGATGATCTCCAATATCAAGGCCAGCATCTAAACCCTCTCTGAGTGCCTGATTGATTTCAGGATGATGGTGCCCTAAATTAAATACTCCTCCACTTGTATGACAATCAATTAATTCTAAAGGAGGTTCTCCATCCGCAGTTCCCTCCAGCATCTTTATTTTTACTCCCTTTCTTTCTCCTTGGATCACACCTAATCCAAGACTTTCAAAAAAGCCTACCTTATATTTTGAGACATAGTCGGAATATAATTTCACTAGTTCTTTTTGCCTAGCAGTACCAATGATTTTTTTTATTGTTGACATAATCAAAACCGTTTTTCTATCCTTGAGGTTTGCCTTTTGGGAATACGATGAGTAATAAGAAGCCTTTTGATTTGTCTTTCATTTTTATATCAGATAAAATATTATATTTAGTATTGTAGAAAATCTTTTTTATATAAACAAGTAATACTCAATCTATGCCTCTCTACATACTAGCTACTCGAATTGATTTTGATCAGAATGACTTAACAAAAAGGAAGGAATAGGGTAAAAAATGGCGAGAATTGGTCAAAGAAAAAGTTCTAGACATTAAGTGGATTGCACATTATACCATCTTAGGTCTATATGATTTTTTGGAAATTTTTGAGGCAAAAACAGAAACAGCAAAGGTGTCTTTACTCTCACGAGCTGCAGGTAAAAGATGGTTGCTATTCTCTCCATAGAAAAAACATGAAAAGAGTAGACAACACACCACCAATTATACCTCCCCAGAAAGCTCCCCCATACCAAAATTCCAGATCTTCAAGAATCATTTCAATGGCAACAATGAATCCACCCACAAGGCAAATTATTACTGTTATCAAAGATAAAATGACTCCAATAAGGTAGAATTGATTTCTTGGAGGATTTTCTTGGTAAAGAAGTCCTAATAGAGAAATAATAGAGCAATAGAACAATCCTCCTGCTGCGAGAAAAAATAGAGGTAAAATAAAAATGGAATCAGGGAAGTTCTCTAAAGCTGATGGAAATCCAACCCAACCCCATCCGTACCCCATCCCCTAGACATACCAATACCAGCCAGCAAAATCATCAATTAGCACGAAAATCCCTCCTAATAGACTACAAATCAATCCCCCACCATATAGAATATTCTTATTTTCTAGTAATTTATTAAGGCTCATACTCTTTCTTATGTATATTATTCTTTAAAATTTTTCGAATCTCTCATTATCAATAATACAAAAACTTATTTTTCATCATAAAAAGAGGAAAAATCGATCTAATTTCACTAAGGAGAAAACCTTTTTACAGATCTAAAAGAGGTTTAAATTATGCCTAAATACATACTTGTCACAAAATTTGATTTTGATGAAGATGATTTAGTAAAACGAAAGGAACAGGGGAAGAAATGGCTTGAAATGGTAAAGGAAAAAGTTCCAAGTATTAAATGGATCTCACATTATGCCATTCTAGGCCCTTATGATTTCCTAGACATATTTGAAGCAAAAGATGAAACTGAAGCTGCGAAAGTTTCTTTACTTTCCCGTGCAGCAGGGGCATCTTTTGCTGAAAGCTGGACAGCCATTCCATACTCTGAATTCCTTGACTTGCTTGAGGATTTGAAATAAATTATCTTTCTTGTCTCTTTAGATTTGGTTATAAACAAATCAAATATTATGCATTTAAGAGTCCAGTGAAGGATTAATCCAATAAACTTTCTTATAAAGAATTTTTTCTAATTTCTGAAATCCAAACTGAATATTCATTGATTCTTATTATTGGGTTGAAAAGTGACAGAAATTCCAAAATGGGTTACAGAGTGGATAAATAAAGACAGATTAGTTCGAAATAAATATAAATTGAGCCGAAAGTATATTCAACATTCCAAACGTATTCAATTTGTTGAAGGTAAGAAAAGAGAGAATGGAGAATGGATATCTTTTCACTTCGTTGTCAATTCTCCTAAATTTGGAAAATATAATGTTACTTTTAATGATGGTGAATATCATTGCAATTGCCCTTTTTTTAAACATCGGCTTATATGTAGTCATATTTTTGGAATATGTCAAAAAACGGCCCTTTGGCCAAAAAAAACGACAGTATTTTCAAATGAATAAAATTTCTGTCATCAAATATAAAGTGAAATTAGCTTGAAAATGAATGATTATCAATTAGCAGTGGAATGGATTTTAGAATCTAAATATACTGTTCTTTTTACTGGAGCAGGAGTTTCTGTTGAAAGTGGAATTCCGCCATTTCGGGGGGAAAATGGATTATGGAGTAAATATGATCCAACCTTTTTAATGACAAACTATTTTAAGAAACATCCAAAGGAATCTTGGAAATTAATAAACGAGATATTTTATAAATTTTTTAGTCGAGCAAAGCCTAATCAGGCACATTATATTATTACAGAGTTAGAAAAAAAAGGGTTAATTGATATAATAATTACTCAAAATATTGATAATCTTCATCAAAAAGCAGGAAGTAAGAATGTTATTGAATTTCATGGGACTTCAAGGACATTAACATGTATAAATTGTAAAAGACGTTTTGATAATGATAAATTTTTAAATAAGTTACCACCACATTGCCCCAAATGTAATGGTCTATTAAAACCCGATTTCGTATTTTTTAATGAACCAATTCCATTGCAAGTTCACGAACTTTCAAATAAATGTGCTTTAATGTCCGATTTGTTTATATTAGTTGGGACTACTGGAGAAATAATGCCTGCTTCTTTAATTCCATATTTTGCAAGAGAAAAAGGAGCAAGAATTATTGAAATTAATATTATTCCTACTAAATATACTGATAGAATAGTAGATGTTTTTTTAGAAGGAAAAGCAACAGAAGTATTCCTGAAATTAAAAGAATCTTTAGATGTTATTTAAGAAATTAGAAACTCTAATAAGATTTAGATTAATAGACTTCAATGGTCGAATCTCTTCATAGCTCATTTTGTTGTGTAAAGAAGCCCGAAAAGTATTCCTCCTCCTATACTAGTGAGGATTACAGTTTTCCACAGAAGAAGAGCTGCATCACGATTTTTTCTCCTTGCTAAATTACAAGCTAATACTAGTTCTATAGCTCCTAGTAAAAAAGGAATGAAATTCGGTATAAGGATACCCTCATTCATTAGTATCAGATTAACTATAGCAAATCCAACCACTCTAACACATATAATCGTAGAAGTGAGATAAGAAGCTTTATTCCACCCCAAAAGGACGGCTGTGGTCATTTCACCATTTTCTTGGTCTACTTCTAGATCTGTTAAAATGGTAGGTAAATGTATTCCTGTCACAAGTAGGATACAAAGAACAACGCCGTAGAATAATAACTGAGTGTCGACAATGGTGTCAAATCCTAATAATCCTATATAGAATGGAATAAAAACGCCAATTATTAGAACTGTGACAATTAAATCAAAATATGGCCTTGCTTTGAATCTCAAGGGAGGTACTGAATAACTAATAGATCCTCCTGCAGCTAAAAAATATGCCCCAAAAGCAAGCGGAAGTTTAGGAAAAGTTAATGAATTAGGGATAAAAAATATGTTTAAAGGAATAACTAAGAACCACAATATACCTACCCACAGATAAATTATTTTAGATGAAAGAAGATTTGAGGAAATAAGGGGATTCCGGAGAGAAAAACCACGGGGATTTATTGTATCAGAATCTTTGTCAAAAAAACCATTAAGACTGAAATGACCGCAAGTAAATGCATATATGGATAACCAAGCCACTGAAAGCGAAGTTAAGGGTAATAGATATAAAAGACTTAACATGTAGGCCACACCAGCAAAAATAAACCCCCATTCGGGCCGGGAAAGAGTAAATAACTCCTGAATGATTCGTAAAGCTTTTTTCAAAGATTAATGCACCATAAAGTAGCGTTAAAGTTGTTTCATCAATTGAAAACCTGAATCTGTTGTCTGAACTACCTTATAACCAAGTGTTTCATAAAGGTGTTTTGCTATCTTATTTTGTTTGAAAACATGAAGAACAATTTTGTTTAATCCTATTGCTTCTACTTCAGTTTCTAATAATTTCAAAGCTTGTTTTGCGAATCCTTTTCTTCTATGTTCTTCAAAAATGATAATATCAGCAATAAGCATAACCTGTTTCATAAATGATTCGGGAGACGGCCAAAACCAGATGTAACCTACTCTTTCTTTACTTCCCTTTTTTATAATAAAATTAAAAAATCGATCGGGAGTTTTAAATCCTTCGGGAAGTGATCTCATATAAGCAGTTTCTGCATGTTTCATCGCAGCTTCGTGGTTAAGGTTAAAAAGGTCGGAAAGCTCCTTAGCAACCTCTACTAACCGATGAGAATAGATCTCCTGAAAATCTCTCTTGGTCATTTTCTCAAAAAAGATCATATCAGATATTCTCTCCAATTCTTTCCATATGCTTTTTTAATAATATACTTCTTCTAGAATGTAACTAGGATTATCATGATAAAGTAATAAAAAATAATTCCTGTTCTTTAAAGGTAAAATGGATTTTTATCTATATTCTACGAGCTAGCAAAACATTAATAAACTTATTTTTTGTTTCACACCAGTTGTCAACATCTATGATCAATTACCAACTCTACTACTACGTAAAATCGAAGAACCTAGCTAAAAAGGAATTTAAATGGAGGTAAAACATATATGGCTAAACCTGCTTTAAGATTAAAAGAAACTCCAGACGAATTAATCCTGAATATGGACGAAGAGCTATTTAACTACAAAAAAATGTCAATGCTTGCTATTGTAGTTGGAGTCTGTTTACTATGCATTTATTTGATAGGACTCATACCTATTGCTATTGGTGTTTATCGCATTAACCAATTAAATAATCGTCCAGAAGAAGTTGAATATGATATCAGAAGAAGAGCTGAACAAAAATCAGCAAGAAGAGGAAAAAGATTGACGATTATCTATAACCCTGAGGGACAACAGTTTTATCGTCGTACACGGCGTCCGCGTCAACCACAGGCTCAATACACCCCTTATACAACACCTCAAGTTGAAACAAAATCCTCTTTCTGTCCTAATTGCGGAGCAGAGGTAAGTGAAGGTTTCAAGCACTGTATGAGCTGTGGAGCAAGGCTTTAAGAATCTAAGAGCAATTAACACAACGTGCAACTACTTCTTCATTTTTTATCTTAACTTTAACCCTACCACATTCACTGCAGACCAATGCTTGACATTTTTTACAGGTAGACATATGATCAGGGCAAAAAGATCTGTGACAACCATCACAAGTCTTAGCAGTACTCTTCCCTTCTATTTGCCCACATTCAGGACAAGTGAATAAGTAGTCACCTTCACATTCCTCACATACAGGTTTCTGCTCAGTATGACCCATCTTGTAAGGAACTTTCTCACTAAAGCCCTTTCCACAGACGATACAGGTCCAAGAGTGATCATTACAGAGGATTCCACCTGTTGATTCGTCAACAACACCACAAGTAGTACATAACGGCTTCTTACAAACAACACATTCCTGTGAATGGTCAATACAAACTTTCTTCCCGCAATCAGAACAAAACACAATATGCTCACTGCAGAATGTCTTTAAGCATTCTAAACAAATAAAAGTAGGAGGAGATATTTCTGATTCTAGTAAGGATTGATAGTAATTCTCGGTACTAACTTGAGAACCACATCCATCACAAGTAATATCAGCATTCCCATTATATAAGTTTAAGTTGATTATAAATTGCCTTTCTGGCCCCTCCTCCACGTTATCCTTCTTTAGTACTATAGGTACCAATAATCTGGGAATCCAATATATAGCTTTTTCAGAAATGGAAACATCGGCCTTTCCTGGGCGAAGAAAATCTTGGGGAACCCCTCTCGCCTTTAACCTCGCGATTGCCTTATGAAATTCCTCATAAGCGGCCTCTTGCTCCTTCATTAAGTCTTGTCGCTGACTTTCTATATCTTTAATTTGATCACGTAGTTCACGAATTTTTTCTTCATGTCTTGTTATTTTTGTTTCACTAGATTCGATTGAACGTTCGGTCGCT
This sequence comes from Promethearchaeota archaeon, assembly GCA_048938105.1. Taxonomy (GTDB): domain Archaea; phylum Asgardarchaeota; class Heimdallarchaeia; order Hodarchaeales; family Hodarchaeaceae; genus Hodarchaeum. The sequence goes on from JBHLMN010000009.1 coordinate 138,169, forward strand.
TTACTTGATTTACCTTCAGCATCACGAGCGCGTTTCTCCGCTTGGAGTGTCTCCAATCTTATCATCGTTTCATCTAATTTTCGGTTCTCATTTTCCATCCTTTCTTCGAGGCGGCTTATTTGAGAGGATAGTTTTGATAATTCTTTTCTTACTTTTCTACCAGCCAATTTCTCAACTTCATTCTTCTCAAACTCTCGCAATTGATGATGATATATTACCTCTGCTTCCTTGAAAGGATTCTGTGTAAAATACCATATTATATTATCAGGTAATTTAGTAATAATCTCCTTATCGAGTTTATAAAACTGCACTCCATCCATTGGCTGGATTTGTAAGTCAGTAGGGGGTAATGCTGACGCATGAATCCCTTCAATCGTTGTAGCATTCCATTCAATCTTCCTACTTAGATCAAATGATCGGGTCATTTCTTCTGTAATGGCTACAGGAAAATCTAGACCCCCTTCTTTGATTGTCCGCTTAATGTTAATCTGAGTTGTTGAGTAATAGAGAGGCGAATAAAAATTCGTTGTATTTCTAAACTGAACAGAAAATCCATCAATTTCAGGCTCCCCACTTATACTTAATCGATTAAAAATAATATTATCTAGCTGTTTTCCCTTTATTGGTATTTTAGGGTTAAGAAATCGTTCTGTGATTTTCCCCGTTGCTGGCTTTTTCTTACTGAATTCGAATTCTATTTCTGGCGCTTCTTCTACTACTTCAGCTTCAATAACTTCTTTTTTTGGTTTTTTTCTCTTCGTTGGTTTTGGTGGTCTAAGCGTCAAAACTTTAATTTCATTATCCGTTAAAGGGCCTTTATGAAGACTAAGGAGCCATCGAGTTTTTAACCTATTCACTCCATATTTTGGATTATAAGCAATAAAATTACCTGGCTTTAGAGCTCTAATCTGCCCCATTAATTTTGAGAATTCTTCTGGTGTTCCACCAGCTCCTTCAAAAACTGGTTTCAATGCTCCTTCGACCTTTGCAATATCCTGATTCGTAGCTAACCTTCCTAAAACCCAAGTTGCAATATTTGAAAGTCCACGATAGTCAAGGTCTCCGGGGTTTTGCGTGGCTAATACACAACCCAAACCTGCTGCCCGCGCTTGTTTCAAAATTATTAATAATGCGGTTTTAGAGGGTGGGCTTAGTGCACCAGCTGGCATAAAACCATAAAGTTCGTCAAAATAGAGTATTGCTCGTAAACGACTCGTACCGCCTTTCGACCACGCCCATCTTTGTATTTCTCCTAATATTTCAGCAACGAAATTATTTTTTTCATCTGTGTCAGTTATCTTACGTAGATCAAAAACAATTATCGGTGTTTTGTTTTTCTTTTTAGCTAAAGCAATCATTTTATCAAAGTCTAGATCTACTCCAGGTACCGCCCGTACCATAAGCGCATTGATGTTCCTTGCCAATTCTGATCTCTTAGTTTTAGAAATAAACTTATCAACTTCTAAAGAACCAACCTTTTCGAATGGTGGGTTTTGAATACCCTCTATAAGTTGATCCAGTTCCACATTCCTTTGTTTACCTTCCTCCCAATAATTTCTGATAAGGTTACTCAGAAAAATTACTCTGTTATCAGTTGAAGAACTTGTCCCAATCCCACAGCGAGAGAGTAATAACTGAATTTTGAGATCAAGGGTACTTAAAAGAGCATCAGGAGATTCAGTCATCAATTCATCATAGTTTGGTGGTTTTTCAAAGTTTGGAGTCAATGAAATTTGGACACCTGCAGAATTTTTAGGGGTAATAAGAATGACAGCTACCTTATCAGAAAAATCTTTCTCAATATCTGCATATTCATCCCCAAAAGAGTCTTCTAGCTTGTCTTGATAAAGTTCTATCCATTCTTCAGCTATTTGTCTAGGATCTCCGCCCCCTCGATCTTCAGCTTCTACTTCCGCATGAACTAGCAACTTATCTTTGGTGAATTCACCAAGTCCGATGCCAAGGGCACCAATATCTCCCTTTGGATCAACAGCAATAATGGGAATGTCCGCTCGAATCGCTTCCTCTACGATAGACTTACATACTACAGTTTTCCCAGAACCACTCGCACCCAGAATAGCTGCATGAGTTAAAAAGGTAGTACTCGGTATTTTAAACTGCTCTTCCCCAATTCTTCCTAGATAGAACTCTGGATCTGACATATCAACACCATTAACCACATTAGAAAGATTAAATATTAATTAATATGATTTAAGAGTCTGTAATTCGAAAATACATAAAGTAAGCTATTAAATAAACTTTATCAAACTGAGCTTAGTTATCATATGATATATTAAAAAATTCCTCTTAATTAATGCTAAAGTACTTGGAAGATACTTAAGTCCCTCAGGAATGCTTTATAGTATTAGGTTTAAAACCCACGGACTCTTCTGTGAATATAAATCGCGTCAGGATAGGTCGAACATTGGTCAACATTGGTATTTTAGGAACAATGAATTGCGGAAAAACATCAGTCTTCGTGTCTTTTATGAATTCTTTAGCTAGCTCGGATGAAAAAATCATTGCTGGCGCCCCAGGTGGCCCAGAAATGTATACAACGCAGACAGTCGATTTTATTAGATTTACGTCAAAAGGATTCATCCATGTTCTCTATGGCACTGGTGGGCATCAAACTCCTATCACTGATTATTATCGTGTTTATGTCTTAAGAAATGCTAATCGATTTCTTTGTATGTTTGATCTAAGTGAGGATCTTGAAGAACAATTTGAATTTTATCGCGGATTTGATATTCCAACCAAATCAATTGTTGTTTATCTGAATAAATATGATCTAGCTCCTGAAAATTTGAAAAATTATCAAGAAAAAGTAAGTTCTTTCTTTATTAATGAGAAGAAAAAACTCATCAAAGATATTTTCCCAACAGTTGCATTAAGAACTGCTGATGAAGAACATGAGGAATATAAACAGAATTGTTTGAAAGGGATATTAAGTCTATGTGATTTTGATCGGGATGCTTCTGCTTTTGATGTCTGGGAGGGGCAATAAGAGTATAAGAAAGATATAGGATCAGATAGTATGACTTCCGAAGAAGATCCTTTTATTAAGCTTGTCGAAACATTAACAGTCTTGGAAAACTATAACCGAGCTCTTTGTCTAATAGCAGTATATTTAGGCCAAAGGGCTGATCAGAATACTGTTCAAGGAATTACAGATATTTTTTCAGCACTTTTGGGAAAAGAAACCGCAGCTACCCCCACAAAAGTTCGTGGTTTAATCACTTCATTAGTGAATGTTGGCATCCTTGAACGTGAAAGAGTAAAAATGATCAGTTCGACAAAGGTTTCTTTCCATTCAATTAGCTCTTTGGGTCTAATTACTTTATTATACATTTTAATTATTTATCTTATAAAAGATCCAATGCATGGAGTAGAATGGGATAACTTGATGTTTGTAGGATATATTTCTGGTGATCGAGAGGATAATCTTGTCCGATTCCTAAACAATTCAATCATTGAGAGTAATAGAATAACAGAAAGATTTTGGACATCATTAAAAAGTGGAAAAGAACCAAAGAAGATTAGGATGAGTAAACCACTCGATTTAGATGTAATGAAAACCTTCAGTGGGAAAGGTGGTATTGACACTTTCAAGATTTTAGAAGAATTAGTGTGGGATCATCTGAATCTAAATACTGGCATTTCCCAAGATGAATTAGCAAGTCATTTTGAAGGATCAATAACAAGTAATCTCAAGAAATTAACTCCTCTTGCTTTAGAAGAACAATTAAACAAATCCAAGTATTATCGATTGTCTTCTTTAGGAGTATTTATTTTACCAGTTTTAGCATTAATGATAAAGGAATTATCAGTTGATCAGTCTATTTTCCAATCAATCCTGACAAAGGATGTAAACACAGAGGAAAATCCATGGGTTGTATTAATACGCCAAGCACGCTTCTTTTTCAAGAATTTGTATAGAATTCCTTAGTCCTAATTCTATAAATCCTTTTTTATTTCAAAGGTTTAATTTAATCAAAAAGACAAAAAATACTTGAGTTCATAACTTCAATAAATTTAATTAATTCGCAGGTAATAGATTACTGCTGTCGTAAACATCATCCCATTTGTGTTAACGAAGTACCCTAGGCTGTGATACAACGTGATTGTCGTCTTAGATGAACAAGATTCACCATTTCATCTTCCTCTAGTTGATTTTCACACTCACATCGGTAGAGTTAAGATTGAGACTACAAAAGGGGCCTCCCAAAGAATAAATCGTCCCCAAGATATCATCAATCTTTATGAAAAATTGCAGTATGAAATACATAGACGTATTTCTCTGAACCAATCAGATTATTATGTTACTCTACCAAAAGCAGAAGAACTTTCAAATCCTTTACTCCCTGCTGTACAGAAGTTATTAGAATTGAATAGTACTAAAAGTCGAGGATGGATCGTTGATCATATCGTTTGCTTCCCGTTTAATGATATTTTTCATACAAAGACGTCTCCAAAATTTATTAAAAGTAATCAATATGTACGTCATCAAACACAATCCTTTGATTTTTCATTTCGGTTTATTCCATTTTGTAGGGTAGATGTGACTGATGAAGGAGCTGCTGAAGAGGTAAAGAACTCTATTGGTTTAGGAATGAGAGGATTGAAACTCCACCCTATGTCACAAGGTTGGATCGAGAGCATTGTGTCATCCGCCTGCAAAGAGGTTTTACAAACAGCGGGAGAGCTTTCAATACCAATCATTTTTGATGTTCCTAATAAGGGAGTAGCTGTTGACATTACTACAATAGCAGAAGAAGCACGACAAGAGGTTGATTTTCCAATCAATGTCGTCTTAGGTCATTCTGCTTTTGACTATAATTCGAAAGAAATCTTTGAATGTTTAACAAAAGATGAAATGTTTGCTGAAACATCAGGAATGAGGGGAAAAGATGTTGAGATTTATTTCAACAATGTTGTAAATGTAAAGGGATGGGAAAATAAATTACTGTTTGGAACAGATTCAAATTACTTTGGTGTCTTACAGGCAGCTGATTTCATCACTTTTCTTTTATCACAGAAATTTAAAGAGCTAGTTGAAAATACTAGCTCTAATATTGAACCATTAGATGCAGCTGGGAGAATACTTGGAGGTAATGCTCTTAAAATTATTCCCCCATCTTGGTTCAATAATTCAATTCCACTGAAAAAACATCGTTCGAGCTCTAAAGGATATTCAACAGATTTACTAATTTTACGATCAAATCTAAAAAAGATTCTAACAAAACAGAACAACACGGGAACAATTGATCTTGCTAAACCGCAGAGAAAAGAGATTTCGATTCAAGTTCTAACTATTGGGCAATTAGACAAAAAATTCTCTTATATTCTTGAAACTAAGGACAATTATCAAAATATCACACTCAGTCCAATTTCTAATCTTGATAGAATTAATGATTTACCCATAAAATCGCTAAGCCCTGTTGAATTGATTTCTAAATCGCGGAAAAGGAAACCACGCTTAAAAGATCAAACATTTCTTGAATTATTGGGGTGAATCGCTTGACTAATAAAGAGTACACACTTAAAACGGAATTATATTTCACCCACGGAATTGAAATAGAGAACCATTTAGTTTCACGAAAAACAGGGGAAGTTATTGTAGGAGATGAGCTTCTCAACGCGTGGGAGAAAATGTTTTCTGGAGCAGCAGAATTCTTACAGAAATTGAGAAAAGATAAGCACGTTCCTAAAGAAATCTTAAAGAAAATCGAAAAAGTAGAAGTTAAAGAAGAGGTTAAGAGAGAAAGACGGTTAAAATTCGTCTTTGTCAACTATAAGCTAGGAAAAAAGACTATCCGAGTCAATGTATTTGGGCCAGATCCCAATATTGGTCAAATCACTTGGTTACTCGAACTGGTGACTCCTCCTTGTGAGTATTTAGAGGAATTGGATTTCTGGATCGATACATTATTTGCAGCAGGCCTTCAAGGCCTACCCTCTGATGTAGCTTTACTTCCGATTGGATTAAATCCAACAGAAAAAAGGGTAAGGAGTGGATTGACATGTGGAGAACATCATCATATTGGGATGCCAAAACAAATACGTATTCCTATATATAATATGCTTAGAAATTATGTACCTCATTTAATCGCTCTTAGCACAACATCCCCATTTTTAGATAAAAAACCAAGTGGTAAGGTTTTGATTCGAAAAACTGATGGAAAAAAACAGATTATAGGAAGATGTGTCCATTCGTACCGATTACTGAAAAATAGTGGTCAAATGGGACCAAATATACCTAGTTATCTCCCCGTATTAGATAACAAGTCTACTAGAATGGATTTCGCTAAATCAGTTAGAAAGGCTCCTCCAGATGACCGAATGGTTGATTTGTATCCTTTTACTGATTACTCTACGATAGAAATTCGTTTTTTTGACGCTCAACCTTGGCCCGAGATCCGCTTGGCCATCGTACTCTTGATTCAAGCTCTTGCACAGAAAACAAAGAATTTAATTGAGAATAATGAAGAAGTCCCTAAAGTAGCATCCCGATGCCTTTACGAAAACCGAAGAAAATCTGTGCAATTTGGTCTACTTGCCCAATTTACCACTGACGATAATTTGGCTGATAACTTTTCCAAATTTTACAATTATGATATAACTACTGGTAAAAAAGCTTCAAAATTGATGCATTCCATAAAATCTTTGTTAGTTTATGTTCAGCATGAGCTCGAGGGATTTGGATCGGAGTTGGTGAATTATATTCTAATACCTATCCTTGGTTCTAATGATTATGATCCCCCTCTCACTGTAGCAGAATATTTACTTTCTTTATACAAAATTGCTGATGATATTTCCTTCTTACCAGATTTATATTATTCTAAAGAAAATAGCTATCCTTTAGTTGTTGCCAGTGATTATACTTCTCTTCAACAGGTGGAAATAACGGATAAAATTGAAGAGACAGAAGCATCCCTTCAACAATCATTACGTAAGGATTTAGCTAAACGGAAAATTTCAATCCCAAAAGTAGAGAAAAAACCAGTAAAACCTAAGGGAAAACCTCCTAAGAAACCACCTAAGAAGAAAGTTCCTCGGAAAAGACCAAAGAAAAAGGAGATTGAGAAACCTGTTATTACACCCACAATAAAGGTCGAAAAGCCACCAACTTTAGCAGCAATAAAAACTAGAAAACATGTTCCTAAGCCAATTCCACCTCCTACTGAAGAACCAATTGAAACAACAGAAGGGGAAATTAAAATATCTGCTTTTGAAGATAGTGAGGACCTCGAAGTATTCTCACCAACGATAGAAGTTGAAGCTAAATATCAGAAAATTGAATCTAGAATAGCAAATGTCATGCGAACTCGACGTAAAGAAATAGAAGTAAAAAGGCGAGAATTTTTCTTAGATCATCTTAAAAAAGAACGTGTGGCTTTTAAACCCTCTCCAAAAAAGGTTGCCCCTATCTTTCCAGCCTTAGTATCAGGACCAGAAATATTTGGATACATTGAAATCAGTTTTCGTGATGTTAAAAGAGCCATGTATAAATTTCGAAATAATCCCATCACATTAATATTCAAAGCCAAAGAAAAAGGAAAACCAGTGAAGTCAAAGATAAACACCTCAATAGATATAGCCAGTCTTGAAGAAAGAGGAATGACTAGAATTCCATGCTCAATAAACCTGGGTGAATTATATGGAGATATAACGGTGAATATAGAGGCAGTTACTGCAACAAACGAAAGCCTATTACCAAAAAAGTTCTCATTTAATCTAATCCGCAAGGATGAAATAGCAATAAATCCAAAAGAATTCTATGTTACTGGGAATTATGGCCTTGTAGAGTGTATCTTTCAAGCGGTCAATGAATCAAAAGATTCAGAAAAAGGAGAACATGAAGTATTCCTCGTGACCCAGGCTTTAACAGATCCAGTCTTAATATCTTATACAAAATTTAATTTGAAACCTAAAGAAAATCTAGAACTAGCTCGGAGTATCGATTTATTAATAAATTATCAACACACACCCTTTTACATAGTATCTCAAATCACAATCGGACGATTTAAGAAGAATAGGTCATTTAAGACAATTGGACCAATAAAACCACTGAAAGAAATATGTGTAGATTGGAATTTCACGGTTGACCCAACAAAAAGAACTAATCTCTGGGAAGGAGTAGAACCAAAAAAGCAGTATGAAGTGAACTTTGTATTCCATTTTATTAAATCAATGCCGTATGCAACTATAACAATTCATGTGAATACTCTCCCTGGGGGGCAAACAAAACGATTAGTAAATTTTCGAATCAAAAGAGACATTGATGCAGGGGATGAATTCATCATACCGAATATTAAATTTAAAACACCAAAAGATTGTGGTTATCTCTATTTTGATGTTGAAATACGCAATGAAATGGGATTAATTCCACTGGATCTCATTTCTGGTCCAATTGGAGTCCAAAGTAAAGGTGAACAGGCAGCTACATATGAAGAGAGACTTGATTTGACGTTATAGATGAAGAGTCAGTTTTTTTTGATATAAAATTAGTTTAAAAAAGATTAAGAATACTGAAGTAGAATAATGTTAGTTAATGATTAAATTTGAAGAGGCTTAATTATGGTTAAACTTAATGTTGTAAATGTTGGGAAGATCGAAGGTCGTGCATATTTACATCCGTCTGACATTAGTAGCGTTGGTGTTGAAGAATTTGATTTTGTTAAGATTTCAACAGAATGGGAGGATTGGGGGGCAGTTCAAATCCTATCATCTGATGAAGTTAGTAAGGGAACAATTGCTGTTGATGATAGTGTGTTAAATTCAGCTAATATTTCGGACGGAGACGTATGTGAAGTAGAACCTGCAAAAATCGCTGCAGGTATTAAATCAATTAAACTTGGGATTGAACCATTAGCAGGCCAAGAAGTCGAGGAAGCAATCTTATGGATTGCTACTGAATTTGAAGAATTATCAAATATTCTTCGAAATCGGCCTGTATTTTCAGGATTACAAATTGCTTGGGAAGACTGTCCTATAGGTAGCATAACAGTCAGATTTATGGGCTCGGAACCAGCCATCCAAGAAAATGAGATTGGTATTGTCGATCCTACTGGTCGTGAAGTTGAAATAAACATCATTCCATTTACTGAAATGAGCTTTAATGCCGTTTTAGTACTTGATGTTTCAGGTAGTATGCAAAAAAAGGATATGAAGGTAAAGAATATTAGTGGGGCTTTGGAAGGACTTAAAAAAGGTTTAGAGGAGACCGGCGAACTAAATACATTTATTGAAAGGTTTGTAGATGGAAAAAAGGTGTCTCGCGTTGATGCCGCGGCCATGGCAATTATGTTATTCATGAGCCTGAAGATAGCAAAAGGGTGGGGTGAACAAGTCCAGCTTATAACCTTCTCTGGGGATGTGGAAAAATTCACTCTGGGTGATTCACAAGTGATTTCTTGTGTTGGTGAAACCAAAAAAGCTGGAATTGAAAGCATTATCGGTCACGTCGTCCAAAAAACCGAAGAAAGTTCAGGGCTTACATTTCTCAGTGGAGCTCTTGATGAAGCATATAGCAGTATTGAGAATTTTGATGAAAATCCCACCATTAACAAGCGAAATCCAACGATGATCATTGTACTTACCGACGGTAACCCAAATAAAGGCAATGGCCTAGGAGTAAATCCAATTCCCGTGGTTAGAAAGAAGGTTGAGGAAAATCCTGAAGCTGTTCTGTATGCAATCGGACTAGGAGAAGCTGATAGGCTGATGCTTCGTCGTGTTGGAGAAATTGGCCGAGGGGGATCATTGATGGCAGATGATCTCGAGACACTCATTGATTTTTACGATTCATTAGCTCAGAATTTCCAAATGGTAGTTAAAATGAAGAAACAGGAAGTAGAGTAAAACAAACCTTATTATCTTCCTTTTTTTCAGTTATTTATCAATTCCTCTCTGATTATTAACAATGATTCCCCAGAATCATATACTCAAGTTCTTAAGATAATTATCTAAGTTATATTTTTATAGAATAGCAATAATAGCTTCCCTCCCATTCTGAAAAGGATTTTGGTCTTTACTATAGGTGGGATTAATGCCTCAATTTATAATACGCGAAATCACGATAGAACCAAAAGATATCGTTATAATCTCTCGAATTAATAACGAACACCTTGTTACACAGGCAAAATTTATTCTTTCTTTTGGTCAGAGAAAAATTACACCTGAGCAGGTACTTAAAGTAGAGAATTGGGTTGGAGAAGATGAAATAGGCCTATCACACTCTCTGATTAAGAGTCTAGGAGCTAGCGAAGGGGATGAAGTAGTTCTACAAACGCAAAGCCATTCTGCTTCAACAAGCTATTCTTTAATAAAACAACGGATTTTACAACCAGGTAAAACATTCAATAAAGCTGAAATTGATCAAATTATCGGCGATATTACAAGCGGAACCCTCACTCCTTTAGAATCGTCAGTTTTTATAACATCACAGATGTTTCAAGAATGGAATATTTCTGAAATTGAATATTTGACCAAAGCTATTGCATGCTCAGGTCAAACAATAGATTGGAAAGATCGTATTATTTTTGACAAGCATAGCTTAGGTGGTGTCCCAGGAAATAAAGTTTCTCTGTTGATTGTACCAATTATTGCTGCGGCTGGATTGACAATTCCCAAAACAAGTAGTCGTGCTATTACTAGTCCTTCTGGAACAGCGGACACAATGGAAGCTTTGGGTTGTGAGATTGAATTTTCTATTGATGAAATAGTTGAAATCACTAGCCGTACTAATGGACTCATTGCTTGGACAGGAGGACTCAATATTGCCCCAGCTGATGAGAGGATTATAAGAGACGTCCAGTTTCCTTTAGGTATTGATCCTGAGCCAATGATGATGGCATCAGTCCTTGCCAAAAAAGTTGCTATGGGTATACACTTTTTAGTGTTGGATATTCCAACTGGAATTGGGACTAAGGTTGAGAATATGAAATCGGGGAAAAGAATAGCGCATAGATTTGCGGAATTAGGCCAAAATCTTGGTATTCGAGTAGAAAGTGGAATAACTTATGGAAGTAGTCCTGTAGGTCATGCGATTGGTCCTGCTCTTGAAGCTCGTGAGGCATTAAATGCACTGATTAATCCTCAACTAGCCTCAGATTCGTTAATCGGAAAAAGTACCTCACTTGCAGGAATTCTTCTAGAAATGTCTGGTAAAGCGATTCGAGGTAGAGGTCAAGATTTGGCACTTGAAATAATAAATTCAGGTAAAGCGTATAGAAAGTTCCAAGAAATCTTGGAGGCACAAAATGCAGATCCTAAGATCCAACCAGAAGATATTGAGGTGGGGGAATGTATGTACGAATATATCGCTCCTCAAAGCGGTTGGATTGTGGAGATTAACAACAACGTTATTTCAAGAGCAACACATGCAGCTGGAGCCCCAATGGATAAGGGTGCTGGGATTCAATTTCTCAAAAAGAAAGATTCTGTTAAAAGAGGAGAAGTTATATTTCAGTTATATGCTCCTAATGAACAAAAATTACGAGCAGCGGAATCGGAATTAGTAAAAAATGTTCCTTTTATAATCGAAGGCATGTTACTTGCTCGTGAATAATCTACATTTAATATAATAACTTGATGTGTCCAAACTGTGCGTGTAGGCTAGGTAATTGTGTCAGATCTTCAATTATTACTAACAAGATTCATTCAATACTGTAATGAACTTGGGAATGATGCTCTTTTCATCGTAGAGGGAAAAAATGATACTAAAGCGCTACGATCATTGGGTCTTATGGGACGAATTATAGAAAAAGGAGTGTTACCTCTGAATGAATTAACTGATCTTGTTTTCCATGCTCCTATTATCGTGATTTTAACAGACTTCGACCGAAAAGGAAAACATTTGAGAAAAATAATTATAAAAGAGGTTCAACATAGACAAAAGCATGGGAAAATTGATAATTACGCTAGGCAATTACTTTATAGATTCTGTAGAGCTTATCGAATAACAGAAATTGAAAATCTAGATCGATTTGCTTTTAATATTCAGGATTAACACTAAACAGCTTTCTTAACAAGTCTATTGAAAAGGACATAAATGCTATTAATTGTATTCGCTGCACTTGAATCTAAACACTATTTTGTTTATACTCCTAGTAATGCGTTCAAAAAATCCTTATTTGTTATTAAACTCATCAGGTGTAAATAATGCAGGCAATTATGAAGGTAAAAGAGGAAAAAGGGTTTGAAATTCGAGAAGTTCCCGAACCTGAGATAACACATACGAATGAAGTTAAAATTAAAGTTGATGTTGCTTCCATTTGTGGTACAGATCATCATATGTGGGATTACGACCAATGGGCTCAAAAACGCTTACCTCCAGCTATCCCATTTATCGCTGGTCACGAATTAGGAGGAGAAGTTATCGAAATCGGTACTGATGTCAAGAATCTTCAGATTGGGGACAAAGTTTCACTTGAGTGTCATGAGGCTTGTGGTACCTGTTATCAATGTCGAAGTGATCGTATGCACATCTGTCGGTACACTAAGATTTTTGGTGTTGACAAAGATGGGATATTCACAGAGTTTGCTGTTGTCCCCGAACTCAATTTAGTAAAAAATGATGCTAATCTTGATCCCGCTCTCGCTTCTCTTCAAGATCCCCTAGGAAATGCTGTCCATACAGTTTTTCCCAAGAATTTAACTGAAGACGAAGGGATTGCTGGGAAAAATATCTTTATAACTGGTTGTGGACCAATAGGTTTAATGGCCATTCCAGTTGTACAATCATTTGGAGCAGCCCAAGTCTTTGCTAGTGGTGGAGGTCGAAATTTACTAAGGCTCGAAATGGCGAAAAAATTAGGAGCAGATATGGTTCTTAATGCTCGTGAAGAAAAGAATATTCCTAAAATCATCAAGGATGCAACTGATGGAAATGGTGTTGACATCCTCTTAGAGATGTCTGGTAATGTTAACGCTTTACGTCAAGGTTTGGAATCATTAACATTAGGCGGACGTGTCTCCTTATTAGGCTTCTTCCCTGGCCCAATCGAATTTGATATAAATTCACTAATGATTAGTAAAGGTGCTAGTATATATGGGATCGCTGGCCGCCGGATGTTTGAGACGTGGCAAGTTATGGGGGGTATTTTAAAATCTAAAGAATTTCAGAATCAATTAAAGAAGTTAATAACACATCGTGTTAATATGGCTGATTGGGAAAAAGGAATGATCGAGATCCATGAGAAGAGAGCTGTGAAAGTTGTTATGGATCCGTTCAAATGATTCTCAGAGTTTATTTTCCTAAAAATCGCCTTAATAACCCCTTCTTCTTGAAATGTTTATGCCATTGCCGTAGTATTTCATCGCTACAATCATAAGGGCCAGTTAACGCATAGAATTCAATTCCTGTATTCACGGCGAGTTTTCTTAAGTATTCACGATCGAGTTGAGATTCATTTATTTCAATAGTTTTTAATTTCCTTCCAACGTTGAAAAAAGTTAAGCGATAACCCTCTTTGGTTCTTTGCATCTCACAATAGTGATTTCTACTTGAGGGAACCTGGAATCTAATTTTTTGGTTATTGGGTACCACAAAATCACAGCAAACCAATTAATCTATAAATTTTTACCTATTTTACACGCTTTAGCTAGTAAAACATCCATTTTGAATGTTATTTTTATGTTCGATAACAATAAAAAATAACTACTTAGCTTTCATAACAATGAAAGTATTAGCTCCTTCAATAATTAATTAACCTTAGAGGGAATTAATCCGCCTATGGGTGGCATAAGGAATGTCAGAAATTCAAAAAGAGCTATCAAAAGCTAAAACAAATGAAGATGAAGGGAATTTTGAGAAAGCTGCTCAAAACTACTTCAAGGCAGCTAAGCTGACAAATGATCTCAAACTTTACAATAAAGCCTTTTTTACTGCGAGAAAATCTGGTAGTACCAATCTAATGTTCCAAACAGGAAAAAACTACTACGATATATTAGATCAAGAGGATCAAGAGGAGAAGATTAAAGAATTAATTCCAACGTTCTTGGAAGTTTCGGGTCGTGAACGAGATCGTTTGTCTGAATCCCCAGAGGAAATGATTGAGGTTCTAGATTGGACTACTAAATTGTATCAACTAGTAGGAAAAACAGATGCTGCTTATGATATCTCTTTACAAACTGGAGACTCTTATTTTTCTTATGGGCAGCACCTCTTAACTACAAAAGCGAGATTAGGCAAGGAAGAAAAATGGCAAAGAGGATTAGAGCTATTTGAAAAAGCTGTGGAAGCTTTTCAGAAGATAAGGTTAGATAGGCAATCGCTTGAGAAAATTCTTGAAGTTAAGCTTGATAAAATAAGCAAATTAATCGACATTAATCGTCATGTGGAGGGGATTGAAGAGACTTCAACTTTAATGGAATTTTATAGATCTCAAGCAGCAGAAATTGTTCCGTATTCCCATGAAGTTTTGTCCCTAAAGATTGCTGAAACTTTAGCGGATAAAAGTCTTGTTGCTGCCCGAGATAAACAATTTACTATTGCAGATGTGTTAATGAAGTCAGCAAAGGCAGGTTATGAGAATGCAGGGGAGTTTATTAAAGTAGCTCCTTATTTGTGGCAGTTAGCAGTAATTTATGATGAATTTGATCAAAAAGAACTCTTTTTCTCTCTTGTAGACACAACTTATGACACAGTTTTGAAGTATGAGGATGAATCAATCCAACAAACGATTTTAAATTATCTAGACAATCAAGCAAAAAGCATTTGCTCAAAAATCATCAATTCTCGTCTTCTAATGGTTAAGAAAGGCCCAATAGAATTCCAAAACAATGATGGTGTGCAGTATTTATTAAAAAGTATAGATTTGGCTAAAAAAATTAATAATGTTGACATTCCTGACAAAGCACTTGAATTTCTCTTTCAATATGCGCAAACCATGTATGACAAGAAATTAACAAAGCGTTCTCTTCCTTACTTAGAATTTTGCGCTCAAAACTGGTGGACCTTACCAGAAAGATCAAATAAGACACATGAAATCATTGCCTACCTAGAATCAAAATTTGGGAATTTAATCACCGAGGGTAAATTTAATAAAGCATCAAGGCACCTTAGATGCATAATTTCGATTAAAATCTTTATGGAGGATTTTGAAAGTGCTGGAACTTCCGCCTATTCATTTGCTCAATCAGCAGGCCAGCAAGGAAAACAAGAGATAGAATTGGAATTTCTAGAACAGGCTTATGATGCTTTTAATTCTGTAAAAGCAACAAAGAATTTACAGGATATGCTTAACTATGTTAACCAACAGATGGAACCACTTTTTAATTTGGATTCCAAATCACAAGAACCCAGAGAGAGTTTCATTCATTTAGGAGAATTAATTGCTGCAGCAATATCAGAAGAAACTCAAGGAGATTTTTTTCAGGGCACTGCCATAAAAGCTCTCAATTCTGGGTTAATTGACTTAGGAATCAGCTTTACTGATAAAACATTTGAAGTTCTGAAGACTTATGATCAACATGCTGCTGCTGATTTCTACTTCAATGTGGGCTCTATTCTGTTAGAAACTGATATGGAAAAAGCATTTAATTTTATTTCAAAATCAACGGAATTTGCAACAAAATATGAACCCCTAAAGGATCTTGTAGATCGTAATCTTGATTATATCCAAAATAATGCACTTACAAGTACTGATCTATCTGTTAAAATATTTTTAGTAAAGAAATTGGAACTTCTCTATGAAATAGTTGAGAGAGGTGATGTATTCAATGAATTCCTTTTCATATTAGCTCAAAACCTCTCTGAAAATACAAAACAACCAAATTACTTCACTGAAATGAAGAATTATCTCTCTAAGTCTTTTTACGGTTTCCATACTCAAGACCCTAATCATCCAAAACTCTCTGAGATCATTACATGGACAAATAATCACATTCTTGAAGCATATACGGATACAGAACATACTCAAATGTATGAGCTTGCTATCCAAAATTTAGCATTTCATAAAGAATTGAACCAAATCCAAGAATATATTAATTTCTTTTGGGACCTTTTTAATAAGTTTGTATCAACTGAGGATTTCCCTCACGCAGTTGCTTATTTCAAACAGTTATATGAAACCCTTGATCAGTTAGAGCAACACACTGAAATTAAAAAGGAAATCACAGAGCAAGTAGCATCAAGTATAGATCGAGGTATCAAACCACGGATAGCTGATGA
Source organism: Promethearchaeota archaeon (assembly GCA_048938105.1). GTDB lineage: Archaea > Asgardarchaeota > Heimdallarchaeia > Hodarchaeales > Hodarchaeaceae > Hodarchaeum. The sequence continues at coordinate 154,346 of JBHLMN010000009.1, forward strand.
AAAATTTGATGAAGCTTGGCCTATCATTGAAGGATTATTCTCAATACTTGAGGAAGTAAATTCACATTCAGAAGCGATAAACCTTTATCAAACCAATGCTCAACTTTTTGCACCTCATCGCTTAGATCTAGCTTTAACTATGTGGAGTCAAGCTATTAACAAAGCTAAGACAATTAACGATACTGATGACATAACCACTATTACAAAGGTTATTATTGATGATATTATACCAATTTATCTTGAAAGAGGAATTCCACGGGCAGTAAACCAATTGTATTCCCAGGCTGCTTCTGCTTTCAATGCCTTAGGAAATAGCGCTGCTATGCTAGAAGCCATGCTAAATGTAACTAGGTATAACTTATCTTTAAGTGATTTTGAAGCTGTTCATCAACTTGGGAAAAAAGGATTTGATTTAGCCACTAAATTTAAACTTGATGAACCACTGTTTGAATTCGCCAATATGTTTTTTGCAGTGGGCAGCGGCTTGTTAGTAGAAGATCCTGAGACTGGAGTCGAGTTGATAAAAACTGCTTCAGATTACTTAAGAGATTATGGACCATCTGGTTATGATCATTATTGTATAAAGATGGCAGAAATTTACGAGGAATTATATAACACTCCCTTGACGCAACAAGTAGCGCAAAATGAACGAGAGAAGATATTACAGCATTTTAAGGATTCAGGAAAAAAGAAAGAAGAAGGACGTTTTCTCGTGAAGAGTGCAAATTTAAGTTTTCAAGCTGGTAATATAAATGAGGGATTAAACCTAATTTCTCAGGCTACAGGTATCTTAAAGGAGCTAGAAGATGAGGATGGCTTAAGTGAGATAGTAAGTACTTGTCTAAAAACAGCTGCAAACTATCGTGTTGGAACAGACGAGTATATAGCCCTTTCTCGTCATGCTGCCAGTGTTCAAGAGACAGCGACAGTTAAGATTTCTAAAGAAAAAACACAGGAAGCATTTACAGATCTTTTTGATGGATTATTAGATGATATGACAAGTCTAATGGATCCAAAAGAACGAGAAAAAAGAGAGAAGGAGAAGAAACGGAAAAGAAGATAATAAGACCTAATTCAGCTCTCTCTGGATCTCTTACGACATGTGTTGTTTTTGGCACAACAATTCTTACAGTAATTTTATTAATTCATAAGGAAATATTACGATCTACTTTATTATTTCTGTAGATGTGTTTCAAATGAAAACTTCAGCCTATAAACCAGCCCGATTTCAAGCATTTAGTTGGTCCATCGCACGATTTGGCGATTCAATTATGGGTAATGTTCTTTCTATTTTTGTGATCTTATTTTATTTACAAGAAGTATTAACTCGACCATCAAATTTTGATGCTCTTTTTGTCACAATAATTACTTTCTCAGCAAAACTATCTGAAGGTCTCATGAACGTACCAGTTGCTCGCATTTCAGACAATATACGCACAAGGTGGGGTAGGAGACGCCCTTTTCTTCTTCTCGCTCCTTTGTGGAGTCTTTTCTTCATTCTTGTCTTTTGGTGTCCTTTTAAAGAAGATCAAATCCTTTTGGTTCTAGTTTGGCTATTAATCACCTACGGTGGATTTCGATGGAGTAATGCTGCAGTTATTAATCCACATCTAGCATTACTTCCAGAGATTGCTCCTGAAAAGCATCAACGAACAAATTATCAAGCATATAAATCTTTTTTTCAACTTATAGGCACAATACTCGGTGTACTAATTTTCCCTATCCTTAGGAGCTTCATTGCATCCAATTTTTTGATCAACGATCGTACTACTGCGGGTATAGCTGCGATTCCACTTGGAATCGTAGCATTTCTAGGGATGATGGTGACTTTCTTCGGTGTCCGAGAAAATGAAAATGCTAGTTTAACCTATTTTGGTACAATTGAATCATTCAAAGCCACTTTTAAAAATGCGACTTTTTTTCCTAGCTACTTAGCAACGGCAGCAACAGTAATGTTAGCAGAAGCTATGTTACTTGCTGCCATTCCAATGATTGGAGTAAACATCATTGGTTTAAACCCAGATGATATAATGGTTTCTCTTTTGTCTGGTTTATTTGTTATAACTGCAATTGCTGTGATTCCTTTTATTGTTTATTTTTCAAAACGAATGGGAAAAGCACGGCTATACTACTATTGTTTTCTCTTCTTTGGTATACTTTCTTGGTTAACTGTTTTAATTGGTCAAATACCATTCATCACTCCCATTAATACTGTCGAATTTCTTCCTGAATTAGTTGTTAGCCCAGATTGGCAAAGTTTTGTTATAATCCAAACCCTCTTGACTGTAATTCTAGTTGGAATCCCTGTTGGTGGCGTGATTGTCCTCCAATATTCAGTCTTTGCTGACGTGATCGATGTTGATGAAGAATTAACAGGACAACGAAGAGAATCTATGTATTTTGCATCACAGGGGGTTGTTGATTGGTTTTTCGCCGCTTGTGGGGATTTAATGCTTGGTATCCTCCTCTTTCTTTTTGGTAGAGAATATTACTCCCCTAGTTTTGAAACAGAGGCTGGAATATTGGGTACAGGACCTTTAGGCCTGTTATTGGTAGGACCAGTGGCAGGAACAACTTTGATCTTAGGAGCTTTACTCTTTCGTCGCTATCCTTTGATGGAAGGGAAGGGGAATTTAAACTGAGAAAACATAAGAAAATTCTCAAGCATCTCAAAATGAGTGGTATTTCTGGAGGTGTCTGGATTGATGCTGGATGTGGGAGAGGAACCTATTCTTTCCCATTGGCAATGTTAGCGTCTCAGGTCATTGCAATAGACAAAGATCCATATGATATTTCGTTCCTTAAGACTCACCTCCCTCAAAAATCCAAGATTACTGTTTTTAAAAAAGATTTCACTAAAGACCACCTTTCTCATGATTTGGTAGATGGTGTATTATTTGGATTTTCACTACACTACAGTCCTAATCCTATAAAAGCGATAATAAATGCCTTCAACCACTTAAAACCTAGTGGGAAAATTATAATTTTTGAATATACTCATGAAGTGCCTTTACCTTGGGTTCCTTTCCCCATTCCTAAAAGGGAATTAATTTCATTATTAGAAAAAACTGGGTTCCAAGAAATAACTATAATTTTCAATAATACTCGGTTTTATATCGTCCGAGGCAAAAAAGTATCTCATTAAGAATTGCATTCTTTCTTATTTTCAATAATTGGTAAATCAATAATAAAAGTAGATCCATACCCTAATCCATCACTTTGGGCTACAATTTTACCTTTATGAGCTTCTAGGATTTTTTTAGACAAATACAATCCAATTCCAGTCCCTTTTGTAGCATAATTAGTAGAAAAGCTGATAAATTGTTCAAAAATACTTTCAAGGCGCTCGTGAGGAATTCCTGACCCATTATCTTTGATTAAAATACGTATTTTATCATTGAAAATTTCTGATGAGACGATAATCCTTCTTTTATCTTTTGGGGTTTGTTTAATAGCATTATTCATCACATTTACCAATACTTGTTGGAAACGATCGGGATCTATAAGACAAAATAAATGAGTATAATCAGAACATCCATTATAGGAGAATTGATCTCCTAATGTAATTTTGTACTGATCAAAATGAGATTGTAAAAACGAACAAATTTCGATTCTCTTCTTTTCTATCTCGAATCGCCCTTGTTCAATTCGAGCAACTTGAGAAATATCTTCAGTTAAACGTTCAAGACGATTTACATTACTTCTCAAAGAATTATATATTTCAGCTCTACGCTCAAGATCAATGAATTTATCGTGTCTTTCTAAAAAATCACAATATGCAGAAATAACGGCCAATGGGTTTCGTAATTCATGTGATGTCATTTTAATGAAATTGATACGTTTTTCCTCTGCCTCCTTCAATATTGTAATGTCTGTGAATACAACTAATGTCCCCGAGAAGTATCCCCTTGAAGAAAAGATAGGAGATGCAGTGATTAGGACAGGAACTACATTTCTATTCTTAGATAATATTTGGATTTCATAAGTACTTCCAATTCCTTTTGGGCGCTTATCTGATTCATGGTTAACAATAGTAAAATACTCTGGTGTGACAAGATCTCTCCAAGTCTTACCAATGAGTTCATTTTCTGAATAACCAAGTAATTCTGCTCCTTTTGGATTTACAAATGTTATTATACTTTCTGTATCCTCTAGGATTACTCCCTCTTGGAGCTTCTCGATTAATAACTGGTATTTTTCTTTAGCTTCCTTTAATGCTAATTCCGCTCTCACACGACCTATAAACCTACCAAGTTCTCTAGCAATTGCATCAATCAAATTTCGTTCTTCTTTAAGAAAAGGCCCTTCATCTGAAACGAGTTTTTCCTTAAGATAACACACTCGTATAAAGCCAACCTTTTTCTTGACTACAAATATATCAGCAGATTGGCACCAAGGAGAATTTTGGAAATTGGCTGATACATATTTCTTTCTTTCAAATTCGAGATGAACGCATACTATATCAGGATATTGCCATGCTGATGGTATTAAATCAATAATCAAGTTGAATACTTCATCTATTTCAAGATTTGGATCAGAAAGTAATTTTGAGACCTGATGAAGACAGTTTAGTTCTTTGATTCGCATAATAAGCTCATGAGTTCGCTTTCGTAGAATTATTTCTGTTTCTTTTTGTCTGGTAATATCAGTAACAGTTCCTAAAATGCCTTTATCCCCCTCAAAGTCAATTAATTTGGTTGTAAGTAAAGTATTGAATCGTTTCCCATTTTTGGATATTATTTCATATTCTATTGGTCCAACTTCTTCTCCTTTCATATGTTTTTGAAAGTTTGATACAATCTTTTCTCGAAATTCAGGAGCAACCAGAGTTAGAAAATCAAAATCGCTAGATTTAAATTCTTCCTGTGTGTATCCTAATAGCTCTTCACATCTTTTGTTTGTGTAAACTATCTTTCCTTTCTGATTAATAAAAATCATATTGGGGGATTGTTCTGCAAGATTTCTGAACTTTTTTTCAGACTCTCGAATTCTATTTTGAGTTCTTTTGATTTCAGTAATATCTCGAACAATCCCTTGAGTACCAAGAATTTTGCCATCTTTGACAATAGGTGCCCCATTGATTTCTACATGTTTAATTTCACCATTTTTATGACAAACTTGTCGTTCGACTAAGTTTACAACTTTTCCCGAAGTTGCTTGCTTAAACGCCCTTATTGACTGGTTAAGATGAGAAGGTAGAATATACTTCTTAAAGGGAGTGCCAATCACTTCAGAAGGAGAGTAACCCAAGATTTGCGAAATTGATGGGGAGCAAAAAGTGATAATACCTTCGAGGTTGTTTTGAAAGATTGCGTCAGTGCTAGTCTCTATTATTACTCGGAAATGTTCCTCCTTCTCTTTTAATTGAGTCTCAATATCTTTTATTCTTTTCATCTCACTCCTAATAATTTTTTTAGCATCTTTAGGAATGTCATCTCTGCCTAGAAGGCTTGAAAAAGTCATTTATTCTCACTAGTAAAATGAATAACCTCATAAGATTTAAAGATTGTTTTTTACATATAGAGAAAAGCTTGAATGAGAATTAAAATCCAGTTAAAATTATCAAAAGTATAAAAGGAATAATTATATTTCTGGAAATATTCGTGAAGATCTATAACCTTGATCTATATCATATTTTCAAAGAAATTCAAACCTAATATAAGATTCAAAGCTTTATATTGTTCGTGGGAAGAATTCTTTAATGTGATTTTCTTTACTTATAATTTCATTGGCAAGACTGTAGCTTTACCGTCCACAACCAGTTCATTATCTTGATTTATACAAGTTGTCTTCAAAATTACCCTTTCTTTTTCATCATCTTTATCTATCACTTCCACTGCTACAGTAATGGTATCTCCTATACGAACAGGCTTTTTAAAAATAATCTCCTGCTTTAGATAAATACTACCTGGCCCTGGAAGTTTACTGGCAAGGACTGTTGAAATAAAGGCAGCAGAAAGCATTCCATGAGCTACCCGCCCATGGAAGAATGTTCTCTTTGCGAATTCTTCATCTAAATGAATTGGATTTCTATCTCCGCTAACATCAGCAAATTTTCTAATATCATCCTCGGTTACAGTTCTTACTAGTTCAGCTTTTTGGCCAATTTTTATCTCAGAATAACTTAAATTAACCATTTTATCATCTCAATTAAGATATAAATGAGGTAGATTGTTCCGTCACTATCATATATAAGAAAAAGGTTAATAGATTCCTACTTATATCAGAATATTCTTGACAATATTAATGCTGTAGTTCTTATTTCTCTGACAGAATCTAGCTAAGAGTGAGAAAAATGTTTGAAATACCAAAACGGATCGAAAGGCTTGGTGAACTTGCAGAAAATCTTACCTGGGTTTGGAATCCTAAAGCTCGCGAGCTATTCAAACGTCTCGATCACCCCTTATGGGTCTATACTGATCATAATCCTGTTCGTATGCTTCAAATAATGCCTCGGAAACGGTTAGAGGCGGCAGCCCAGAACCCCGCATTTCTCAAACATTATGACGGAGTAATGTTTAACTTCGATCGAGACATGGATTTTAAGGAAACATGGTTCTCAGAAAAATATCCTAATTTCAAGGGAGAGATGGCGTATATAAGCACCGAATACGGTTTACATCAATCATTACCGATATACTCCGGTGGATTGGGAATTTTAAGTGGAGACCACATAAAAGAAAGCAGCGATCTAGGATTACCTCTTGTAGGAGTAGGATTTGTATATCCTCAAGGTTATTTCAAGCAGCTCATGTTAAGAAACGGATGGCAGGAAGCACATTATGACTATATCAAATTTGAACAAACACCCATTAATCCTATTTTTGAAAATGAACATGAACAATTACATATTGAACTAAAATTTCCAAAATCACTTTTTTTGCGAGTTTGGACCCTGAAGGTAGGAAGCACGATATTATATTTAATGGACACAGACATAGAACAGAACAAACCTTGGGATCGAGGGCTCTCAGCACGGCTTTATGGTGGGGATCAAGAAATGCGAATACGTCAAGAAATCGTTCTTGGCTTCGGATCTATAAGAATTCTTTCTCATCTTGGTCATGATCCCAAAATTTATCATTGTAATGAAGGTCATACTGCCTTTGTAGCTCTTGAACTACTCAGAAGAGAAATGATTGAAAACGGGAAAGATTTCGACGAAGCAAAACAAATTGTTCACAATAAAATAATTTTCACGACACACACACCCGTCCCCGCTGGACATGATCAATTTTCTTTCGAATTAGTTTCCAAATATTTCCAAAATTACTGGGAAAATTTAAATATCAGTCGAGATGAATTTTTGGCCTTAGGCGCGTTTGACTGGGGGTATGGACAAGGACCTAGATTTAATATGACAACTCTCGGTATTAGGTTGAGTAGATATCAAAATGCCGTATCAAAGCTCAATTGTGAGGTGAGTCGCAACATGTGGTCTAATCTATTCTCCACAGTTGAGTTTAAAGATCGCCCTCAAATCCAATATATTACTAATGGTGTTCATGTTCCCACTTGGATTGGTATTCCATTTCAGAGATTATACAAAAAGTACTTAGGGAAAAATTGGTTAACTAAGCAAGATGATCCAAATTTATGGGAACAAGTAGATGAAATTCCAGATAAAGAACTTTGGGCTGCTAGAGAAGAATCAAGAGATCGTATGTTCGTATTTTTACGGGAAAGAGCTCGCATCAAAAGAACAGAGGAAGGAAAAGATTCACGTCAAACATTGGCAGCAGGAGCACTCCTAGATCCTCATGCATTAACAATTGGATTTGCCAGAAGATTTGCAACATATAAACGAGCATATTTAATTTTCAATGATCTTGAGAGATTCAAAAAGAACCTTCTAGATCGTTACACTCCTATTCAAATTATTTTTGCTGGAAAAGCACACCCAGCTGATGATCCAGGTAAAAATGTACTTCAACAAGTTTACCAAAAAGCCGTTGATCCATCAATTGGGGGCCGTGTTGCTTTTATAGAAGATTATGACATGCAAGTGGGCCGATATTTAGTCCAAGGCTGCGATATCTGGCTTAATACACCACGTAAACCACTTGAAGCTTCAGGTACCTCTGGTATGAAAGCTGCTATCAATGGTTGCATCAATTTTTCTATTCTTGACGGTTGGTGGCCTGAAGCTTATGATGGAAGCAACGGTTGGATTATTGGGGGTAAAGATTATGATAATCAAGAAGAACTGAATCGGGCTGATGCTCAGTCATTTTACGACATTCTTGAAAAAGAAATCCGTCCTTTGTTTTACGAACGGGATTCCAATGACATTCCTGTAGAATGGTTAGAAGTAATTCGAAATTCAATCAAAACTGTAACACCAGCCTTTTCCGCCCGACGAATGCTTAAAGAATATGTTAAAGTGTACATTCCACAAAATTAAGAAGACATTCTTCTCACATCTCAAATAAAATGTGAGGTAGGTATTCAACCAGTCAGCATCTTTTGCGCATTTTCTTGCCAACTTTTAACCTGTTTGTCACTCTTTCGGCCTATCGCTGCTGCAATCTCTTGACTATGTTTACTTAATAAATCACCTATTGTCTTAATGCCGGCCTCTGATAGCTTTTCATAAACTGTTTTTCCTATTCCCTTCACTTCTGAAACAGAGGTGAGGGTATTTACGATAGGTTTAGCGGGGACAACACGTTTCGCAGGTTCGGGTACTGTTACTACTTCGGGAGGTTTTTCAACAACAGGTTCAACTTTCCTTTTGATTTTTACGGGAGGTTTAGTGATTACTGGCTCTGGTTTGACTTTTTTGGGCTTAGGTTTTGGTGGTACTTTAAGAGAAGGTGCTTTCTTGAATAACTCACCAGTCTCAATACAAAGCCAAAGATGCTGTTGTTTGGATGGATCATCAGGGAGATAATGAAACCCAATGTCGTAAATAGCACCAGGACATGATTCTTTATGCAAAATTTTAGCCACACGATTTGTCTTTGGTATGTTTTTCTTCACCCAATGCTTACCAATAATATAAGTGTCACCTGGTTTGCCAAGTGTGTGTTTCCACAACATAAATAATACCTACTGATTAATTAACTGTTTTAAGACTTATTTTTAAAAAATCTTTAACATTTTCTCTTAATCCATTATTCAATGGCACAATCAAATTTTTCTAGTATTTATATAAAGAAGTGCTTGAAAAGGTTGTGTGAATATTCATGGTAAAAAAGAAAATCGGAGTATTTTGTAGCGGAGGAGATGCTCCAGGAATGAATGCTTGCTTACGTGCGGTAGTCCGAAGAGGGATTGCTCGGGGATTAAAAATCATTGCCATTCACAAAGGTTATCAAGGATTATTTGATGAGGCATTTGAAAAGCTCACCCCTCGGTCTGTTTCAAATATTATTCAGCTAGGAGGTACAATCATCAAAACTGCTAGATGCGAAAAATTCTATAAAGAAGAAGGAGTCCATGAGGCAGCAGAAATTTTAAAAAAACATAATTTCGATGGATTAATAGCGATAGGGGGAGATGGGACATTTCGTGGCCTATTAGAATTGAAGAAGTATTGGACAGGCCAAGTTATTGGAATTCCAGGAACTATTGATAATGATATTTATGGAACTGATTATACAATTGGTTTTGACACAGCAATTGATACAGTAATCCAAATGCTAGACCGAATTAGAGATACAGCCGAATCACATGAGCGTGTTTTTCTTGTTGAAGTAATGGGACGCCAATCTGGCTTTATTGCATTAGAAGTGGGAATTGGATGTGGCGCGGAAGAGATTTTGGTTCCAGAACATGTTGTTGATTTAGAAAAAGTGGCTAAACGCGTCATAAAAGCACAAAAACGAGAGAAAAAGAGTATTATTATTGTGGTAGCTGAAGGCGTAAGTAAGAACCAAATCTTCGATTTTTCTAATAGACTCACCAATCAAAAAGGACTTGAATTTCAAACACATATATCTATTTTGGGGCATGTTCAACGTGGAGGTTCCCCAAGTGCCCTTGATCGTTGGTTAGCAACACGACTTGGTTCATTTGCTGTTGATTGTATCCTAAATGGAAATACAGGTATTATGGTTGGTGAACGCAATCATCAATTAGTTCAGGTTCCACTTGAAGAAACTCAAAAGAAAAAACCATTAGACACTTATGCATATAGCATTATTAGCGATCTATCAATTTGAATCTAAGAGGGCATATATAGTTTAATTCTGCAATGTGAATTCGATTAAGGTGTATACACGTGAAACACAGCCCAAGAGGCTGATGGGGCTAGTATTGGAGCTAATATTGCAAAAACTATCATGCTGGTAAGTGGTACACTAATATTATCAACCTCACTTGGAGAAAGCGCCTCTACTCCAGTACCAGCTAGGATCACGATTATGCTAAGCAGAAGAAGTGAATCTAAGCTGAAACCAAATATCAACAAAAAAAGAATACAGCTTATAAGAGATGAGACTAACATAGTAAGAGATCCTGGAACAGATTTTTCAGCAAAAATCTTAAATTTCATCCTGTTTAATTTTCTACCAACAATATCAGCTGTCCCATCTCCAAAAGCTAATATTGAAACAACAATAATCGAAACAGGACTACAATACTCTGTAAGCGGAATGGTTGTCCAACAAAATAATGTAACAAATACACCAACCAGAACATAATAAAATGTCCCTCGCAGAAGTTCACGAGGGTCTTCTGAACGGGACATTGACTGAACAAAGTGTTCACTCTTGATTCTTCCAGATCCAATAAGAAGAAATAACAAAACAAATATACCTGGTGCAATTGAGGCAATATATGGACTGAACCATTGCCCAGAATAGAAAATAAAACTTATCAGAAGAGTTGGCCCAGCTGTAATGTGAATCAACTTACGAGTAACATATTGACTGATAATTCCTTTCTTTCGAAGCCAAAAATTTAGTGAAATGAATAGAATAATTAGTATAATTGTAAGTATTAAAATAGAGAGATCTTGAATAAAAGCGAGTTCCGTTGGAAGAATTTCCATTATCATCACTAAATTTGTCCATTGCACGACTAAAAGAAAATTATGTAATTATTGATTCTTGGGGTAAAAAATACTCTCCTTTTTTATAATTTATCCTGAATTTCTCTATAATCTTCTCTGTAACCCGAAAACATCTAGGGATAATGATTAAAGTATTTAATGATGTCTTAGTAGTTTAAATTCTGGTGATCATATGTGTGATACTTTCGTGGCCTTAGGATCAGCGACTCACAACGGCATGGTAATTTTCGGTAAAAATAGCGATCGACCTTATAATGAACACCAATCTATTGTCTACATTCCGAAAAAAAGACATAAAACAAATTCTGACGTGAAATGTACATATATCTCTATCCCCCAAGTTGATAAGACAAATGCAGTTATTCTCTCGAAACCTTCTTGGATGTGGGGTGCAGAAATGGGAGCTAATGAATATAATGTTGTTATCGGTAATGAAGCAATATTTGACACGAAAGAACCCCTGGGGCCTCCTTCATTACTAGGAATGGATTTAGTTCGTCTTGCCCTTGAACGTTCTTCAACCGCAATACAAGCTGTCCATCTTATTTGTGATTTACTTGAGACGTATGGGCAAGGAGGTGCTTGTTCAGAAAAAGATCCTACACTAATGTACCACAACTCATTTTTGATTACGGATCCCAGTGAAGCTTGGGTTTTGGAAACAGCCGATAAATGGTGGATTGGTCAGCAAATTAAGGATGGTATAAGAAATATATCTAATGGATTATCCATTAGATCCCAATATACGATTGTTAAGGACGGAATTATAGATTACGCAATTGAACAAGGCTATTGTGATGATGTAGATAGATTTGATTTTGCTAAATGTTTTTCAGAGGGAATTTATAAAGAACCATCAAGATTTTCACGAGAAGGTTGGGGGAAGCATCTTTTACAATCAAATTATGGGGAAATCGATCCGATCATTATGATAGAGATCCTTCGTGATCATTATGGAGGAATTTGTATGCATGGGGCCTTCCGAACAACAGCTTCTCAGGTTTCCTATCTTTCAAAGACGAAAGCAGTTCATTGGATGACAGGATCACCACATCCATGCATCAGCTTCTTTAAGCCATTTGTGGTTCCTACTCAAGAAGATCCTAGTGAATGTGACATCTTTGAATTGCGAGAACAATTTAACCTAATGGCGAATGATAGTAAAATTCAAGAACTACATTCCTTAGAGAGAGAATTTATCAAAATAATCGAACAGAGGCTACAAACTGATAACTTGTCAATAGCAGATATTCAACACCTTACTCTGGAAGCCTTAAACCGTGAAATATCCCTGATTTCTCTAAGATGAGTTCATTCCTTTTCCATCAAAAAACTATTACTCAAATTTCTCATCTAACCATTTTATTAATCTATCCAAGCTTCTCTCGGGAAAATAAGCATGCTTTGCTCCTGGTATAATGAAGAACTCTTTTTCATCACTAGGTATTTCATTAAATAATTCTCGGCCTGCTTCAATAGTAAAAAGCTCATCATCTTCTCCAATGCCAACAAAGATAGGAAAATGAAGTCTTTCTGGTAATTTTAAGTCTTCAGCTCTGAATATTTTCATAAACCGAAAGGTGTATTTAAAATTGAATAGCGGGTCATCAATCCCCAACATTCCTTCGCGATAGTAAGTTATTACAGGCTTACTAGGAAAAAACATAGAGCTAATTAGAATTCTCAGCTTTGTCAGAATGGATATTTTTGGATAAACCCCAGGTCGAAAAGTTCTTGCTGCACTCAGTAATATTAAGCCATTAATATCCTCTAGACAGTGATTTGTGGCAATAAGTGATGATAAAACTCCCAGACTATGACCAAGTAATATTACGTGTTTAGCTTTTTGTTTTATGTACGTAATTGTTTCGCAAAGATCCTTAACAAGCCTTTCTTTACTAGGATAATCTCCTCTGATACCATCAGATAAGCCATGGCCACGTAAATCTAAACCATACACTGCATACCCTTTTTGGGTTAAAGGTTCAGCTAGTATTTCGTAGGGCCCACTGTAAGCTGTTATTCCATGAAATACTAAAATAGCTTCTTTTTTAGGCGTTTTTTGTGGTTTCCATATCCTTAAAAATAATGTTTTGTCATCAGAGGTAGATATTAAATAGTGTAAGCCATCAAATTCGTTTCTTAGTTTAGTTACGCGAAGATCCATTATTCATTCACCCATTACAATAATATAGAAATATATAAACATCAATTATTATTTTTTAGAAATGGGTGAGACACAAAGAAAAGGAAATTTTTTTTTAGGAAGGACAATTTTATTACCAATAAAGTAATAAACGGTTAAACATGTTCATTATTTAATTCCATTCCAGGAGATAATATTGGAACACAACCAAACTCAAGATTTATCTTCTTTTTATTCTGCATATCAACTCCTTGTAAGAACAGCCAAAAGAACCGTTAATTCTATAAATGAAAATCCACCTTGTCTGGTTGAATTCTGTAAAACACTTGAGGAAGCGAAAGAAAAGGATAAAAGAATTCATCTCGTTGGGATGGGCAGATCAGGGAAAGTAGGTATGTTACTGGGAGAATTATTGAAGAATGTTGGTTATAAAGTATCATATTTAGGCAAAAGTTTAGCTAAACCAGTCCGAATGGATGATGTGGTTATTGGTATCACTGGTTCAGGATGGACTAGCTTCACTATAAATACATTGCAAGAATCTATTAGTAGAGGCGCAAAAATATTAGTTTTTACTGGTGATCAATATTCTTTAGCTGCTAGATTAGCGGATTCGATAATTCTTATCCCTAGAGGTTATATAAAGGAAAAATTCGCACCTGTTTCTCATGCACCTTTGACACCTGTTTCTCATGCTCCTTTAACACCATTGGGTACAGTTTTTGAAATGACTACAATGTGTATCGGAATTGGGGTAGTTTTAGGATTAAGAGACGAATCATCTGTTAAAGGATTCAACGAAAATGTGAATGAAGTGTTAAGAGCAGCAGAAATGACATTAAACAATATTAAAAGAAGTGAAAAGCCTTTACAACAGTTTATCACACTCCTTGAAAGTTATTCTGGCCATTCAAAGAGGAAGCTATTTGTATTCGGTAGTGGATTCGATTCGATTATTGCTAGTATTTCTTCTATTCGATTAAGTCATTTACGTATTAATTGTAAATCTAATTATGATTGGAGATTTAGAAGTAAAGAGGATCTATTAATTGGAATCTCGGGGTCAGGTGTGTCTACAAGTACTTTAGAACGTGTTGAGAGTGCCAAATCTGCGCATATGAGTATAGTCGGGTTAACATCCTTTCCAGAATCAAGATTAGCAAAAGAATCCGATATTGTCCTAGAAATTGAAGGCAGAACAGAGAAAATTAGTGCTGATTTACATCAGATTTCAAACCTTAGTTTTTTAATTCCATCATTTGAGTATTCTGCTGCGATAACCCTAGATGCATGCGTTGCTCAATTAGCAATGGATTTAGGGATTAGTGAAACAGAAATGAAAGAAGAACACGCCAATATTGAATGAGCGGATTATCCACCAGCTAATACTGGAAAAAATGATACATCACAGTTCTTATCGAGAATAGTGTTTAATCCATCCAAAGCATGAATATTTCGGCCATCTATGAGTATTGTCAATCCTTTCTTTAATTCATCATTCTCTATGAAAAAAGAGCTTCCTCTTTCCCCTTTTTTGGATTGAAATAGATCAAATACTTGCTGTAACCTTATTGGTTCTTCAACTGTAATATTCTGAGTCTCACCTAACTCAGTCTGTAGAATAGCAAAGAATGAGAGCTTAATCGTGATCATTAGTCTTTTCTCTTCAAGATCACTTCTTTAAGATGTTGAGTGGCTTGTTGCGGATCTGCTGATCTAGTAATAGCAGAACCAACAATTAAGATATCTGCGCCATATTCAACCGCTTTAGGAATAGTTTCCGCCTTCAATCCGCCCGCTACTGCAATAGGAATCTTGATTGTTTCCCTTAATTTCTTTAATGTGGGAAATGGAATTTTATCAAAATCTGAACGCAATTGTTGGTCAATACCAATATGTAATCCAATGATATCGACTCCTAGTTTTTCTAAATGAATAGCTCGGTTGATAGGATCTTGGACGCCAATAAGATCTGCAAAGATTTTAACATCAAATTTCTTCCCTGCCCCAACCGCATCTTTAATAGTACTATCAGGAGCTATCCCTAAGATGCAAATAACATCAGCACCTGCTAACGCAGCCATCTCTGTTTCTAGGTAGCTAGCATCCATTGTTTTGAGGTCTGCAACAATTATTTTATGAGGAAAAAGCTCTCGTAATTTTCGTACAGATTCCATACCAGTAGCTTTAATCAATGGAGTTCCTGCTTCAATCCAATCTACTCCTCCAAGTGCACTTTTTTGAGCAATTTTAAGCGCCTCATTGAGATCTCTGAGATCTAAAGCGATTTGTAGTTTTGTGCTGGTTTGAATAGGTTGAATGGATAGTTCTTTTAATTTACGCTCTGAAGGGACACCCAATTCATCCCAACCGCGGATGTGATAATATTCCTTGAGAAGATTGTGAATATTTACTTTGTGACCTTTTGCTGGCCCTTCAGGTAATGGTTCATTCAGAAATCTTGGGGAGAGATTATCATGGTCTCTTGTTAGCCCTTCTCGGATATTAAATAAGCGTTCTAAATTATAAATTCTTTCACCAATTCTTTTTAATTCTTTTTCATCAATATAAAAACCAGTAGCAGTAGTTAAAAGCTTCGCATAGATATCAACCTCACACTTTAATGTTGTGAATACCGCCAATGATGTGAATTTGCACCATTCAGCTGAATCTAGTACTGCAAATACATCTTGCATTTCTTTAACCAATTCTGCTTTTCCTTCCTCAGTAAAGGGATCAACAAAATGAGGTAAGCTTAAAACCTCTTGAATAACCGTATAACCTTTTAAATGAGTTCCCCCACTGTTTGAAGTGGCATAACTTAGTGCCATCCCTTTAATCCCTCTTGGATCATATGCAGGCATTTCAAGTCCTTTAACATGACAGGCAAATGATTGTGATCCCTTCCCAATCCGTTTAGCGGCTTTTTGTACTCCATTCGCTAATAAATCACCCTCATCCTTCCTAATAGCAATATTTTCGATTAATGATAGTAATGCTTGACCATCTCCAAATGATATAGAGTTAGATATAATTCCTTTGTCACAACACTCCATGAACCATCCAATAGTATTCCCTGTAGAAATAGTATCTAATCCAAGTTGGTTACAAAGAGAATTGGCTTTAAAAATGGTTTCTAAATCGCTTATACCACAATTAGGACCTAATGCCCATAAAGATTCAAATTCAGGACCGTGTGTTTCGATATCTTTATATTTCATTATACGACCGCAGGCAATAGGACACCCATGGCAAGGTTTTCTCTTTACTAAATATTCCTTGAGGGTTTCTCCTGCTATTTCACGCACATTCCCGAAAATGCCAGTACTGTAATTTCTTACAGGGAGAACCCCGTGTTTGTTGACAATATTAACTAGAATAGGCGTACCATACAATCTCATCCCTGTTCCCGTCACTGGGTGACCCTTCAAGGTTTCTATGAATTTCATTTGGATCTTTTGAAACGCATATTCGTTGACAGGCATAACTTTACCAGATCCATGAACAACAATAGCTTTGAGATTTTTTGAACCCCATACTGCTCCGATACCCCCTCTACCTGCGGTTCTTGTGTCATTGATAACACAAGCAAAATGTACTAAATTTTCTCCTGCTGGGCCTATCGCGGCAACAGAGTGATTTGTATGGATCTCTTTTAGTATTTTAATTGTTTCATTTATTGTTTTGCCCCACAAACTCGAAGCATCTTGAATGGAAACGTTATCATCATCAACTAAGAGATATACAGGAGTTTTTGACGAATTCTCAATAATAATCCCATCATAACCAGCACGTTTCAACTCAATTCCTAATCTACCACCGCAATGAGTGTCATTTAATGTTTTTTCAGTTAAAGGGCTTTTGAAAATCATACACCATCGAGACGAAGTTGGAGAAGTAGTTCCTGTCATTGGGCCCGTTAAGAGCACTAGTTTGTTATCGGGACTTAACGGATCTATTCCTGGTTTTAGTTCATCATAAAGGATTTTAATACCGTAACCTCTTCCTCCAAGGTATTTTTGCGCAGTATCGAGGTCTAATGGTTCCTTTTGGATTTTTTTTGTCATTATATTGATTCTTAAAATCTGTTTAGCATATGTCAGTGTTTTAACCCACCATTGATCTCCTATAATACTTACATAATTCGATAACAACGCCTCATGAAAATCTTGTAATGATTTATAAAAGAAATTCACTCTTTCTAAAAAATTCAATAGCTCTCTCATTAATGATTAATCAATATAAGCAAGTTGAATTTTCTTAAGAAAACATCCTACCAAAATGGTAAATCCTTTATTCATTATCCAAAATGAGGTTTTTATCTTTGAAATGGTGATGAATAATTTTGTACGCGGATTATAATGAAAAATTAGCGAAATTAATAGCTCAATACGCTGTAAATGTCCAACCAAACGATCTTGTAATGATCCAAGCTCCAATTAATGCAGAAAATCTTGTCAGGGAAGTTTATAGAGAGGTTATACAAGCAGGAGGTCACATTCTAAGGATGAAGCTTTCATTCGATAGTCAAGATGAAATGATGTATAAATTAGCTACTGATGAACAACTGACATACGTTGACGACCTTGAGGTAGAATACTGGAAAAAAGCAGACGTCCTGATAGCTATTCACTCTGATTACAATACTCGAGCTTTAACAAATGTCCCCGCAGAGAAAAAAGTAATGGTGAGACAAGCTCGAGAGGAGATTACTAAAATATATCTTGAAAGAGCCGCAAAGAAGGAATTGAGATGGAATTTAAGTCCATACCCTTGTGATGCATTTTCTCAAGAAGCAAATATGGGGAGACTAGAATACTTAGAATTCGTATATAAAGCACTGAATCTGCATCAAAGTGACTCTATAGAGTTTTGGAAACGTATTGAAGCAAATCAAGAAGACATTGTTAATATTTTAGACAAAGGTAAAGAATTCCGGATTATAGGAGAAGATACCGATTTAACATTAGCGATTGAGAATCGTAAGTGGAAAAATTGTTGTGGCCATGAGAATCTTCCTGATGGGGAGGTCTTTACAGGACCACATGAAGATGGGGTAAATGGAAACATAAGATTCACATATCCTGGAATATATGAGGGACAAGAGGTTGAGGACATCTTTTTATCCTTCAAAGAGGGTAAAGTTGTGGACTTTGACGCTGCAAAGGGAAAAGATCTCTTAAAGAAGATGCTTACCATCCCAAATGCGAATATTCTCGGAGAGCTGGCCGTAGGAACTAATTTTGGTATAACTAAATTTACTAAGAATATGCTTTTTGATGAAAAAATGGGTGGAACCATTCACCTTGCCTTAGGCTCTGGTTACCCTGAAACTGGTTCAAAAAACCAATCATCTATTCATTGGGATATACTAAAAGACATGAAAGGTTCTGAAGCAAAAATTCTTCTTGATAGTGAGGTTATCTATCAAGCAGGAAAGTGGTTAATTCCTAAATAAATCTAATTATGATAGATGAATAACCTCACCACTTTGAAGAGATTTGAGAGCTGCACAAGCCACTCGAAGGGCCAATATTCCATCTTGAATGGGTATTGGACTTGGGTTATCATTCAATATAGCCTTAGCGAAAGCACTAACTTGTTCAACAAAAAATGGGAGTTGATCAATTTCTTCAAAAGTAGGTTCAGATCCATCCAATTCTGTATTCTTGATTGAGGGTTGCTTGGAGGGATCAATTCTGATTGTACCATCTTCACCATAAATTATCATTCCAGTATTGCTTCCTACCTGATCTGTTAGATCTGGTTCAGACCAAGATGCTTCAATAGTAATAAGGACTCCAGATTTTGACCGAAGACTAATTTGCACTGTATCCCAGGTTTTTATTTCGGGATAAACTCTATTTGAGCCAATTGCATAAACAGTTGTTATTGGATCAGCAGGCCCTAGAAACCATTGCACTAAATCAATATCATGGATTGCTAGATCGACAGCTATTCCTCCACTTTTTGTTTCATCCCAAAACCACTTAGAAGAGGGAGGACCACGACCCCGACGATGAGCATGAATAGAAACTATGGGGCCAAGCTCGCCTTTGTCAATTACCTTTTTTGCTGCAGAATAATGGGAAATGAACCGACAAATCATTGCAACCATTAATTTAACATTATTGTCTCGTAATATTCCTGAAATTTCCTCTAATTCATCCGGATGTAACAAGATGGGTTTTTCACATAAGATATGTTTCCCTGCCTTTGCTGCAGCAATAATATATTTCTTATGTACAAAGGTTGGAACACAAATCGATACTGCTCTCAATTCAGGGTCTTGAAGGGCTTCTAGATAGTTTTCATAGATGTTAATCACTCCAAAGAATAAAGCTGCTCCTTGAAGGGCTAATGGGTTTCTGGTAGCTATTGAATGTAATTCTGTCCAAGAACAAGCTGAGTATGCTGCAGCATGTATTTGGCCAATTCCCCCTAATCCAATTATACCGACTTTTAAGGGATTCATGACCTTTGGAACATCTTTAATGAGTTCCTGAATTTTTGGGGTTGTACCTGTAGAAATCATGGTTCCAATGATTCTACTCTCAATTTCTAGATCAATATTCAGAATTATCTCCATCTCTTGAAGAAATTTCGCTGCCACTAATGATAATTCAATGTAGGATAATTGATGCCAATTGGGAAGCCCAATGATGTTTTCAGCTATTTTATCAGTATTAGGACAGTTTGGTTCGTTGTAGACTGCTTCCTCCTCCAAAAAAGGACATGTAAACGGACATTTACGTTCCCCGTATCCCTTTTGTTCTTGGAAAAGAGGAGAAGTATAGAGACCAGCGGGATAAATCAATTGAGTGATCTGAAAGTCACGGTTCAAATGGTCAGCTAATTCTTTCCCAGTCATTCCAACAATTGAAGGATCAATTTGGATTGCATACGCATGAAAAACATGTTTTCCATACTCTGGTACTTGAGGTAATCTTACTCCTGGGATGTCTTTTAGTAGTGAATTTAAGTATAGAGAGTTTTTAATCCGCCCTTCGTTCATTTTTTCAAGTTTTTTTAACTGTTCTATCCCTATAGCTGCTTGTATCGTTGTCATTCGATAATTAAATCCTAATCTCTCATATTTATACCAAGAAGGCTCCCCATGATGTCTAACCAATCGACATTGTTTTGCAAAATCGTCATCATCAGTAATTATAATACCACCCTCTCCTGTCATCATATTCTTTGATTCAAAGAAACTGAAACATCCCGCTTTTCCAAGACTCCCCACTTTTTTTCCTTTGTATTCAGCCCCATGAGCCTGACATGCATCTTCAATTACTATAAGATTATGTTGTTGAGCAATTTTAATAATGGGATCCATATCTGCAGGATGACCAAAAAGATGTACAGGAATAATAGCCTTGGTTCGATCTGTTATTTTATTTAGCAAATCAGTAGGATCCATACAAAAGGAAGTTGGATCAATATCTACAAACACAGGAATAGCATTTTGATGTAACACAGCAGTTGCTGTGGCAACGAAGGTATATGGAGGGATTAAAACCTCATCACCAGCCCCTACTCCAGCAGCAGCTAAAGACGCATGTAGTGCAGCTGTTCCAGAACTAACAGCTATAGCTTGCCTAATATCCATGTAGCTGGCGAAATCAGCTTCAAATTCTTCAATTTCAGTACCACTCATGAATGTCAATCGTTTATTGCGCATTACTCTTTTTACAGCAAGAATTTCTTCCCGTTCTACTTTACGATCCATTGGAAATAAATCGTGTGGTTTAATTTTACGAGTCATAAACGCACTCAACTCTTTTAATCTTTTAACTTAGTAAATATCTAGTTTTGGTTACAATTCGGTCTCTTCAATGCTTGAATAGCTAATTTATGTTTTTAGCCTTATACGATTCAATCACTAATCAAAATTCCGATTTTAATTTCAAAATCATTTTATTCTAAACAATTATTTGATTCAATATTCGCCTTAACTTGATAGCTTTATGCGACCTAATCAGCTGAAAGTTTATATAGTATCATTAGATGAAATAACATAAGCCCAACTTCTAGAATAAAAGAGTAATTGTGCGAATGGAACAATTTAAGTCTCAAAAGTCAGTAGAGACCAAAAATTAGAACATGTAGGATAATTTTGCTTTTTTTAAAGGATTTGGGTTCTATTCGTCGTTAGATGTGTATAAAATGTCGTATGAAATAGAAGATGAGACGCATGACGTCCAAATTGAAGAGGTTAAGCCTCTCGAAAAAAGATTAAATGTCGTTTTTCAGGTCACCGATATTGGTGAAGAAAGAGAAATTAACAAAAGATCAGGGGAAACTCATAGAGTGTGTGACTTCACGGTCGCTGATCAGACCGCTTCTATAACCTTAACGTTATGGAATGAAGATATTGATGCACTCGAAGTTGGAAAAGTATACAAACTTAGTAATGGTTTTGCTAATGTTTTTCAGAATTCTCTGCGATTATCAAAGGGGAAATTTGGTTCGATAGCTGAAGATTCAACAGTCTTTGAAGAAATTAACCAGGATAACAATAAGTCTTCTGAATACGTTGAAGACCCTCGTAGGAGAACCTATAGGCAACGAGGAAGTTATGGCAGCCGAGGTGGCTATGGCAGTGGAGGAAGATCATCTAGTTATGGTGATCGCCGTTCTCGAAATTCCGATCGGGACTCTCGTTCACGTTGGTAATCATATTAATTCTTTTTGGGATAGACAAAGAACAGCCAATTATAAATTCCGTACTTTTTAATACAAATTATCACTCGTGAATCCACACGAGTGTACTTTTTTTCCTTAATGGATCTTTTTGTCTTTTCTTAGTTCCATTCCCAATTTTTTAGCTATAATCATTTATTCTTACGGAATTGTTCAGCAGCAACCAAAGCTCTTGTAGTATCCACTTTAACTTTCTTTTGAGCCCAAAATAAATCAATACCTCCTGCTAAAAGGGCACAAATGAAAAATGACCATACAAATGGATTGATTATTCCAATTAATAATTCAACTATCATTTTGGACCAGAGGATAATCAAAGAATACCCAAAAGAAATGAAAATATAGCTCATTGTATCAATATAAAGCCAGTTCTTTATCCATTCAACCCCCGCAAACTCAATATACGCTCCAACAAAACAAGCAATAAACATTAAGCCCAAGCTGTTTGAAGCAAGAAAAGCAAGGAATGTAAAGATAACTCGGGCAAATAAAAAATATTGGTCTTTGCGTGTTTCTCCAAACTTCCATTCAAAAAAGAAAGTAGGCAGAATAAATACTACTCCAGGTAGAAATGCAGCCTCAGGGAGAGCTATGACCACTTTCCCAATATTATAAGTAAAAATGGAAACCATTCCCCACGCGAAGCCGACATACGCCGAGTAACCATAATTTGGATCCCATGGATGATATTTCCACTTTTTAGAGTTAACGCCCCAATAATCGGTAATGTAACCTACTGTTAAACCAAAGAAGAAGAAAAACCATTCATCCCAACCTGGTTGTGCGATGATACCATAACACACCATGTATATTGTGCCTAACACAAGACAGATCCAGTCATTCTGAGTTTTGTTATTTAACCATAAAACAAAGGGAACTCCAGCGAGAAAGAAGATTAGATTAAATAAAGGGATAAAAGGAGCGAGTTGAGTAAAAAGAACCATTATATTATCACTTCAAAAGGAACAATAATTTTAATATAGTTTCTGATTGTTCTAAAAGCATTCAACCAACCTGATAAATCTATCTAAGATTTTTCGATAATAGTACTAGTCATGAAATTTGCAATGAATAACAATAGAAAGTCACCAGTAATTTATACCTTAGAATTCTTATTTCATAGGGTGGTCAATTTAAGTAACTAGTAAAAACATTGTTTCAGATCAATTGATCAGGATCATTCTTTGGGGATGATAAATGTGGCCCGAATAATCGATGAGAAAGAATTTGCAGACATTATTAAGACTAATACACAATCGAATTCATCCCGGCCCTTAGTTGTGGATTGTTTTACCGATTGGTGTCCCCCATGTAAAGCAAGTGCTCCTATCTTTGAGCAATTTAGTCAGAAATATACTGAAGCCGATTTTGTGAAAATAAATGTAGATAAAAACCAGGGAGTAGCTATAAAATTACGGGTTCAAGGTGTCCCAACTTTTGCAATAATAATAGGTAATAGATTAGTTTCTAAGATTGTAGGTGCAGATATGAGAAAACTGGAGAGAGAAATTAAAAAAGCAATTAATGGAAAAGAATAAATAATTTTCCCGTTAAAATCTCCGATATGTTGAATATTCTAATCGGTCTATTGTTTTATTTTCTAATTTCCAATTAAATCTTAAATTATTTCTTCTTTCCCAACTATTTTAAGTTTCAAAAGGATTAATTAGGTTTTAAGTGTTTTTCAGAAATAAGAAAAGTATTTTCGATCGTCTCGAGAATAGTATGATTTTATATGGATTTATACTTTATAAGAAAGAGGAGATAAATTTAAGATATCAAAAACAAAATTGTTTCTCAACCACCTTATTAATTTCAAAAAAAATAGCTATCAAGTTCATTCATCAATGATCGATTAAGAATTAACTTCAGATAATCATTAAATTTCCTTATGAGGGCTAAGTTTTGGTTAGAGATTATTATGACGCTCTTGGAGTTTCTCGTGATGCAGATCTATCAGCAATCAAAAAAGCATATCGTAAGATGGCTTTGAAATACCATCCTGACAGAGCGAAGGACAGTGGAATGGATCCGAAGGCTGCAGAGGAAAAATTTAAAGAGATCTCTGAAGCTTATTCAGTCCTTTCAGATAAAGAAAAAAGAAAACAATATGATATGTTTGGACATGACGCTTTTTCACAATACGGACGAGGAGGGAAGGGGGGATTTAGGATGGATATTGATCCATTTGAAATTTTTTCACAATTTTTTGGTGGGGATGATATTTTCTCATCTTTTGGAACAAGAGGATCACCATTTTCAAGCCGAGGAACTCCTTTCAGCAGAACTCAACCACCACAAAGAGGTACAGATGTGAAAATCTCCCTTAACATTAAGATATCAGAGATTGAAGGGAGAACAACGAATTTGAAGAAAACTATTAGTCTAAAACGTAAATATCAGGATGGAACCGTTAAGAAAGAAAAAATCCGCATCCCAATTCCCTCAAACATTGAAAATGGAAAAGTATTGCGCATAGCTGGGAAGGGAAATCAGGGTAAAATGGGAGGGCCTTCTGGAGATTTATTAATTGAAATTTCCTTAATAGATGACATACTAGAGATACCTGTATCTGTTTTTTTGGCCATTCGAGGTTCGGATCTTACGATCAAGACCCCTCTAGGGGATCAATTATCAGGAACTATTCCGAGAAATACGAGAGAAAATGCCATACTTACTTTTATTACTGCTGATGGTCAGAGTAAGAAAGTTAGAGTGAAATATCGGTATCCAAAGACTCTATCAGAGAGTCAGGAAGATCTTTTAACAAAATTACTTGAGCTTGATAGGAAGAAGGAATAAATTCATTCCATTTTAAACGTTTTTCCAGATTCAATTCCTTATTGCAGCTGGATTTTCGTTTTCGCTTTCTTTTGGGCTCTTATGATGGTTTTTTTGCCTATCCTAGTTATAACATTATCAAATCCTTCTTCTATTATCTGCTTCATGGTAAATTGAAACGTGGGTTTGATGTTGTGAGCAAACTTCTTATCCACAAATAATAGAAGATATTTAACTGTAAAATTACCTAGATTCGTTTCAATTGTACGAGATAGAATCCCTATTCCTAAACCAGAATTATCTTGTGTGCTTTGTTCGCAATATTCCTTAATTTCTGGCCATTGATCAAAAGAGTCACCAATAATAGCCAAAGAAGTGACAAGATTGGTATATTTCACTTATTTCACCTATCGACTAATTAATTGTAAATTAGTTGTAAATGATAATGTTTATAATTTCCAACACTGAAAAACATATATATATTAATTGACAAAATTAGTGATTTCCAAATATTTTTATCTATAACAAAAAAATTGATTTTGGAGCTATTAAATAGTAACTTTCAAAAAATGAAGAAAAAGTCATAACTAATAGGAGAAAAAAAATATGGTTAGACTAGTTTTTAAGAATAAATCATTTACAGAAGGTAGAGAGGAGGCAGGTGAAGCGGTTTTGTTTTTAGATGAAGCAACACAGTCAGGAAAATTAGAATACTCACCCGAAGCTAGCTTAATTTTGCGTAGAACAGCACGTAGGCAAGCTGAAAGCATTTGTAAGTCGGGATTTTTATTAGCGACTGGAAAGAGAGTTGGAGCAGGATTCACCTTAGTTGATGAAGAAGACAAAATTGATGAACGTTTACTCCAAGAAGGACATAAGTACCGATAGTTAACTGTTAAGATATAGGCAAACCTAAATGGAAGCTATTACGTCAAAAATAGTCATGTGTGGGGATTTTGCAGTAGGGAAAACAACATTTGTCAAGCTGTTCTTAGGAGGAGAAATAATAGGGGGTTATAAACCCACAATTGGAGTTGACATTGGCAGAAAAAATTTCAATATCAATCAAAGAAGAATTGTCTTCCAAATTTGGGATCTTTCAGGGCAACAATCATTTCAATCTATTAGACGCCAGTTTTACAGCCGAACAAATGGAGCAATCCTAATTTTCGATGTTTCTAGACGTGAAACTTACCAGAATATTCAAAATTGGACTGATGAGCTGATAGATCAGACGGGTAAATTGCCAATGGTGTTAGTTGGAAATAAAATAGATCTACGTGATCAAACTAGTGAGGCTGTGACAACTGAAGAAGGAAAATTATTATCTGAAGTCATCTCAAATAAAATTGGAATACAAATACCCTTTGTCGAAGCTAGTGCTATTAATCAACAAAATAATTTGGAGCCTTTCATTCTTTTGGGAAAAACGATTCTCGAGCAATTTGACACATAATAAAATTATTTTTAACTAGGAAGTCATCGGAAGTAGATAAAAGGTTATTGAGTTTTTTTCAGGCATAGGGAGCTTTAAACTCAGCTATCTAGGAAAAGATATTTGAATTAAGGTAAGAATTACATTATGGATTGTGTGATGAGTACATTTCGTATTTTAGTTCTTGCTGATATCCACGGAAACGTCAAAGCTGTTACTAAAATCATATCAATAATTCATAAAAGAAATTTAAGAATAGATTTGATTGTTATTGCTGGGGATCTTCCTGAAACCACACCAATCCGTTTAATGCTCCAATATATATTAACTCATGGTAATCTATCCAAAACAAAATACACACGGTGGGTCTATAAAGAACAAGGAAGACAAAAATTTGTCCAGATTCAGATAAAATCTATTAAAACCATCCTATCCTTATTAAGTTCTCTTGATGTGCCTATAATTTATGTACCTGGTAATGTAGACAGTTATGAGGTGCAACAAATACTTAGCACCTGGCCCTCATCCGAACTAATTTTTCTAGCGGCTGAAATAACTCAAATCGGACCATTAAGAATTTTGGGTTTTGGCGGATCATTATTTTCGCCAGATAGATATAAGCAACCATTGTGTGATATGGAATTCTATTCACATGATTTTTCAACCCGTCTAAAACCTTTATACAGGTTAAGTAAAACTACTGAATCTAATACAATTGATGTTCTAATCAGTCATGAACCACCAGCATTTCACTACAATACAACCATTGGTGACATAACAGGAGGTTCATCTTCGATTTCGAAATTTATAAATCATATAAAACCTAAAATAGTAATTTTTGGACATTATCATGAACTACCTCTCATAAAAAAAGCAAATAACATAATATATATAAATCCTGGACCGCTTACCTGTTATCATTTTGCTTTACTTGATATTGAAAAGAAACATATTCATGTAAGCCTAAAAAAGATGAATCCTGTTAGATTTGATTATAAAAATATGATATATAGTTACCGATCAATAAACATTCGAAATTTAGCGTTTGAATAATGTATAATATTTTGGCTGAATTTTATAGTTAATTTCAATCTTTTATACTCGAACTGTTGTTTCCAAACGAATTCCTCGTCGATCTATCGTTACTGGAACTGAAATTGGTAAAAGGGTGCTTTTCCAAGATTTTTGGACTGCAAAATTAATTGCTATCTTCCCCCCACCAACACGACCAAATGATATATCAAACACGAAATCCGCCAAATGTGATGCGAGTACTTCAACAGCAGGACCATGTAAGTTTTTAACCATTAATATGAAGTGAATACCAGATCCACGCTCTCTTACAACGTGTTTTAAAGCTTCAATAGCTATACTCACACTTTCAATGGAGTTACTACGAATTAATGATGAGATTGAATGAATACAAGTACATACCTTATCATGCAGAATTAGTTCAGGAATAAACACTCTAGTAAAGAACCGAAGTGAATCTTGTGCATACTCATCTCCTAAATCTACTCCAGGAACCGATTGTAACCCAATAACAGCTCCTTCAGCTGATATTCTTGCAGTAAAAGCGTCCATAAACTTCCATTTCTCACCAGCAACGATATATGGCTGAAGATTAAAATTATAGATCGCCATTTCTTCCACTATTTCTTTAGGCCGACCATCATAAGACAAGTAGACAACTTTTTCAGTTGCTTCTGTTTTCAACATCTGAAATAGCACCTGTTGCGTGAATAATTCAAATTTAGTACCTGGTTCACCTAGTACAAGAATGACGCTCTTATTCGGAATTCCAGGGTTATCTTCCCCTCCGAGAAACATATCTAACGATAGAACACCTGTACGAATAGTCTGATTAGATTCCACTTCTGATCACCTAATTCATTAATTACTTACTCGTTTTATAAGTATTAAAATTTTCTTTTTTTCAGCCTCTTTTTGGTGATGAACTTCTATGGCAAAGTAAATATTTAAGAGCAAAAGACATCTAATTTAACGTGATTTATCATTCTTTTGTTATCATGATGAATTTAAATTAAACATAAAAAAACACTAATGAGCGTCTAGATATGTATGATGTCGATCCATTAGCCCTACCTTTTGAATTCAAGGGATTTGGTCCTAAACGCGAGGTGGGTTGCCTTCTCCTTCATTCATTTACTGCAAGTCCAAGCGAAGTTCGACCGTTAGGAGTATTTTTACGAAACTGCGGTTATTCAGGGATTGCACCATTATTACCCGGACATGGTAGTGTTCCAGAGGAGCTAAGACAAACTACTTGGTTAGACTGGTATTCAAATGCGAGGGAAGGGCTCTTTTATTTACTTCAGAATTATTCTAAGATTATTGTTATCGGGGTTGCTTTAGGGTCTGTTTTGGCAACAATGTTAGCTGCTTCTCCAGAGAGAGACCAAATTAATGGGTTAGTTCTCATATCTCCAAGTCAACATTCTCCATCAACATTAGTTAAAACAGTCTTACCATTTCTCAAGTTTGTGAAGAAGGACTTTTCAACCGTCTCGGATTTAGAAATGGAAATGATAAAGGTCTCTGGTGAGGAACGAGAACAATTTTATTATACTAAAAGACCAACAGAATCATTGATCGAACTTTACAGAGTAATTGGGTTCACTAATCGGCGATTATCTCTCATTACTCAACCAACTTTAATCATTCATAATGAGAATGATAGCCTTTCTCCAGATTTTATTTATGACAAATTAGTAAATTGCCCCTATAAAGAACGCTGGACTCATGAGAAAAGATCTCGTTGGTTTTTTTACTCTGAAGAAGCTCAACCAGCATTTGAAAAAATAGATTCTTTTTTAGAAAAATACTGTATTTAACTAAAATAAGACATAATTAATATGAAAATTGAAGAAAAGACGATAGATTATCTGAGTTTCTTAGGTAAAATTCGATAAAGTATTCCTACGAGAGGGGAACCCATCCAGAAGACGAAAGATAATGGAATAAAAGGAAAGAATCGGGGAATTCGAGTACCCCAGACTTTTCCTGGGTTAAATATACCTTGTGGATCGATTTCAGTTTTTAGTTGTTTCATTTTATGTAATTGTTGGCCATAAATCAAACCAGAATACGAACTAAACCAAAGACCACTACTGTATGGCCTGCCTTTCCAGCGACGAACTTTATGAATAATATCAATAAACCTTAACCAGTGAAATGCATAAGTAAAAGAGCCAATAAGAGGTAATGACCAGCGTCTCATATCAACGGGGAACCATACAAACATTACACTTAGGTGATCTGAAGTAGGAAGAATTTCTAACGCATATGATTCTTTTTCATAACGTTTAGATATTACCCCAATTATCTTCTCTAAGTAAATAGTAGGTAGGAGTATCTCTATTATTATTAGAAATGGTCCTCGACGTTTGAGCTTAATTGTATTGAATCTCTCATTCCAGAATTTCTTCCCCAGGTCATTTGATTGTTCAACAAGCTGAAATTTATCTTTTATTTCATTGAATTCTCCTTGATTCCAGTCCTCCTCCAGAAAACTCATTGAAATAACGCCTCCAGTGCATTCTTGAGACCCCCCTAGTGATTGATTAGGTTTAGAATTCTTCCAAATCAGGTTATTATAATCATCATACCGTAAAAAGAATGGTAATAAACCTTGATACTCTGAGATTGCTTTCAATAGCTGGCTTTGGCGAGTAGAGGAGACAATTTTGTGAATCATTGTTGAATAATTCATTAT
Organism: Promethearchaeota archaeon; assembly: GCA_048938105.1. Taxonomy (GTDB): domain Archaea; phylum Asgardarchaeota; class Heimdallarchaeia; order Hodarchaeales; family Hodarchaeaceae; genus Hodarchaeum. The sequence goes on from JBHLMN010000009.1 coordinate 184,167, forward strand.
TTTCAAAGTAACTTTCCAAAGAATACCTAACCTTCCGCAGCTACCGATGAACACTTCAGGATCTTCAAGTTGAAATTCTTTTCCCTCGGTTCCAATAATTGTGACATTTATCATACTCTCGTTAATACTCCCAAATTTGGCTGACCCCACTCCCCAACCACCTTGAGTAACCCAACCACCAATTGTTGAGGATGGCGCAGATGAAGGATATGTTTTTAAAGTCTTCCCGTTGGACTCTAGGAATTTGCGAAGATGTTCCCAAGTTATTCCACATTCGGCTTCAACTGTATCATTTTCCTCATCTATATCAATAATCTTGTCGAAGAGGGTCATGATAACGATAATTCCGTTCTTAATAGGTAAAACACCTCCATAACCACTGGTTCCTGCACCACGGGGAATAAGAGGGATCTTGTATTTTTCACAAAGACTAATAATTTCTTTCAATTCTTCAATATTCTTTGGCTGTATAACTGCGAGACAGTTAAAATTAAAGATGAAACGTGCGATTTTAGGAAGATCACCTACATCTCTGCTATAAAGGAGTTTCTCATATTTTTCGATAAAGACCTGCATTCCTGCTTCTTGAAAAGCTTTAAGATGAATGTGAATCTGATTTCGTTGACGTCTCAATCCTAAGAAGTAGAAAAGCAGGATAACTAAACCCAGTAATGTTATGAATAATCCAATTAGGAGATACTCATGGCTCACAGATGATTCATATAGAAAAAAAGACGGAATGACAAAATAGCCCAAAATGAACACTATTAGTAACATAAACCACATGAAAAGTGTATCATATGTGCGCAAATTAACTTTGCTCCAAAGAGAAGTGCAAATATATCTTTTTCAAGCTCTGATTGAATAGCACACTTTACCTGTACATAATTTAGATATTTTCGAACACCTTGTAAGAGGCTTTTAAAAACATTTGATAACTACTTTGATTGATTAGATCAATTGATAAAAAAAAATAATATCGAATTAAGAGAAAAAAGATTTGATTAAAGGAATATAACATAGAGGTATCAGATAATAATGAAGAAATTATTTGTAAATCTTCGTAAAACTCAGTATATCATGTTTGATTTCGATGGAACCATCGTAGATTCAATGTCTTTTTTGGAGAATAACGCAGTCTATCTTCTGACAAAATACTATGGATTTTCTGCTGAAGAAGCTCAGAAAAGCTATCGCGAAACAACTGGGCTTCCATTTATTCAACAAATGGAAATTATCGCTCCAAAAAAAGATAATAGTAAAATAGTTGCTAAATTTGAGAAAATGAAGATTGAACGAATTTATGAACAACGACTATTTACAGATTCATACGAGGTACTTCGAGAACTGAAACAACGTGGATATAAAATAGGAATTTCTAGTGGTTCAATTGAGTCAATAATAACTAATTATCTTCAAAAATATGGATTAGACATAGTTGATGACATACTTGGCTGGCGACCTGGATTTGAGAAGGGTAAAGATCATTTTGAGTTTGTTTTATCAAAATATAATTTTTCTAGCTCAGACATTATTTTTATTGGAGATTCACTTCATGACCTTAGAAGAGCTAAAATGAATGATATTTACTTTATAGGTAGAAAGGGAATGTTTCAAAAAGATGATTTTAAGCAAATTTTTCCTGAAATTATTGTGATTTCATCATTAACTGAGATTTTAAATCTACTTTAAGAATTGGTTTAAAATGAAGCTTAACTCAAAATATATGATCGGATTCAGTGTTATAATAGCCCTTAGTCTTGGTTTCTTTCTTTCAAGCCTCATAATTAACATTTCTCCATCACTTAGATTGTTAACGCTAGGAATTGTTACTACAATAACTGGAATGATATTTATTGTTCTCTTATTTGCACCAGAAAGGATAAAAGGATATCAAGCTGAGTATGAGGCTTCCCCTGATTTAACAAACTTCAAAGTGGTAAAAGTTTACGCTGATAAGGTACAAGAACGACCAGAAATTCCAGAAGTTGCATTTTGCAGCGCTTGTGGAAAGAGGATTTTCAAACCATTTTATTGTGCGAAATGTGGCCAGATCCTCTGTGGAACTCATTATCTTCCTGGTAGTCATACGTGCAAGGAGGAGTTATGAATGGATAAAAAGCCTGATTGGGAAAGTGATTTCACAAAAAAATCTATTCTTGATAGACTCCATCTATCTGTTCAAGAAATTTCAGAACTAGGAATTGGCTGGTTAATCACCAGTTTTGTTATTCTCTATTTAACTGGAAATATTTTTACTGTTATTCAAGAAGGGAAGATCCCAGATGAATTATTGATCTATCTATTTATCCTAGGTATTAGCTTTTTTGCTCATGAATTATCTCACAAATTTATTGCTATAAAGTACGGTGCGAGAGCTTACTACAGGCTTAGTAAGGAAGCACTTTTTCTTACTTTAATCAGTGTTCTCATTGGTTTTCCAATTTTAGCAACTGGGGCCGTTTTTTGGTGGGGGGAAGCCACTGCATCTCAAGGTATTCGCGGTAGGGTCTCTGCATCTGGGCCAATAACTAATTTCATTCTCGCAGGTTTATTTCTTACTCTACAAGGAATAGGATATTTAATGGTTTATGATGATACTATGATGACGTTAGGTGTACTGTTAATATTCATCGGATTTGTGGGTGTTTCCTTGAATGTTTTTCTAGGAGTTTTTAATCTCCTTCCTATTGGAGTTCTAGATGGTGCCAAAGTATTAGCTTGGGATCCACGAATTTGGATTTCTCTAATTGGGAGTCTACTTGTAATAGGTTTTTTTGGTGGTGGATTTTCCCTATTTCTATAAAAGAAAATTCATTCGATTATTGATGACCAAGGATATCGTTTTCTAATCTCTTGGAAGAGTCTTCCAATCTTTTGCTCTTCAAATGTCTTACCATAACATAAGCATAGTACGAGGCCTCCACGTGTTCTCTTAAATCTCTGGTACATTGTTTTTACAGTATTGACAACATCATAAACGATTAGGAGATTTGATTGAGGTATGTCAATGTCCCTCTCACCTACACTGGTCATTACTAAAACTGCTTTATTCTCTGATTCTTTGAAGTGATTGAGAATAGCTATTTTATTCCGTACTTGACCAGTTATTTTGAAAGTGGAAAGCCCTAATTCCTGAATTTCTTCCTGAAGCTTCTGGGCTGTATCCAAAAATGAACACAGTACAACTGTTTTAGAATTCTGGGATTGTTTTTTAATAAGATCGAGTACTGCATCAATCTTAGCGTTATGTTCAGGTAAATCATAAATTAGATCCTTAGTTATCCCGAATTTGGTTAATCTAAAGAGAAATTTTCGGAATTTTGGGGGTTGCATTGCGGTACAGTATTTTCGGACAAGTAATAAGCCTTGATACTTCTGAGTGTTTCCAGATTCAAGCATTCCGGAAACTAGAGCGAGCTGCGAAGAGGGAATTGTTTCAAGAAGAGTTGGATGTTGCTCCAGAGTCTCCTCGATGATTTCCTTTCTTAATTCCTGAATACCCTGATCTATTAAATTCAAAATTTTTAGTAGTTCAGGGCTTATCTTCACTTCATATCGCTGAATATAAGTATTTTGAATATAATTTTTAATATCAGTCTGCGCTAGAAGTGTGTCCATCCGAATAATGTGAAGTTTAGGAATACGCTTATCAAGTGAATCAATTTCAGGTTGAATCTCGATTTGATCTTTCAAATGATTATAGAGAATGTGAGAGTCTCGTATAGTACCCGTCATTCCTACTATCCAAGCACCAGAACGAATGAAATATGGAATGAGGCTATTATAGGGAAAAATCAATAAACGAGAGCCACCATACCGTCGAACTATTTTATCTATTTCGTTAATTATTACAACGTTAAATCTTGGCTTTTTAGATTCGAGGAGTTTGTTAAAGACATTAGCAAATGTTTGGGGAGTTGCAGCAACGATTCGTGCTTCATTAAGGATTTTGTGTCTAAGCTGTCCTGAAGTTTTAGAAGAGAAAGCTTGAAATTCTGAATCATGAAAACCGCCATACTCCTCCTGAAAGTAATGAATTGTTTCAGAGTAGCTAATTGTAGAATGTAAGAGAATGAGAATTCTTTGTTCAGAAAGATCTTTAATTAAAAGAAATGCTAGAACGCGCTTTCCAAGTCCTGTATCTACTTCAACGACCGTGTGACGACCCTGTAAGAAGTTTTCTTTGAGTTTGGAAAGTATTATCTGCTGATATTGACGATTTTGAATCATACTTTCCTTTGGATCGGGGGAGGACAATTCAAAAGAATTAATTCTATAATAATTATAAATCTACAAGTTCGCGTAAAACTATTTGATATTATTTTTAATTTAAACTAACAAATAGGATCTTCCATCTTTAGGTTTGATTGACACTAAGTTGGATTAAAATAAGGGATGAATATGACTACAGATTTATATAATCAATTAGGGCTTACAGCAGAAGAGGGTCAAGTCTACACTATTATTGTTTCTAAATCGGTGCGAACGGCCGAAGAAATTATGATATTAGCTAGTGATCTAGATCTTGAAGCTATTCAAGACGCCTTAGATGGATTAGAAAAAAGAAAATTCATAAGAGTTATCCCAGGAAAGGTGCCACAATACATCGCATTGGCTCCAGCAATCGCTGTAACTAGTGAAATTGACCTTCAAGTAGAAAGCGAATTAAACCAAATTCAGGAAGAAATCAAAAATCGATGGGAAGAAGGGCAAAAAGAACTAATTAATATAGTAAGTGATCTCCAGAAAGGGCCAGATTTAGTCTTAAAATCCGAAAAAGAATTTCAATCTCATATTCAGGCTTATTTAGAGCGAATGAAAACTAAAACTACTGAAGTTCAACAACAAATCAAAAGTCAAATCTCAAATCAAAACCAGAAAAATTCTGAAAAGCTAGAGAATTTAATTACCGAATTTTCTAACAATTTGGAAACTGAACTCAATAGAAATACTATTCAACTTGAAGCTGATCTTAAAAATGCTAAAGAATCTCAGGTAGAAGAAAGAAAACAGCACGTTGACAGAATAAATGAAATCTATTCAGAAAGAATTGAAAGTTTGAATGCTCTTTCCTCTCAGATGAGGCAAACGATCCAAACACTTCAGAATCAAGTTGTAAATACAACGGAGAACTTAAACTCAACCGTTTCAACTATCAACGAACAAATCAACGGAAATATTAAACAAAATAAACTTTCAGGAAGAGATAACCTTAGTTCAATTGGAGGAGAAATGACCAAAAAAGCTTCTGATAGGTTGGCTATAATCAGGCAACAAATTGAAGCAATACAGACGGAGCTCATTAATCTAGGTGAAGATTCATTAAGATCTATCCAGGAAATGGTTCAGGATTTCAGTGAGTGGGCCTCTAAAAGCTCTCTTTCGGTTATAGATTCAGCAAATGAGGCTAGTGAAAATCTTTGGAATAAGTTACTAGAAATGTTTCATTCATTAGTAGGAATCAGTAATAGACTAGATGAAGCCAAAGAAAAATTAAACTCAGAAAATATAACATTAGTTTTAACTGAAGTTTTAATGAATGCCAAAGAAGAGTTGATTAGAGGATCAAAGGCATTTAAATCTATTCAGACAAAAGGATTGATGGATATAAACACAGATGTAACCACCCAAATATCTTATTTCCAAGAAAAAATAAGCTCTGATATTTCTCAGTTATTTCAAGAATTAGAGGAATCTATTCAAACACAATATAATAAGGGAATAAAAGAGTTACTAAAATTAGAAGCTGATATCTCTTCCCTCTTGGAAGAAAATGGAACTGTTATTGTGCAAGAAAGCTCAGAGACAATAAAAAAAATAATACAAGATCTAAAACAACAGACTCAACCATTAGTAGAGTTAAATTCCAATTCTTTCTTGGAAATGATAGAATTAGTGTCTAATACTGAGAAAACGCTTGAAGAGGATTCTGAATTAAATCTAATTGATATAATAACGGTTATAGACGAATTACACCTAAGAATAAGTGAAACACTTTCTGAAAGAAGTAATAAACTCTCTGAATCTTTGCAATATCTTCAAAATGTTGCGAATGAGGAATTTTCTTCTTTTGGGTCTTCGGCAAACATGATGCTTGGCCAAATGCAGTCAACGCTAACAGAAAATGTCGCTGCTAGAACAGAAGAAATCACCCAAAACTTTGATGTCATTAGTCGAGTGTCAGAGGATTTAAACCGAATCTCAAAAAATTCTCAGAATGAAATTTCAAGGATTCTTGACCAATTTAAAACTAATATAGAGGCCGGAAATCAAACAATTTCCGAAACATTTGATCAGGATATTTCTAATCTCGCTATGGACGTTACAGAAGTTAGTGAAGCGGCAAAAAACGAGCAAGAAGAACAAATTATTGCTTCAAAAGAACGATTAAAATCTCTCTCTGAAAAAATAGAGAAATCAACATTGGAACTGAGTCGTAATATCCCTACTCAACTTGAGGAATACCAAGCAAGACATACTGATGATTTCAACACCTTTGATCGAGCGGTAAAAGCTGAACTCAACAAGATTAGAACTCGTTTGACTGAAATAAATACTGAGGTTGGTGAAAGATTAAGTAAAAGAGTCAGTCTAGGGAAAGGAGGTTTCCAAGATATCGAGAAGATTGTTACTTCTGCAATGAAAGATTTCGAGAGTGCTCAGAAGCGTACAGAAAAGTTGATCGATGATCAGATTAACAACTTCAAGATTTCAAGTGATTCATTTGCTTCCACAATAAACACGACTTTAAATACACAAAATTTAGAAATTCAGAGGTTAATGGATACTATTGAAGAGGATCTAGTATATTCGATAAATTCTTCTTACAAATTGACATTGAAAAATATCTCAGATTTTTCAGATCGAGTAAAAGAGAGATATAACACACGAAAAGCTAATCTTATTGACCAATTAGGGTTTCTTCTCTCGACTATTTCAGCTTCACTTGATGAAAGTCTTAAACAAAGTCTTATTAAAGAATTTAATGAGCTAAATACATCCCTAGGACAATTAGATCAAACAAGTCAAGCTCCACAAGAACTGGAAGCAATTCTTAATGCTGAAGTGGAAAATTTCATCCAAAACCTTCAACTTGCTTTTCAATCTGCAAGTGAGTCTGGAGGAGCACGAATTGCAGAAGTAATTAACGAATTTATAATTTCTGAGATAAATAAGACCTTTACTAGTCTCAAAATTCAATCCGACCTTTCTAATCTCAAAGAAGTTATGTCTTCTCATTGGAAATTGACTTCTCAAAAGGTAAGTTCCATCCTTTCTCAACTCAATGAAGAACTGGACAAAAAATCAAATACATTTCTAGAATCGACAAGGAACAACTTGCAAAATGTAATTAAAGTCTTAGAAGAAGCACAAACTCACTTAAAGACGATTATAGATACAAAAATCCAAGCTGTAAATTCGTCTCAAAAAGAAAAATATCAAGAAATTCCTACTAGTTTAGAGGAAAATGGTAAGGAAATCATTACTAACCTAGACATAACTAATGAAAAACTTCAAGATTCTATGAAAACTATTACTGAAACCACTAATGAGTCGATCAAAAAAATCTCCACACAAATTATAGCGACCACAGATGAACAGTTGAATGATATTCGTTCTCTTCTCACTAGGATTGAGGAAACCTCAGTTCAAGTGGTAACAGATATTAAAGAACAATACAACAATTCAAAAGAAGTTATTGATAACTTAAAGTCCGAGAGCTTAAATCATATCAAGACAATTGAACAACAAGCTTCATCTGAAAGAACAGAGTTTATAGATCAAGTTGAAAAGATTAATATCAGATTGGAAAGCGAAATAAATAGCTTAAAATCAAAAGTTACTGAATTAGACAAAAATTTCCCACAAAAGAAGACTCAAATGGAGAAAGAGATTCAAAAAGCAATCGAAATATTTAGTTCTAATGTTCAAGATATTTTTTTAAAAATGCAATCGGATATTAATTCTGGTAAGATTCAATTAAGTCAAAATGTTGACCATTTGTATCAGGATTTTCAAGCTTCTCTTGAAACATTTGTCGCAACTGCTCAAAATTTTATTTCATCTTTGAACAGTCGTCATGATTCACTTCTAAACCAAACCAGTGATTTCTTAGATGATAGAGTCACGAATAGTATAAATACTTTGGAAATAGAGAAAAAAACCATTACAGACCGCCAACAAATATTATTCAAAGAAATTGATCAAAATCTTACCAGTTTTTCGAACACTTATAGTCAAATAATAACTGATAGTATGGAAGTAATCTCAACCAATTTGCAGGAAAACATCACAGAAATTCAGAATATGGTTAATGAAGGGAGTAGTTCTTATTATGACGACATTGATTCTATACTTACAGAGACTTATTCCTTCTTGGAATTAGAAAGTCAAGAAATATCTAAAATATTAGAACATGATATATTGAATCTTGTTTCAGAAGTTGATAAAAAGGCAACACAGACACAAGACACAATTTCAAGTGACCTTACACGAATTATTAGAACAATTCCAGAGAAAATTGGCTCAGGACTGACAAAAAGCAAAACATTAATGTCATCAATTTCTGATATTCAGAAGATTGCAATGGAAGTCCCAATAGCAAGCGTTGAGGAGACTTATCTCCAAACTCAACCTGTAGAAAGAGTTATGCTAACTCTCGAAGCAATGTTAAATCGAACGAAAAGTACTATTCAAATTATGGTACCTAAGCTATCGATGATTCCTTGGGACTTACTACAACAAGCAGGAACTCGACGACGAATACAGATTCTTACTAATGTCGATTCCCAAGAAACGGCTGCAAAAATTACTCAAGAGCTCGGTAATGTCCAATTAAAACACTACGAAAACGTGGAAGTCTATGCTTTTGCGAGAGACGGTACAGAAGAGGCTGCGATCGGTTCCGATGATATCAGTGGAGTACAATTGATTATTACAACGGACAGTCGCCTTATTGGAGTTCTAAAAGAAATCATACAAGATTTATGGCCCCGAGGAAAAACAGTTTAAATTGAAATTGTTATTATCAAAATAATACGGTTTATGATAATGGCTGATGTAATAGCTATAGGAGAACTCTTGATTGATCTAATCGCGGATAATCCGTCAGCACGTATGGAGGATCAAACCACATTTAAACGATTTGCTGGAGGAGCTCCAGCAAATTTTATTGTTGGAATAAAAAAATTAGGATTTTCAGCTGGTTTGATTTCAAAAGTCGGAGATGACTTCTTCGGACGTTTCTTAATTGAAACTTTAGAAAAGGAAGGGATCGATATCAGTCAAATTATCATAACTAATGAATATAAGACTGCTCTAGCGTTTGTAGGTCTAGATGAATTAAAAAGACCTTCTTTTTCATTTTATCGATCTCCATGCGCAGATATCATGTTAAAAGAATCAGAAATTAATACAGGGTATATAAAGTCAGCAAAACTTTTAATGTATGGAACAGTCTCAATAGCGGATGAACCAGCTAGGTCCGCAGTAAAAAAGGCCGTTCATGTCGCAAAACAAAACGATGTGTTAGTCGCTTGTGATCCAAATCTTCGAGATGATCTCTGGCATCATCAAGATCCGCGAGAGTATTTACTTGAATTATTAGAAATGACAGATATTTTTCTACCATCTTTGAGTGAAGTTGAATTAATTACTGGAAAAAAGGAAGAAAAAGCGATTGAAGCAATTTTTGAAATTGGCCCAAAGGTAATAGGTGTAACTTCAGGTGAGAAAGGTTCAAGAATTATTACCAAGGAAAAAACATTTTTTGCACCTTCTTTTAATGTTCCTGTTATGGACACAACAGGCGCAGGTGATGCCTTTGCGGCTGGCATGATCACAGGACTTCTTTTAAAGTTAAATATGAATAATATCCCCTATTTTGCCAATGCTGTATCAGCTTTGAAAATTATGAAAAAAGGAGCAATGTCTTTACCCACGATGAAGGAAGTAACAGATTTTTTAAAACAAAGAAAGATAAGAATATCGAATTTGTGAGTAGTAAGCAAGAATAATGATTCTTAGGCTTTTAATTAGGTAGGGGTATGAAATTCAAAGAGAAATCAACTGATGATAATATGTTAGACCTTACTTTGAGTGAAATGAATCGTTTAGTTTTATACAAACAGCATTTAGTAAATGAATCAAGAACTAAGAATATTGTTAAAATAGTAAAGGAGATTGGTGGGTTACATGCCACCAGTACCAAGGTTCCATACCAGTCCCTATTTGCTAGAATACCTAATTTTTCAAAAAAAGATCTAGATGAAGAGCTACTTGTTAAAAGAAATTTGGGTAAGATTCGGAGTATTCGAGGAACACTTTATATTTTCCCTAAAGAAGTTATCCCAATAATTCATGTCGCAACAAACAAAATCGTTGAATCACAATCTAGAAAAGCTTTAGAATTTAGGGGGATCTCATCTGATAAATATAAAGAGATTTCAGAATCAATAATTAGTATCTTAAGAGACAAAAAAGAAGAAATGAGTGCTTCGGAAATAAAAAAAGCTCTTCAAGTAAACTATGAGTCGATTTCGTATATTTTGTATTTAATGTGTGATCAAGCATTATTGATAAGAAGTAGTCCCCGTAAGTATACCTCTTTCAACGTATATTTCCCAGATATTGATTTTTCTCAAATTGACGAGGAACAAGCGATTACTCAGTTAGTACAATATTATTTAACTGCATTTGGCCCTGTTTCTGAAAATGATGCAGTATGGTGGACTGGATTATCTAAAACAAACATAATCCAGGCTTTAAATCATATTCAAGATCGAATTTTGTATGTCAAAATAACAAATCTTAACACGGATCTTATGATGTTAGCTTCTGATAAAGATATGATAGATTCCATACCTAGTTCTAAAAACCAAATAGTAAATTTCTTACCAATGCTAGATCCATATATAATGGGATATAAAGAACGTGATAGATATATCAGTTCAGCGCGTTATAATTTCGTTTTTGATCGTACTGGAAACGCTACATCCTCAATTTTACTCAATGGAAGAATTATCGGAGTTTGGGATGTTTTCCAAGGTGGTAAACCACAATTAAAGCTATTTCTCTTTGAAAAAACTGAAAAAAATATAAAAAATGAAATAAAAATACAAGCAAAGAGGCTTGGAAGGTTCATTACCAATAAAGACGTTTTAATACAAGAATGTGACTCTATGATTCCACTAACAGAGAGATCAGCAGGATCATTCATGTCACCTCTCAAAGAGTTTTAAATAGAATTTTGAAAATATATAACTTCTTACGATTTGAATTTTAGCTTACTGAATTTCTTCAATACAAAACAAGCTCTGAATGTTAACCATTTAGAAGGTGATTTCTTAGCTTCAATATCAACCAACATTGGATTTCTGAAATTATTTTCATTTATCCAATATCCCGAAGGATTCATTCGATTAATTACCAAATTAACAGCTTCTTCAATCTCAGGACACTTGCAAGAATTGGTTTTTGCCAACCAATAAAGAGTTTCAAGCGCGTCTGAAGTGTAAGAATGAGGAAAGCCAAATCTTGTCCAACTGCTTTTAACAATCGTTTTCTTCAACTTCTCGGTTTGCTTTAACATTCGAGCCTTGATTTGACGAATTTCAGTTGTTTTTTTTCCTTTTATTGCGTTATAATACTCTCTAGCTCCAATTGGAACATATTTAAAGACTTTATTTTCAACAATTCTCTTTCTAATAATTTTCATTACTTGTTGAACATCTGAAGAATGATACTTCTCATCTAAGAAAGAATACATTGCAAGTACCTTTGTGAGAGACATCTGACAATCAGGTAGTAGGGTATAGATTGGATCAATACATACGACACTCTGATGCTCCAGAACATGTTGCGTAATCATATCGATTCCTTTCTGGACACGTTCATCATTTTGATACCCAAAATAAATAAGCGAACGAAGAATATTCGCTGATAAACACATTAACGGTTTTTTGAATCCTATTTTATGAGGGAACCCACCATCGGGCAACTGGTATGAGAAAATATTCTCAGATGCTAATTGAATAGCCTCTGACAATCGATTAGCGCTTAAATCACAGAGAAAAATGAATTGCCAGTAATTTCCTGTATATTTCTTGTAAGGATTCTTTGGGTCAGACCAAGTACCGTCTGGTTTCAGTAAAGAGAGAATAGTCTTAATAGGGAGATAATTATTTACTTGCGCTAATTCAGTTTTCGTGGGTTTATTATTCTGTAGATATTCTTTTGTTAAATTTCTCACCGGAGGATTATTTTCTTCTAGGAGCCAATGGAGGGTTTCTTGGGGGATTATTACCATTTGAATTTCTCCAAATGTTTTTTTATTTAAAAACCTTCCATAAAGGCAAAAGAACGAGATCCCACCTATATTCGTCATATAGATGTTGATTTCTAAAAGAATAATATCAAGACAAAAAAAACTTTTGAATTTGCCCTGTTGGAAAGTATTAAAAATACCTAAAATCATGAAAACTAAAAATTTAATTTAAGTGAATTGAAAATGGGCTCTTCAAATCTTGGAAAATATCATTTATGGGCAGGTAATGAATCTAGAAAACAATTAAGAAAATTGAATGCAGAAGAGTTTTCACAAAACCTTGGACCAATAATTGGAAGTATTAGAGGAAAAGTAGAGCATATCATATTAGCAATAGAATCTTGTATAAGTAGAATCAGTAATGATTCTAATTCTCCTGAAGAAATAATTAATCGGATCAGATCTATGTCAATGAAGGAATTATTAAAACATTGGGAACAAAGAGACAATGAAATTGCCAATAGCCTTCAACAAACCGCCAGGAAGACTATAACAATAAAAAGAATGGATGGGAGCTCTTTTATTATGAGTAGAAATGATTTCTACCTTCAATATGTTCTACATACAGTTTACCATAGGGGTCAACTTAACTACTGTTTAAAAGAGTTGAATAAAGAGAGAATTGAAGCAGATTATCTCTATTTTTTTGATGAGTTGAATATTCAACAAGAAAACTAGGATGATTGTTGGTGATTTAGATGATCCAAGTTCGACGTGCAAGTTTAAATGATATAAATTCATTAGTTCGCTTTAGAACAGCTTTATTTAAAGAAATGAAATTGTTAGAGGGAGAACAACAAGAAAAATCTTTTCAAAAAGCCTGTAAAGACTATTTCTATGAATTCATTCCCAAACAAAAATTCTTGTCATGGATTGCAGAAAATGATGGTGAAATTATAGCGGTTAGTGGCGTAGTATTTTTTCAGAAACCTCCCTCACCAGGAAATAATACTGGAAAAGAAGCCTATATAATGAATATGTATACATTAACTGAATGGCGAAAGAAGGGGATAGCATCAAAATTGCTAGAAGAAATTATTGGCTTTTTAAAAAGGAAAGGTATCACTTCTATTAGTTTACACACTACAGAAGTTGGGAAAAGTGTATATGAGAAAATAGGTTTTACCCTTGTGAATACAGAGATGAAATTAACTATCAAACACAACCAATGAACCAAAAAATTAATGATTCTTATCTTACAATAAGAGAATTATCAGTTTAATCTGATGATTCTTTAATAGAAATATGAGCTGATAACAAGTCAGTATGTAATTTAATTAGGAATAGTTTATCCATTTTTAAAATCTCACGATCATACGTGTAATACCCATTAATTTCTCCTTCAATATCAGTTAACTGGGTATAGACAGCAGCAGTCAGCCCTTGGTTAATTAATGGTTTTAGTTTCATCATTAATTGCTTATATTTCCTTTGTAATTCTGCGATAGTATTTGATTTACTATAAGACCAATAGATCCTTTTTCCTGTCCAATAGTGATCATTAATTTTCATTCCAAGGCCTCCAAATTCACCCAATACCGCTGCACGGGTAGAATCAATTTGTAATGCTGGTCCTGGGTATTTATGTATGTCTTTAATATCGCCTACATTCTTATCGAACCAACCACTTGCAGCATTAACAAGTCGTGTTTGATCCTGTTCATTTATTTGTTTCACAATTCTTTCAGTCTCAAATTGACCCCATCCTTCGTTGAAAGGTATCCAAACCACAATAGAGGGATAATTGTACAAGTAATTAATCATCTCTAACAATTCTTTTCTAAACTGTTTCCTTATTTCTTTACATCTTCGTCCTCTAGACATAAACTTAAAGGTCAATAAACTGAAAGCCCCACCATTAGGCATATCTTGCCACACTAATAACCCGATTTTATCACACCAATAATACCATCTAGCAGGTTCCACTTTGACATGCTTTCTGGTCATGTTAAAACCTAATTCTTTTGTTATTTCTATATCATAGCGTAATGCTTCGTCTGTAGGGGCGGTGTACAATCCATCTGGCCAATATCCCTGATCTAATGGGCCAAACTGAAATAATTGTTCATTATTTAAAAAAATATGAGGAATCTCTTTTTCATCTAATTGTACTTCGATCTTTCTCATGCCAAAATAACTTTCTACACAGTCTAATGATTTATTTTCTGCAATGAGCGTTAATTTAAGGTCATAAAGATGAGGAAACTTAGGACTCCACAATTTTGGTTGGGGTATAGCTATGGAGAATTCATTTTCTCCTTCTATAGATAGAGTTTTTTTACCCTCCTCTAATACCTCAATAATTACTTTCTGTTCGGACTGCATATTATTAATATGGACTTTTAGATTGACCAACTGGTTATCAATGTCTGAAGTAACTTTAATTGATTCAATATATGATACTGGGACAGGTTCCAACCATACTGTTTGCCAAATACCTGAAATTGCTGTATAAAAAACAAAAGACGGCCTTAATGATTGTTTCCCTCGCTCTTGTCTGCCTTTATTTGTTGGATCCCAGACTATAACTTCCAGTTCATTTTTTTCTTCATATGTAATAAAATCAGAAATATCAAAGGAGAAAGGAATAAAACCCCCTTTATGAGAACCTACCTCTATTCCATTAATCTTTAATTTGGCTTCCCAATCAACGGCTCCAAAGTGGATAAGAATTCTTTTTGATTTCCAGGCCTGGGGAACTGAAAAGAATCTTCTATAGAACAGTTGTTGTTTATGACCTAATTTCTTTTTTACTCCAGATAAAGCGGATTCAAGAGGAAAGGGAACTAGAATCTTCCCATCGTATGAATTAACTTCTGATTGCGTTTTTGGACGAATTGCATAATCCCAAAGCCCATTAAGATTCAGCCACTCTTTTCGACAAAGTTGTGGTCTAGGATATTCAGGTAACGGGTTTAAAGGGTCGAGATCTTTTCCCCAACGGGTAATTAATTGGCCTGGAACAGGTTGCCAGTCTTGAGAACTCAATTTTAAGGCACCTTGTTAATTTTTAGATGTTCTAGTCCTTGTTCCATGGTAATAAAAAAGAGTATGATAATTGAAGCTAGAGAAGCAAGGGCCGAAACAAGAAAGATTTCTGGTGGAGGAATATACCCAGGTTCACCATTCAGAAGAGTTGGCACCCCAAATGTTTCAACAACAAAAGCACCAATTGGGGGTCCTATCACCATTGGGATAAGAACAAAAAAAATCATACGAGGGCCTTGAAATCTTCCTATGTCCTCAGATGGATAGTTGTCTTGTATCCATGCTCCAAGAGTTATTCCTGAGACCATCCACAAACTAATACTCGATCCTGCGACTAGAATAATAGGAAATAAGTCTGCTGTTTGTACTAACATATATCCTATTCCAGGAATTAATCCTAGAATGGGTATTATAAACAGTACAACTTTTCTATTGAATTTATGACTTATAAAACCATAGAAAATCGAAATAATAACGGCAATTAAAATAATTGCGGCTCCTATTATACTGATTTCTGATTTTGTGAAGCCTAAGTGATGTTCGAAGTAGATAAATTGATATGGGTAGGAAATATTCGATGCTATCCCCGTTAGGGCCATATAACTGAATAATAAATACAATAATCTGTTTTCTTTCATTGTCGACGGTTTTAAGGTATCAATTAAATCCTGAAGTATGGGTTTACCTGTTGTTTGTACTTCAACTGTAGGAATTGGTTCTTTCAAGATAAACGCAGTTATAATTCCAGTTAATGACACAAAACCCCCTAATATATAGAAAAAAATGAAATACCCATAAGTGTCGATGACAAACCCTGCTGCTCCAAGAGCAATAAGATTAGCTAACAAAGTAGTCGTTGAAATAATACCTTGTAAACGTCCCCTGTTGGTTGGATCAGTGATGTCTGTGACCCAAGCATTATATGCTGCATCATTAGCAGTCGAACCGAAAAAGGTCATTATTGCGTCAGCAATTATCACCATAACAACAGCAATCCCAACATCATCAATCCAAGAGGCGGTAGGAAATAGAGCTGTAGTAACCCCCCAAAAGATATAACCAACAACTAAATAAGGCTTACGACGCCCCCATCTAAATTTGGTTCTATCTGAAAGAGATCCCATGATATAAGTTGTAACAGTAGCGATTATAGCACTTACAGCGACCATCCAAGCAACAGGTTGAGGATTGGGAGTTAATTCATCAAATACAAATGTATTAAACCATGAGTTCTCTACTGCCCAAGCGATTTGCCCTGAAATACCCAAGATGAAAATAATGAACCAGTTTCGTGAACTAATACTTTTTATCTTGAACTTCTCTGCATTATTATCCAAAATAATTACCTTTAATTAGCAGATGTTTTAGAAAGACAGATGTGAAATGGATAGACCCTCTCTGACTAAAAACTTCCATGTTCAGTTCGTCTAATGATTTCATCCTGTAATTCAGGTATCAGATCAACAAAATAATCGCTATAACCAGCAACGCGAACTATCAAATCACGATACTTCTCTGGATTCATCTGAGCTTGTCGTAAGGTATCTGCAGTTACTACATTAAATTGGATATGGTGACTATCAAGTTTAAAATGAGCTCGTATTAGATGCATCAATTTCTCAATACCTTCCTCTGTTGACAAAAGCTCTGGACTGAATTTTTGATTCAGAAGAGTCCCCCCCGTCCTTAAATGATCAATTTTTGATACAGATTTAATCACTGCAGTCGGTCCTTTTCTATCAGCTCCCTGCACAGGAGAAATGCCTTCAGAAAGAGGTTCGCCATTTTTCTTCCCATCAGGCATAGCACCAGTCATTTGTCCAAAATAGATATGAACAGTTGTGGGAAGAAGGTTGATCCTATGATGACCACCCTTCGTATTGGGACGTCCGTCAATAGCATTAAAATAACTCTCAAAAATTCGTTTAGTAATACTATCAGCATAATCGTCATCATTACCATATCTAGGAGTATCATTCACGAAGCGGTTTCTAAGTTCCTCAAATCCAGTAAAATCTGCTTTTAGAGCTTGAAGAAGTTCCTCCATACTAATAAAAGTATTATCAAAAATATTGTATTTAATTGAGGTCAATGAATCAGTCATACTACCTAAACCCACACCTTGGATATAGGTGGTGTTATATCTAGCTCCACCCGCATTATAGTCTTTACCATTAGCTATACAATCATCAATCAAGAGAGAGAGAAAGGGAGCGGGCATATATTTTGCATAAATCCGTTCAATGATATTATTTCCTTTAATTTTGATATCTATGAAATATCTCAACTGTTCCTCATAAGCAGCGTAAAGTTCATCGAAGGTACTGAAAGTTGTTGGATCACCAGTTTTTATACCAATTTGTTTACCTGTTTTAGGGTCAGTACCGTTGTTAAGAGTAATTTCCAACACTTTTGGCATATTAAAATAACCAGTTAAAATATAGGATTCTGTTCCGAAGGCACCAGTCTCTACACATCCACTAGCCCCTCCTTTTCGTGCATCTTTCAATGATTTCCCTTGACGAATCATTTCTTGAATAATTGCTTCACAGTTAAAAATGGAAGGTTGACCATAACCAGTTTTAATGATTTTCAAAGCTCGTTTAATTAAGCGGTTGGGATTCTTCTTACTTAATTGAAGCATGGAACTAGGTTGTACTAACCGCATTTCTTCGACAATATCTAGCAGTAAATATGAGAGTTCATTTGTTGCATCTGATCCATCTTCCTTCACTCCCCCAATATTAATCAGGGTAAAATCTGTATAAGTATTACTTTCTTTAGCAGTTACACCAACTTTGGGTGGGGCTGGTTGGTTATTAAATTTAACCCAAAAAGCTTGGAGTAGTTCTATGACTTTCCCTCTAGTTAATGTTCCCTCCTCCAGCTCTTTTTTATAGAAAGGATAAAGATGCTGATCTAGACGTCCAGGATTAAATGAGTCCCAGGTATTCAACTCGATAGTTACTCCCAAATGCACAAACCAATAATATTGCAATGCTTCCCAGAGAGTTCTAGGTGCATGAGCTGGTACCCATTGGCAGATTTCAGCCATTTTTAATAATTCTATAGCACGATTACTATCTTTCTCCTCACTTGCCTGTTCCTTTAATGCTTTAGAGTAGCGATGAGCGTAAGTAATTAACGCAGTAGTAGCAATATCCATTGCTTTTAATTCTTCTCTTTTATCAAAGGCTTCGGGGTCATTATAGAAATCTAGGTTGTTAATAGACTGTTTAATTTCTTCTTTAAGATCCAAAAATCCTTTCCTGTATATTATATCACCTAAAACTGTATGACCTGGAGCTCTTTGCTCTTGAAATTCAGTAAATACACCCGCTTCATATGCAGCTTTCCATTCTTCTGAAACTGAACCAAATATTATGTCCCTGATGGATCTTCCTTTCTCCCAAAAAGGAATGATAGTGTTTCGATATATATTTCGTGTTTCCTCAATGACATTAAATGATATTTTTTTCCTAGATTTTAATATTTCAAGGTCTCTCAGGCTATGGACACATAACTCAGGATAAGTAGGCGCAGCTTTAGGTTTTGATCCTTTCTCTCCAACTATCAGTTCCCCATAGTTAATACAGAGCTTCTTATTCTCTAAGATGTACTTGAAAGCTAATGCACGCTTTACAGGGATTGAAACGCGGTCAGCAATTTCGCTTTGATAAAATTGTGTAAGTAATTCTGCTCTTTCAGGATCTAACCAAGGTTTTGCTTCTAAGCTTTGTTCACGTAGCCGCTTTATACGCTCATTCATTGATTAACCTCCAAGTTTAGTTGTGAATCCAAGACCTCTAAATGTATCTAATAATTGATCCAACCTATCTGGCGATGGTGGGTCAAGATCAAGCATTTTATTTTCGCGATTCAATTTTTTGTACTTGCTGTAACCAATTTTGTGAAACGGAAGAAGATTAATTTCTCTTACAGTTTCAAGTTTGGATATCCATTCAGCCAATTGGTTAATATTTTCTTCTGTTTCTGTAATTCCAGTAATAACAGGGAAGCGAATAATTATTTTCTTTTCCTCTTTATCAAGTTTCTTCAGATTAGAGAGGATGGGTAAAACTGATACTCCAGTATATTTCAGATGTTTTTTATCATCAATCATCTTAAGATCATATAAAAAAAGATCTACTTTATCCTTAACTTTTTTAACAATCTCCCAGGATGCATATCCACATGTATCGAGTGTTGTAGTAAGTTCCCTCTCCTGACATGCAATTAATAAGCAATCCAAAAAGTCAGGTTGCATCAAAGGTTCTCCACCAGAAAAAGTTACTCCACCACTAGATTCATCGTAAAAAATCAAATCCTTTTCTATTTCAGCTATAACCTCTTCAACGCTTATCTCTCGTCCAATAATCTCCTTTTGTGTATTCTGATTATTCCAAATTATCTCTGGTTTTGGATTTTGACCTTCTGGATTATGACACCACCAGCAATTTAATGGGCAGCCCTTCAAAAAAACAGTTGTACGAATACCAGGGCCATCATGGAGAGCATATTTCTTGATGTCAAAAATAACTCCTTTCGTTTCCATCACGTATACACATTTTAAGAGGATGTGGACTTGTTATAAAGGTCAGTATGGAATTTGATTTAACTTATTCTTTACAATTTCACTTTTTAATCAATTGTAAAATAGATCTATTGTTAAATATTTGGATGAATTTGAATGGTAATATTTGCTACACCGATTACGCACAAAGTATTAATCAGAGTAGAACGAACAAAAGTCTTTGATAGTCTAACAACTGCTGAGGGTTTAGACGGATGGTTTACAAACGGAGCTTATGTTGATAGACGACCAGGAGGTAAAATTATCTTCAAATGGGTAGATTGGGGACCTGATAAAATTAATACGCAAGCAATATGCCCAATTGTTGAAGTCAATGTTCCTGAACGTTTTGTGTTTAAATGGTGGGAAGATCATTATACAACCGTTGAAATAGACTTTATAGAGGTGGAAGAGGGAACATTAGTTAGTGTCAAAGAATATGGATACATGGATACCTTAGAAGGGCACCAACGTTGCCTTGAATGTGCTGTAGGGTGGGGGGAAGCACTGACTCTCCTCAAATTTTATTGCGAACATGGATTAAGATATTAATAAATATGAAAGGAATAATGAAAGAAGGAGAAATGTAAATAAAATCTTTAGATAATACCTAGGAGAGCTAGAGACTTAGGACTCATGTTGAATGGTGAAGCTAGTAGAAAAATGCTATTACTGATATAGAAGAAGTGAAAATTGGACATTATACGATTATAAAGGCCAAAAAAAGGCTTCTTATTGTTGGAGAAAATCTTAATAGAACAGGATTTAGTGCATTTTTTCATTCCTTGAATATTGTAAATCGGGATAAATATGAACTCTACATTTAAAAATCGAATAATTATATTAATTTTCTTTTTTGGTTTAGTTTCCATCTATCTGCCAGAAATTACTTGTAATACTAATCCTTCTCATAGTTTTATAACTGTAGAAGGCAAGACTTCATTTCCTAACAATGACCTTAGCTGGAACCTTAAATCGATCAGTGTGGATGGAGCATGGGAACTTACAAATGGTTCAAAAGCCGTAACTATTGCAATTATAGATTCTGGTATTGATTTCTCGATTCCTAACCTTCAAGGTTCAAATTGGATAAACAAAAACGAAACAGCCCTAAATGGTATCGATGATGATAATAATGGTTATATTGATGATATTACAGGATGGGATTTCGTTTCCGTTGATAATACTCCATATGAAGGGGATAGTCATTGGCATGGATCATATGTGGCTAATTGGGCGAAGGAGGTGGCTCCTAATGTTTCAATTATGGATCTCCGAATTCTCGATAGCGAAAATAGCTTTAATGGATCTTTCTGGAAGCACATTGTTGCAGCAGTAAATTATTCTATTAACATGGATGCTGATGTTATTAATCTCAGTATTTGGTGTTATGGTGTACCTCCATCAAGTTTTCATGATATATTAAAGCGAGCGATCGCTGAAGGGATAGTAATTGTTGGAACAACAGGAAATACATGGGATGATTCCTCCACAAAAGGGGTTCAATATCCTGGTAAATTTCCTGAAGTTATTGCAACTTCATCTATAAGTTCAAATCAAAAAATATCAACTTTTTCACGTAAAGGCCCTGAAAATGAAATTTGCGCTCCTGGGGAAAATCTAGCACCACTTGGATCAATAAGAGCTAACGGAACATCTTTTGCAGCACCACATGTTTGTGGTTGCATAGCTCTTATGAAGTCGATAAATAAGAGTTTGACTCCAGTTGATGTTCGTACCATCCTAGCTTCAACTGCTAATGATAAAGGTCTACCAGGTAGAGATGAGAGCTATGGATATGGTTTACTCAATGTAACCAATGCAGTTCGAGGAGCAGCAGGATTACAGATTTGGAATTATACAATGGTTCCAGTAAGCACTACAACTGATGATATCACTCGTACAGCAACAACTTCAAAAGAGAATTCCTCAACGATGATTACAACAACGACTGAAACATCAACTTCTCACCAGACTAATTTCTTAATCCTAGAAATGATCTGTATTGTGTTTGTATTACTTAGGAAAAAGAAGAGAACTTAATCTATAGTTCCTCTATGATATCTAGGCAAATTTATTTTCGTTAAGTATTATTAAACAAATAAGATTGTTATTAACAATGCAATTTATGCTGTAGAAATGCCTATAATCCCTTATGGAATCCCATGAGCTGAATATATGAAGAAACCAAAATTATTTATAAACACTTTTGACCCACAAACTGCATCTGATGATGTTTGGGAGAAGTTTTTTGAAGCTTATAAGAAATATCAGGAAGAGATGTATCCTGGTGACCCTCTACCTTCAAATGATAGATTGAAGAAAGAAATGAAGAATCCAGGTCCAGATCCTAAGGATTTTCGTTGGTTAGTCTTTTCAGAGGAAACAAATATGAATGTTATCGGGTATGGGAGAGTTACAATATACAACGAATCGTCCCCAGCTTATCAGTCGAATAAACACGTTGCCTCTGGAATGCTCTTCATCGATAAGGAGTACCGACGTCTCGGGATTGGCACTGAATTACTCATGATCCTTGTAACTAAAGTGAAACGAGAACAAAAGACTGTATTTCAGGGAGGAAGTCAACATGAATCTGGAAAGGAATTTTGTCAAAAATTTGGGGCTAAAATTGCTTTAACAGAAGAGGAAAACAGATTGAACCTTGAAGATGTTGATTGGGATATGATAAATGAATGGAAAATTGAGGGGCCAAAACGAGCGGAGGGAGTAACTATTGAAATGTTTGAGACTGTACCAGAGAAAGATATCGAAGAATATTGTAAGATTTACGCTGAAACTTTAAATCAAGTTCCAAAAGGAGAATTGGAATGGGAGGCTGTAGAGACGCCTAAGACAAGAAGAATTCGAGAAAAACGTCGTAAGCTACTAGGAGCAACCTGGACCACAATGATCACAAGAGAAGAGAATGGAGTAATCAGTGGATTGACAGAAACGATTTACAATCCTGATCGCGAAACTCTCTTATTTCAAGCATTAACTGGTGTAAAAAAAGAATACCGGGGGAGAGGACTAGGAAAATGGTTGAAAGCCGAAATGGTAACTTATATTAAGAAGACGTTTCCAGAAGTCAAGTACCTTGTTACAGATTTCTCTATTACTAATGCACCCATGATAGCTATTAATAAACGATTAGGTTTCAAGAAACATATGATGTGGACTGAATATAAGTTCAACGTAGAGGATTTATGTCAGCGCTTAGGACTTTAAACGAAAAAGAGATTATCCTCTGAAAAAAGAGAGTTAATCTTTGCGATTGACATAGATTACACAAAAAATACTAGATTGATCAACCTCCTCAATTGTAACATTTAATCCCATTTCTGAAGTAATAGTAGAAAAATCTTCAACAGTGTACGTTGTCGCCTTAAAACCATCTTTGCATATAATAACACCCCTACCAGTCTTTTCTAAATCAATTTCCCCAAGTAAACCCTCTTCTGATTGTTTAATAAACCAATCGAGTCGTGCTTCCCAAATTTTATCGGAATAACTAGAAAAAAGAACTTTCCCTCCTGATTTAGTGACCCTAATGCTTTCTTGAATTAGTTTTTGAGGATTAACTTTAAACGCAGATATTCCGTTTTGAATAGCCATAACTACATCAAATGTTTTGTTCTTAAAATTGAGAGATGCAGCATTCATTTTATGCAACTTAACGTTAAGGAACTCTGCTAGGAACTCATACGCATACAGAAGACTATCCTTTGAAGTGTCAATACCATAAATAGAACTTGCTTTCATTGCTAATCTAGCTAATACTCTTCCATACCCACAACCAAGCTCAAGTATAACATCGGTTGTCTTAATATTATCCAGGACATATTGGATTTCAGCTTCTAAATATTGTTGAATTCGGGGAGGAGCTATATCGTAACATCGCTTCAAATTTAATGCAGAAAGTTTTTTCAAGTAATATTCTTTCTCATCCATTTCTTTGACCTTAAAGTTTCAAATTAGAGGATATTTTCTAGTCACACGACCAAAAATGTTCATATTTTTTTAGATACGGCCTTTGTTTCACAATTTCATTCCATTCTAGGTTCGACACCATAGGCTGACAGTGAAGAGCTTTCTTAACAATCATTTTAGTGTATTCAGGAACTTCTAGATCCTCATTTAACTCATTCATTGTAACCCATCGAATTTCTCGGATTTCTTCATTTTCTTTAATTAGAGGTTTTGGATCAGATTCAAGCTGACAAAGAAAAATGCAGTAAAGATCAGTTAAGTTATCTGTTGCACGAACCATACTCCTCATTCCAATTATTCCAAGTGGTTTTATTTCCTGTCCAGTCTCTTCTGAAATTTCTCTTTTTATTGCTTCTTGTAATGTTTCCCCAGGATCAACAAGACCCCCTGGAATTAACCACTTGCCTTTTGCTGGACCATAAGTCAGTTTAACTAATAAGACTCTAGCGTTATGAAATATCACACCTCCAACCCCAATAAAGTGACACGCTACTTCCTTTGGATAAGACATAGTAAAAATACCTCTCTCGGAGCTCCTCTGATCATAATTTCATCTGAGAAGGGGGAATATTATTATAAATGACTATAACTAGGTATTCCGAGGATACATTCATTTTATGGTTTCTATGATGTCATCCGTGTCTTTTAGAATTGTTTTCACGGATGTCACAACATTCTCTGTGTTGGTGGTGACGTTCATTGTAAGCGTTTCAGAGGCAGTATCAATAGCTGTATTTAGTTCTTCAAATTTAATATCTAAAGTACGACGCTGATCATCTACTCCCTCACGATGATTCCGATTAGCCTCTAGGAATGAATCAAGACTTTGCTGTTGATCATCAAAGAAACGAGTAAACTTCTCTTGGAGATTATCTCGATAATTATCAACAATCTCTATATTCTTATTAAGTTCTTTGGTAGCATTAGCTCGGAACTTTGCAATTGAGCTTTTATGCTCATCCTCTAATCCTTCAATAAGGTCTTTTGTACTCTGTTCACTGGTTTTTACATTTTCATCTAACTTGTGATGAGTTTCACCGACAATTGATCTAATTGAACTCATTCCATCTTGCTCAATAGCAGTTACTTGTTTCCTAAGATCATCAAATGCTGCAGTACTTGTCCTTGTTACTTCAGATTTCTTATCCTCGATGTATTCTAGATTTGATTCGATATGATCTTCAGCTGCAGGTGAGATGCTACTAATAGTAGTGACCAATTCACTCTGTTTAGTTCGCAAGGTACTCCGAATGTCTGTGAGTGTAGTTTCGATATTTTTTTCCTGACCAGATTGAAGAGTTCTAAATGATTCATTTACAGTATCTCCTAATTGATCAAGTGTACTTGCGTTTTTGCTAATTGTAACACCGATAATTGTTTCTGTATTATCAAAAAAATCCATCAGAGAAACATCTATATCAGAAGCAGTTTTATCAAACTTAGTCGCTGTAGTCTCCTTGTATTGAACTATTGATGAATCTATAGCACTGAATCTATCTTCAACAGCATTCATTAAACTAGAATACATATTCTCACGGGTCTTCTTATACTCATCGGAGACTTTAGAAATGACTCCTGAGACCTGATCCTCGAGTTGTTTTCCTATACCACCGATTTTATTTAAATTACTTACGAGAAGGCCATCTAAACTCCCTTTCATCTCCTCACGGGCACTGGTTAATCGAGAAATAAGCGCATCAATTTGATTAAGAATCGAATCTTGGAATTTAGTGAATGAAAGGGTAATATTGTCAATTTCATTATATAAATTTGTCATAAGCTGGTTTTCTAGGTCTGTTAACATATTAGTCTGGGAGTTTTCATTCGATTCCAAAATATTCTGAAAAGTTTTAGCAGATGTTTCTTTAATCGTGGAGAGAGCACTTGAATGTTCCTCTTGTACCGATTTCCAATCCTCAATCGCTTCAAGTAATTGGTTCTCAATCCTAGCCTTAACATCTGACTTTGCTTTTATTACTGCTTCATGAATGGCTTTTTGCATCTCTGTATTGTTGGATTTTTGACTTGTAAGACTTTCTTCAAGATTGTTCATCACCCCATCGATACCTGCTAATAAATCTTCTTTAGCCATCTCTAACCGCCCCACAGAGTCACTGACGGTGCCTGCAAAGATTGCATCGACATTAGTTTCTTTGGAGTCACTAAGGTCTCTAATTTTAGCTCGAAACTCATTTAATGATTCTATAAATGAGGAGGCAATACTCTCAGTCATTTCTCGTTGATTAGCACTTTCACTTTCAACTGTACTGACAATGTCACGTTGTATCTGTGATAATTTATTAGAAATAGAATCTTCAAATTCAGAGATTTGATCCCGTTGAGTAGAATAAATATCACTCAAACCAGTGTTGACTTTTCCCGCCATTTGAGAATAAATAGAAGAGACATCTTCTTCCTGTTGTGTTGATAAATTAATCATTGCTTTCTGAAGTGTCTGAACACCAGAACTGATTTGTCCTAATAAATTGTTCAAGCGGTCGTTTAATGCAGCTTTATCTGAAAGTAGGGTTTTTTTCTTATAATCCTCTAATTCTCTTGTAAAATTATCGATACTATTCATTAAAATGTTGATTTCAGAAAGAGTACTATCCTTGGATTTGGCTAAACTGTTAGTAAAACTTTCCAATGCCTTTTTACTTTCTTTTCCAAAATCAAGAATCCTTTTCTGAAGTTGACTATTTTCACTTTCAATTTTTGCTTTATGGTCTTTTATTCTACTAATTTTTTCATCCTGTTCTGTACTCATAATTCTCACCCGTTAAATATTGGTTTCGGGAGAAGTCTCCACCGATTTAGGTGTTGTACTTTTTAACAGATTTTTAAAGAATTTAGCTTGTGTAACGGAAGAATAAGTTTTAATAGCTTTATTTGCTGCATCTGTGGCTGAATTAATATCATCTGCTCCTTCAAACAGTTTGAAAGCATGGTAATATGATGATCGGGCCAATTCCAATTGTTTCTGCTTATCATATCTTTCCGCATTTTGCAGATACAGCATTGCCGTACGTTGGCTGATATCTTTACGTTTCCGCTCATTCTTAACAAGACGATAAGATTCGATACTTTTTCGATAAAGAGCCACTGTATACGGGGTCTTTTCCTGATTGTAAAACTCTTGGGCACATTCTTCAAAGAAAATCCCGCTACCCTCCGTATCTTTCGCCATTCGTAAAAAATTACCTGTTAATAATGCTAAACGATATGCTTCATAGAATTTCCTGGCCTCAAAAGCACTTTGGTAAAGAGACTTTGTTCGGTTAGGGATAGATTTGTCTTCCAGCCTCTCTGTTGAGTATGATGCTTGTTCTAACCGTTCTAGAACCTTTGGATTTATTTCAAATCCCATCATCATATCTGCTTCGAGAATCTGTAATAATAAACTAGCTTCAGCCTTCAAATCTACAACTGAAAGTCCAGAACCTAAAAGAGAAAACATGGCATAACTTGAAAATTGGTAGTAATCACCTAGTTTTATGATTAAACCTTTAGTTTCTAACTTATTAATAGCCTCTTTTGGAGTTCTTGCTGAGTCAAATGTATCCTGTGGAATAGCATTTCGAGGAGAGCTTAACATTACTTGAAGTACGAGGTTTTCTTCTTCATCAATTTTATATACATCCTGAAGAAATGCGCGGAGAGCAAAAGTACGAATGAAGGATTGAGCTATTTCTTGGATTGAGCTCTCACTTTCATCCAATCCTTCTCGTTCAATTTTATCTTCAGCCCATCGTACGACATCTACGATGAAAACAAGGTTAAATGGTGAACGATCGCTTTGTTTCACAAGTTCATCACGCAATTGACTACTGCTTTGCAATTTTCCGTGAGCAATTTTTGAAAGAAGAAGTTTTGAGTCAGAAAAATCTAATCTGTCCAATACAAAGTGCTCACTAATTTGGACAAGCTCTTTAATCTCGTTTAAGTTATACTCTTGGATTGTACCAATAAATAATAACTGTGGAAACCTGCTTTGAAGAACTTTTAGCAGGTCTACTAACCCATCAATGACATATTTTTGTCCAGAATCCAATATCCGGTCAAGAGGATCTAATGCAATTACGATTGGAGATTTAGGGGGACGAGCAGTTAAATTATTCGAAAAATTGCCGATTATTTCAGACATTTTAGATTTCGGAGAAAATAATTTTATCTCCTCTTCCCTTGATTTCTTAAGGAAACCCTTCTTTTCTTCTGTTAAATGAGGTGAAATTACTTGATAAACATCACGGAATAAGTTGCGATTCATTTTCCCGCCCATTCCGATTGAAACTTGACCAAAAGCCATCATCTCATTTCTAATGATCTCAGCAAATACATTCAGTAAGCTGGTTTTCCCAATACCTGGTGATCCTGAAATGAGAACAAAATTTTCCTTTAGTTTTTTTTCTTTAAAATCGGACAATATCGTTTCAAAGCGTTTCTCGTAACTTCGACGACCAACGACTAAATGGGGCTCACATGGCTTTAAAAAACTATCATAAGGACACATGTGGAGTAACCTCGGTTACAACAACTAGTTTGTACTTCAGTTATAAAAAATTTCACGAAAACAGTCGTAAATACTCATTAAAAAATCAACAAGCTTTTGAAGCTTTTTAGCAAAATTTGTGCCAACGATTTGGAATAACATGAAAAAAAATAAAGAGAAGACCAATGTCTAGATAAAGAGAAAAATACAGTTTCAGACTTAATTCAGTTATAATCAAGACGAAAGAATATGCTTTTAATAGTTTTTAAGTGGTTAAAAGTATTTTAAAAAAATTCTATAAATAATTGGAAAAAGTGCAAAGCTAAGGTAATTTCTAAGATAAATCTTCACACATTCAGCCTCATGATCTACAAACTATAGAATTTGCTTATTAATACGGAGAAATAGATATGAAAGATGGACTTGCCACGTCCTACGAACATCATGACCTTGAAGAAGAAATCTATCAATGGTGGGAAAGAGAGGGCTTCTTCAAACCTGATAAACAAATTGAATTGGGATTAGTAGATAGAAAAAAGAGCCCCAGATTTTGTATCACTATTCCATTACCAAATGTAACGGGAATTTTACATTTAGGTCATGCAGTCACTATATCCATTGAAGATCTCATGACTCGATATGAACGGATGAAACAAAAAGAAGCATTATTCATACCTGGTACTGATCACGCGGGAATTGCAACACAAAACGTGGTTGAAAGAGAGTTATTAAAGCAAGGAATTAAGAGAAAAGACTTGGGCCGTGAAAAATTTGTTGAAAAAGTGTGGGAATGGAAGGATATATATCAAGCTCGAATAACAGAACAGTCAAAACGAATGGGAATGAGTAGCGACTGGAACCGTGAACATTTTACGCTGGATCCAGGTTATGCGGAAGCTGTTCGAGAGGCTTTTTATCGATTATATACCAAAGGCTTGATTTATAGAGGAGAATACATGATAAATTGGTGTCCTCGGTGTGAATCCGCTATTTCTGATCTAGAAACTGAATCTGAGGAAAAAGCAAGCCACTTATGGTATATCAAATATCCAATTGTAGGTGAGAGTTGGGAAAAACCCATTCATGAATGGGGAAGCGGAAAGTGGGCCGAAGGCGCATCAGATTTCATTGTAGTAGCTACAACTCGGCCTGAGACTCTTTTAGGGGATACAGCTGTTGCCATAGCAGCAGATCATAAGGAATATGGAAAATTTGTTACTAAGAAAGCTATCCTACCTGTAAATGCTCGAGAGATTCCAATACTCGTTGATGATTATGTAGATCCTGAATTTGGAACAGGAGCATTAAAAATTACCCCTGGCCATGATCCTAATGACTTCGAAATTGGCCAAAAACACAATTTAGAAGTAATAACTGTTCTAGATGAAGCAGTAACTATGCTTCCTGAATATTCAGGTCCTTATGCTGGAATGGACCGATTTGAATGTCGGGAAGCAATTGTTAAAGATTTAGAAAAAGAAGGGTTATTGGAAAAAATCGAACCCTATCTTCATCAAGAACCTTATTGTCAAAGATGTCACACTTTAGTTGAACCAAGAATTTCTATTCAATGGTTTGTCAGAACCAAACCTCTAGCAGAAGCAGCTATGGCCAAAGTCCGAAAGAAAAAAACAATAATTATTCCTAAAAGGGAAGAAAAGAGATTTTTCCAATGGATGGAGAATATTCATGATTGGTGCATAAGTAGACAACTTTGGTGGGGGCATAGGATACCAATATGGTATTGTACTGATTGTTCTGAAGAGATCTGTCCTCCTCCAGATATAGATGCCCCTCAAAAATGTCCAAAATGTAGTAGTAGCAATTTGACACAAGAAGAAGATGTTTTAGATACATGGTTTTCGAGTGGGTTATGGCCCTATGCAACACTGGGTTGGCCAAATATTAAGAGTGTAGATTATCAACGATTTTACCCCACAAGCACTCGTGAAACAGGTTATGACATTTTATTTTTTTGGGTCGCCAGAGAAATGATGTTAGGGATTGAACTGACAGGGAAGGTACCTTATGAGACAGTCTATCTCCATGGGCTCATTCGAGATGAGAGAGGTAGGAAGATTAGTAAGTCTATGGAGGATGTCGATAAATATGATCCATTACATATCATATCTGAACATGGAGCCGATTCATTACGATATGTTCTAATATCTAATAGTATTCCTGGTATAGACACAAATCTAGATCCAAGACAACTGGATAGTGCTCATCACTTTCTAAATAAAATTTGGCAATCAACTCGTTTTGTACTCAATAATATCCAAAAAGATGAAAAAATCCAAAAAATAAATGAAATCAAGAATGAAGACTTCAGTATTCCTGATAAATGGATTTTATCCCGATTAAATCAACTTGTAAGAACAGTTTCAGAATGTATGGAGTCATTTGATTACCTAGGGGCCTCACGCGAAATTAAGAACTTCTATTGGAATGAATTCTGTGACTGGTACATTGAAATATCTAAAATTCGTCTATATAGTGAAAATGAAGAAGAGAAGATCATTCCTAAAGCTATTTTGGTCCATATTTTAGATATTACATTTAAATTACTACACCCGATTATTCCGTTTATTACTGAAAAATTATGGCAGAATCTACCTGCTAATATTAGAAGTGGACCAGCATTAATTGTTGCTAAATGGCCAGAATATGCTGATACGTTCATTGATGAAAAACTGGAGGAGGAGTTCCAGTTCACAACAGACTTAGTTCATGAAATAAGGCGCATTAGGGCTGTCTTTAACGTTGGATTAAGTAAAAAAATCCCCCTACAAATAAAAACAGGTGAAAATATCAATTCATTCGAAAAAACAAGAAGAGAAATAATTGCTTTAGCGAAAATCGATCCCTCGAAAATTACAGTTTCATCTGAAGTAGAACCACCAAAACGAGCTGCTCGAGTTGTCATACCTGGTTTAACTGCATACATTCCTCTAGAAGAATTAATTGACCTAGAAAAAGAGAAGAGAAAAGTAGAAAAACAATTAACCAAAGTTAAAAAGAATATAGAACAGAAATCTAGAAAATTAAAAGGCCCCTTTGCGCACAAAGCACCTCCTGAGATCGTAGAAAAAGAAGAAGAGAAATTGGCAGAATTAAGAAGTAAAAAATCTCAATTAAAAGAACAATTAGAGATATTAACATAAGTTAAATCTTTAGGGGAGATGGATTGATGATTACTCACTTCATTCTTGAATGTATTAACCAGATTTATTCACTTAATTTCAAACTACTTAACTCACAAGCAATATAACTTATTGGAATATTTCATCGGTTATGTCGCAAAATTACTGTTATAATTTTGTGTGCTATTCTGATCGCTTAGTTGATTTATTAATACATAATAAAATCACTCCTGTTGTGAATCAGGTTGAAACGCATCCCTTTTGCCAACAGATTGAAAGTGCTAGAATAATGAAAGAAAATGACGTTCAAATAGAATCATGGGCTCCACTTGCAGAAGGTAAAAGTAATATCTTCCAAAATGAACTATTACAGACGATTGATGATAAATATGAAAAAACAGTTGTCCAGGTTATTTTACGTTGGTTGATACAAAGAGAAATTATTGTGATTCCGAAATCAATTCATAAAAAACGGATTATTGAAAATATTAGTTTTTTTAGCCAGTGAAGATATGAATCAAATCTCAACATTAGATACGAAAAAATCTTGTTTCCTCTCACATCGTGATCCAAAAGTAGTAAAATTGATTGGAAAACTAAAACGAGATATTTAGCAATCATCACATAATTCAAAAATAAGGAGACAAAGAGATTTAGAGGATTAAAAAACAATAAAGAAGGATTATCAAATGTTCCAGAACCATCAAATTTTGATAGCCTACTATTCTCACTCCGGAAATACACATAAAATTGCTCAGAGGATCAAAGAGATTGTTGGAGGGGAACTCTTTCGGATTGAACCTGTTAAATCTTATCCTGAAAGTTATCAAGAGGTATTAAAAGTAGCTAAGAAGGAAATAGGTCAAAATTATAAACCTCCATTAAAAAATAAGGTGAAAAACATCGATAAATTCGATATTATTTACATTGGTTCCCCAAATTGGTATAGTACGATAGCTCCACCAGTCACATCATTTCTATCAGCACATAATTTCTCTGGAAAAAAAATTATTCCATTTATCTCTCATGGTGGAGGAGGAAAGGGACTTTGTATTCCTAACCTCAAAAAAATGGTTCCTAATGCAATTATTCTTGAAGGTATCGTTGTTTATGGAAGCAATGTTAAATCTCTAAACATAAAAACAGTAAAAATTCAATAAGCGATCAAGATCAATGTGAAAGTAAATTGGTTTGAGACAAATGAAATCAGATTTTTTAAGTTTAACAAAGATAAGTTATGTTCTAATATTTGGAGCTAGTATTGGTAATTTAGCAGCAGGCTTAATTGAACCAACTGTTGCTCCATATTTAGAAATTCTTGGGTCTAGTTCTGAAGTCATTGGAATTATTTTAAGTGCTCGTTGGCTTATGGTAGCCATTTTCTCACTACCCTTAGCTTTATTTGCTTCAAGATTTGGTTTGAAACGTTTTTTATATTTTGCAGCAATTTTCATGATGTTAGGAGGATATATGATTTTCTCTGGAGGAAGAAATGGAGTTTACTGGTTTTATTTGTCGATTGGTATTGTTAGTTCAGTTTTTAATGGTCCAGGAGTTGCTATTCTTGCTGAGAATAAAGGTTCAAAACGTATTGCAGCACTTAGCTTATTTTATGCCACTTGGATGATCCCAACGGGCGTAGGAGCCCTTATATCTACATTCTGGTTTTGGGGGGTCGATTCTTATACACCCGATAACTTATCAAGTATTTTTCCTGTAGCAATGATATTTATGATTATTGGAGGAGTATTATTCTTATTCTTATTATTTGTATTGAATAGACAAACAAAATCTCAGACGAATTCAAAAAATGGAACTAAATTATATGATGCTAAAACTTCCGTAATTAGCCAATTTCAAATTCTATTTGCTCCCACAATAGCTTTACCGCTGATTTTATTAATTTTCGCTGAATTCATATCTGGAGCTGGCGCTGGGTCAAGTATCCCTTATTTAACTCCATATTTAAAAAGTTTGGGCGCTACACCGAGTGAATTATCTATATTAGTTGTTATAATGAATATTTTTATCGGTTTTGCGACGCAATTAACCCCATTTTTTGCGAAAACTTTTGGAGATCTAAGAGTTATTGCTACAACAATATTGTTATCTGTTGTTTGTTTATTGGGAATTGTTTTTTCAGATTACATGATGTTATCTGCAATATTCTATGTTCTTCGTGGAACGTTTGCTAATATGAGTGTTCCGATTTCTCAATCAAGAATGCTTACATATATTGATTCACGTACTCGAGCTACTGGAGCTGCTACTTGCTCAACAATTAGATGGATTGGTTGGGTGTTATTTTCTCCTGTCTCCGGTAGGATTATTGATAATTATGGTTACAATGTTGCCTTTATATTTACAGCTATAATATATACAGTTTATTTGATCATATTTCTAAGCGTTATTACTCGATTTAAGCCATTAGAAGAAGATGAAAAAGAAGAATCTTCAATTTAGCTAATTCTGTGAAGATTTTGTAATTTAACTGGTATTTAAGGAGAATAAAAAAAATGAATGAATTAAATGATTTGAGTAAAAGTGTGATATTTCCCAAAGGAGAAAAAGCTACAAGCGACTATTTCACTGGGAATGTGTGGGTTCAAATGTTAGTGACAGAAGATTTTTTTAATTGTCCAGTATACAATGTGACCTTTGAACCAAAAGCAAGAACTAAATGGCATTCACATCCAGGAGGTCAAATTCTTCTTGTAACAGGAGGTAAAGGATATTATCAAGAAGAAGGCAAACCAGCACAATCGCTTCAGGAAGGAGATGTTGTGAAAATACCGCCAAATGTGAAACATTGGCATGGGGCATCAAAAAATAGTTGGTTTGTTCATGTTGGAATAAGTACGAATCCTAATTTAGGAAATGCTGAATGGTACGGACCAGTAACAGAGGAGGAATATCAATGAAAGCAGCAATATTCAGAGGTAAGGGTAAGATAGTGATTGAAGAGCGACCAAACGAAAAAAAGCTTTAATTGCATATTATTCCCGAAGAGGGAATAATTATGCAAATAGACTGATTAACAAGGATGAACTTAATGACAAAAATCATAATCGAAAAAAATATCATGGTTCCCATGCGTGATGGGGTAAAGCTCGCCACTGACATTTATCGGCTGGAAGGCGCATCTCCAGCACCTGTGCTGGTTGTTCGCACACCATACAACAAAGACCACGTGGTCATAAATGGTGATATCTTCAATATTTTACAGGGAGTACAAAATGGTTATACGGTAGTGGCTCAGGATGTGCGGGGACGCTATGCCTCCGAAGGGATATTTAATCCGCACGTTCAAGAAACAGCTGACGGCCTCGATGCCTTTGCTTGGGCAGCTGCTCAATCTTGGTCAAACGGTACAGTAGGCACTTTCGGAGGTTCTTATCTGGGTAGTACCCAGTGGCTTCCGGCTCGTGAACAACCTCCAACGTTACGGGCAATAACGCCATCGATCACCTTCTCCGATAGCTACGAGGGTTGCGCATACCAAGGTGGAGCTAAGGTACTCCATGATCTACGCTGGGTGGCCGTAGATATCGTTCCAACAGAAATTGAGCGACGTATAGCTCGCGGTGAGAAGCCATTAGATAGTGAGACCCCTTTGGACGTGGATATGGTACTGACTGAACTCCCACTCGCCACACATCCATTGATACAGAAGTATGCAGCTTTCTACCTTGATTGGTTGGCTCACCCAACTGCGGATGACTTCTGGTTACCTTCATCACCCAAGGCGGGATATGAGCAAATTATTGTACCTGCTCTCAACATCAGTGGCTGGTACGATATCTTTCTCTGGAGCACCATCCAGAATTACTTGGGCATGAAGTTACGAGGTGGAACGGAAAAGGCTCGTCAGAACCAGCGATTGATCATCGGTCCTTGGAGTCATATGAACTTTAGCGGTAGCTTCCCAGAACGTGAATTTGGTTGGGGTGGTAGTAGCGCTGCCATCGATCTACCTGGTATCCATATTCGTTGGTTCGACCGTTGGTTGAAAAATGTAGACAATAGTATAGACCAAGAGCCACCAGTGATGATTTTTGTGATGGGTGTTGACAAATGGCGCCATGAGGCTGATTGGCCGCTACCCAAAACGCAATACTGCCCTTTTTACCTGCACAGTAATGGAACAGCACATACACTTCATGGTGATGGAATACTCTCAACCGAATTACCAAGTAATGAACCATCGGACATGTACCTGTACAACCCGCTACGCCCGGTGCCAACAGTTGGTGGACAGGTTATCTTACCTGGTGGAAATGCTATAGGACCTCGCGACCAGCGTGAAGTTGAATTGCGCGACGACGTTCTAGTGTATAGCACTCCGGTCTTGGAGCAAGCTGTCGAAGTAATAGGCCCAATCGAGTTGTGGCTATTCGTGTCATCTTCAGCACCTGATACAGACTTTACGGGTAAGTTGGTAGATGTCTACCCGGATGGACGGGCAATAATCCTGACTGAGGGCATCTTACGAGCGCGTTATCGCAATTCATTCATCGAGCCTGAACTTCTTGAACCGAATAAAGTACATAAACTCCGACTAAACCTGTGGGCCACGGCAAATGTGTTTCTACCTGGTCATTGTATCCGACTGGAGGTTTCGAGCAGTAATTTTCCACGTTTTGACCGTAACAGCAACACAGGTGGGGTTATCGCCAGTGAAAGCAGCGATCAATATCAACCGGCGATCAATCGCATTTTTCATGACGCCACGCATCCGTCTCATCTACTTCTTCCCCTAATCGTTTGATAAGGATTATTAAAAGATTGAATCTATCGAGTTAAGCATATGATGAAAATGAGTTCCAATGTAAAATGTGTCAGCTTTCTTGTATTAGCCATACTGGTCATTTCTACTCAGAATATAGTCATAAAATGGATTGGTGGATCAGTTCCCGTCTTACGACTAGAAAATCAGCTATAATCCATTCCTGTTTGACCATAAAGCTCCTGAAGAGGGGTGGGTAAGTTATCGTTGGATGAGATCGGTTCATCATTCCAAATGAGTTTTACAGCGTCATCTATGAGTAATTTTTTTAAATTCCAACACTCTTTTAACGGAGATATATCTAATTCAGGTAATTTATTCTTTGATAACATTAAAGTGTGTAATTGGGGGCATGATCTCAGAGGGGAAATGTCTAGTGAGCTTAACTTGTTATCTCGTAATTCTAATGATTCAAGATTCAAACAATTACTTAGAGGAGTAAGGTTGATGTTGGTTAACTTATTCTTATTTAATTCAATTATCCTTAAGTATTTAAGTCCGTTTAAGGGTGAGAGCTCGCATGATGATAATTTATTATCTCTCAATCCTAGAAGTTCTAAGTTATGGCAAGAACTCAAAGGAGATAGATCAATTCTTGAGAGTTTATTGATAGAAAGTGATAAAACACGTAATCCTATACAAGAACTCAAGGGAGTAAGGTCAACGTTCAGAAATTTATTTCCAAATAAATGTAACTCTTTAAGTGCATTGTGGTCTTTCAAAGGTGCGAGATCTATATTCAATAGTCTATTCTTTTGCAATGAGAGAGTTTCAAGTTTTTTACATTCTTCTATTGGGGAAAGATCGATTTCTGAAATAGAATTAAACTGTAATTCCAATCGTTTTAGTTCATTACTAAATGTGGGAAGCAAAATATTTTCGATTTTATTATGGCTGATACATAAAGTTTCTAGATTCAGACATCGGTTTAAGGATGATAGATCAATAGCTTTTAAACGCTGATTTCCTTTTTTAGGACCTCTAAGATTGATTGTTTTAGTGATGTGATCAATATATGTTTCCCAAGGTGATCCATCTAGAAAAATTCCTTTGATTTTAACTTTAGACATTAATCATTTCCTCTGACTTGATTCGATGGCATCAGTTTCAGTAATAAAAGGGTTGGTAACTGTTCACATTTTTCTAGGAAAATATCGGTTTTTAAATCCTTTCATGAGCCCATTAAGATGCGGGTTCGAGTCCTGCCCGGGCCGTCAACCTTGGTTATTCTTCTTCATTTGTTGTTTCTTTATGCTTCTCAAGTAGTTCACGGATTTTTTTCAATGAAAAATCCGAACCACATGCTTCATCAATGATTTGTTTGTTTTCGTCGACCATACAAACTTCACTCTCCCCAATAGACATTTAAGATCTTTCTTTTATATAAGTCGCACGGTTACAACTTATGATCGAACCACTTTTGATGTTCAAGCTATTGTGAAATATTAAAAATTTCGTTAAATGGAAAAAGGAGAACATACTTTTAAAAATTCTTTAAAACAGATCTGATATAACCAACGTTAAATGAAATCATATATAGGAACATGTATAGCTTTCTTAACGTATCCAAAGTGTAATGTAAAATTAATGTCTTATCAAGAAAAACGGATCAAGTCAATAAATGTCAAGGTATCTCGCTTTTTTAAGCTCCAATAATTAATATTAATTAGAAGCGATCCTTGTTAATCTTAATCAGGTTGCTTAGAAAGAATACCAACAATGTAATCCTAGAGTAAAGTAAAATTCTTTAACCTTTATTTGAGGGCTTTATCATTTGCTTCTGAAAGATGTTGTTGGCAAATTTTCCAACTTACATCACGTTTTTCCAGAATACCAGTCCATCGAATATTTTTTGATCCCCAAGGTTTTCCATCAAATTCTCCTTCATCATCTACTATTGCAGAGAACCAAGCAACATCTTTATTTTGCGAGATTACAATTTTAAGGTTTCTTATTTCAAATCCTTTAGCGATATTACGTGGATCCATCCATCCCTCTAAAAATTTCTCAAATTCGTTCCAGCCTGTAGCTGTACTCTTAGAGTCTGGAAAATATGAAAAAAAATCATCGTCTTGTGCAAAGATACTTTCAAAGAGCGCACGATCTTTTGTCAAAGCCCAACCAAAAGCATCGTGGAGTATTCTGCTAATCTCCTGCTTAATTTTAGTTTCATTTAACGAGGACATATTAAGTTCAACAAATTTGTCATGATTTGAAAATAAATATACATTATTTGATTGTGGCATTCAGTCTACTCATAATCCGATATTATTTTGATCCAGTTTTCTGATTTGAGTTCTCTCTCAACTCGAAGTTAAAACACCACTGAATTATAAATATATATGTGAGACTATGTTATCGTCTCCTCTCTGTTAGAGCTTTTAGCCGGTCATATGCATCAGAGCTCTTTGAAAATGGGCATACCTTCACACACACTGAGCACCCAAAATATTGTGCAAAGTATTCGAAACATTTCTCTTGCGAGATATTGGTGACTCGGCCAGAATAATGTAGGATGGAGTCTCTTAGTATTGCTTTTGGGGGGCACTGCTTGATGCAGATCCCGCAAATGTTACAGTAATCTGCAATCCATTCATGGTCGTTTGAATCCGCGAATGGGAGATTCTTAATGCTCGTATAGACAGCTGCTAACCTCACTCTAGGGCCAAAATCCCGCGTTATCAGGAGCCCATGTTTCCCAACCCAACCAATTCCAGCTTTCTGAGCTAGAGGAGGAAATAGGCTCAATCCTCCAAGTGGATGATCTGCCTGAGCTGCATAGCCCTGGTCTCTGAGAAACTCTGCAAGTCTGTTGGCTGCTTTTCCCAAATCGTCATAGGTTCCGAACACCATATTCAAGGTTGCTTGGC
Source organism: Promethearchaeota archaeon (assembly GCA_048938105.1). Classification (GTDB taxonomy): domain Archaea; phylum Asgardarchaeota; class Heimdallarchaeia; order Hodarchaeales; family Hodarchaeaceae; genus Hodarchaeum. Next base: position 223,337 of record JBHLMN010000009.1, read on the forward strand.
TTGGCGCTTTGTCGATTTTCTCTTTACTCATTTCCATTGCGAGAATGATGGCATTATCATAGAGAACTCCATAGTGGTGAAAGATGAGATCTTGTGGTAACTTCACGAATCCAACTTGGCTTACCCCTAAACTTCGGGAGTAGTCCTGAAGCTGCTCCAAAAACTCCTGAGGAACGTCTGAATTTGGATCCAGTGGATTTTCTTGAATTGAATCGACAGAGAGATGAATGTTTCTCAATATTGAAAGAAGGCGTCTAATGGGAAATATGTGCCTCATTTCGATATCATCTCGCTCTTGAAAGAGACTCAACATCTCCAGAGGTATCTCGAACCTAGTCGGAGAATTTGATGTCGAATGAAGAATCCCAGACATCTCAAGTAGCGATCTCTGCTTCGCAATCATTCGTGTGACTCTTGGTATACCGAATCTCATGACGAACATTTTCGTGAACATGTGCTTTATTCTTATTTTCATCTTCTCACAAACTAGATTCATCCATTGTTTATTAAAATTCACCCAGATTATGTTATATAACAAATACCAATATCTAATTGTGGAGTATTTTGCTAAGTGCCTATATTGCTAGATAAACTCAATGCTAGGTTCATGATTTATATAAAACTAGTTGGTTATTCAATGAAGAACTATCCAATGATATCTGTAGAATTATATAGCATTTTACTAACGAACGGCGGTTTACTCATTAATGAATTATCCGTGAATATTTTATATTTTAGCGTATAGATTAGTTGTTTTAGACAAAATTTTAAATTTACCACCTCTTATTATTGCATTAAAAGTCAGTTATAAATACTAATCCTACTATTGTTCATCATTGATTATCTAATATATGGAGATACAAAATTGTCTTAAGAGGAGATTGTCATAAAAACTACAGATCTTACTAAATATATAACGATGTTATTGCTCTAAAAAAATTAAATCTTGAAGTGAAAAAGCATTCAATCTTTGGATTTCTTGATCCAAATGGAGCTGGGAAGACTACGACGATTAAACTGTTAATTGGCTTAATTCAACCCACTTCTGGTAGTGGGGAGATTTTTGGACTTAATTTCAAAAGTGAAAGCATGAAAATTCGCTCCCGAATTGGATATTTACCTCAAGAACCCTCTTTTTATGATCATCTTTGTGCTCAAGAAATATTAGACTTCACCGCTCGATTTTTCTTTAAGGGCCCTAAAATTGAAATAACTAAACGTATATCTGAAATGCTTGAGTTAGTTAGTCTTTCAGATAAAGCAAATCGGCCTGTAAAAGGTTATTCTACAGGTGAGAAACAACGATTGGGGATTGCACAAGCGATGATCAATTATCCTGATCTCTTGATTTTAGATGAACCGGCTGCTTCTTTGGATCCAGTTGGTCGTCAAGACGTATTGAATATCATGTCAAAACTCCGTGAATATACCACGATCTTCTATTCAACACACATTTTAGATGATGTCCAAAGGGTAAGTGATAATGTAGCAATTCTGAATAGAGGAATGTTGGTATCAGAGGGATCAATCGAAGAAATATTATCAAAAAAGGAGGAAATAATTTTCAGTGCTAAAATCCAAGGAGATATTTCTAAAATTAAATCACTGGTTTCCTCTTGTGAATGGATCTCTGATATTCATACTACTCAATTAAAAGAAAAAGACAAATTCCGTGTAGAGTTTACTGTATCAAATGAAAAACAAGCAGAGAAATACCTGCTTAGAGAATTAATGAAGGATAATTCTTTAGTAATCAGTGATTTTCGACGTCAAGAATATAATTTGGAAGATATTTTTATGACAATAGTTGAGGGATAGAGATGTATACAAATGAGAAAATGGAAGAAAAGCTATCATTAAATTGGACTCGTGGATTTGATAACCAATTTCGAATTGAATTGTCAAGATGGTTCAAAGGAAAAAAATTTGTAACTCACTTGCTTTTGTGGTGTGGAACTATAAACGGCCTCATACAATTACTCTGGTTACAATCACCTCATATAGAAACATACCTCCCGATAATGCTGTTTAGTATTCTAGAAGGTTTAGTCCCCTCAATTGGAATAATAATTTTAATGCAAGAATCAATTGCTGGTGAGATTAAGACTGGTACCGCGTCATGGATACTTTCGAAACCTATCTCAAGAGAATCCTATATTCTTGCCAAATGGTTAGGAAATTTGATAGGGGCTACCGTAACAATGATTATTATACCTTCTATCATATTTCATCTTCAATTATTGATATTTACTGACTTGACAATAAATTATAGTATGTTAATCCCAGTAATTTTAGTATTAACGCTAAATATGCTACTTTATTTATCATTTACACTTTTTATGGGTTCATTTCAACGAAATTCAGCTTTAATTATTGCTTTACCAATTGGAATCTATTTGTTACAACAGTTTATCCTAGTGATTTTTGATTTTATGGTTGATTATATTCCGTGGGGATTAACAGCACCATTATTAGATGATACACCAAGTATTGTAGTATCACTAATTTCAGGACTAGATCCTTTCTCATTAATGCCAATGATTTCAATTTCAGTGTACATTCTCGTGTTTTTGATATTAGCTAAAATGATAATGCAGAGGCAGGAGATTTAGGACAGTTTTTACCTCTATTTTTCTATCGAATACTCCAGTGTTTCGATTTCTTCTTTTGTTCCACAAAAAAAATCTACAGTTTAATGTTAGCTGATTTATCTCCGAAAATTTCTCCTATATCCCTGCTGTCATCCTTTCTCTCAAACCAGAACTAATTGATTTGATCTTTCAACTTTATATATAACAGATGTGCAATAACCAACGTTCATTGACATTTTCAGGGATTCCCCCTGTTTGTAGATTCTGGATCCTACATATTTGTTTCATATGATCTTCCTAATCGTAGCAGGTCTAATCCAAGAAAGATATACCAAGGAATGTAAAATATCCCAGCAACAAGTAAAAGAGGGGCTGATATGGAGGGAAGGAAAATATGAAATGCATGTTGGAATAAATCCAATCCTGTAGCAAGGATTCCTGAGATAACAGTTCGTTTTTTGAATTCATTACTTTGTAACATCAACATAGAAATCATTAAGAATGACCCTAAGAAAAGAATACCCATCACATAACCTGCAGTATTATGCCACAAGCTATTGGCTAAAACAGCTTCCCCTGCTGCTAATAATTGTTCTTTCAGAGCATCTGTAGAAGCAGCAGCATATCGATCACTAAGGTAAAAGAGAGAAAAAATTTCATTTGCGATAAGTCCCATAGTTGTTGAAATAAAGATAAATGCTGTAAACATACTTATTAGTGCTTCATTTCTCTTTCTAAGGACTGCAAAAATACCTAAACTGGTAAAATAATTACAAATCATAAAAGCCACCATTGGAAGATCCATTAGAAAAATGGCTGCCAACCTATCATTATTGATCATGTTAAAATAATCACTAGCAGAATCTAATGGTAAATAATCAGTAGCTATTGATAAAGGCATCTCTATTGCAAAGACTATTGCTAAATACGCTAATTGTATAAACACAGCTATACTTGCAATCTTTATTATGTCATTCCAACTCTTATATGTCTCCTTTATTGCTAATTTCTCACTCATTCTTTTTTCAACTCATTATTTTTTCATGAATAATATTTGTTATACTATTACTCATCTATATATGAGTTATAGTATGAGCTATTTAAAGGAAGCTATTGTGTCATCTTGTATAAAATTACAAGAAAATTAGAAAAAATTAATTGCTAGAGCTTTTCCGAATGTGGTATATTTTGCATTATACTTAAAATATTCGAATTTTGAGATACACAGATACCAATTACTAAAAAAAAAACAACACTACGATGTATTTTTTTCAAAAACTTAACTTACACACATTTGAACTTATTAAAATATTTTATCAGTTATGTCGCAAAATAATTGATTTAACTCTCCAGTTAAAGAATTATACTTTAATTTTAAGTCTGGATTTGTTTCCAGAAGCTCAGAAATCTGATTCTTAAGATTATCTACACTTTTTTGTTTTTCATCAACTTTTCTTGATAATATCCCACGAATCCTACGGTTTTTCTCTAGCTTTTGTTCAAGTTCTGTCTTTTTTTGTTGATAGAGATTTTCAAGCTCCTTATCCGATAACTATTCAAGTTTTTCTCTTGTCAACAACGAAATTTACTCTTATAATGAGTAGGGAAGTTGATTTTTTAAATTATTAGTTGAAAAATGAAGCCTTGTTAAGAAACTATCTATAATATTGCTAAGAATCTCATTTTGATTAATAGATAAGAAATTAGAAGCTAATAGTTGATCGTTTGGATATTTAGAGCCTAAAATTCTAAGAAAGTCAACACAAAACATTCTAAAAAGATTAATTGCGTCTGGTTCTAGGTATATTCAGTCATTTAGTATATAATATTATTGTATTGGTTTTCCGATTTTATTTAGAATAGAATTGTTTTGTAATAGTTGGAGGTAAAATGAACTGAATTGAAAATAAAACCAGAATAATTGTTATTAAAAATTTAAAAAACCATACAAGGATCATCAAACCACTATTATAGTAATATTTGTCAATACCAGTTGAGTATAAGTATTTTAGGATATTTTATCCTCTTAGCTTGAATTACCTTAGGATTAAGTTCATAAAGACTTATCATCTGAAATTTCTGTTTACGAGAAGAATTATTATAGTGATAATTTCATATTAAAACTCTTCCTTTTCAACGTTTAACGATGTCAGCCTTATCAATTCGTGTTATAATAAGTCCATTTGAATACACGCATCCATATACACCTTTTTAATAATGTACTCATACCCAAGAAAAGTTTAAATAACGGAAAAGGTATTTTAAGTATAGTTCACAAATTGAGAAAATTCACATAGAAAATTGTATAAATTGAACAGAATGATAAAATCGCTTATTTATCTAACCTTTCAGTAATTGAAACCATTAAAGATCTAATAATTAAAATCATTCCCAATCGGACTCTTACATTAAAAACAGCATCAAAAATAAATCTGGATCTAGGATATCAATTCAATCAATGATAGCAATAAATCCAAACAGAAAGGAAGAAGAAATATCGAGTTGACTGAACCTAGAAGAAGCTTGGATTAATAATGTTCCGACAGAAATATAGAGTTGGTATCGCGTTTGTGTTACTAACAACTTTGATGATTGGAATAATAACAGGAAATGCCATCGGAGATTATGTCTTAAGTAACACAGCACATATTAAGATTAAGATTAAGCTGCTACTTACTTTGGGGAATGGACAACTCTTACTTAAGTCTATAGTGGATTTTATTCTTTAGATTCAAAAAACGAATATAGTGGAATTAGAAATGACAAATATTAGAGGAATTAAAACCAAAAAAACTGTTGGGATTGCTATTCTAGCAACCTTGATGATTGGAATAATGGTAGGTATTGCTATTGATTATTTATTGCTAAGTAACGAGGCAAGTTTTAACATTACCCTACAGACTGGTTTACCGTTGAATTGCCAATTCACAAAGGAACCTAGCGGTAACATTTATGTAGATCAGTGGTATAATCAATCTATTGAAGTCACAGTAACAAATAACGACGATTACCAAGGATATAATATTCTTTACCACATAAATATCACAGCAAGTGGGATAACTAGTGGAAACATTGAAATGCTTGCTCGCGTAAAAGGGCAAATAACAGGTGTCTGGTCTAGTAATTACACTTTATCCTTCAGTACAATAGACACAGATATAATCCATGCCACATTTCTTGCTAGTGAAACATTAATAGCCAAATCTGGTGAAAATGACGACGTTCTTATTGCACAAATATTTTTCAGAATTCTTAGCGGTGCACCAACTGGTCAATGGGATGTCGATCTCTGGATAGAAGGTTATCCTGAATAATTACACATTTCTTCTTTTTCTCAATAAGCTTATCACAAATACTTTTTGGTGAAGAAGAAATGAATAATAGATCGACAATCAGACTTTTTATAGTTGGTATTCTCATTCTGACCTTTTTTTTGTCCCAAAATTCGCTTTGGACCTCAAAAAGTAATGATCAAAGAACATCCCCTTTGAAATTCTCTCTCACTAAAGAAGAAGAAGAAGAGTATATTACATTTGGTGATCTCCAAAATTCAACTAATTATAAGGTAGTTGGTTCAGATCCTTCTGCAATTCCAGGAGAATTTCACAATGTTCAAGTAAATATAACCTTATACGCTATATCAATTTGGTTTAATACCACTAAACCCTTATTTAATATAATAAACCATAATGAAAATGATATAGACCTTGTTTTTAGGGCATCAAAAGGCAATAGGAAGTTCCAATGGATCGTAATGAAATTTTTGCAAATAGAAACAAATACATGGGCTTCTATTATCTGGAATGATACAGGTGACGTTACCTTTCAAGGTGATTGGAAATCTCAAAGAGAAAACCCTCAGGAAGAAAGAGGATCTCTCCAAATACCTGGAACAAGAAATAAAATTACCAATTCAGTTAGTTTTTTCTCAATGTCTATACTACTTGATAAGAACATTATGAAGTCAGATATTCAAAATCTCCATTGGCGTCTAGAGCTTATGCGGGTAGTAGAAGAAAAAAAATCTCCAGGATTCTCGCTATTTCCAAGTATTATAACTCTTATAATTTTCTTCGTTTTCTTTAGAAAAAGAAAAAAATAAAGAGAATCACCACAGAAAAAAATGATAATTTAAGAATGTTATAAGTCTTGTTTGACGAAATCTAGAAAATGTCGTATAACCAACGTTTAACGACATATTCAAGGATTTTCCACACTGAAATTTCAAGGAAGCTAGCTTTAACAATTATAATCATCGTTTGAAGACAAAAAAAGGACTGTTCTATCAGAATTTATTTCAATTGATTGGTATCTATGATATATTTATAATATTGTAGAAGTCGAAAAATGTAATTTCAGGAATAGTATAGGAGTGTCGTTAAATTGATATACTATCATATTTCCTTTTTTAGTTATTAAATCTGTTTGCTTTATCCTTTAAACACCAAACTTTTTACCGTTACAGGATATGTGTCACCACTGCGTAAAGGAGCCCCAATATCAATCCAATCTCCAGCCTCTAATGTTAACTCATCTAAACAGATTAAATTATCTTGAATCGACGTTTCACGACGAAATGTAGTCCCTATAATTCTAGCCCCGTCCATTTTAAAAAGTAAAATGATTTTCTTCTTCTTAACAACGGAGTTCGGAAGTGCTTCTTCAATAGCTTTTGTAAATTCAATAATTTTCTCACCAGATGACATAACAGGACGGATGAAATATAAGGCTACAAGATCTTCACCTTCAATAAAATCAAAGTTTTTGAATGAGTTTTGAATTTCTTTTATTATAATTTCACAGGTAAAATTCCTAAAAGTAACATTTACTGGAAGAACTGGGACATTTAAAAGAGGTAGTGTGATATTCTCCGAAACAAAGCAAGTTGAACCTGAGACATTAAGAGAAAACGCTCCTGCTCCTATGACCGTAGCTCGAATTTTATTTACTGGTTCGATAATTTTTAAATTCAGATCTTTCATCTGAATTGTAATTTCTTCCGCAAGATACTTACCAATGTCGTCGAATTCGCCCTCACTTCCATAAATTAGCTCCGAAACTCCTCCTGTAAAAGAATACTCTGTGATAGGTATGGAGAATTCAAGATCCTCAGTTATCATAAGTCGTTTGGCTACATCACTTTTTGCTGGGCCTTTCATAACCTCCATAAGTATTTCAGCAAATTTCTTTGCAACAAATTTCACCTCAGCTTTAGAGATGATATCTCCCACGCGATAATTTAAGCCCAGTTCCTCCATCACGATATGGCAGGGTTCGTCAATTCTCCAGATCTTGAATTCTTTATCAATTCCTAATAATCGGGCTCCTACACTTATAGCTGCCGTGCTAAGAATCCGTCCTTTTGAAATAATAGAAAGTTTGCTAGAACCTCCTCCAACGTCTGCATTTAGAATCGTACGAGGAGGACTTTGAGACAGCCCGATAACACCACTTCCCTTGGCACCTAGAAAAGCTTCAAAATTAGGTCCAGCTGTTGCACTTACAAATTTACCTGTCTCTGTAGAAATCTTATTTACAATTTCAGCGGCGTTTTGTTTTTTTGAGGCTTCTCCAGTAACAATAACAGCACCTGTATCTACCAAAGAAGGGTCAATATTAGCGTTCTTAAATTCTTTGTGAATGAATTTAATCACAGCGTCAATCTCAATCGTATTACGATCGAGTAAAGGTGTAAAAATGATATTTCCTTCATAAATTACTTTTCGGCTGATAGGTATGAATCGATTTGACATATTAAGAAAACCCTGTTCTCGTTTGAGGGTTATCTTAGAAAAGACAAGATGGGATGTAGACGAGCCTATATCTATCCCTACACTCAAAACTTCTAAATATTCAGCATTAGAATCATCTGAATATGTATTTCCCATCACGTGCTCAGCTGAAAATTGGATTTCATCCAAATCAGATTTAATCTTGGACTCACTTTCTCTACTAGAAGATTCTGGTTCAACTTTAACAATTATAATCTGCATTTCTGTATCATGATGTTTAGGCAGTTCTATTCCATCTGAGGAATCTAGGAGCTGAGCTTTAAGGTCAGCTGGAATATCGAATTTTTCTTTACATTCGGTACAAATGAACATGATATCTATAGAGGGGTCATGGCCTGGAAGAAGTGGTGATCTTGTTTCAACAACATTAACTTCTCCTGTAATTTGGCGTCTCGCACTAGCCAACATAGCATTAAAATTCATCGAAACTGCTTCACAAGTGATATTAAATACTTCTCCAGGTTCTAATACCGAGGCTAAGACAGGTTTAAAGGTAACAATTAGACGACGTAGTTTTAAATAATCTGTAATATCTTCTTCAGTATATTTCATAAGTTGTTTGTCATATTTTCGATTAAATAGCTCTGCGAGTTCATCAGCTTCTTCTGGCATAAATTTCTTTAAAATTGTGTAAACAATGAAACAGGCTCCAGATTTTACACTGTCTACATGAATTTTTACATCTTTATATAGTTCCAAGGTTAAGTACTCCAGTCATAATTTTCGGATTAAAGGCGATTTTATTTAATAAAATAGTAAGGATATCCTGTTTAATTTATAGAATTGATATAATTCAATCTTTTTGATTAATTAGAATTTCTAATAGAAGGAATACAGAATTTTTTTCTTAGATAGAATATAGCTAAAAAGATTTATATGATTATTTAATTAATTTAATCCAAATAATGGATATAAGACATGATATATCGAAAAATCTATAAAAATCGGACCTAATCAACGTTTCCTCAGAACTCTTCTTTAACTTTGGTTTAAAGACAACATACATAGCAACATATATAGCTTCGGGATTAATTTTAAGGAAAGAAAAAAATGAATTGCACAATTTGTAAAGGAAATCTTATGCAAATTAAAGAAAAGTTCCTAGTTACAATTAAGGGTCAGGATATTCTAATCAAAAATCTTGAAATATTAGAATGTGAAAATTGTGGAGAACGCTATTTAACTCCTGAAACTGATGAAAAACTAGAGAGATTGATTCTTAAATATAAACAAGGAAATATTCCTATCACACATCAGGATATTATTCAATTGGAAGTTTGATCAGAAAAGCTCTACTTTTTTCTTTTATAATAGATGTGCAATAACCAACGAAAAGAGAATATACATAGTAATATGTCAGCTTCATTTATGAATCCAATATTATGCTCACGAAAATCTTTATGTTTTCTTTATATACTAATTCTGTGTCTCAAGAGAACCAAATATCAAGAGTGATATCATTATCACTATAAAAAAAAAGAGTTATCCCCCTAATATTCCTTCTTAAAGATGAATAATTTCCCAACACCTTCCTCAGGGCGCTCATTTAT
>JBHLMN010000035.1:0-20724 GCA_048938105.1 Promethearchaeota archaeon
GGGATTTGAACCCACGAACGCCTACGCGACTAGGACCTGAACCTAGCTCCTTTGACCTGGCTGGGAGACCCCCGCAAGGCATTTAAGGGTTTTAACGTATTAATAATTTCCTTGAACATTATAACATTGGATAATCAAACTGGAGATTGACTTGATTCCAACTTTTCTTTTTGATTGTACTTGCTTAAATAATAAAAAGTGAACATCGAGGAAGATTTATTAAACATGATTATAATTTTTCCTTTGTGGTTAAAGAATTACGAGAAATGGAGCCAATGAGTAGAAAACCAAGAAAAACAACCGACGCCATGCGACAGTATTATCATATTAAAGACACTCACAAAGATGCTATTATATTTTTTCAGTTAGGAGATTTTTATGAAACATTTAACGAAGATGCGAAGATAACTTCTAAAGCACTTGATATTACGCTTACATCAAGAAGTATGGGGGTAAGTGAAGAGAGAATTCCATTAGCTGGGGTTCCTGTTAAAGCCATTGATTCATACTTAAAAAAAATGGTCGATCAAGGATATAAAGTAGCGATTGTTGACCAATTAGAAGATGCGAAGAATGTTCCTTCAGGGAAAATTGTAAAAAGAGGAGTCACGCGTGTTGTAACACCAGGAACGGTTTTTGAACCTTCGATATTGGATAAAGATACTAACAATTTTCTTTTAAGTTTGGTTGTTAATGAAAAAAAGCAATCGATTGGGTTATCATTCATTGATATCTCCACAGGGGAATTTTTAATTGCAGAATTCAAAGAAAATGTAGTTGATAATTTTCAGGATGAATTTTCTCGTTTCAATCCTCGAGAAGTGATTTTTCCTGATATTCAACTAAAAGGAAAATTACAAACCACATTAGAAAAAATAATCACCTCTACTTCCCGGGCTGTGGTATATCCTGTAAATGAAACTCTTTTCAATTTCGATACAGCTCAACAAACGCTATTGAATCATTTTGAAGTTAGATCATTGGCAGGGTATGGCTGTACTTCAATGGTCGAAGGGATTCGAGCTGCAGGGGCGATCATTTCATACCTAAATATGCTTAAAAAAGACTATCCTAGTAATATATCGTCTCTTCGAACTCTTGACAATCGTAATTATTTGCTACTTGATGCTAATACTCAAAGGAATCTTGAAATCACTGGGAATGCTTTCGATGGAAAGATAGAAGGTAGTTTACTTTCTATTTTTTCTGATATTAATACAAGTATGGGTGTTAGATTACTACGTAGGTGGTTATTGCAACCTTTACGTAATACAAGCGTAATTAATGATCGTTTCGATGCAATAGAACAATTTAAGCAGGATTTATCTGTAATACAAGAAATAGCTGACCTACTTTCTAATGTAGCTGATTTTCAAAGATTAGTAGCTAAAATAAAGTATCGTTCTGTAAATGCTAGAGATTTAATCTCTCTGAGAGATTCATTGAATTTTTGTTTGGATATAAAGACTTTCTTAAAACAAAGTGGATTAAAAAGTTCTATTTGTCATAGAATCAACGATTTTAACGTTTCAGATCTTATCAGTGTTATCCAACTGATAGATAATGGAATACACGAATCCCCACAAGCCTCAATTCGTGAAGGGGGGATCATAAAGCCAAGCTATAATGAAGATTTACTTCAATTATATGAATTAAAGAACAACCAAAGTAAAATATTGCAGGAGATTGAGGAGCGAGAGCAAAAACGGACATCCTTCAATATTAAATTAGGGTATAATTCAATTCATGGATACTATATTGAAGTCACAAAAGCTCAATTACGTGATGCAGGAGAAGAAGCGGTTCCATCTGAATATGTACGACGACAAACATTAGTTAATGCAGAACGCTTTATCACCCCTGAATTGAAAGAAATAGAAGAAAAAATATTGAATGCAGATGAAAGGATAAAAGAACTAGAATATCAATGTTTTTGCGAAATTCGTGAGACAATTTCCCAAAAAGTTGCCACTATTCGCAATTATTCCGAATTAATCGCCGAATTGGATGTATTAGTGTGTTTTGCCTTCACAGCACTTAAAAATAATTTCTGTAAACCTAACTTCATAGAGGAACCAATCATCTCAATTATTGACGGTCGTCATCCTGTAGTCGAACATTTACAGAAGGAGACTGGATTCGTTCCCAACAGCACTAATTTGGAAAATAGGGAACTTCACATAATAACTGGGCCTAATATGTCGGGCAAATCAGTTTTTATTAGACAAGTGGCCCTCATAGTATTAATGGCTCAGGCTGGGTCATATGTTCCTGCAAAGACATGTAATTTGGGAATAATAGATAAGATTTTCACTCGTGTTGGTGCATTTGATAGATTAGCATTTGGCCAATCTACATTCATGCTTGAGATGCTTGAAACAGCGCATATACTCCATAATTCTACTCCAAATTCGTTAATTATTTTAGATGAAGTGGGACGCGGGACTAGTACTTTTGATGGATTATCTTTAGCATGGGCGATTGCAGAATACATTGCTAAGGAGAAACAAAGTAAAACACTTTTTGCTACACATTATCATCAACTCAGTGAATTGGAGAATCATTATTCGACTATCAAGAATTTTCATCAAACCGCTAAAGTACGCAATGGGAAGCTTGTCTTACTTTACAAAATTAAGGAGGGCTCGACTGATCATTCATTTGGAATTAGTGTTGCTAAAATGGCTGGAATTCCAAAAACAGTTATTATTGAGGCTCAAAAGAAATTATTGGATCTAGAGGCAACATCTGATACAATAGAATTACCTCGACATAAAGGAAGAACAGAATCTCAACCTAGACAACTATCTCTTGCTGAAGCTCTTTCAAAAAATGTTGGTCATCAACAACTAGAAAGAGAAATAAAAAATCTCAAGTTTGAGATTCTTGCATTCTTAAAAAACTATACAGATATTGATATCAACTATAAAACACCAGTAGAAGCACTTCAACAACTTGGGCAATTAGTTAAAGATATGCGAGAATTAGAGAAGAAAATCCAAGAGAAATAATCAGACAACTTTAATTTATGTACTAAATCTAGTTTTCGCTAGTAAAATTGTTGGAAAGATATCTTTTCTAGCTTTAAAAGGTCTATTTAAGTATAGAAACGTACTTATAGGTTGTTGGTCTACATAAAATATGTCTTTTATCTATTAAGAAAGAAGAGGAAAGGGATAAAAAAATGAAAAGAAAGTTCTTTGTTTTGATACTATTCTTTGGATTTCTTTTAGCGATCTTGCCAGTGCAAACATCTCCCAATGATAATGACGAATTAGGTACAACAGAGAACGAAGGGATCGTGACCATTTGTGTTAAACATCACGAACCCAGTGATTTGACCATTGATATAGGCCAAACATATGTTGATGACGATTATAGACCAAGTAAAGGGTATGATCATAAGAAAGCGAAGATGGTCCGTGTATGGAATCGTCAGAAGACGGTGGAGAATATTCCGATGTTTACATTAACTAAAACTCTAAATGAACTTGGTTTAACGAAAAATGCGCCTCCTGAAGTAAAAAGAAGTGTTTGGTTTGTAGATATTGAAGACCATGGAAAATTTGTGTACGAGTCTGATGAAAATGGAAATAGATCAGAAAAAGCAATCGAGGAATCAATCAATTACTTAGTAGGATTTAACCTAACGATTAATGGTATTATCTATACCTGTTGTCAGCACCCACTGTTTGATGACGGAGGTGTTGCACATGGGGAAATTTATGGTTTAGAAGAAGAGATTATTATTGATAGCGTGAGAACTTCTGGTGATTATGACAACGCTTTGGTTGTTATTGGTGTTTCAAGGTTTGCCTTTCACGAAGATGTACCAAATATGGCAAAAGATGCATGGTTCTTTTTCGATATAATGACTGATTTAGCTTATGACATAGAATTTTTTCCCTATTACACATCTTTCATAGCTATAGATCGAAGTTGGGAAGATCATGAAGCAACTCATAGCGCTATATATACCACAACTGTGAATACACAGTTTAATTTAGCGGATAGTCATACAGGTGGTAACGATCAAACAATCGTATTTATTTCATCTCATGGGGTCGATTGGACAGCAGGTTTTCATCTCTACGATTCCGCTTGGTGGTGGGGACGCTATTATTCTGATTTGAGGTTAGCTCAAAAAATACATGCTCAAACAAATGAAGGTACTGATATGTGGGTATGGTGTTGTTGGTGTAAATCAGATAGTTGTTCTAAGATAAATCAATTAGATTATCATCACAACCATGCGGTTTATTGGACATATGATCATGATACATGGGCTGATAAAAGAAGCGTGGAAATCCCAGAGTTTGATGACATGGTCAGAATGTATTATTCTTTGTTAGAAATAATTTTTAGCTTTGTTGATTATAAATACCATGAAATACATGAAGAAGATTATTACATGACCCAACGTGATCATATTTCAGGGTATTTTAGTCTATATAACTAAAGAATATCTCATGTGACGTTAAATGGTTCGAAAGCAGTTGCAAATGAAGAAGCCAATGATTTTTGTAATGTTATTGATACCCACATTACTAAGCAGTCATCTTACAATAAGTATATCTGACAATTCTTGGACCTTACCAGAGAACACAATATTTAGCGTAGCATTACTGTTTTCAGGGGATAAAAGTGAAAATATCACTGCTTGTCCTTGGATCTTTGAGACTAATACCAGTGAGAAAATTATTGGTTCGAATAAGGAATTTCGGGAATATTTCTCTCAAGATCTATCCAAGGAACTAGCAGCTTATCCCCAGATTACTGGGATTCATATGATTGAATACACTTCCACATTTAATTATTTTACTAATCTGGCTCAAAAGGATCCTGATCACCGCTGGTATCCAGAGGATGGGAAAAATGTATCCAAATTTGACCCCTATTATTGTCATCTTCGGTTTCGATTCGATTCTAATCAAACTTGGGATGATCAATTAGCTATGGGCATCGAAACGATGTTTCTCAACCAATGGTATGTGGAACGAGTGATGATAATTCCTGATGCTCGCGTTACCACTCCTTCCTTTGGATCGGCACAGTTCTATTTAGCAATTCTTTTGATATTAACAATGATTAGCCTTTCACGTAGAAAAAGGCAATAGCTTGGACATACAGAAACTTATTTCATAAAAAGATTGAGGGGGGATACTAAAAGGTTATGTCACACAAGCATGTGATAATAATGGTTTAGAGATTTACCATGCTAAAACTAAAGTTACAAACACTCCTCTTTACAAAATTATTTGTTAGTAATGGTAAACCTAGTAGTGTAGGACTTTAAAGAAGGGAAACTTTAAAGGAGATGGCACAATGAAAGAAATAGATTTCCATTGCCATGTAAATGTGAGTAGAAAGGCTTGATACTATGACTCCAAAGGTGTCTGCTCGAAAACCTGTAGGTGAAAACCGGATAAGGGTACTTTCAGAACAGTGTATTAGTAAGATTGCTGCAGGTGAGGTAATTGAGCGTCCAGCATCTGTTGTGAAAGAATTAATTGAAAATGCCATTGATGCATCAGCTACAGAGATTAGAATTATGATAAAAAACGGTGGGAAGGATCTGATCGAGGTAAAAGACAATGGGATTGGGATCCCTTCAGAAGATCTTCCTTTAGCTATCAAACGTCATGCTACTAGTAAGATTAGCTCCGAATATGACTTAGAGTCAATTTCTACTATGGGTTTCCGTGGAGAAGCCTTATATTCGATTGCTTCCGTCTCAAGGTTCTCTATTATCAGTCGAACAGCCAAAGATGAGCTAGCGAAATATATCACAGTAGAGGGTGATCTGGAAAAAAGTCAGATTTCAGATGAAATGATGGCTTCACCAGGAACTCTTGTTCGGGTCCGTGATCTGTTTTTTAATTTTATCGTACGACGGAAATTCCTGAAAAAAGCTTCAGTCGAACAATCCTACATCTATGAAGTTGTTGCTCAAAATGCGGTCGGACACTCTCATATTGCGTTTACGTATATTGTCGATGGTAAAATTGAATTTCAAACTGTAAAAAGTAAAAATCATCTATCCGCAATCAAAGAAACATTTGGTCAAGATTTAGCTGGATCTCTTCTAGACATTGGTATTGTCCAGCGCAATGACATACTAATTCATGGATATCTTAGCAAACCTGGACATAATAAGCGAAACAGGAAGTATCAATACTTTTTTTTGAATGGAAGGCGAATCTTATCCAAGATTTTACAATCTGCCTTGGAAGAGGGTTATGGGACATATCTGATGAAACGTGAGTTTCCTGTGGCATTTCTGTTCTTAGAACTCGATCCTCAAAATTTCGATGTAAACATCCACCCTCAAAAGCGAGAAGTCCTTTTCTATAATGAAAAAGATTTAATGATTGCAATTTGTTCAACCGTTGCACATTGTCTTAAAACTCAAGATATTGTTCCACACCTTAGATCACGTTCAAAACGGGAAACACAAACAATCTTAGCAGTTGGAGAGACAAATGTAGTAGCTGCATCATCAGCACATCAAGATATTAAGCCACTGGGGAAAAAACAACAAATAAGCATTCATCCTGACATAAAATCCTCTGAGTTACAAATCTCTTTAGAGAGTGCTGAATCCCAACTATTTGAGAAAAAACAGGAAATAACAGATTTTTTCGGATCAGACTTAAAATTACGAGGCCCACTTGGAGAAGAATTCCTTTTACTTGAAGATTTATCGAATCATGACTTGATTGTAATGGATTTTCATGCCACACATGAGCGAATCAACCTAGAAAAGTTCACAGCGATGTTCAAGGCTAATAAAGTCAGTTCTCAAACATTTCTTAAACCTTTTCGATTATTTTTGACTCCTGAGAAACGCTTACTCATATTGGATTCTCTCTCCCATCTTAACAACCTAGGATTTGATTTTAGAATCCCTAAAGGAAGTAAACGTGAAATTGAAGTCTTTGCTATTCCTAAAATTCTCGGAAGAACTGATTTAAAACAATTCCTGGAAGAATTATTAGATACTCTTCCTGAAATGGTTATTGAGGATCATATCAATGAGATTCTAAGTTTAATAGCATGCCACGCTTCTTATCGTGCGGGAGAAATTTTATCTTATCAACAAACAAAAAGTCTTCTACAAGAACTCGTACAAACAGAAAATCCTAATATTTGTGCTCACGGTCGGCCTACGTATATTAGAATCCCTTATCAAGATTTTCTAAAACAAGTTAGAAGAATATAAGGGAGTTTAAACTATAAATCAATTAAAAATCCCGATGAATCAATTCTGTGTTCTCGCTGCAAAACATAACGTTCATGATCAAAAAAAGTGACAAGAATTCGATTTTGTTTCTGAGATTTTTCAAATAAGAAATGCCAATCTAGATATTGAAGAGTAAGACTCTGAAGAAAAGGACGAATATTCTCATCAAAACTACGTGCTTGATTTGTTAGGATAACAGGGAAACTAATTCTCCTTGAAATACTTTTAATTTGGGCTAAAATATATGAGTTAAGATGGATATTGTCTTTATTTTTGAGATCAGTGTGTCTAAAAACATCATCAATGAATAGGATGGAATCTTGTGAATGGAGTTGAATACTGAGATCATCGAATAATAGAGCTTCTTCTTCAAGTGTTTTTGGCTGAAAAACGATCATATGTTGTAATAGATGTTTAATTGATTTCAGTCGAATAATTGGGAAATTACCACTAGTATCGATTAAATAAATAGGATTCCATCCTTCTTCTAATTTTTTGCGAATGGTTTGAGTTAAAAATGTTGTTTTATATGTTCCAGGAAGACCATACAACTGTACAGCGATATTCTGTTGTTGTAAAAGGGAACCGAGGGGATTTTCCATTGTATGGACTTCTTTCTTTGATATTAATATTCCTTGAGAAGTAATTTAAAAAAATTGATTGAGTTCACAAACAATAATCTGTGAAAGATCTTCAGATAAAAAATAGATCAATAAGTTATACCACTGATATCAGGGTTGGATTTGCCAATAAACTATCGAATTGCCATTCAAACAGATGATATGCGATTTTATCACAAATTATCCAAGTTATTTGAGGGTTCACCTTTAAAAGCTAAATTTTTTGTGAAAAGTCAGTCCATTCCTCCTCAAAAGTACGATCTGATTATCACAACACAAGAGTCGATGAATCACATAAGCAATTCTACAATTCTACAGCTCAGTTTAGAAGAGATTCAACCATATCTCGTTGCCCAAATAATTGGGATTATTGCAAGAAAAAAAGAACCAAAATTTAAAGTATTAATCGTGGGAGTTGACCCTGGTAAACACATAGGATTGGCAGCAATTTGTGATGGAATGATTTTAGCCGCAGAAACGAGTAGGTTGCCTCAATTAACTCAGAAAATAGAGAAATACCTAATCTTATTTCCTAGTGAACAAGTAGTTATTCGTATCGGGGATCAACCTACTTCGGTATCAAAAGTAGTTTTTAACAAACTTTTTGCTGTTTTTGGAAATCAAAAAAACATTAAACTCGAGATAGTGCAAGAAGCTTATTCAAGCTCCAGAAGAACACCACTAGATATATCATTTGGTTCTAATGAAACAGCTGCAATTACTATTGCCCATCGCTCTGGAAGAGTGAAAAATCACCTGGTAAGAAGTTCCGTACCAATTGGTAGAATAAAGGAAATCCAAAAATGGAGTCGAAATTTATCAAATAATCGAATTACTTTAGATGCAGAACTAGCACAATCTGTAGCATTAGGAGACATTTCCATAGAAGAAGCAATAAAGCAAAAAGAAAGGCAATTAGAGGCCAGAAAGAATGAATAAAGACCGGGGACTTTTTGTAGGAAGGTTTAATCCGTTCCACAAGGGTCATCTGAAGGCTGTTCAACATATTTTAGAACAAGAAGAAGAAATAATAATTGCAATCGGTAGTACTCAACAGTCTCACACTGTTTCTGATCCGTTCACCGCTGGTGAGAGACTTCTAATGATTCGTGCAGCAATGAATGAAGCAGGTATTCAGCTGGAACGGGTTTATATGGTTACAATTCCTGATATACATCGAAACTCTGTGTGGGTGAGTCATTTACGCAGCTATTGCCCCCCCTTTACACGAGTGTATACAAATAATAGTCTTACTCGCCGATTGTTTACGGAAGCAGGAATGGAGGTAAGATCCACAGGGCCTTTTAATCGTATTGACTATAAAGGCGCTCAGATTCGGAAACACATGGCTGAAGGAACCAAATGGCATCATATGGTCCCAAGAGCAGTATGGAATGTTATCGAATCTATAGATGGATTAAATCGTTTACAGGATATTATCCATGAATCAGACTAAAAGTGTTTTTTAAAGTTATTCTAAATCTCGGATGTCTGTTTATGCCATCTACAAATCCTTTTCGTTCTATTATTCCTATCCCAAGAGCAAATAAGCTTTTTTTGATGGCACAAAACAATGTTATGAGGACATCAATTAGAGGAACATCTGAAAGTGTTTCTCCTCTACAACGGATTCGAAAAAAAGAGGCTACACGTATTGAACTGTTATCCAAGGAGTTACGAAATCGTTTATTCCGAATTGTAGAAGATTTCCCTCGCATGGATGCAGAGATTATTACTGAATTCTATGTAGAAATCCTAGATCTTAGCTTTGGATTAGATAAAATACGAAAAACTTTAGGATCTTTCTCTGGTGCCGCTGATGTTATTTGGAAGATTAAACGTGAGCACCTTGGTGATGTTTGGAATGCTAGATCAGTTTTAGCTGCTAAAACCATTCGTAGAGCGGCTTTTGGGAGAATGAAATCTGTAATTATTAAATTAGACTCACGATTAGAATTTATAGAAGGCGTAAGAGCTCGTATGCGTGGAATGCCTGGAATTGATTTGGATCAACCAACAATATGTATTGCAGGATATCCAAATGTTGGAAAAAGCTCTTTAGTAAATGCAGTAACGTCTGCAACTCCTGAAATAGGAGCTTATCCTTTTACTACTAAGGAAGTAACCCTGGGTCACTTAAAAATCCCTATTTTTGCATCACACGTATCAGAACGGCCAATTAGTCATATTTCGTGTCAAATCGTTGATACTCCAGGAATTTTAGATAGATCATTAACAGAAATGAAAGAGATCGAATTGCGAGCTATAGCGGCTATAAAAACTTTAGCAACAGCTATAGTCTTTATTTTTGATTTCACCCAAGAAGATTCCCTTATCTCCCAAATAAATCTTCTAAATCAGGTTTCTCGGAATTTTCAAGAAGTTCCTCTTCTCTTAATTTGTGGGAAAGAAGATTTACTCGATGAAAATCAAAAGAAGCAACTTCAAACATTCTGGGAACAGAAATTTCCAAATAAAGCCTTATATTTGTTGTCAATGAATCAAAATGAGGAAATTACCCAACTTCTGATCACTTTTTTTGAAGAGAACAAGTCACAAATTCAACAAATTATGAAGAAAAGAAGAATTGGAGAAATCTAATGCAGAAGTACGCAATTTGTTTAAGCTACTTACCTATGTTAGATTATTCAGGATTTAATGGTCAACTACATGATCCTCAAAACATATTAACACTTGTAATTTCAGCATTCAAAAATGCACGACTAGTTGATTCCTTTTTTGCTTCAAGAATACGTTTTGCCAGTCGTACTGATCGTGGAGTAGGAGCATTAAGCCAGATTATATCATTTGATTCCAAACAAGTTCCAATATTATCCGAGATTAACTCATATCTACCTGAATCGATTCGAGCCCTAGGAGTTGCTAGTGTATCTTCTGATTTTCATCCAAGACGAGACGCCATTCTACGTACATACTCCTACTTCTTGACTACTAGTAAAGATTTTAATTATCCTCTTGCCCGTAGAACTCTAACAATGTTGATAGGAAAACACGATTTTCGTAATTTTGCAAAACGAGATAATAAGAAAGAAAAAGGAACATTTAAAACAATTGAAGTGGCTGAAATCGTATCACTAGGTGATAGTTCCTACCAAATTCGAGTATCAAGCAAGTCGTTCCTTTGGGAGATGGTACGAAGAATTGTTGGTCATTTAATTGAATTAAATAATGGTAAATGTGATTCAGAATATACTACTTATCTTCTAGACTCAAAGATAGTTAAATTTAAACCCAAAGCTGCCCCACCTGAGAATCTAGTATTAGAAAGCGTTCATTATAAGGATGTACAGTTTCAATATGATCAAAAAAGTCTTCGAACATTCCGACATACCTTGAAAGAACATTTAATGTCAGCTAAAGCGAAATCAGCATTATTTGAATTCATTACTACTCATGTACAAGAGAAACTGGGTTGAAGTGGATTCATAAACGCTTGTATATGTTCTCACATATATGATTAAATAATAAACGGGAAGGAAGTATGAATTATTGTCTTTTAGAAGAGTAGCTCTTCAAAGTGTTTCTATCAAGGTGTCTCATGGGAAGAAGTATAAGTGATGAGTTGCTGAGATTTAGATAGAGATTTGTGTAATTGGTCAAGTCCAGATATAGGTTTTACGAATCAAACGGTATTATTTTAAAGGCTCATAAATTCCAAACTGGAATGACCGCTAAGTTATGTTCCAACACGCCAGCTTGAAATATACTCCTCCTGTTCAGGAGTTAATACATCAAGTTCAATACCTAAAGCCTCACACTTTAACGTAGCAACTCTGTTATCAATCGCAACAGGAATTTGAATGACTCTTCCACCAAGTTTTTTCATCTCATTTTTATGTTTAACAATATATTCACTGGCTAAAGCTTGCAAGGCAAACGAAGAATCCATTATCTCACTTGGATGCCCTTCTGCTGCTGCAAGATTAATTAACCTACCTTCACCTAAAAGATTGATTCTTCGGCCATCACTGAGAAAATATTGATCTACAAATGGACGGATTCGAACTTTACTTGTAGCTAAAGCGTCTAGATCAATAATATTAACTTCTATATTGAAATGACCAGTATTACAAACTGTACAATTGTCCTTCATTACTTCGAAGTGCTCTTTTCGGACAACATCCTTACACCCCGTAGCAGTGATGATAATATCAGCTATCTTTGCTGCTTCGATCATGGGCATCACTTCCATGCCTTCCATGACGGCTTGTAGAGCTGCATGCGGTTCAATTTCCGTGATGACCACCCGTCTTGCCCCCATACCTTTCGCACGCATGGCGACTCCTTTTCCACAATGACCATACCCAGCAATTACAAATACCTTAGAAGCAATTAGATCTGCAGTCGCTCTTAGAATTCCATCAATACTCGATTGACCAGTGCCATAAACATTATCAAATAAGTTTTTACTTGGAGAGGAGTTAGTTGCCATAATGGGATAAAGTAGAGCCCCATCATCTGCCATTGCTTGGAGACGGATAATTCCTGTAGTGGTTTCTTCTGCTCCACCCCAAACGCTATCAATGATATCAGTTTCGTCATTAATAACCTTTTTAACGATCTCAATTTCTTCACCAGATTCCCCTCGTTTCAATTTATGAAGAATTGAGACCAAATCTGCGCCATCGTCGATTGTAATATGTGGTCGGGAATTAATTACATTTCCAATAGCTCGATAGTAACCTTCTGTATCCATAAATTTCCAAGCATATACATGAACCCCTTTTGAAACAAGTGCTGCAGTGATCTCATCTTGTGACGATAACGGATTTGATGCACAGAGATAGACTTCTGCTCCACCTGCTAACCAGGCTTCACATAATTGTGAGGTTTCTTTCGTGACATGGAGACATGCTCCAATTCGTACGCCTTTAAACGGTTTTTCATCTTCAAATCGCTTTTTAATAAGTTGAAGAACTGGCATTCTACTTGCTGCCCATTCCATAGTTCTTAATCCTTCTTCTTTCAAGGAAAGATCCTTTATTTCATAATTTTCTCCTGTTTCTGTTTTAATTGTCAAAATAAAACCTCCTCTTACCAAATATTCTGAGATATTTCTTCAAGTTCTATAATAAGAATTTTCGTTTAATACATATTGGCCTGAAAAAATGTTATAAAATCAATATAATATATAAATATAAACTAAAAACAAATCATATCTTACCAGGTGAGTTCTTTGAAAAATCAGAAATCCGACGAAATCATCGAAAAAATCTTGTATGCTTTAAGCAACAGACGACTTTCTTCGCTTAGGGGTCTTGCTGCCGAAATTGGGATTTCTTCAACATGGTTACGAAAACAAATACTGATTATGAGAAAAAATGGCTTAATAAAATCATGGCAGCTTGTGCTAAATCCTTTGTCACACCAACAGCGCATTTTCTTTCTCCTTTTAAAAACAAATCCAAATGAACCACTAGTAGTAAATGAATTATTAAATAACTACAATCAGAACTCGTTGAGTACTTTAGAGGGAATCACAGGAGATTTCTCATTGATTTGCCGTTTTCATTTTCCAAATGCTACAAAATTTCTAAACTCACTAGATCATCTTTACGAACTTATTGGTGAGACTGGTTTTCAAAAATATCAGATGATTGAAGTTATTAAAGTTCACAAAGAACAAGGATTCCGTGTTACGACGCCAAAAAGAAAATTAAAATCTGATGAATTGAAAATATTACTCGAAATTCAGAAGTTAGGAGATACATATGATTTTCCACCTTCTACTTACAAAATAGCTAAAAATCTCAACGATAATCAACCTGCGATTTATCGGAAATTGATAAAATGGAAGAACGAGAACTTT
This sequence comes from Promethearchaeota archaeon, assembly GCA_048938105.1. Classification (GTDB taxonomy): domain Archaea; phylum Asgardarchaeota; class Heimdallarchaeia; order Hodarchaeales; family Hodarchaeaceae; genus Hodarchaeum. The sequence goes on from JBHLMN010000035.1 coordinate 13,694, forward strand.
ATCCTTGGTTACTCTGTATATACACCTTACTGGCAGAGAAAATACATCCATGCATACATCCAAGTTAAGGCACCCTTAGGAAAATATAAAATAACAACTGACTTTTGTATCTCAGATAACCGAGTAAGAAATATTTATCGGACAAACCAAGAGTACTCCCTTTTGTTAAGGACTCGACACCATAATCTTTCTGATTTGAACAATTTTCTGAAGATACTCTATCAAAAAGCCGAAGTTGAGGATACTCTTACAATGATTGTATTAGATTTTTTACGAAGTAATTAACAAATTCAGCTAAGATGTAGTCCATCCGCCCAAATTCACTAATTATTTCCTTGTTTTTATGAGATATAAAGGCCCAAATACCGTGTAAAGTATTGCAATGAACAGAATAGCGCTAAGTGTTCCATAAAAAGGGAAAAAAACGAAAGTTAGTACAACCACTCCTGCTATACCAATCGCAACCATGTCAGGTGTTTTTCCTCGTTTCGGAGTTGGATAATTTACTGTTAATATCATTAAGATACTGATTAATACGGTTATCAAGGTAAGGGGAAGGCCATTTACCCAAAAAAACCAGTGCATTTCCTGTTGAGTGGCTAGAAGTGCACTAGAGCCAACAAAAAGCGCAGCCGCAGGAGAAGGAAGACCATCAAAATGAATTTCTGTTGGATGTGTTGCAAAACGGATTAAACGTACCCACCCACAAAAAGAATAGAATCCTGCAATTATTAATGATAAGATGGAACTATATTCGGTAATATCATTTCCAATTAACGGTGAATTAAGTAACATAATACCAGGAAGAATGGCAAAAGTAATGACATCTCCAATTGAATCACAATATGCTCCTACTGTAGAGCTGATTGGAGCCATTTTTGCGACTCTTCCATCAAGAAAGTCAAAAATCGCACCAAAAATCAGTAGTTGCATTGCAAGGTAAGGAAGGTCTTTAGGAAAATAAACAGATACAATGATTCCGCCAATACCACATAGAGCATTCAAAGCGGTTAATAAGAACGCTAAAAGAGTATATTTATTGAATGATGACACACTTCACACCTTACAAAAGGGTCTTAGGTAAATCTTTCAGTCTTGCTATTGGCGTTTTGCCAGCTATCATTTTACTTTTCTTTTGAACTAAAATTTCATATTTCTCCGGGGGAAAATGAACATCGACTTCACTACCATAATAAATCATTCCAAGTCGTTCACCTTGCTGAATTTGATCACCAAGTGAAACATAACTTGTGCAGCGCCGAGCAAAGATCCCCACAATTTGAATAACAAGAAATTCCCCTATTGAATTCACAATGCGAATTATTTGACGGGTATTTTCCTCCGTTCCTCTTCTAATGAATGAAACGAAAGGCCAATGTTTTCCTTTTTGTCTGTTAATGTCTTTAATGTTCCCCGAGATGGGACTTCGAGTAACATGAACATCGAATAGAGACATCCGAATCCTAATGATTCCTTTAGCAGAAATAACTTCGTATACTTTTCCATCTGCAGGAGCTAGTATTAATCGGGGATCACTGTTAATCTTTCGATCGGGATCCCTGAAGAAAAAGAGATGGCCACATATTCCCAAGAACAGAATAGGAACAAAAAATGTTAAAAAAGGAAAAACTAGGCTGTAAAACAGAAAAACTAGGAAAAGTGTCACCAGTGCTAAGGTTATATTCTCATGGCCAGGAGCTAAAGACACTATAGGTGTCATATATCACGCAATCCCAAAATTACTTGGTTTCATCTCATTTTGAATAAAACTTAAGCATCTTTCATATAATCCATTGAATTCCTCATCAAAAGCCCATTTTAGACTAGCAATATCAGATAAAACGGATAGAGAAGTCATTTTTTCAAGAGGAACTCCTGCATTATGGTTTTCACGCATTTTATGATAAAATTGCATAATTATGTAAAGCATTTTGTACTGCTTATCTAAGGCACAATAAGAGTCATCCGAATAAGCGCTTTGCTGGAGAAAATCTTCACGAATCATTTTAGCAGCCTGAAGGATAATTTTCTCCGATTCAGGCAATGCATCGGGACCTATCAGTTGGACAATCTCTTGTAATTCTTTTTCTTTCTGAAGAAGTGCCATTGCTTCTTCTCTCCGCCTATTAAAGTCTGGTGCAATGTTTTCATGATACCAATCAGCTAACGAATCAATATAAAGACTATAACTCTCCAACCAAGAGATAGCTGGAAAATGTCTAGAACGTGCTAATGGGTAGCTTAATGCCCAGAAAACCCTTACTGTTTTTAGGGTGTTTTGAGTCACTGGCTCTGAAAAATCTCCTCCCCCAGGAGAAACTGCTCCGATAGCGGATATACTTGCCTTATGACCAGAAAGTGTTTCAATTCTTCCCGCTCGCTCATAAAATTCTGCTATTCTGGACGCTAGATAAGCTGGATAACCTTCTTCGCCAGGCATTTCCTCCAAGCGACCCGAAATTTCACGTAAAGCTTCAGCCCAACGGCTTGTTGAGTCCGCCATTAATGCAACATCATACCCCATATCGCGGTAATATTCAGCAATAGTAATTCCCAAGTATATAGATGCTTCTCGTGCCGCAACAGGCATATTAGAGGTATTTGCAATAAGAACAGTGCGTTGCATTAGCTTTTCCCCCGATCGGGGGTCTTCCAAATCAGGGAAATCCTTCAAAACCTCAGCCATTTCGTTACCACGTTCCCCACAACCGACATAAACAACTACAGTTGCATCAGACCATTTTGCTAGTTGGTGCTGAGACACGGTTTTTCCTGTCCCAAAACCTCCTGGTATTGCAGCCGCTCCTCCTTTAGCAATTGGAAAAAAAGTATCATATATACGTTGGCCCGTGATTAGAGGGATATTTGCTTCCAATTTTCTCCTAAATGGACGTGGGTTTCTAACTGGCCATGTTTGCTTCATTATTAGTGGTAGAGCAAAAGGGTACTGTCCTTCCAAATCAATTTGAGCTATTGTTTCTGATATCGAATATTGTCCTGGAGCGGCAATTCCAGTAACTTTTGCTGCATTAATATCAGGTGGAATCATGATTTTGTGAGTAACCATTCTAGATTCCTGTACCTCTCCAATATGCGAACCTCCATTGACCGTATCTCCTTTAGCTACTAATGGCTTAAAATCCCATTTCTTATCCAGATCTAATGGAGCGGATGTAAGACCACGAGTAATAAAATCACCTTCTTCTAATTGGAGAGCTGGTAAAGGTCGCTGAATACCATCATAAATTCGGGTTATTAACCCTGGACCAAGTTCAACACTAAGAGGTTTCCCCGTCGCTATAGCTTCCTCTCTAGGTTTTAAACCAGTAGTTTCTTCATAAACTTGAACCGTAGAAATGTGTCGATTTCCAGATTGATTAATTCGGATAATCTCTCCGATTAACTGTTCTTCACCGACCCTAACGATTTCATAAAGTTGAGCACGATTCATGCCACTAATTTCCACTACAGGGCCAGAAATTCTTACAATTTTACCTATTTGGACATCCAATGTCAAGACAGAATCCTTCTGATTTAATAAGATCTAGCTAATTTTCAGTTGATATGATTACTTGGGGCCTAGGAGATTTTCTTACTGTAAGGTTTATTGCAAACATTTACAAGGAAAATAAAAATTTTCTTTTTTAATTTGATTGATATAGTGAAATAAAACAACAAAATTAACAGAAAAAACAATCAGATAAAGGAATCATGGGTTTCAAAATAGAAAGAAAGCATGAGATGACTGAACAAGAGCGAAGAAGTCTTTGAAACAGAAAACAACAGGTAAAAGGAATGGATTAAAAGAATTATAATTATTTATTGAGAAAGAGGTCTCTCTTTGAAAACTCTTTAACTGATGGGATCGTACAAATGAAATTGAATCTGGTTTGTTGTTTTTGATAACATACCTTAATGATCTTGTTAACAAATTTAAACTATAGATTCTCATTTTTCTTCAGAAAAATAATCTAACTATTCTGTTACCAAACCTGAAAACGCTACTAGTATAGTATTAATGCTAAGAAGACCTCAAAGCATCCTAGATCTACAATAATTTAAATTTCTCCGTTTGAGTGAACAAAGAGATCAAAAGGATTAAGTAACGAATAATGAGAGGTTTTCAAAGACTCAATTTGTTCCCCCAAGGAAACAATTTTATTAAAGCAAAAAATAAGTTATACAGTTTAAATTTCTACTGTGGAGACTCTCAAAATGACAACTGAAAAGATGGATATAAATCCAGATTCTTTGAAACAAGTAGCTAAAAAAGTTAAATTAGAAGAAGAGCTTAAGAAATTGAAACTCAAATCAGAAAAGCTCAAAGTTCGGGCCGAGATCGAAGAGATTGATGTTAGTGAAGATATAAAGAAACTTGATCAAGACATCATGAAATTATCTGAGGAAAGGGAGAAACATGGATCTTTGGAACACCCTTTTTTGGATCTCATAGATAAGCAAACGAAACTCCAAGAGCGTTTGATGAAATTAGAGGAAAAAAAAGGTGAGATACAAGCCACCGTTTATGAATCTCTTAAAAATGAGTATTTGGGTGAAAAAGAAGCTATAACACAACAAATCAATCAAGCTATTGAACAATTGAGAAAAATGAAACAGGGGGCTTCAAAAGGAGCTCAATCTTTAAAATATAGTATTGAAGAGCTTTCTGTAAGGAAAGAGATCGAAGAAATACCAGAAGATATTTATAATGAACGGATCTCAAATTTAAAGAGTGAACTGGAACAATCAGATGAATTGAAAGAAGCTGTTGATTTTTTACTAAAAATGGTGAGGAGCTAATTGACCTCCAAGTTTTCAAATCGGTTAAAAGAAGCCAAGGAATTAGTAAGAACTAATAGTGTAAAGAGATATATTATAAGCAAAGACAATGATCATAATGTGGAACGATGGGTTGTTGTGGGAAAAACAAGAGAATATCTGGTTATGATCGATCCATATTGGTGTCGTTGTTATGATTTTCAACATAATGCATTGGAAAACCGTGTATCCCAATGCAAACATAATATTGCTGTCCAAATCGCGCGTCAAGAAGAAGAATTTGAAACTTTTCACCTCAATAAAGAAGAATACGATTACATTCGCTCAGATTTTCTTATATCTTGAAGAAGTGGAACTATTAGCCTATTGAGATATGGATAAACAGCAGAGATGGTGTTTAAACCTTTTCCTGATTTTTTATATCTAATTTTGTCTCAAAAAGCTGGAACAGATATTGTCTAACAGATTTAATTTCCAATAATGATGAGTTGTATCCTGCAGCGCTGTCATGTCCTCCTCCTGTGCCCCCAAATTGACTTATTAATTTAGGAATGATATCTCTTCCTAGAGATAAGCCTGTTTCCTCTGTAAAATCTGATGTTGTACGGAAACTAATACGAGTTTCTCGTTTTCGATTAGCAATGACTATGGCTATATCTCCTCCTAAAAAAATAAGTGATCGAGCCGCTGCTGCTTCAAATGAACTCACATGAGAGAAAAGTAAGATTTTATTATTAATTTGGTGTCGCTTCATGCGTTGGGCCGCCCGAATACAAGCTAATTTTTCCGAATAAGAACGAGAGGAAGAGAAAAGGCTCATAGTTTGAGAGTATGATTTAGAATCATTACGAAGAAGAAAATTAACACATTCAAATAACTCACGATCACCATATAAAAATCGTCTCGTATCAAAGACGATTCCAGCCAGAAGGCACTTAATGATCTGCGGAGTTAGAGAAATCTCTGCACAATAGTATAGAGAGGCAATGATTTCAGCAGTTGCTCTAAAAGAATCGAGTCGAAAATCAAACGCTACTTCTACTTCTAAGTTAGTGCTAATATGATGATCTATAATTGCAAATTGATTTTTTGAAGTTATAAGATTTGAATCTATGTAATTAGTATCAAGAAGAATGAATAGAGATGGAGATATGACTTGATCAATATTAATAGGATCAAATTGGAAATTGGAGATTTCGAGGAGATTTTGGCCTAAAGTACTTAATTCTGGTTCAAGAGTGCGAATAATTAGATTAGGATTTAGTACATGAATTAAATGGGTTAAGGCAATGGCTGATCCTACTGCATCAGGATCAGCTTGGGAATGCATTACTAAAATTACCATATTCTGAGATTTGCGAAGAAATCCAAAAAATTCGTCATAAGAAGGGACAACTCTCAATACTTCTCTATCCTTACTTTTTGTTTAACAATACATCTATCTCTAAATGTAAAAGCCTCACCCTCTTGAGAATTGGGTGTGAGGGGATGAGGTATTTGCTATATCGATCAATTACTTCATCAATGGATAAAATAGATTCTCCTTTTGAAACATTATCGGCATAAGTTATTATCTTTTCTTCCAAAGTCAGTGGGAGATAATCTTGAAAAGGTAATCCAAGCTTAAGCGCTTCATGTTTAGTAATTCCAGCAAATAAATGATTCTCTGCTATTCTTGCTAGTTCTTCAGGAAAACCTTCTTCTCGAAGCAGTTGGGCACCAATAATCCCATGGTTTATACGATGCGATTTGCAGCGTCCAATATCATGAAGTAGAGCACCAGCTAGAATAATATCGCAATTTATCAGATAATTTTGTGATTTCATTCGTTCCACAACTCTCAGCGCTGTTTGAGCTGTATGAATTGAATGAGAAATTACATTTGAAGGTGTTGAATGTCGTAGAAGTAGTCGAATACAAGTAACATAATCTGGAAAAGAGCTCATTCTTGAAATTCCCGTAGAAACATTCATGATTGTCTTGATAATATATCGTCTGTATCTCAGTCTTTATTATAGCTTAATAAACCGAAATAAGTGAATTCAATCCCATTCACTCTGTATCCTCTATCGATCGTATGAAAAAAGCGATCTATATTCTTATTGAAAATGCTTGTTACTATAGTCTAATAAATGAGGAGGGTTGGTGAGCTGTCTAATAATTCATGTGCTTAATTAGAAAAATATTAGTTTTTATTCTGATGAAATTATCAAAATGGGCACAAGAAATTGGAATAACTTATCATGCAGCAT
>JBHLMN010000047.1:0-4809 GCA_048938105.1 Promethearchaeota archaeon
GATGCGTTTAGTGCAGCAGCAGGTACTTTTATCGATGCCTGTATTACGGCCTTAGGCACATTAATATCGGATTTTGTCGGCTGGTGTATTGATTGTGTCTTTTGGTTATGGGATCAACTTTCGCTCCCTGATCTGCTAGCGATTATCGATGTGTTACTCACAGGGTTTGTTCAGCTAGTCACGAATCTCCCTCAAGGAATAACAGATATTGCAAGTATTATTAAAGCGTTCTTTGCGTTAATCATTTATATTGGGATAATTGGATTCTTTATTGTTCCCTGTTTAGCTGCTCCGACAGTTGGTGAATGGGTTGAAAAAGTATTCCAAGCTATGAATTTCGATATTACCTTCGGACTTGAGATATTAGGTACAGGAATGCGAGTCCCTGCCGTGATACCCTGGATGGTTTGCGTTGTGTACTATGTTCTCACTGATACAATTTTCGCGGGGTTCTTCTAACATGATTTGTAAAACGAACCGACAATATAAATGGATACGACGCTTTTATACTCTTTGGATATGGATACTTGGGTTGTATTTTATCGTCTTTGGAATAGATATTCTCTTTAATCAGAATCCTCAATCTATCCCTAAAGTAGTAATCAACTTATTCATGTTTGTCTTGTTTAGGAATGGTAAACAACAAGTACACCCTCCTATTTCTTTAGAAAAGAAAAATAGTTACTAATTTTAATTTAATTTTCAAAATGAAAAAAAATCGCCCTTTAATATGCGGGCAAGGGTGTACCTCCGAGCGAACAAATTCTATGGAAAACTGGCTTAGATTATGTTCATTTTCTTCGCTCGCTCATACACGGCGCTTTTACCTAACTCAACGCGATCCGCGATTTGTTGGTAAGATAATCCTTGAGCGCGTAACCGCATAATCTCAACGTTGAGCGGATCATGCAAATAATCCTCCATGAATTGAGTTCTCGATTCATCTATAGGTTGTAATTTAGGATAGGACCATTTGTTTCTACGTGGAACTAGTCGATATTTGTCAGGTAATTCAGGGAACATTCCGATTGTGTGTTTCATCCAATAACCCCCTTTGGAAATATTCACTTGTTGAATCGAGTACCTCTTCGCGTCCTCTTCAGGTGGAATCATGTTATTGCGATTAACAGGTTTCTTGAAGCACACATAACCGAATTTCTGACTAACACGATAAAAGACTTCGGAGGGCATATGAAACGTAGTAATCATTCCAATGCGATCTTTACGTAAATTAAGCGCGGTGTTCGCTGCTTCTCTCGTTAATCGGTAGATATTCTTTGTTGGTACTTCAGGAATCAACGAAGATAATTCATGATGATAAAACATATAATGCTTTACTGGACTAATTGCCTCCGCTATTTGTTGCATAAGATCAATCCATAACTTAATTTTGCCCTCTTCAGTAAAACAATCATCATAAATGACAGTTAAGTGATGAGGTTTCATTCCTTCCAGAATTTCATCGATAGTTGTATATTCATACTTGCTCACGTTCTTTCGATGATTCCAAAGAGGATTTGATTTTTGAAATTCGTATCCTTGAGGGATCCATACATCGATTTGGAAGGGTTGAAATTCATCAGTATCCATATTATAGAATCCGTGTCCTGCCAGATTCCGCGCTTCAAACCTCCGATCATTAAACATAAAATTATGCATGTTGGTTTTCGTTAAATACAACGCGCAGACTAAATTCATGAAATTACTTTTGCCTGTACCATATGTACCAACAATCGAGATTTGAGGCCCTCCCATTTTCGTTAATGGATAATTAACTATCCTTCTTAATTCACAGGATTGCGGGGCAAAAACATAATCCATATATTTTTCTCCAGAGAAAAACGCTCGTCTTCCATACGGCCGCATAAGTTCCACTACAATTTTCGGAAATCCCGTAATTACAGGAAAATGTATAGGATGTGTTCTAACGGGAAAATATTTATCCCCATTAAAGACAAAACTTTTTTCATATGGTTCGATTTCTTTTTCCATTGAGTAGAAATTCGTATTACTATCATATTCTTCTTTGGGGCTTTTCTCACCGTAAGAATACTTACTTAAGAAATAGGCTCGCCATTCATCGCTATCCCCTAAGTTATAGAAGAAATACGTATATTTATACTCCGACATTGAGTTATTTCCTATTATGTTTTAGGTCCTTTTTTATTATAACAAGCAAATTTCCAGTCAGTACTCATGCTATCAACTAAGCGCGTGAATTCATTCGCTATGTAGTTGCATAAATCCTGGACCTCTATTAATGCTCGTTGTTCAAATTCTGTTAATTCTTTCATTTGATCACTTCGTTTTTTTTTCTTTTGAAATTGGCTTTCGTTACTCATTCATGTTGACAGACGGGGTGTGTATAATGACTGACCGACTAGTCAATTTTCATTCAGTGAACCGTGTTGAGTTCCTGGATGGATCTATCACCAATAACACTAGTGACTATCACTTTTTAACTCTCGGGGTATATACAACACTTCAACTTTTGGTTACATGTTTTGACTTGCGCTTATTTTTGTCTGTTTCATCACTTCTTTTTTTTAGGTGAGAAATCATCACAAATGTTCAAGAAGGTAATTTTGTCTTTTTGGAACTGTGAAGGAATATCATACAGAGATGGATAATAGATACTGTGTTTTATTTCGGGGTGAATCTTACATTTATATTCAGCCGAATCAAAATATCTTTCATTTCCTTCTAAATCCTCTACAAAATTACAACACTCAAAACAAGTGTCGACTTCTCTGAAATTTGGAACTTTCATTATTTTTTCCATTTTATCACTTCACTTTTTTTTACTTGTTAAGGATATAATTTTAATAACTCTCTATCTTGAGTGTAAAACTCAAAGTTTGACTTTTCTGCAGTATTAAAATATTCCTGTATTGCTTTTCTAGCTTCTTCTTCAGTACAATTTTGACAAATGAATATATCTTTTGTACAAGAAGCATAAAAAGCAAAGTCTCTATCATTATTGTTTTCATCAAGAACTTTTTGGATAATTCCTTTTAATACTCCTTCATCAGTCTGACTAAAATTATCTATTGGAATTAATGATTTTTTCATTTTATCACATCACTATGGTTTTGCTAATCTTCCTTGTTTGGGTTCAAATAACATTCCATTATTTAACAATCGATCTATTAGGGTTGAAACATCATCTCTATTGAACCCCTCCGATTCTAAGTAAGTTATTGTCGGATCTTTATTTATCCACCCTTCTTCAGAGTCATCTATCCATTTAAAGATATTTTTCTTAATTTCAATAATGGAATAATCATGTCTTGATTTATCGTTTTTTGACGTTCTTTGAACGATAACTTCGGAATTGGAAGACTCTAAAACTTCTGTTGGTGAATTGGAGAGATCGTTCTGCAAGTTCCGGATACCTCCCTGTGAAAGTGATACCCGGGAAGTGCTAGAACGATAGTGATCGGGGGTGTCTAAATATATCCGATCGGGTAAAGAAAGAAAAATATCGTTCATTGAACGTTGATGAACGTTTAGATTCGACTTTAAATATTCCTCATTAATTTGGTATTTAAATGTCCTTCCTTGTTTTCCTGATTGATAAATCAAACCATAATCTTTTAAATCTTGAATTTTACCATAAACATTAGATTTCGATAACCCTGTTAATCTTTGTGCTTGTGGAGCTGTCCATTCTTCTGTATTAAACTGTTTATATACTTTCTTCAACCATTTAATATTTGCTCGGGTTAATTTAACCATGGTATGAGTAAGCATAGATTCAAACAACCATAAGCATTTAGCTGCATCCCATTTGGTAGCTCTCAGATATGGTAACCCTGATTCATGAACTAGCTTTTCTCTTTGTTTAAACTGCAATCGTGTAATTGTTTCGCAAGCTCTAAATGTTAGATCCGTATATCTTCTGATTCTAACATCATCCCCATATTTTTTAATAAGATAATTCTGTATATCTTCAACCCAAGGATTATATACACTTACTTTTTTACAATCTCTCTGGATTTCATCATAAAGATAATATTCAATTATTTTTCCGAATAGATCTATATCAGGAATGGTAACATTCCAGGGTTCAAGATATTGTCTTGATTGGAACTCCGCAATTGCTACATTCTGTTTTTTTGATTCATCTAAATTGATAAAAAGGAATCTATTACCCCATTCTTCTTCTCTTATCGTTTTTGCTGTTTCAGAGATCATACAACAATACCCTTTCAATGATAAACTCATTGCTTTTTTCGTTTTCTCATCAGTAAGGATACGTGAATATTTCCCATCAGAAAAATATTGTCTTAACGCCTGGTATAACTCTAATGTACTATCTGAAATATCATCAGGCAATTCATGCAGAATAAGAATCTTTCCTTCAAGAACGCTTGGATTAAGAGCGACCGCTCTAGTTAATCCTGCTAATGTTATCTTATTAACATCTATAAACCCAAATCCATCTTTTATTGTTATGTCTCCTTTCTCATCAACTTGAATAGCATTATATTCATCAGGTAAGCAATCAATAATTTTATTGATGATATAACTTTTCCCTGCGGAACTAGGAGAATATATTAATAAGCCGAATGGTTTTTCTATCAGAATACAGGAAAATATGGCCAACCAAATTATTTGTATAGGTACGTCCTCATTAACAATGAGTTTTTGGGTCTCATTTTTCAATGCTTCAAGGATGTCGTCTTCATTGATAATTCTATGAACTTCCTCGCGTAAACGACTCAATTAAATCATTCCTTTATTTTCATCATTTTTATTGCGTTGTCGGAGGTTGTCAGGGCGTTCTCAATGTATGTCGTGACTAAT
>JBHLMN010000010.1:0-216936 GCA_048938105.1 Promethearchaeota archaeon
GGGTAGACGATTATTGTTCCTGTGGGTAATTGTTCTGTTTTATATGGTATCTTGCCTGCTTTGTACATTTTCCATGCAGCATGATAAGTTATTCCAATTTCTTGTACCCATTTTGATAATTTCATCAGAATAAAAACTAATATTTTTCTATATAAGCACATGAATTATTAGACAGCTCACCAACCCTTGACCTAACGGATGTATTAATTTTCACATCATTTTTAAAACAACTTTCATATTTAGAATTTGTATAAAACTTATTTCTATCTTGTAATTATTTAATTAGTTCATGATCCTAGCTCTGAGAAAACTTCATAAATCTTGTATCCCACTAATTTCCATTGAGATGTATAAAATTGCCCTGGCCTTTCAAAAAGAAAAAGAAGAAAAAATTACCTGAACCTCCTTCTGTCTCTAAACAACACGATTCACCATTTTTAGAACCCCCAAAAGAATCTTCTACCGCTTCTGTAAAAGAGCCATCGATCTTTGAAGGGCCACCAATCCATAAAGAACCCCCAATTCACGAAGAATCTCCAAGATATGAAGGGCCACCGATTCATAAAGAACCCCCAATTCACAAAGGACCTCCAAGATATGAAGGGCCACCGATTCATAAAGAACCCCCAATTCACAAAGGGCCACCAAGACAATCACGCACAGAAGATGTTTCTAGGCCTTCAGGCCTCCCACCACCTCCCTCTTTAATAGGAAAAACTCCTTCACAACCATCTCTCAAATCGGAACAATCCACTAAAACTCCACTTTTTGATGATGAGATTGCTGATGAAATTCATGCTGAGTTACGACAAAGGGCTTTTGGATCAAGCATGAAAAAGGTTCCTGAAAGAAAAGCGGTACCTGTATCTACCGAAGAGCTCGCAAAACGACGACTTCGAGATTCAAAGCAAGAATATATTGAAGCAGGTAATAAACATCTTGAATTAAACTTTTATGATAATGCTGCTACTAATTATGCATGTGCCATTCTCTGCGATTTGATTGGAGAAGGATGGCAATCAGCTCGTCGAACAATGTCTAATTTAACCTCAGGAATTCCCTCAGCAGTTGTGGAAAATAGTTTTTTTGATAATGTTAGGCTTTTATTAGAAGCAATCCGTTCAAAAAATTTTACTTTCTTAACCCGTGCGGAACAAGCCATCCAAAAGAGTATGAAACATCTCTACCCTGAAGACGTGGCTATGGTAGAAAAAGCATTAAAAACAGCCAGAGCTTACTTTGGATACTAATTTTTAACAAATCTAAATTCTAACTATAAAAATTGAACCAATTGCCTCTTCTGTTTGTACTTCAATGCATCCTCCATGAGCCTCTACTATAGTTCTAACAATATAAAGACCTAATCCAGTCCCTGCTGCAGAGTATTGAGTCTCTGAGTAGGAAAATGGTTGAAATAATTGCAATAATTTTTCAAATGAAATTCCTACCCCCTGATCTTGTACAGAGATTTGTAATACATCTTCTTTTTTGATTATCGTAACGGTCACAAGACTCGTCCGTGCAGAATTCTTAATAGCGTTACTCAATAAATTTTGGAGCAATTGAAGAATCCTGTCTTGATCAATGGAAACAATTGGGTTCTTAGTGTAACGGATGTAATTAATAGTAATCAATCTATTTGGATATAGCAAAGAAAATTGTTCTTGAAGATCAATGATGAACTCGTCTAAATCTATTTTTTCAGGGGAAATGCTGAAGATTCTGTGACTGATTTTAGAAAGGTCATGAACATTCCTTATTAAGCGATTAAGTCTCGCGATGTTACTATCTAAGATTGAAAGAATTTTATCCTTCTTTTGTATAGACAGCTCAGGATGTAAACGAAGAAAATCAATATATCCCTTTATTACAGTTAAAGGGGTTCTTAATTCGTGACTTGTTGTCGCAATAAATCGATCCTGGAGTTGTTGCCATTTTTTCTGATCAGAAATATCTGTTACTACTGATAATACTCCGTTAAAATTCCCATTTTCGTCAAGAAATGGACTCGCACTCACAAGTACTGGAATCTCTTTTCCATCTTTGTTACACATAACAGTTTCGTATCTACTACTTATTCCCTGCCACCTTTTTTTGGTCTCTTCCGATATTTTTTCCATTTCTTCCTCCTTTACATATGGTTTAATCCGTTTGCCAACAAGTTCACTTGGTTCTTGTCCGACAAGCTTAGCTAAACTTGGGTTGACAAATGTAACGATTCCATTAATATCCTGTAAGAATACTCCTGTGTCCATATTCTCAACTAACATTTGATATTTCTGTTTTGTTTTTTCTTCACTTTTTGTGAGCTCTTCTATTACCTTTTTTCTTGTAGTTATATCTTGGACTTGAACTAAATAACCATTTATAGAAAGATCATTATCAGATTTAAAAGGAGTGATTAATACATCAAGGAAAATTATCCCAGATTTAGTAGTTTCATATAATTGTAAATCTTTCACCTTATCGAAATCAAAAACGGCTTCATAACGAATTGTTTCCCCATTGGTTAATTTATTTTTCATTTCCTCTGGAAGATTTGGATCTTCCAGTAGTTTAAAACCTCTGACATCTTGAATATCTGAGACACCAAATATATCTAAACAAGCGTTGTTTGTATTCACTAGTGCCCCTGTTGAATCATAAATCTCAATCCCAATGGGAGACTCTTCAAAAATTGTTCCAAATAAGTCAGTATTTTTCCTTAATTCGACTCTCTCAAGTTTAATTTGCTCAATTTTTGATAATTCTTTTCTGATGATTTCTTTTATCTCTTTAGAAATTTCTTCTCTATCTATTAATGCTTTTAATCCCATGTTGTATACTTATTCTTTTATCAATAATAAGCATATGGATTAAGTTTGGAGTTCATAACTCAAGCGAAGTCCGTAAACTCAATATAGAAAGGTTTGTCTTAAAAAAGTGAGAGAGAAAATCATAAACTTGCCATGGTTAAGGCCATGATAGCTTTTTGCACGTGTAACCGATTTTCTGCAACGTCGTAAATACATGATCTAGATCCTGAGGCGACTTCGTCAGTAACCTCATGCCCTCGATCTATCGGCATCGGATGGGTGAATATCCCTTTATCTGTTAATGCCATCTTTTCCGCATCACAGATCCAATCTGGATATTTCAGTGCTTTGTCTATCTCCTGTTGTTTTAGAAATTCACCGTCTTTGTAAGCCTCAGAACTCATCCAATGACGGGAATACACCACATGAGCTCCCTCATATCCTTTTGTAGTATGATTAGTTGTTTCAAAATGGCTATCGTTCTTATTGCAATTTTCTTCGGTCCATTTCAGAACTTGAGGATCTAAATCAAATCCCTCAGGAGAAGCAACCGTGACATCCATTCCATAGCGGGATCCGATTAACATTGCCTCTTGTACAGAACACCAAGAACGAGCTAACGCGCCGTGGCCCCAGGTTATCAGTAATTTCTTCCCCTTTAGTGCTTTCCAATCGGGAGGAAAATTGGTACCTTTGTTAAACCATTCTGACCAGCCCATGACATCAGCTAAGCCCTGACATGGATGGTATTTATCATGAGCCATTGAAATAATAGGAATTGTAGCCCATTTCGCGTATTCGCGAAGAAGAGCCTCACCTTCACCATATTCACTGACTTTATCCTCAAGCATTCTAATCCCGAGACCATGGGCATATCTTGACATCACCTGTGCTGCGTCTTCCACGGTCTCCCCAGCAGTAGTTGCTGTCTTTAAACGCATAGCTTTAGGTTCGAGAAACTGGGCATGACCACCCAACTCAGTTGCTGCAACTTCAAAGCTTTGTCTTGTCCGAACACTGGGATTATAAAAAAACATAAAGAATGTCTTATGTGCTAAAATACTAGTATACTTAGGAGAGTAACGATCACGTTTCATTCTCCCAGCGAGGTCTAATACCAAATCAAGTTCATTTTTCTCCCAATCTTGAGTACATATTAAATCGCGTCCATATAAGTCTGAAACTTCCATCTTTATTAACCTCCTATTGTCATGGAACAATAATAGTTCCTGCTTCTCCATCTAGAGCTGCTGCTGCAAGTTCAGGGGTGGTTATAACAACTTTTCTCCCTCCATCCTTTAAGAATCGAATTGCAGCTTTTAATTTTGGCCCCATCGATCCTTTTAACTTATTTCCAAACGCTCCCTCTTTTAAATACTTTTCAACTTCTCCCACAGTCATTTTATCAATTCCTTTTTGCTGTGGTGTCTTATAATTCAAATAAACTTTATCTGTATCAGTTAATATAGCAAATGCTTCAGCTTTTGTGTCAATCGCTAACCTCTCTCCAGCTAAATCTTTATCAATGACAGCTTCAACACCTGTAACTGTTCCATCCAGATTTTTGATGACAGGAATACCTCCTCCACCACTTGCTACCAAAATAAAGCCAGCTTCTAATAAATCATTAACCTGATCTTTTTCATAAATCTCTATTGGATCTGGGGAAGGAACAACTCTACGATACCCTCTTCCGGCATCTTCAATGATGGTGAAATCAGGATGTTCTTCCTTAACTTGTTCCACTTGATCTTCATTATAGAATGGCCCTACTGGTTTGGTGGGATTTTGGAAAGCTGTGTCATCTTTAGAAACAACAACTTGAGTAATAATTGTTGCAACTTTAATTTTTTTATGAGGATCTAATCTACTGGGTGGACCTTCAGTGACTAAGAGATTCCCAAGAATATTCTGAATTAAATAACCTATTTGCCCTTGCGTCATCGCTCCACAGACGTCCATTGGCAACACAGGACGATTATAAGGGGTATGAGAACCGGCTTCCATTTGTAGCATAAGATTCCCTACTTGAGGGCCATTACCATGCGTTATCACGATCCGCCATTTTGGAATGACCTTCATGATTTGTCTTGCAGTTTCTGTGACATTTTCGATCTGTTCCTCGATTGTTCCCCTCTGTTTTCCCCTGATCATGGCATTCCCACCAAGTGCAATGACAACTAATGGTTTGAGCATTTTGATTCCTCAATCTGACGTAGAAATAATAAATAATAATGAAATTGAAAAATATATTTTTTACTTTAAATAAGACTAAAGAGAGTCTTAATAATAAAATCTTAGTTTCAATTGAAGCATTATCTCAAAATATAGGATAGTATTTGGATTCATGTGTCTGGATAGTATTTGAATTCATGTGTCTGTTTGTGGAATTTACCTTCCGTACAGGTGGGAATATGCTTCTTGCCCTTATAGGAGCATTAATCTGGGCAGAACTGTACTATTTTATCATATTGTTCCTGATACATCTATCTAGAAAGTGGAAAAAGAACAATCGATCGAAATATCCCGAACTGGGAGACATTCCTGATAGTGCTACCCCCGATCAGAAATCTCCTAGCCAATCCACATCAATATCACCTTCAGTACACAATGATATGAGTTTGGATTAGCCATTGGGGAGAAGAGAAGAATAAAAATAGCATTTCTGACCTTATTCTTTGAACAAGAAGGGAAGATCATCATAAGGACATCAGTAGAATTGCTGTAGAAGAGAAAAAAGGAGATGAAAAGAATGAATGTCAGAAGGGGAAAAGACTGCACAAGAAAAGTTATACACAAGAATAATGAAGGACATTGAAGAGTTAAAGACGATCCAGCTGACAACTCTAGAAGCGATCACAACACTGACAGGTTGCAAAGGGAATAACAGGTCATTGTGGATGAGGTAACACGCGAGGTGTTTGAAGCGCTAGATGCATTCGGGAAGAAAAAGTATACCAACGAAACGATGCGAAGTGCAGCGGTGAGGGAAGAGTTATCGGGTATGGAGGACTATCAACAACGGGAGACAGAGATCGCCAAACTAGAGACGGACGTTCAGAAACATAAGATTGAGCAGGAATATTTATGGAATAAGATTACAGTCAACCGAGAATATCTGATATCATTCCGAAAAATTGAATAGAATCCTATCATCTATTGATGAGGTTAAGGTTTAAAGTGAGTCCCCACTTGCCAAAGTTTATGTTGAAGCCATTGGTAAATATATAACCTCAGAAGTAGGATAAGAGTCCTTTCCCAACATTGACGAAATCTTAGAAGACTAAGGGACACTTCAAAGTCTGAAGAACACTTAGATATGGAGAGCTTTCCACTCAATTTCCATCCGTTAAATGAGATCTTTACTGTGACTTATGATAATAGTTCTAAGGAAAAGATAATAGTCCGAAATAATTTCTCAGCTTCAATTAGTGCTCTAATTTAAATGTAAGATCTACAGAGGAACAAGTGAGGTTCTACCTTCATTATGGAATGATTTAAAGATTAAAGCTAGCAAATGGCTCGTTCGTTGAAGAATGAGGATTTTATATCGGATCTGTTCCCGATTCCCGAAGAGCTAATACTTTACATTGCTCATCAATCGATTTTATTATCCACCGCCCTTTAAGAACCTGATCAACTTGATAAATCTGATGTTCAACCTCTTTAAAAGGTAATTGGAGAGAATTTGCGAGAGATTCCAGTGGAATTGCCCCAGTATCTGTTAACCACCATTCCATGGTTTCTTTCGATAAAAATAATTTCGCTTCAAAGTTGTACAACCCACTGAATCCTTCGACAGACTCTGATTTCAGTGATTCTTTGAGCAAGATATCAGCAATTTCTGCAGACAAATGGAATAATTTCGCTTTTTGGGCTATGTTAATAATTCCAAGATGGTTTTGGTGAATGTAGTCGTCCCATGCTTTCCTTTGACGTTTGTGTGTCTGAGTTCGAACTATTTGGAGGATAGTCACGACACTCATTCCAAATCCCATTACGAAGACTCCAATGCCAATAATTGCAAGATTAGGAAGAATAAAATGGTGAAAGATTTGTTCCAGCTGTGATGGTTCAGTGAGAGGATCAGTAAAGTTAATTCCAATTTCTTCATAATCCGTTAGCCCATCAGCATCAGTATCATTGCTAAGGGGATCAGTTCCCCAGAACTCTTCATCCTTATCAATGAGGCCATCGTGATCACGATCCCAGAAGTCATTGAGGATGTAGAATTGCGATGATTCAGTCCAAAGAGCTCTTCCTACCACAGGAGTAGTATAAGCATAGATTTTTCCCCCGTAAGTGGTAACAAAGAGTTCACAAAAATTGTCGCCTGTAATGTCCCCTAAAAGTACCGTTCCATAGATTTCGGCAGGAGGGTACACCTTATAATCCACAATTTCCGTACCATTAAGAGTAAAAAATCGAAATCCGTCCCATCTCCCATACACCAGTAGCTCATATGTCATATCTTGGTTGAAGTCAGCTATAAGAGGACTTTGCCAGCCATAAAACGGTGTCCCGTTAGAGTAAAGAACAAACTCGGGGAATCCAACCGCGCTAAAAATGATTACTAGACCAGTATCACACTGCCATGAGGTTAGTAATTCCCTTATGCCGTCTTTATTAAGATCTGCAGCAATAGGAAAACGTCTTATACGGATAGATTCTTGGAAAGAAAGATTACAAAAAGACTTGTTGGGAATTTGATGCCATGAGTCCAGTTCTCGTCCAGAGGAGTCCCATGCAAGCATTTGACCACTATCATTTATCAAAAAAAATGTTACCTCACCCTCATATTCGAATTCACACGCAAATAAGGCAATAAGTCCTTTGTCTTCAACACATATGGAGGGGTGAGACCATTGGTGGAGGATGTGCCCTGTACGATTCACATGATAGATTGTGTTTGAGGAGGACACAAAGAGTAACTGCTCTTCTCCTGTGATTGGATCTCTGAAAGAATTTCCCCTGATTAAACTGGCGTACTGGTCAATGATAATCTGTCTTATTGGAGTCTTGGTGGCCTGAAAAGTATGGAGGATAACTTGAGAGGTAGTACTATTCCTATTCCAGAAACACATCACTGGAGGGTGATTCTCTTGTGTTAACAAAATTGGTTGGGATGCTCGGGCCATATTGGGGTATAACCATTCTCCAAGGATCGTTCCAGTTAAATCAGATATTAGAAAGTAAGAAGTGCCATTCTCGAGGATTTGATAAAAGCCAAGTTCCATACCAGGATTTAGAGGAAAAAAATCTGCAATAAAAGCGTCAGGATAAAAATACTTCTTAGAGCTGACAGCATAGTTACGGGGCCACCCCGCAGCCTGATTTCCTGAGGATTCGCAAATATAAACAGTACCATGTCCCGTAACTGCAATTAATTCTAAAGTATTATCTTGATCGATATCTGTTAACCGAGGTTGAGGGCTGTTCGCGACCTTTCCATCAGTTATGATTGGCCACCCTGGCAGGAGCTTCCAAATGGCAGGGGGACTTTTTTGCGCCATAAAGGACTTATGGTATGCTGCAAGAGCTATTCCAGAGAGGATGAGGAATATAGCAAGGACTAGACCGATAGCTGAATTTCTAAGTTTCAAATCTTTTTTCAATTTGAATTCTCGCTTCTTTCTTCCCTATTTTTTAAAGAAAGGTTGTGTTATAAAGGCTTTGTGCCTCGCATCAAGGAAGTTATGACTAAACATTCGTCTTGTACTACTGGTACTAGTCTGGATCAAAAGTATTAGATTCTAACTATATACTATACTTGACATGTCTTCCGTTTTCTTTCTAGTATAATTTGAGGCGCTCTGATCCTCTAAAATAACCCATAAGCTTTCAATTTTAGGTTCATAATGTTCAGGAGCTACAGGATACATTTGATGAATTTTAGTAATGTCATCAAACAAATCATAATGATCATCTACATTAATAGGAACCCACTGATTATTAACCCATACTTCCTAATTCTTTAGATGGTTTTTTGAAAAAAAAGTGAAGCAGCTTTTCAGATTTGTTGCTTTCATAAAGTTATTAAGTGAGATAAGGCCAAACGTTTGTTTTATACCAATTATATTGGTCAGGATCAAAGGTCTTCATATCGTACTTTAAATAATTTGTTGAACTCTGGAATCTGATAATTACAAATAGATCTTCAATTTCATCTTCCTCAGTGAGTAACTCCTCTGGAAACTGCTCGTGAATTTGGGCTATTGCAGTACTGTCCGTCCCAAACCAACCATACCAATCACTTACATCGATTGGAACCCATTGATTGTTAATCAACACCTTCGCGGTATAATGATTCCCTTCTGATATCATTGTTTATCTCACTTATTCTCCGAAATTACATTTGTTATTTCTACAGTAACAATACTCGGTATGGCTAACAGCTCTGATTTTAATTGATCTTCGGAGATAAGTAAATCATTTGAATCGATATACCACTCTAAAGGCATTATATCATTACATGGAGGATCATGCGCACAGATCCCCGTACCATAAAGGATTTTGATGTTATTTCTCCTGAAAACAATCCCAAGCTCTTGTAAGAAGTCTCTCTTCCTAGTGTAATACTCAATTACAAGTTTTTTAACCATTGAACTCTTCGTGGGTATTATCCGAATGATTTTTGTGGAGGGTGCAAGGATCATCACAGCAGAGCTTTCTTCCGCATTCTGAGGTCGGAGTGTTTCAAGAAAATCACCAGAGAGGAGAAAAGGTTCTGGTTTCGGTTCCAATTTGATCATTTGTGCAATGGTCACAGCTGGGTTTTTTACCAGGGTTTTTTCTACCACAATTCTCCCTTCTAGTAATCTAACTTACTTGTCGTAATAAAAGGTTATCTCGAGAATCTCTCCGAGTATCGTATGAATTTTCCCCAGATTTGGGAAAAACCTCATTCAATTCGATTTTTTTGTCGGAGCTGTTTATTTTTTCGTAAGAATCTTTTCTCTGATCACAAAAACAGTCTGGAAACCATTATGACCGCTATCTCATTCTCAAGCTACCCTCAAATATATCCCAAATAACTGACTTCAACAACTATTCCATCTAATTGGGATCGGAAGGCATCCACATTCAGGGATGTTTGACCAAGATACCGCTGTACCCCGTTTACAAAGCCAAATTGATCAGATGGTTCATGAGGGATGGGATCTCGTTGCAGTTGTCCCCATTTATACTCCTACAAGGATAGATGAGGGCGGCGCGAATGAGTTAACGGCGGTGGACTATTATTTCAAGAAGTAAATTCAGATGAAAAAAGTCTTGTTCATTAATAGCTCTTCATTCCAGATAAATTTAAGTATCATTATTCGGAGGTTATTAAAGTAGGGAGTTCCCATGGAAAACGGTGATGATCTTTCTTCTATAAAATTTTTCAATACTGTCTATCTAGTGATAATGAAGGAGAGCCAAGACAAATCCAGAGGATATACGGGGGATGACCACCATTTTCAACGACATAAACTTCATTTGGATTATTTTGCTAAATTTCTAACAGAGTACCAATACATTGATGAGGCAATTAAGAGAAAACCATTTCTTGAGGTGTTTAAGGACACATTCATCTTTTTAAGTGAGTGGGAACGGCATTACACCAAAGAAATTGAGGAGAATTCTGAACAAGCTCTAGACTTCCGAGGAAGACGTAACTCTTTCCGACAACTGAGGGATTCGTTTGTCAATACCATTATTGAAACCTATTTTATGTTCAATCGGGATGATGACGAGGTTGGAGTCTACTATAAATATAAGCGCCAAGGGAGTCAGTTCTATAATCTGGAAGCCTTGGATGTACTGAAAACCTTCTCCAAAGATTATTCATTGCTATTAATTGAGTTAATCAAGTTTGATCTTCAAGGTATGATCTCCAATTCCTTACGTGAGTTATTAGATAAAACAAAATTATTGGATCGTCTTCAGGTCTTATGTGCCAAAGAGTGGTATGCTTTGAGCCAAGACATCCAGGAAGCAGAGATTCGCCCCTCACCGATTTTACATATATTTTTAGGCCGCCAATCATCGTATGGGCGAAAAAAGAAATTTTCAGACCGCCGATCATCCTATGGGCGAAATAAGATGAGATCACAAGCTACATCTGGATCTCTGCAAGAATATTTTTTGCGAGTGATTGATCAAAAGAAATTGATCGCTCAGAGTCCCGAATTGACCCAAACAATGAAAGCCGAGGAACTCCTTGGTGTTACAGAAGTCATCAAAGAGCTCTTGACGGAATTACGGGAAGGAGATGAAATAGCCGTTGATGATGCGTTAGTAATCATTGAAGAAAATAGACCACTAGAATATTTGTCAATGAACGAATTAGGAGAGTATTTTAAGCAGCTCTTAATCGAATTGCCCGATTTTGAGTACATCCGCTTGAAAAAATCGTTTCGGAGGAAATCCTCTCAAAAAACTGACCTCCTTACTAATATAGATTCGATTTTTATTCAATCTATCCCCTCATCCCTGAAAAACATCGAAGAAAGCTTATTAGAAATCCAACTAAGTCAAAGTGACCTCCTTGCCCAGACCCAACAACTCCAAGAATTATTAGAATCCCAATTCGATTTAGTCATAGAAAATCAAGCAAAAATCGAAGAGTACCTGTTTGAGAAGTTAGGGTCAGAGTACGAGAAGATCAAACACTTATGGGTTATGTATAAGGAAAAACAACTCACAGGGAAGGAGTTTGTGCGCAAAGCTACGAAGATTCTAGGGAAGAAATTCAGTCGGATCTTTGTTGGCATTTTATTCTTTCTGAAGTAATCCCTCATAATGACTCATTTTTTAAGTACCTGAGTATGTAATAAAGCCTAAGATTGCTCCACAGTCTTTGTTACTGCAGAGGATCACGCTAGAATTGCTGATTTCAGGACCAGGACTACGGACATAGGATCTGACAAGGGGGCTGAGTTTTGAGTAGTCTAAAGTATCAATTATTTGATTGCAATGAGGACATCTCATAATTTTCACCGATAGTTCTTAGTTGGAAAGAATTTTATGTAATTTTGTACGGAATGAAATCCTAATGGATGAAATATTGTCTTTCTTATTGTACCGTCCATCTGGAGGTCTGTGTGTTGATATTATCAAGCAGATCTTCAGGAGGAACCACAAATTTCCACCGAGCTTTACAAACTGAACACTTGAATGTTTCCTCATCCCATCGATAGACTGTTGACTCTCCCTCTTCCGTTTGACACCCGAACGGGCAATTCATTTCTCGCATGCTTTTAGCCAACCGTAGTTTTATATGACTTTGGAAGATTTAAAAGGTGGTTTTGGCATGTAGGGGGTAACCACAAGCCTGACTATGATCATGAATGCAAACATGAGAATTATCCACACAAATAATACTGCAGCAACAAACTTCAGCTTATCCTTCGTTTTTTCCCAACTCACATTGTTCCCTCATACTATTGTAGAAAATATCACTTTTCTGATGAATTCCTCTTGGATTTAAGTTTTAGCTTTTCTTAATACTATTGACTTCTATATTCGACAAACAAGCCTATATGAATCCTACATAGGAGTTTAGCTTCTATTGAAATTAAGTGATCTTCTCCTTAATCGTTTCTCGTAAATGGACACACAATATATTTTTAATCAT
Source organism: Promethearchaeota archaeon (assembly GCA_048938105.1). GTDB lineage: Archaea > Asgardarchaeota > Heimdallarchaeia > Hodarchaeales > Hodarchaeaceae > Hodarchaeum. The sequence continues at coordinate 12,415 of JBHLMN010000010.1, forward strand.
AAATCTACTCTTTTTTTGAGGTTTAATAATGGTAGAACTGAACAGTAGAGATATAATTGTTTTAGCATTATCCTTAATTCTTGTAATATCAATACTCCTATTAGGGACTTTGCTAATGTTGAATATTATGACTTTTGATTTAACTCTAAGTGAAATATATACAATTTACGAAGGGTCTATAGTAACGACTGAGACAATGTGGGGAAAAATATTAACCTATGATACTATGGCTATCATGTCCAACCTTCTCGTAGCCTCATCGATGTTCTTTGCAGGAGTGTGTTTTTATTTACGAAGGGAGAAAAGAGAGTAGTTTTGGCATTTTGACTATATAAACGATTGATCTCAATTGTTAGCGAAGACTCGTGAAAGCTATTTTGAGCTGATCAAGTGGCTGACCGTCATTCTTCCTTCCCACGGGTCTTCAATTTTTTCCAAATCAGACTTAGGTAGACAAGACTTAATAAGGGAATTTTCCCTATCAATCATCCAAATAAACAGATACCCATTTGGGGAGGGGAATAGGCATGGAAGTAAGCTCTTGATATGCTGTATTCACTGTTAAGATTGCAGTAGCTAAAAAAACCTTTTTTTCTTCATTTGGTATGGTGGGAGCAATTGTTTTGAATTCTTGTTGGATTTTGGTTAAAGAAAAATGCCTTACTGAAGGGTCAAGACTTTCAAACTGAAATATTCTATCACCCGCCTCCATCATGTAAAAAAGATGTACCCCTTTGATCAAGCTACAAAACTCTTTCTCTGTGGTTATTTGAGGGATTAAGTTCCGGGTGACATCGAGGATTCCTTCACCTGTTTCTAGATAAAATGACTCGTTTGACTGATAGCGGGTTTTAGGGGCTTTTTTCAACGTATGGTAATGTTTAATGCAGGCTAGAGTTGTTTTTTGCAAGAATTTCTTATCGAACTTCTTTTTCTCAAAATATGATTTTATCCATGAATAACGCACGATAAACCCCATTTCATCCCTATAGGCATCTTTAATGTCTGAGACACTCATAGCATAGGCATTAATGAACTGACCTATCTCATGGATATAGGTAGCCACCCCAAAAAAGGTATCTTCACACTTAGAACAGCGACAATTGATTAGAAAGTGACACCCTTCATAGATGGGCCATGAATACTCTTGGGGTATGGAAACGCTCTTATCTTCAAAGAAACTTATTATTCCTTCAGGATGAAACACATACACCTCAAAAATCACAGGTGGGGTGTCACACTGGACACATTTCACGTGATAGACACAGGACAGAAGAGTGCGCATAGAGTCACGGTTGTTTTTTACTCCATCTAGGTCAAATACTCGTACTAAAACGGGTGATCGGAGTAAGATTGGTTCAATTTGGTTTGACATGTCTTCTAATACTTCAGGGGTCATGTCAGGGAGTGTGAGGGCCTTAGATGAATTGTGCGTCTCAAAAAAACGCTTCACTTTTTCATCAATCATGGTTTGAAATCACCTTCTAGAAGCTTAAGACATTCAATAGAATATTGCGGGGATCTCTTAAATAGTCAAAAATAATCAAAAAAGTGTGAATTGCAATTATCGTCTTTCTTGGTATCATTATCCCAAGGAATTGTCGTGAACTTCTACCTCATAGGTTAACCCAGCTCTATGGCGTAGATTGTGTGAGCGAATAAACACCTCTTTGACTTGGTCAACCAGTTGAAAAAACCACCCTAATTGGGGATAATATTCGGGGGGAAAACTATCCATTCCTCCTCTCCATTTCATTCGTTGGATTATTTTCCATTGTTGAGAAGACAATGTGAAATGGAGGGGATTGCCTCTGTTTATGCCGTCTCTCTTGGATATTAAACTTCCATTTGGTTGGAGGTTGCACTCTACAATGATATAGGGTGTTTGAGAGACCTCTTTCAGTCTGGAAAACAACTCTCGGACAAAGTTGATTCGTGTGTGAGTAACGAATACTGCTTGATTTTTCCGTTTTCCCCACCTTGTATCAAATATCAGAATGTTCTCTTCCTGAAAGAAAGGGTATTTCTCTTCCAGACATTCCAACATGACATCCACCGATCCTAATTTGAACTCGGGATCTGAGGCCAAGGCCTCATAAGATAAGGGAACTTCGGCCATAAAGCGATGTCCCCAAATTATCCCCCCACTTCCTCTCTTCATCCAATCAACGTAGGCATAAGGCGAGAGGGCCTCATCCATTGTAATCTTAAGCTTCTGTATCTCCTGTTGAATTTTTTCCCGAAATTCTATTAATCTGAGGTGAAGATTGATTGTTTGATAGGACTGGCCATCAGCTTTCAGGTCATCATCTTGGTGTGTCATTCGCCACTTACCTCTGTCAATTTTTTCCTCGCAATGCGTTGTAGATATCTTGGCACGCCCCTTCCCGACCTTCGGAATCGCAGCCAACTCACGTTGACTTGCTTCTGTTAGTTTCACAATTGTTGGATACGCTTTCAAAATCTCAATTCCAATAGTTGCCCCAATACCTGGAATACTGCGGAGCATTTCTAACGTCACGTTCACTGTCAGGCCCGATTCATAATTCCGACTCCGATTATAGTAAATGGGCCGTCGTTCTTTCCCATCCACTCGCTCCATGATCTTGTGGATCGCATACGCTATCGTTGCCTCCATGTTAGGGACGGGGATAATCCCCACTTCGTAATCAAAGACCAAGCTTAACACGGCGCCAATCACTGGTTTCAATCGCCAACGTTCATCCGTGAGGGTCCCTGCCATGATCAGATACCTGTCCTTCCCTGTCGAGTGCATCCTTTTCGCTTGGTTAAAGATCCGATTGTCCACGATCGAACTGAAAAAGTCTTCTCCTCGTTTGATCTCCCCTATGGTGGTTGTTCTTTCGAAATCTCCCTTGGTCAACCGTTTCACCTCCACTTCATACCCCAATTCTGCTAATTCATCCACTAATTGTGGTGGTTCTCGGTCATCCACTGTCACTATTAGGTAGCTCATTCTCATTCGCTGAGGATTCTGGTAGAGAGTTTATATACTTGAAAAAAGGAATCATATAATCTAAAATTAACCCATAAAATGAAGGATTTAATTAATGATTAACAGCTCTTAGAACATGAAGGTTGTCCTAATACATCATGATTTAATCCCCATCAGGGTGAAGGTGTGATCACTACGACTTTTTTATTATCTGTAGATTTAAGTTGAGTGGAGAAAATAAAGTAATCAAAAAGTCATTAAAAAAGCAATCAGATTTAATTTCATCACAAATGTAGCACTTATCGCAATGTAAAGTAAATTGCTTATCGCTACGTTCAATATGTTCTGCATCTAAGTATGCTAATATCTTATCCACTTCCATTAATGCATATTCTGGATTTTGAGTTAATGCATGAACCAATTGATCATGATTTCTTTCTAGTAATTTCGTTCCAACTTTAGCCCCTAAAATACCTATTTCTGATTCCAACAAATCTTCCTCTAACAATAATCCGTCATCATTCAAGAATTGTAAAAGATTTAGCTTTTTTCCGAGTGCCGCGAGAATTCTATCAGCATCTTTGTTAAATGATTCGAATTTACAGAGATCTATAATCTCTTTCTGCCACTGAACTTCAGGAAATCGCTTAAAAAACGTCTTCTGAAGTAAATCGAAAGTTCCTTCGCATATTTTGACCAAATTTGGGTTTATAGAAGAATCGATAAAGAGTACAAAGAGGAGGAGGTCGTGCTTCTTAAAAAATAATTGAACTTTCTCCATTCTTAGAAAATCGATTGAGTCCTTTTCAGTTTCGGTAGCAAAGTTATACAATGCAGAAATCAAGCCAGATCGTAAAATAATATCCGTAGAATCTTCTTGGGGTTGATATTTTCTATGAAAAATGACCATTCCGTATTCATGAATACAAAGGAACTCATGGATAATCACATTCAGGGCCTCTGGACACTTTTTGTCCAATTTAGTTACACAATTAGAATTATCGAACACTCTCTACAAAATAATATATCCTATTTTTCAGGAATGAACAAGAGTATTTTACTTAAAATACCCAATTCCTATACAAATGCAATGAGATATTTTATCGGGACCGAAAGGACAGATTTTAATCTAGAAAAGATGAATTTCTTGATCATTATCAACTTTCTGATCAGTTTTTTTAATTGAAAAAGGAGAATATGCCAAAATTGACTCCTATATTCCATTCATAACTTTTTCAGAATGACGCGACCCGATTACAACTCGTCCGCGATGTGATTCAGGCGTGTGTTCACGTAGTTCACCCTCAATAAAAAATAAAGCCTTTTTCGTGGGGGAGGGAGGAGGCTCTGTCGTTGCAAAAACGCTTGTTTGTTGGTTCCGACAAAGCCTCAGATATATATTTGTTAGCACCCTTTATAAACTTACATTTTCTTGATGGAAGGATCCATGAGATAGGTTAATAAACCAAGTAGTACCTGATCCCACCCACTCGCGGAGGCGAATGATATGGTGCAATGGAGAAATTGGAATCGGAAAAAAATAATTTTTCTATCAATTGGTATTCTTACTGGTGTTATGATTATTCTTGCCGTTGCTCTCCAAGCGAATTGGTTTAACATCGCAGATTTGACTGGTACTGTCGAACAAAACCAGTTATCGATCACTGAAGCACAACTTAACCTGGGAAGTATTGCGTCAGGTACAAGCTTTGAGAAAGCAGGGACCTCAACGATTAGTGTTCCTGTGAACGACAAAGGGGGGCAGAATGTCTCCAAATTTCTGCTGGTTCTTCCCGTAATTAGTGATGCGGAAGCTTATCTCGCTGAAAGGTTTACGTCTCTATCTTTGAATGTCACAATTAGAGGAATAACGTACCAGGTAGAAATTGTAATTGGAGGAGAATTTCAGACAACAGGGGCACATGATTGGAGTTATGAGGATACGGATACTGTCAATAATCTCATCTATTATTCTTATGAAGACTGGGATCCAAGGATTTTTATTTCATCAGGTTCCCACGAAATAAATCTACTAGCGTTTGGGGTAACCTCTGCCCCCAGTACTGATCTTACGATTGATATCACATTCGCATTTGAGCTAATCTGATTAATTAAAGAGAGTACACTTAAATGGTGAGAAATGACATCAAAGAATTGATAGCAGAATTAAGAACTTACGATCCAGAAAAATTAGTAGATTTAGGCCTAAGAACGTATGATAATGCAGTGGATCTAGTTGACGAGGCACTAGTGTTAGTCGGCCAGCATTCCTACGCAAGGGGGTTTTTTCTTTCTTTCACGGCCTTCGAGGAACTCGGTAAAGCCTACTATGTATGTCTATTAGGTCATCAAATCTTGGGGGGCGTATCAAAAGCTGATTTAACAGAATGGTACAAACAAACAGCAAGTCTTTTTCGATTTCACCCTGAAAAGATTAAGGCAGCAGGACTTACGCGTCTCGTGATCGATTTTTTTGAAAAAGAGTCACTTAAGAGGGGTGAAGATAGGGAATTTTTGAGACAGGACATAAATGACCTCGACAAGAAGGATATCCCTTCTATAGTTTCATATACACGATCACTAGTTGAACCAATGATCACTTGGATGAGTGAGCAGCTCGTTCAACCATCTGATACAGAGGATGAGGACTTTGTGTCAATGGATTTAAGAAATCGGTCACTTTATGTGAACATTCCTACTACTTCTGATGATCCCACGATATAACTGCGAATTTTGGGGTAAGAAACCCTTCCTCCTAGTTTTTCAACAGCTTCCTTTAGCATTTCTCTTATGTATGGATGTCTCTACACTTCAATTACCTCTCTTATGATGAATTATTCTTAAGAGGAATAAGAATTTTGTCATATTTGAAAGACTGAGTGATTATTGTGATAGTAATGTATGGATTTGTAAAATAGATAATTCTTAATTAACCCAAAATTTGTCATTATCAATTCCTGAATTTGTCTTATAGTTCAAACAAACTGATAACGAAATTGAAAAACCTACTTTATAAACCAAAATCGGTCAAAAAGAATCTTAACAAATATTTCATGTATCACTAATCCAGACTTAAATACGATATATCGTCAAATGAACGCTTAGTATTTTCTCATTTCGGAGACATTGAGTTTTGATACATATCTAAGTAGGTTATCTAACCATGGGAATTCAAAATGAAATTACTGAAACGACAGATCTATTTAATGATGATGGATCCCTTCTTCAACGTGGTTGGGCACGAAAGCCGATCTTAACTTATAATAAGGAAAAGATTGGAAAAAGATGGACTAGAATTAAAGAATGGGATCATTTTTCGATTTTGGGCAAGCAATATGGCATCCAGTTAACTATTGGAGATATTGGATACCTTACCCAGATGAGTTATGTGTGGTTGGATTTCGAGAAGAAAAAGAGAACTGACAAAGCTACCATGAAATTCTTTACAAAATCTAAATTGTTACCTCTTTCCTCATTGGAAGATAGTCGCATTATCTTTCCAACTAAAAAATTCAGTGCTATTATTTCAAAAGAAAAGGATAAACGAATACTAACCCTAGAGGATCCATCATTTCAAAAAGTGGGAATCAAAGCCACGATTACCCTGATAGATGACCCGAAAATGGATAATACTGTTGTGGCAACTGGGTTCAAGGAAGATCCAAGATTATTTTACTATAACCATAAAATAAATTATATGCCCGCTGAGGGAACTATTGAAATTGGTGATAACCAATATTTATTTGAACCTGATTCTTCGTTTGGATTAATGGACTGGGGGCGAGGTATTTGGCCCTATAGAACTCATTGGTTGTGGGGATCTGCTTGTGGAATGGTTAATGAGGTACCTGTGGCATTTAATATAGGTTATGGATTTGGGGATTTATCGACGCACACTGAAAATATTATTTTTTATAATGGTAAAACCCATAAACTTGATGAAGTGACATTTCAACATGAGAATCGCGATCCGACCAAACCCTGGATATTTACAAGTAATGATGACAGATTCAAGATGGAGTTGAAACCGATTATTCCCCATAAAGAGAAACTTAATTTTGGTCTTATTTCGTTAAATTCTTCACTATTGCATGGATTCTATTCTGGTGAAGTTATATTAGACAATGGTGAAAAGATTCATATTGAAGAGATGCTTGGTCATGCGGAAGACATCTACTGGCGGTGGTAATTAACCGCAGTTTTCATTTAATGTGGATAGAGTTGCCTATTATGGAATATCGATTGCTAAATAAAGAGGAGCTTACAAGGGTCAGTGAAATTGACCGAACTGAGACAATAGAGAATATCTATTATTATAAAGAAGGGAAGTTAGAATTAGTCAAAGAATACTACGAGATCAAGAAATGGAACCACGAAGAATTACAGGCCCACATCTCTTCTCTCAATGATATATATGACAGAGGAGGGTTCATATTTGGAGCTTTTGACGAATCGAATATTGCAGGAATTATATCACTAGACAGTGAACGTATTGGAAGGAATAGGGATCAACTAAATCTTGCTGGCCTTTGGGTTAGCAATCATTATAGGAAAATGGGAGTAGGAAAAACCTTAGTTGAATTAGTAAAGGAAAAAGCAATGGAACTAGGTGCAAAAATGCTTTATGTTTCCGCAACCCCATCACAAAATACAGTACACTTCTACATGAACAGAGGATTTGAATTAGCAAAAGAAGTAATTGAGAAATTATATGAATTAGAGCCTGAAGATATTCACATGGAATACAAATTAATATAAATTATTAAAAAACAAATGAGTTTAAGGTAGGGAGTGTGTCACATAATAATTAAGTTAATAACTTTTAGAAGAAGAATATCCTAAAAACTAAAGGTATTTGTAAGCTTTTCAGATTAAAATAATTTACAAATGATCTAAACTTTGCATAGTGGTGTCAATTGAGGAATGAACAATGGATGATTTGTTAACCGAATATTCTGTGGTTATAGAACTACCTGTGTCTTGGGGAGATATGGATGCTCTTCAGCATGTAAACCATACTGCTTATTTCCGTTATTTCCTGAACGGTCGTGTTTCTTATTTAGAAAAGCTAAAAGCTTTAAACTCAATGGACGAAACAGGAGTGGGACTCATTCTTGCTTCAATCCAGTGCAGATTCAAGATGCCTTTAACGTATCCTGACAAGCTTTTGGTTGGCACAAAAGTTGATAAAATTCTCAAAGACCGAATATTCATCAAACAGGTTCTCATTAGTAGCAAACATAAGAAAAAAGCTGCAGAAGCAGAGGCCCTTCTCGTCGCGTTCGATTACCAAAAAAACCGTAAAACAATTTTACCTGAAGAGTTGGAACATAAAATACAAAACCTAGAGCGATCAAAACAGAAAAATTCTTAGAAAAATATCTATCAATACCAATGCTTCTAGTTGAACATCAGGCTTCGTTAGATAACACAGTTGTTAATTTTGAGATGAATTATTTCTTTTCGATTCCATTATCTTTTGGAAAAGGTGAGGAGGAAATATTGACTGAATACATGTGAATAAAAATATTTGAAAGGATGAAGTGTAATGGAATTAAACATTGTTATAGTTCGTTATTAGATTGATTGATTGAATAAGATTAAGAAAAAAATAATTATCTGGAAAAAAGATAGATATTTAAAGATGGATGGAAAAGAGGACTCAAAAGGTGATTTAGAAATAAAACCATTCATAGAATGGGATTCTTCAATTGGGAGGACACTTCAATACATCGGAATCCTCTTTGGAATCCTTCTGATTGTTATGCTAATTATTGGATTGTTATCTCAGATTATACTTTTTCTTTTAATATCGTTGAGAGTTTTTGAAAGCCTAGGAATTACCAATTGGAGATTTTTTGGCATGTTTTATGAAGTTTCAGAAAAAGGAGGATCACTTGGGTATAATTTATTAGCATTAGATAGCCTTTTTCTCAGTTTCTTAGTAACATTAAGTATTTGGGGAATTTTTCATAAACAAATAAGAGAGAAAATTTTCGGTAAAAAATTAGAGGAGTAAAATAATAAGATCCTCCCTTATACAATTCCAACTTAATATTAAAGAACATTGTTTAATGCATAATACAGGCCATTATCCCTTTTTGTGCATGTAGCCTGTTTTCTGCTTGATCAAAAATAATCGATCTTTCACCATCAGCGACTTCATCATCCACTTCCATCCCACGATCTTGTGGTAAACAATGCATGTAATAGCCTCGTCCATTCTTTGTTAAATCCATTAATTCAACTGTTGTCTTCCATTGTTTGTATTTATTCATGATCTCTGGCATGATTTCAGGTTTAGCGGGTCTAACACCTTCAATCCCATGAGCCTCAAACACTCCCCAGCTCTTAGGATAGACAAAATCTGCCTCCTCAAAAGCGCTTTTCATATTCCGTTCAATTTGAAATGTCCCTCCATAAATATCGCAATGTTCTTCTACTTTTTTGATGATATCAGGATGGAGATCAAATTCTGGTGGACAAGCTAACGTTAAATCCATACCAAACATAGATGGGGCTAGAACTCCTGTTTGTGGTACCGCCATGGGTTTTTGACCTGCAGAATACGCCCAGCTCATAACGAATTTCTTTCCGTGTAATTTGTTGAAATTATGGCTACATTTCTCGTATATAGTCATAATATCGGCCATTCCTTGGCAAGGATGATACACATCAGACTCCATATTGATGATGGGTTTTTTACTCCAATAAGCGAAGTTTTCTTGAATTTTCTGTCCTTTACCATAGATCCAGTTGCACTTATCCCCGTATATACGTATAGCTATGGCATCTCCCATTCTAGATAACACGCGTGAAACATCAGATACCCTTTCTGTAGCATAAGCAATCTCATCCCCTGGTAATGCGGGGGTATAGATAGCTCCAGGTTGGAGAAAATGAGCATGACCTCCTAACTGTGTCATTCCCGCTTCAAATGAATTTCGAGTTCGAAGTGAATCATTATAAAATATCATAAATAAAGTTCGACCAGGGAGAATGTGTCTATGATCCTCATGTGCAACAAAGCGTTTTTTTAGATCAATACCAACAAGTAACATTGTTTCTATTTCTTCTCGTGTGAAATCAACCATTGTGAGAAAATCTCGCCCTTTCAAGTCTTCAGTAGTTACCATAATAATCATTCCTTTATTAAAAATCGATAATACTCTATTGAAGCAATTTTCATATTCAGTAATTGTAAAGTAAGTAGAGTAAACTCCGAGGCAATTAGTTCATATTTTTTTGCAAAAACTCATATTACGTCTTAACAATCGCAAAAATGATTAGAGCTCTAAGGAAACTTACTTTAAACACATTTAAGCTAAGATTTTATTAATTAATGATAAAATTACTATCTTTTGAAGTACAACAAGAAGGGGAAGAAAAATATCCTTGAGAAACTTCTAACAATGAAGTTTCAGTAGTCCAAATTGCGTGCCAGTAATTTGTATTCCAATTTGAGATTGTTAAAAGGATTTTATTGTCCACAATGAGGAAAAAGCATTTACAATTAATGGCTTGAAAATCAAATGGAAAAGGTTTAGTTGGGATCTCTTGATGAAAAAAACCAAGTGATAAATTTGAAATCCTTTCCTGTGCTTGTTTAATGGACTTCTCAAGAAAATAGAACATCTCTTTGTTCGGCATCATTAATGTTATACTAGAAGCCGCATCATCGATCAATCGTTTAACATGATTAAAAATATTGGTTTTTCCCTTAATTATATACGCAATTTTAGGTGATTCTTCATGATCCTGATAAATGGGGACTAAAGATTTAATTAACTTATCAATAAAAGTCATTTTTATCGTATATTCTGTTTTGAAAATTGTTCGTAAATTTTCCATTGCTTCAATAGGATGAATAGCTATATACTTCTTTGGTACTCCTTCTTGAAGGATGATTAATCCCTTTTTTTGTAGATTTTCCATAATCCGATATATTTTACTATCTGGAATTCCAGTTTTCCCCACCAATTTACTCGCGGTTGTTGATTCTAATGGTAATAATGCTATATATGCTCTTGCTTCATTCCTAGATAGATTCAGATCCATTAAATCATCGATTAATTGTTTTTCTGACCGATCAAGTTTAATTGTTGCCTTACTAAGGGATTTTGTCAAAATAATTTCTTCCATTCCTCTACTTACCCTTGGTAGGAGAAGTTTATATATTTTATTCTTTAGGCATTAAATAGGTGCATCATACAATGAGTCAATTCAAGGAAGAAGTAAAAAAGAGTTATGCTAAAGCAATAAATAAACATATCCAATCAAGACTTATTGAACAATCAAATTGCTGTTCTCCATCAGCAACACCAATTGAAAACGAAAAGCTGACACAAACAGATTGTTGTCCCCCCTCAACATCAGAAAAGGAAAAAGAATCCGTTATTCCCAGTTTTGGTTGTGTTATCAACCTTGTACAGAAAGCGAATATTCAAAAAGGTGATATAGTAGTAGATTTGGGTAGTGGGGCTGGTCATGACCTTTTTCAGGCAGCTGATCTTGTTGGACCAGAAGGGAGAGCAATTGGTATTGATTTTACCCCAGATATGATCATTGCAGGAATGAAAAGCGCAACAAAAAAAGGTTATACAAATGTAGATTTTAGATTGTCAGATATAGAGAATATCGAGATTCTACCAGATAATTTTGCTGATGTTATAATTAGTAATTGTGTGATCAATCTCACCATGGATAAAGGAGCTGTTTTCAAAGAAGCTTTCAGAATACTTAAACCTGGTGGACGTTTAGTGGATGCAGATATCATTGCTAGTGACCAATTACCATCTGAAATCACACAAGATCCCGAAGCATGGTGTTCTTGCTTAGGTGGAGCATTAACAGAAGAAGGATATAGTGAGAAAATCAAGGAAGCTGGTTTCAAAGAGGTTCAAGTGACGATATTTAATGATTTCAAATATCTGGAAAATAAATTTTACAGCGGTATTATTGAAACACAGAAACCAGCAACTTGAATTATTCTTTATACAATCGAAAACTTACCTACATCATATCTACATTTTTCTAAGTCTGGTATTTTTTTTTAGTTCTCTTGACTTATCGATCTATTTTTGCCACTTTCTGCTAATATAAATATGTCAGTGTAATAATCATTCATAAATCTGTAAAAACAATTATTTACTCTAATGGAATTTAAACCATATTATTTCTAATCTAATCAACTTATATGTTTTTTATCTGGTGATTTCATGACTGTTTCTGCTATTACGGATAAAGATAACTTTGAAGGGATAATTCGTCCGATTGATACAAGTATTGATTCAGGAAAATTAGCAATTTTTTTCAATGCGATTGATGATCTGTGGCCAGGAACTTGGACTCAGGGAATCAAATATGATGAAAAGCGTGCACGAGAATTCATTGAAAAAAGGAAAGCTATGGAATGCTTCGTTGCTTTTGATCCCCAAGATCGTTTAGTTGGTATCTGTTCTGTTCATAAGCGAATGGAAGAACCTAATGTTTCATATATTGGTATTTTAGGTGCCCATCCTGAAGTATTAGGCAAGAAATATGGTAAACATCTACTCCTCACAGCAGTTGATTTTAGTGTTAAAAATGGGGATGTACGACAAGATCTACACACGTGGCCATCAAATATGAAAGCTGTACCACTTTACAAGAAGATTGGTCTTCAATGGGTTCCCGATACATCAGTATATATGCAGAATTATATTCCTGTTATTTTACAAAACTCTTTCTGTAAACCGTTTTTTGATAAACACCCTGATTGGTATTTAAATCAGAAACGTGAAATCACACAAGCTCCTGATGAACAGACCCTAGGATCTATGAAAGTCTTTCTTTATCGATTTGAGAAGGAGGAAGATTTTCTGGAAGTTATTGTTGATCGTTACAGCCGATCCATTACTGGTATTACCAGAAGAATAAATGGTGAATTAATCGAAATATCTTTGCAACAAAAAAATCATGATGTCTTTGCTGGAATTGAGCAAAATATCTCTTTATTCATAAAGAATGAATCCAATAAGGAGCTATCTGTTATTGTATCTTTAGAGGGGTCTAAAGAAGTTAGTATAAAAACAAGTCAAGAGATGATAACAGTTCCCAAGGGAAGTAAGACTCTTGAAAATACCTATATTGTTGAAGATACAACCTCTGATACTGATATCCAGAGAAAAACTCCTAGTATTAAAAGTCGAATTATCATAGATGGAGAAGTCCTTACATTAGAAGCAGGTATGAGAGTTCGTCAGCTTATTGATATCAAGATCGCAGATCAGGTTTGGTGGAGGCCTTCTGGTAATCAAAATATATCAATACACGTCCAAAATAGGTCAGAGGAAACCATTGAAGGAGAGATGTTATTCTGGTCAATAAATGATATTGATATTCTTTCTCCTGCTATTCCAATCCGTCTAGCTCAAGAAGAGAATAGTGGTTTCAATGTTCAAATAAAAACACCCATAAATGATAAGGACATTTTCATGATTTTATATTGTCAAATCAAGATGGGGAACATTAAGAGTAGAATATTTGAACTTCCTATTTTCCTTTCCGATAATCCAGGCTTAGCAGCTGGTATACAACAAGATAAAAAGTGCGTAATTATCCAAAACCAATATATTCATGGTGTTATAAAATTAGAAGGAGCTAGCGCTGAGTTTCGTACGCCTAATGATGCTTTGATGGGAATTGGAGTTCGTACACTTGATTATGGACCTCCTTTTGGTTTTAGTGAATTTAATCAGGCTGAATTTAGTCCAAAAATCATTGAAAAAAGAAATTCTATTCAAGTTAAACTTTCAAGGAGAGGAAATTCAAAAAAAGATTTGATTTTTCATCGGATTTTTGAGTTAAAGGCAGGAAACCCTCACTTTTCAATATGGACGGAGGTTCAGAACTTAGGAACTGTAGATGACCAAATTACTACTATTTTAGAGCCTCATTTCACCCATGGTATAAACATGCCCTTTGGGGAAACCTTCTTTGTTTTTGAAGATCAGCTTGTTTCTGGGCCTTCTTTTTTCTGGCCAGCTGGAAAAGGAGACTTACCTGAAGGAACAGAAAAGTATGAACCTTGGATTTGTATCCAAGTAGGAGATACTAGCTATTACCATATTTATGAAACTCATGATGTTAAAGCAGACCCAAGTCGGAATAAATTGTCATCACTTGAAAAACAGATTCAAATATCCGCTCTCTCCTCTTCTAGCGGGTCAAAGAGCTGGATTGGCTGTGGAAAGATGGATTGGAAGAGAATTCGTGAACTATCATATTTTCTGAGTAAAAAGCAAGTGTTGCTTCCAACCCAGAAGAAAATTACACCAAAATCCTATCTTCAAATTGATATCCCAATAGATCAATTGCTTATTGGAAAAAAATCATCAGATGTCCAGATTACTTTAAAATCAACCCGTTTAATGCCTCTAAATGGTCGTTTAATTATTGAGGTACCAAAAGGATGGCAAATCTCTCCTAGGGAATTTAATATTACTGATTTAAACTTATTGAATTCCCAAGATTATAAATGTGAAATATTATTACCTCAAAAAGTCAATTTTGGAATTTATAAAGTACCATTTATCATACAAACCCCTGAAAAGATAGAAATCAAGTATATTCGATTTTTAGTTTTTGATGGAACAGAAAAACCAGAAATTCACGATCTAGCACCAGAATCAAATAAGAGACAGGTCTTGATAAAGAATAAGAGTCTTGAGATTAAAAGTTCAGCTGATTTTGCAGCTTGTTTGACTCAAATACAATATAATGGACATCCTTATCTACTCTCTAATTTTCCAGAGTATTCTCCATCGATTTTTTTCTCGAAAGATCCTGGTGGTATGGTTAATTCCATTTTTCTAGGTGAAAATGATGATTTGGACGAATCAAAGTATTCTAAAGAGAAGTATACAGCCACAAAAATCCAATCGGAACATTGGATTGGAGTTGAATATTCGGCAATAATTCATGAACAAAAGTCATTAAAAGGGTTAATAATGAAAATTGCATATGAATTATTAGGAGGAACCTCGAGTTTAGTTCGGGTTCGAACAACAATCCATAATCCAACTTCAACAACATTTCGAGCCACATCATTTAGCTTTTTAAGCCCAGGGATCGATGGAAGTATAGAAGACATGGTTTCAAGCTTTTCTATTGGTAGTGAAGCGCCTTTTCAATTTTCAAGGGAGAATCCAGTCCCTATTTTTGGAGTGGGACCAGATAATATGACCCATTTGACATTCAAGAAGAAAGATAACTCTCTTTCCCTTATTAAAACGTCTTCAAGATCTATTATTTTTCCTCTTGATGGAGGAAAAATGATTCTTGGAGCTGGTTTTATTACGTTTTGGAACTTAGAGCCCAATCAAACTGATGAAGTTACCTACTTTATTTCCCTGAACAGTAAAAAGGATTTTTTAGAGGATGTACCCCGAATTTTTTGTTAATGCTAAATGAAAAATGATCAACTAACTTTTAGGTTACTATTCAATAGGGATTGAAGTTCAGAGATACGAGGAAAAATTGGAGGGGGGAGTGACATCTGCTGGAATAAGACATTAGGATCTTTAAACCCGACACCAGTTATAGGTATGACTACTCGATCTGATCGATCAATCTCTCCCATTTCAATTAACACTTCAAGACCAGAAAGTCCTGTGGTCCCTGAAGGTTCACCGAAAATTCCTTCATATTGTGCTAACCATCGTTGAGTTTTGAGAATGGATTTTTCCGATACAGCTACCGCGGTTCCTGAACTATCATAAATTGCAGCTAATGCGGAGTCTGCATCCCAAGGATGAGGATCAGCAAGCCCTCCTGCAACAGTGTGTGGGGTTTTCTCCCAGTCTTGGAATTCTAATGGTGGGGTATTTTTTTCTACTCCTTTAACAATCGGAGCACACTCTTCAGGTTGAACTGCTACATGACGGGGAATCTTTGTAATATAGTCAAGTATTTCAAATTCTTTGAAGCCCTTGTAAGTTCCTGCTAATAATCCACCGCTACCAGTTGCTAATATCACCCAATCTGGTGGGTCCCATTCAAATTGCTCACAAAGCTCAAATCCGAGGCTTTTTGTGCCTTCAAACTGAAACGGATTGAAAGGACCAAATGAGGGAGAAGGCATCCATCCGAATGTTTTATAAGCCATACGAAAGAGTGTAACCGATGGATCTTGGCCTTCAACGGTTTCCTTAACTCGAATTACTTTCGCTCCTAAATAATTCAGCTGGGATAATTTACCTTCAGATGCATGTTCAGGTACAAAAACAATAACTTTCTTTCCCGCTCGTGCACCATAAGTAGCTAATGCTGCTGCAGCATTTCCTGATGAAGCTGCTGTCAAGACCTCAGCGTTTAGTTCAACCCCTTTCGATACTCCTACAGAAATTGGCCTGTCTTTAAAGCTCCCTGAAGGATTTCCTGTTTCTACTTTGAAGAATAAATTCTTGAGCCCAAATTTTTCCTTACCCAAGCGACGAGAAGGTAAAAGAGGAGTCCCTCCTCCTCCAAGATCAATTATGTTTCTTGATTCACATATAGGAAAAAACTCCCGATATCTCCAATGTCTGAAAGGTCTTCTCTGAAGCTTTTCTTTTGTGATTGTTTCTTTTAATTTTTCATAATTGAAATCTATTCGTAGACGAAACCCACAACCACAATTTTTGGTCAAGAATTCCTTCTCTGGTATTATTATGTTACACTTGGGGCATCTAAAAGAAGAATTATACATTTATATTACACATCTGTTTTATAAAAAGCATTAATTCAGTTAAGAAGTTTAATGGTCTTAACAATATGATATAAAGCAAATTTGTTTAGATTTGTCTTGATATTCTAGGTGTTAGATCCAAACGTTCCCAAAGGGAAACAGCAGAGTCCCTGGATTGTTGACTAACAGTTGTCGCGTCAAGAGATGCATGGATCCCATTTTTAACGATAATTTCGCCATTAACAATCACTCGTTTAACATCCTGACGAGAAAATGATCCATAGACAAGATGACTGTAGACATTTTTATCGTGTATAGGTGTTGGTAAGGCTGATGTATCTAAAATGGTAAAATCTGCTGCTTTTCCTATTTCAATTGAACCAATCTGATCTTTCAGGCCAATAGCTTGGGCTGCATTAATTGTAATCATCTGTACTACTTGTAATGGAGTTGGTAGTTGACTAGGATTACGATGATTTAACTTATGCATTAGATATGCTGTCCTCATGTTCTCTATTGCGTCATAAATAAAGCCATCATTACCTACGCCAATGTTTATCCCCTTTTGTAACATCTCTGGAAGTTGGGCTACCCCAACAGCATTTAATTCATTACTTTTGGGATTATGGGCCACATTAGTGCGAGTTTCAGCAATAAGGTCAATTTCATGCTCATTAATGTGAACAGCGTGAGCTAGTGCGGTTCTCGGGCCAAGAAAACCCTCATCATAAAGTCGTTCGACTGTTCGCTTCCCATATTTCTCTAGATTATGGTGAAGATCTGCTAAGCCTTCTGATGTATGAATGGTTTTGAAAGAATCAGTTTTTGCAGCATACTCTACAGTTTTGTGAATTAATTCATCTGATACTGTGAAAGATGCATGTAAACAATAGATACCATAAACTAATGTTTTTTCAGGATCGTTATGGGAGATAAATCTCTGATTTTCCTCCAATCCCCTTATCCCTTCTTCAGGACTACGGCGTTCTGTGGCTTCAAAACATATCGCCCCCCGAATACCAACATCTTGTGTAGCTTTTGAAATACGATCTAGTGAACCTTCAATAGAATTGGGACCAGAATAAGTATCTAAATAGGCAGTTACTCCATTCAGAGCTAATTCGTAAGTTGCATATAGTGCGGAAGTGTATGCATCTTCTAATGTAAGAGCCTCGTCCATTGTCCACCATATACGTTGTAAATTCTGTGTAAAATCAGTAGGAGGATCAATGAGGAGTGGAGCCCCTCGTAACAAGGCTGAGTAGAGATGAGTATGCGCACAAATAAAACCTGGAAACACAACATGCTCTGAGCAATCAATAACTGTGTCAACTTTATCAGGAATGTCTTTTCCAATTTTAACTATCTTACCGTCCTCCACCAATATATTTCCTTGGGAAATAACTTCGTTATTAGCATTCATGGTAACAATTAAGCCATTTTTAAGTAAGAGACGTTCCATTTAAAAAACCCCAATTAGAGATAGATGTAAAATCATTTTATTGGAGACTCTATTTCTATTTCCTTATATTAGTTTCATACTATTTAAGCCGTATAATATTTTATTTTACGGTTTCCCCAAAGAATTATCTATAACAACAATAAATTTGATAAGGTTTTAATTCTATTTCCTTTTTTATAATTCAGGATTCATAAACATTGAGAAGACTCCTTTGATTTCTGTATACAGAACTTTAAAAGGATCCTAGAGGTTAGTACTTGCTAGAATCTCATTAAATTTATCGAGGACCTTAATAATGAAAAAAACCAATCAAAAGTTATTAGCTCTCATAATATTGACTGTTTTTTCACTGGTTATTAGTGTCAATGACGGAATTGGAAATAACCAAGATGAACTATTCAAAATAAAAGACAAATTTTCCCCTTCTTATCGTGTTTTTTCAGAGTATCCTAGTCACACTAACATTCCCCGCACTAATTTTACAGGGACATACAATGTTACTCTATTTACTAATCCCGATAATGCTGACGAAGTAATTTTCCGCTATCTTAACGCTACAGAATCATCGGTCTACGTATCTATGTACACAATCAGCCGTCCCGATTTTAATAGAACCTTGATTGATTTGAAAAAGGCGAATCCGAGCATAGATATTCAAGTATTAATTAGTTATCGTAGGGTAGGCTCCACGGAAAATGCTGACACAGCTGGAGCTGCAAAATCACTAGATGATGAAGGTATCCCAGTCTATACCTCCACACAAGATGATGATAAAGTAGATGGCTATTATCATGCGAAGTATTGGATAATCGATGGAAAACATGTGTTTGTGTATTCTGGGAATTGGAGTCCACGAAGTGTTTCACCTCCATTGAAAGGTGATGATGATTCTTATACCTCTTCTGAAGGCAATCGAGATATGGGGATAGCAGTTCATGATGCTCCTGACATTGCCTCTTTCTTCAAAACAGAAGTGTGGGATGAAGATGTGGCAGTAGCGAACCCATGGACTCCTACAGGTATTAAAACGAACACAAAACTGAAAGCTTCTTCCAATCCATCATTAAAAATCAATATTCCTAGTCTCTATTATCCAACTTTTGATGCACTCAATATCAAGGAAAAAATGACATTAAGCCCAATGTTTACTCCTGATAATGCTTTAGACATTCATAAGTGGTGGATCGATCGTGCTAATGACACAATAGATATCCAGAATCAGTACATAACTCAATTTGATGATGGAGTTTCTTGGAATAATGATCCCTCTCCTCTCGTACGCTCTCTTATTGAAGCTAAGAAAAGGGGATTAGAGATCCGTGTTCAAGTTAACGAAGACAGCGACTCTGATAACGTAACCGCTTACTTCTTAAGTAAAGGAATTGAAGTGAAATGGATGGGAAACTCAAAGAGTAGTACAAACGGTTGGTTGTCAGACACTCATAACAAACTAGTTATAATCGATGAAAAAGTAACATTACTCTCCTCAATTAATTTTGGTGAAAATGCGTTTACAAATAACCGTGAGGCTGGTTTTGTAATCCAGAGTGCAACAGTAGCAGATTATTATGGATTAATTTTCCAAGCTGATTGGATTGATGGCGAAATCCCTCCATATTCCATTTATACAAAAGCATCCACGACAGAAGAACCGTCTAGCACATCAGAAAAATCATCTAGCACATCTACTGGTTTGTTTGAAACACCATTTTCATTGAGTGCAATGTTGATTGTAATAGGTTTTCTCCCAATTATTAGGAGGAGATTAAAGTAAAAAGGATTAAATTCCGAATCCCGACGTGGGATGAAGGCCGCAAGTTCATGAAAGAAATAGCAAAGGAATTAAACACGGAACTTGAGATCCGAGACGCTAGACAAGTTATCATTACTGATAGGATTGAAATTCACTTCCATCCTGATGATCGGGGATTTTCATTTATCACATGTAAACTCTATGATGAGTCGGTCAAACCTATACTTGAGAAATACAAAACACATTACAGTAAGTGATTATAACAGGTTTATCAATGAAATAATATGAAAACCCACGATTTTCCCCCCCACAACAGATGATATCATTATTACTTCTGTTTTATTCAATGAAACTTATATTTTTATCTTTATTCCTCCTATTTAATAAAGGTATTTAGATAAAGAAAGGAAATTCACTGTGTTCTTTCGACAAAAATATTTATGTCGATATTTTGTAATGAGTGACAATCCCATGGGTTGATGAGAAGACATGCTCTCAGAGCTATTATGACATATGCGCTAGCCAACATCTCGGGCATTGGAGAGACGATAAAAAGAAATATTTATAAAGAAGAGAAATTGCAGGTCACTTGTTCTGCTAAACTTTTGAAGATAAGCAGGACGCTCACATAACACAGGAGAAAAGGTGAACCCCACAATGGCTGGTTTTGCTAGCGCACGAATCGAGAAAATAATCCGAAATGCTGGAGCACGACGTGTCTCTGCTGACGCTATTGACCGACTCAACGAGATTGTAACTGACTACGGCACCAACATCGCCAAATACGCCGTTGAGATTGCTCGTCACTCTGGCAGGAAAACCGTTAAAGAATCTGACATTAAATTGGCAGCTACCAAGTAAGCTCCCTTTCAGTGTCAAAATTCTCTTTTTTTTTCTTTTTTTTATTCTTTAGACTTCTTTTTTTGAATGCATTGACCCAATTACAACTAGTATTGCTCCTTCATAAAGACCCTAACGATTTTTCTTCCCCCTACGATTATTACTATACCCGAGACCATTATTCCAGACAAAATCAATAGATTACTATAATCTCTATGATGTTTGGGGTTGTAGTGATCCTTTTTGATGTCATTTCGCTTATCTTAGGTCTTTACCTCCTAACCGCTATCTTATCAGTATTTTCTTTTGGGGGTACGATTCTTATTATCCTCGGTATTATTGACTTGATATTAAGAAAGACTGACTCAAGACGTGATCCATCACCACATGAAACATCCTAAGCTCAGAGTCATTATTAAGCCATTTTGAGAATTTAGTTATAATAGATATTTATTTGGTCGCTTTAAATTTTAAAATTTACGAATATTGAAATTAATTACGTGAATTGGCATTAATTATCCTATAAGAAGGAAGTAAAGTGTCAACAGCTTCCGGAAAAAATGTATTTAATACAAACATAAACAGCATTAAATGAGTTTAAAACTCCCTAAATTCTCACCAAAAGGAATTTAGGCGATAGCGATACAGCATTAAAAACAGTCTGTTACAATAAAATATTAACGAGGTTTGATACCATGCAATTAGGTGGACAACCAGTAATTGTACTCAAAGAAGGAACAGAGCGCTCACGCGGCCGAGACGCTCTACGAAACAATATACAGGCCGCAATAGCTGTCGCAGATTCAGTACGCAGTGCGTTAGGCCCCCGAGGGCTTGATAAACTATTAGTAGATTCACTAGGTGATGTCGTAATTACGAATGATGGCGCTACTATTTTAGACGAAATTGATGTCCAGCATCCTGCAGCCAAACTTCTTGTTCAAGTTGCTAAAACACAGGATCAGGAAGTCGGCGATGGAACGACTACATCAGTTATTGTCGCTGGTGAATTACTGAAGCGAGCTGAAAAACTGCTTGATCGGAAAATCCATCCAACAGTGATAATTTCTGGCTTTAAGCTAGCCTCTGACAAATGTACTGAGATCTTACAATCTATTGCTAACAAAATTGATCCAAATAATGAAACCCATCTTCAAAACGTTGCCAAAACTTCCCTCAACTCTAAGGCTACAGGAGGGGCAAAAGATCTACTGGCAGAAATAGCTGTTAAAGCTACCAAAGCCGTTATGGAAGAGGGGAAAGTAGATATTGATATGATCTCCCTTATTCAGAAACAGGGTAAAGGACTTCATGACTCTGAACTTGTTCAAGGAATTGTTATTGACAAAGAAGTTGTCAATAATAGAATGCCTTCCTCTGTAAAAGCAGCTAAGATAGCTTTGATAGATCTAGCACTGGAGATTAAAAAAACCGAATTTGACGCAAAAATCCGTATTACTGACGCTTCTATGATGGATGCGTTTCTAGATCAGGAACAAAATATGATCAAAGGAATGGTCGATAAAATCCATGAATCAGGAGCAAATGTAGTTCTTTGTCAGAAAGGAATTGATGATTTAGCTCAACATTTTCTTGCTAAAGAAGGAATTTTAGCCGTTCGACGAGTTAAAAAATCTGATATAGAAAAGTTATCCAAGGCCACAGGTGCACGTATTGTTACCAACATCAAGGATTTAACAGCAGATGACTTAGGAAACGCAGGATTCGTTGAAGAAGTTCAGATTGGTGATGAAAAACTTATTTACATCAAAGAATGTGCCAATCCTAAAAGTGTTTCTATCGTTCTTCGCGGTGGAACTAAATATATAACTGACGAAGGAGAACGGGCTTTACATGATGCCCTTTGCGTTGTTCGCGATGTATTAGAGGATGGTTGGGCTGTTGCAGGCGCAGGTAGTCCTGAAATTGAATTACACAAAGGTCTCAAAGAATACGCTGGAACAATTAAGGGACGTGAACAAATGGCAGTGGATGCCTTTGCTGACGCGGTAGAAATTATTCCAAGAACACTCGCCGAAAATGCTGGACTAGATTCAATTGATGTATTAGTTGAGCTCAGAGCTGCTCATGAAAAAGGGAATACTAGCATTGGCATTAATGTGGATACAGGAAAGAATGTTGATGCCTTTGAAGCAGGAATCATTGAGCCTCTTCGCGTTAAACGTCAAGCACTTAGATCTGCAAGGGAAGCAGCAGAACTAATTCTTAGAATCGACGATGTCATTGCTAGTAAAAGCTTAGGTGAAGGCCCAGGTGGAATGCCCCCAGGTGGAATGCCCCCAGGTGGAATGGGTGGTATGGGTGGTTATCCCCCAATGATGTAGGAGGAAATCAAAATGACACTACAAGGTACTCCAGTATTAATTTTAAAAGAAGATACATCAAGAACTACCGGAAAAGATGCAACTAGCAGCAATATCGCAGCTGCTCGTGTAATATCTGAAGCAATTCGATCAGCCCTCGGTCCTAAGGGACGTGATAAGATGTTAGTGGATAATTTCGGAGATGTTGTGATCACTAACGATGGAGCGACGATTTTAAAAGAGATAGATATCGCTCACCCTATTGGTAAGATGATGGTAGAGCTTTCTAAGATTCAGGATCAAGAAGTCGGCGATGGAACCACTACTGTGGTCATTATAGCTGGAGAATTACTCCAACATGCAGCAGAACTAATTTCCAGTGATAAAATTCATCCTACAATTCTTGTTGAAGGTTATCGAGTGGCTACTGCAAAAGCTACTGAATACCTAAAAGAAATTGCAATAGATGTTCCTGCTGAAGACGATGCTCTACTTGTTAAACTTGTCAATACTACTATGGGATCTAAAATTGTCTCACGTTCTAGCGATTTATTAGCTAGAATTGTAATAGATGCCGTTAAAAGCGTCGATCCTGGCACAGGTAAGATTGATATCGATGATATTAAAATTGAAAAGAAAGAAGGCGAGGATATTGAATCTACAATTCTCATAAAAGGTATCGTCTTAGACAAAGAAGTAGTTCATGCAGGAATGCCAAAGAGGTTGAAAAATCCCAAGATAGCATTAATTGCAGAAGCTTTTGAAGTTTCCAAGACGGAATTTGATTCTGAACTCAGCATTACAGATCCTTCCAAGATCCAAGAATTCTTAGATCGAGAAGCAGGTATGTTGCAAAAGATGGTAGATAAGATCGCGGAGTCTGGTGCTAATGTTGTAATTGCCCAAAAAGGTATTGACGATATTGCCCAGCATCTTTTAGCTAAACAGAATATCATGGCTATTCGCCGCGTTAAGAAGTCAGATATGGAAAAATTAGCAAAAGCTACGGGCTCTAAAATCGTGAGTAATATTTCTGACCTTTCGGTAGACGATCTCGGAACAGCAGGAAAAGTATATGAAACCAAAGTCGGAGACGACGATATGGTCTTTGTAGAAGACTGTCCTCTAGCAAAGTCTGTTACGATATTGATTCGTGGTGGAACAGAACTCGTTGTAGATGAAGCTGAACGGTCTATTCATGATGCAATCTGTGTGATCCGTAATGTTTTAGAGGACAAAAAAATTGTGCCTGGTGGTGGTGCACCAGAGGCTTATGTTAGCCGAAAGCTTCACAAGTTCTCTGAATCATTAATAGGCCGAGAACAGCTTGCTGTTCAAGCTTTTGCGAATGCCTTAGAGGTTGTTCCCCGAACTCTCGCTGAAAATGCAGGATTAGATCCAATTGATATCATTGTAGCTCTTCGCTCTGAGCATGAAAGTGGGAATAATAAGGCTGGAATTGATGTCTTCCAAGGTAAAGTTCGTAATATGACTGATGTAATTGAACCTCTCAGAGTGAAAACTCATGCCATTACAGCAGCAAGCGAAAATGCTCAGATGATCTTACGAATCGACGATATCATCGCAGCAAAAGCATCTGAAGGCCCAGGTGGACCACCAGGAGGACCAGGTGGCGACATGGGCGGCGAAGATTTCGATTAGATTTCCCATTCCTTTTTTCTTCTTTTCCTTTTTTTTAACAAAAATCTATTTTCATATAGTCTAGTATGTTCAATTTTTCTAATTTCAATTTTTTTGCTCTTTTCCTTCCAATAAAAACAATTTACAACCCGAGGCGAAAAAATTCATATATCTCAGTTAAAACCGTCGCATCCTGTCAGTAGAGCATTTTCTGCATACTTCGTTTTTCTGTATTAATAATCGAGCTGTTTATCTCTTGTCACGCGGCAATATTGATCAAAAAGTTCTCATTGGGCCTAAAATGCTCACTAGATTTGAGTATGCCCGAATTTTAGGAGCACGAGCACTCCAGATTTCTATGGGAGCGCCAGTCCTTGTTGAATCAGATGATCCTTCTAATGTTGAAGCCCTTCAAAGAGATGAACAAGAACAAGGTGATCCTCTTTTAATCTCTGAGAGAGAGATTAAACAGGGTCTTCTTCCTATCTTAATTAGAAGAACTCTCCCCGATGGAAAATTTCAAGATATTCCTCTTCCATACCTTTTAAAAGAAGCTGGTAGAAAACATGGGGATTTTCTTACTAAATAGTTTGATTTCTCAAAATTATCTTGATATAACCGATAGTAAACTATTTCTATCAATTTATATCATTTAAATCCAAATTAGAAATAGACTAGTTTCTTGATTCTTCCTTGAAATAAAAGCTTTTTATTAAGAGTTTTTCCAAGCAGAAATGGAGGTTAAGGATATTTCTGAGCAAGACAAACATAAGGCACGATATAAGGCACTAGGTAAAAAGCTAAAAAAAATCCAAGATGATACAACTCAAGATGTGCAAGAACAGCTTGTAAAAGGAGTAGAATCAATCTCTTCAGCAAAGTACCTTCCTGAAGACCTCGCGACTTATCTTCTAAGTTTAAAACGAGAGATTAAATTACCTGTTTCTGTCCTTCCGTCTTCCCTCTTCAAACGACCAGTATTTTTAGGACGTGAGGAATTTTTCCATCGTCTTGCATCAGAATTAATTTCTTTTGGCATTGCTTATCAGAGAGTCTATCTTTTACCCATTAAATTAAGTCACCTGGCAACACTCTTTCATAAACACCGTCCCTGGTGGAAATGTGACGTTCAGGACATTGAGAAAGCTTTAGATATACTAATTAAAAATAAAATCATCCAAAACACTCCTGATGGTGTTTTATTTGAACCATTATCGTTATCCTCGGATGTCAAGGATTTTTTATCTTTTATAAATGGAGGTATCAATGAGTTTGGAGAAATATCATTAGTTTCTATTCAGAAACTAGTACCTTGGAATAGAACAAAGATAGATGTAATGCTTGATCTATTGTATTCTAATGGAATTTGTAAGATAAATCGAAAGAAAGAACTAGTGTTTTTTCCAGAGCTTAAAACAGGTTCGTGATTAAATGATTCTCTTTCCATCACCTGAAATAACTGATTTCTTCGATAATCGACTTCTTATTTCTTGGAAAATTACACAACCCCCGCATCTTCCATCTCTGAAAAACCTTTCGATCCAAATTTCAAGTAGTCCACCACTAATTTTTGATCCTCTTCAGGATCCCCAACTAGAAATAGATGAAGTTAATAATAATGAATTAATTGTTAATTGGGTGATCCAAAGGCCATTAATAAAAACAGAAGTCACCCTTTCCATCCAAAGTAGGATAATTTCTGAAGAACATAATCTTATCATCAATCCAGAGACTTACACTCAAACAGAATAAATACAGAGGAAACTTCTGGCAAAGTGTTAAAAAATCAAACAATGAACCTCATGTCAAGAGTTATTGGTCTTCTACGTCCTCTAGAAAGATTATCATAAAGGATATTGAGTAACATGGGAAAAGTTCGGACCTCTGCAGTTAAGATCATCTCCCGTCAGATCATTAAAGAATATGGCGAACATTTATCACCTGATTCCTTCGAACACAATAAAGATATTGTATCTAAAGTTGCTGTTGTTAACTCGAAACGATTTAGAAATAAGATAGCAGGATATGTAACCCATCAGATGAAGCTACAGAAACTAAGAGAAGAGTCATACGAAGATTGAATAAACTATTTTGAAGCCTTTTTTCATAGTAGAGTAAGTTTTATTGCTAGTGATTGGATAAAGTCTTAAAGAAACTAGAATTGTTTAATTCGGATTTGGAAAAATATGAGTACGATCAAATCCGGTATTCCAGGATTAGATACTCTCTTTGAAGCTAATGAATTTCCAAAAGGTCGACAAATCCTCGTCACAGGCCCTCCTGGCTCTGGAAAGACTGTCTTTGGACTCCAATTTTTGCTGAATGGGGCTTTACATTACGAAGAACCAGGTGTCTTTGTCAGTTTTGATGATTTACCTCGACATATCCGTGCTGATATGTATTCATTTGGGTGGAATATCCAACAACTTGAAGAAGAGTTTAATCCTCCTTTAATTACTCTAGTTGATGGTTTTTCCGCGAGAGTTGGATTGACTACTGATGAAAAATACATTATTCGAGCTAATGTAGACAGCTTACTTTTGGTTTTGACCGAGATATTAGATGAAACTGGTTCCACACGGGTTTGCATTGATTCTTTATCCACGCTTTCAACAATTATCAAAGATCCTGTTCAAGTTCGCAAAGAAATTTTAACAATGGGAGCTATCTTAGGAGAACAAGGATGTACCACCCTATTGACAGCTGAAACTCTAGCCATGGGGGTTGAGGAATATTCATCTCAAGGTCTTATCCGCCTGAGCTATGATGAGCTTTCAACTGGAGAATTCCGTCGAGCTATCCTTGTCCAAAAGATGCGTGGATTTGCCCATGAGTTCTCTTGGAAGGAGTTTCGTATCACTGAAAATGGAATTAAGATTTTTCCAGACAGAACTATAGGACGTGGGCAGTTCAAGTGACAAATGATCTTCCCCCTGGAGTATTAGTTCAAATTAAACAGATTAAAGAACGCTGCGGAAAGTGTAACCAACCATTCACCATGGAAACTTATCTTGAACCCCTGACTGAACAACGTTCCTATCGTGTCCTATGTAAAACCTGTAACTATACTGTTCCATTAGTTGATGAACAATGAAAGAAATTTCATTGGCAGAGAAGCGATTTATTTGCCAACAAAGTGGACATTGTTGTTGTGACCCAAACATCATTGTTACATTAACTTTTCGTGACATTTTACGACTTTTCATTGCTTTATACCGTGATTTCAGATTATTACTCCAAAAAATCACTTTTTATACTTTAGATTCAATAACTTCCCCTCTTATTGAAAAACAAATGGTACTAAAGACCATTCAAACTAGTGATGGGAAAATTATTCCTGGTTTGAAAAAACACTCGCAAAAAGTATGTGTATTTTTTATCCCCCCGAATTGTTCAATCTATTCTTTTAGGCCACTAGCTTGTAGAAATTATCCACTGGCCTTTGTAAAAGAGAATGAACTTATTGTGTCCACATGGGCAAAAAATTCGGAAAAAACATGCCCTGGTATAGGGAAAGGTTCCCCTCTGTCTCTAAAGAATATAGAACAGAGAGGAAAACAATTTTTCGAAGAGATTGAAAAACATAATCAAGTAGTAAAGGAATTGAATATAGAAGCATTAAATAAGCATCCCTTAACTGCTAGAGAAGCTTTATGGACTTTAATAATATATGGAGAAAATGAATTTCAGCAAAAACAAAAATAAGTTCCTTTTCTGTGGTTATTTTTATATTTCTTAATTCAATTATTTTTTCTGTCTGTTTATTATATGAAACATATTACGTTATATTATGTATCTTAAGAAAAAATTTAGAATTTGGTTTTATAGAAAACTTTTGGGATGTTAATTAATGTGCTTAAACCCAAATCCGTTATTGTGAGTTGAAATAGTAAATGAAAACTTTAGACGAGGTTACAAGATGGGGAAGAGGATCTAAACCTGCGCATGTTAAATTCACTAATGCACTCAAAAATTATATTTTTGAAATGTTAGGAATGGATTTACAAACAAAGAAGAAAATATATCCACAAAAACGTTCTTTAGATGATTATTTCACCGAACCTCAACTTCCTGAAGAATTTATCAAGAAATTAACACAAGAACTTGGCTCAGATCAAGTTTCTAGTGATTTTCAGGAGAGAGTGAAAAACTCAATTGGAAAATCATATCTCGAATTAATTCAAGCACGAATAACTGATATTCCCTCTTTAGTTGAAGTAGTAGTATATCCTAGGACACATAATGAAGTTGTCAAAGTTATAGAAATAGCCAATGAATTTAAAATCCCTATATCTCCTGTTGGTGGAGGAACTTCGATGACATTGGGGATTCAAGCTCCTTCAGGTTCAATTGCTGTAAATCTATCTCATATGAATCAAGTATTAATGATTAACAAAGATTCTCTATATATTACGACTCAGGTTGGTATTTCTGGACCTGAACTTGAGAGCATCTTAAATCACGAGAATCTAACTCTAGGTCACTTCCCTCAATCCTTTAACTATAGTTCTGTGGGAGGATGGGTTGTTACACGAGGAGCAGGTCAAAATTCAACTCTTTATGGAAAAATTGAAGATATGATCATGGGATTCAAATTTGTAACAGGTATTGGCGAAACCTTAATCACTCGTAAATCTCCTGCAAGAGCTACTGGTCCTGATTTAAATCAGATTATTGCTGGATCTGAAGGAGCTTTTGGTATACTTACTGAGGTTACATTAAGAGTTTCAAAATTACCTCAAAAAACAAAAATGGCAAGTTTTTTCTTTCATGATTTTGAGGAAGGAGTAACAGCTTTTAAGAATTTACTTCAGGATGGATTCATTCCTGCCATAATACGGCTATATAATGCGGAAGAAACTTTCTCTAGCTTACGTAGTTCAGCGTTAATGAAAGACCCTCCTAAAGAATCATTTCTCATTCGAGCAGCATTAAAGTACGTCGAATCTCGAGGTTATTCTGAAAAAACCCGTTGTTTGTCTGTTGTGGTTTTTGAAGGAAATTCTGACTTGGTAAAAGTAACTCGAAAAAAAACAATAGCTTATGCAAAAAAGGCTGGGGGAATTTCTCTTGGTTCGATTCCTGCAAAATCATGGATTAAATCTCGTTATGAATCACCTTTTCTTCGAGATCCTATTATTGATTATGGAATACTTGTCGAAACATTTGAAACGAGTACAACTTGGGAAAATATTGTTCCTCTGTATAATGCTGTCCAAGAGATTCTTAAACCTGAATGTCCCGTTATCTGGATACATGCGAGTCATTTTTATAAAAATGGGGCGAATTTATACTTCCATCTTTTTGCTCCTCAAGAATTAAACAATGAAATTGAACAATTTCTTCGGATTAAAAAGAAAATCATTGATACATTCCTTGCGAACGGAGGAACAATAAGTCATCATCATGGTGTTGGTAGAACATTCTCTCAATGGCTCTCTCAAGAAATCGGAGTAGAGGGAATTAATATATTACAAAATATTAAGAAAAGCCTTGATCCAAATGGAATAATGAACCCTGGAGTATTCGGGTTACAATGATTCTCCTCCTTAAGGTTTCCAAACTAAACTTTCCTTATATTTCGTTATTTCTTCGTTCTTTTTCTCAGAGGACCATTCAAGAATTTCAGCCATTCGGTTTGCAATACTTTCAACACAATCTAAGCCCTGTTCTTCAGAAAGCTGAAGCTGGGTTCGTCTGAACATGATATCATTTAAGGTTACCGCTTTCTCATGCTTTATATAATAATCAACTTCAGCAAGAATGTATGGACGATTCTTTGAAATTCTTTCCCGCAATAGAGGATTTAATTCCACCTGTTCACATACTTGGGGATAATTTTTTCCATATCTAAGTAAATGCCTAGCTATGTCCTTAGAGAACTGATACCGAATTGTTAAATCTTCCATCGCAATGGTTACCCAATTATCCCAATGCTTCCCTTTTGTAGAGATCCAACCGTAGAGCGGAACCTTATCGGTTCGACACTTACTTTTTTTTCCCAATACCTCAGCAAACTGATCAACCAATTCCTTTGCCATTGAACGAAATGTAGTATATTTTCCACCCGTGATAGCGAATACATTTGGCTTTATTCTGAAAATTTCATGCTTTCGTGAAACGTCAGATTCTGATTTTACATTTGGAGATACTATTAAGGGGCGTATCCCAGAATAAGCACTAACAATATCCTCTCTCTTTAAAATATCTGGAAAAAGGAAATTTGTAGCTTCAATTAAATATTCAATGTCCTCTTCAAGGACTGGAACAAAATCATAATCTTCTTTGTAATCGGTATCAGTTGTTCCAATTAAATTGTATTTACCAAAGGGACAAATGAAAAATATTCTACCGTCTCTGATAGGGAGACCTAAGACATAATCCTTCTTATAAATCCTTCTTGTTATAATATGAATTCCTTTTGTTGGACGTACTCTTTTTGGAACGGAGGGATCAAGATTTTGTACCACTAGATCAGTCCAAGGACCACAAGCTAAAACAATTGTACGTGCTGTTATTTCAAATTCCTTATTGTCAAGTTTATCTCGAACATTAACCCCTTTAACTGTTCCTTCCGAGTTTTTGTTGAATGAAATTGCTTCACAGTAATTGAGAACATGAGATCCATGCTCTTCAGCAGAGAGAATAACATCTAGTGTCAGCCTCGCATCATCCATTAACCCATCCCCATATAGAACTGCTCCTTGAAAATTCTCTTCTCTTAATGGTGAGGGAAGGAGTGTTTGTGCTTTTTCAACATTTAAAATCTTATGAAACGTGTAATTTCTAAAATTTGCCAATAAATCATATACCCATACTCCCTTTCGAAGTTTAGATTTTTTAAAAATCGTATCTGAATAAGCTGGTAAGATAAATTGGATGGGCCTTGAGAGGTGTGGAGCCATTTCAATTATTCTGTTCCGCTCCAGTGACCCTTCTCGGACAAGACGATACTCTTTCTGAGCAAGATAGCGAATACCCGCGTGAAGTATCTTTGAGGAGCCACTACTTGTACCATAACCGAAATCATTTTTCTCTATTAAAGCAACCGTGTAACCCCGTAAAACAGCATCACGTACAATACCTGCTCCAGATATTCCTCCTCCAATCACGAGTATATCAAACTCTTCAGCCTTCATTTTTTCAATTGTCTGTTCTCGATAATTTAGAAGGTCAATTTCCATACTATCCATTTGAACTACCTTATTGATTCAGATTTGAAAGAATTCTTGAGCATTTAAGGTTGTAATTTTATCAACCTCTTCAAATGTACTCTCTTTTAAGGTTGCGATTTCCTCAATAGCATACTTTACGTTTGCGGGCTCATTCTTTTTACCTGGAATTGGACTAAGAAATGGTGTATCAGTCTCAACAACAATGTTTTCTAAGGGGATATTTTGAGCAATTCTACGGTGTAATTTTCGATTTCGCACAGCAGTAGGGATTGAGATGAACCAACCAAGGTCAATTGTTTTCTTTGCTTCTTCTAGGTTACCTGCAAAACAATGCATAAGAACTGGTACATCAGCATTATTTTCCAGAATTTCCAAGCATTCTTTTTCAGCTTTTCGTGAATGAATTACTAGTGGTTTTTGTCGTTCATTAGCCAATTGAATAAACTTGAGAAAGACTTCTTGTTGTTTTTTACGCCAATAAGAATCCTTTATCCAGTGATAATCTAAACCAACTTCCCCAATAGCTACTAAAGAGGGATACTCCTGAATTTTTTCATACGCCACTAAAAAATCTATTTTTTGTATATGAGATGCTGAAAAACCTAAAGTGGTATACACAAACTGAGCATTTTTGTTTTCAAGATATTCAGCGAATTCAATATGTCGAGGTTCAATCGCAGAATTAATTACCGCCTCAAGTCCTGATGTACGAGCATTTTCTACAATTTCATCAACGTTTTTCACAAAATCTGGTAAAAGGTGAGCATGAGAGTCAATCATAAGCAGTTACCAACTAAATCAAGATCATAATACATCAATTTGTTAGTTATTCATTTAATTTTTTTTACTACTGAGGATGGCTTAACAACTTTTTTTTGGACATCCTAAATTGGTAATTATTACTTCCTCATCTTGATCTGAAGTGTTTTCGATGAAAATTATTGATTTAGTCCATCAAAATGAAGAATTTCGGAAAGATACCTTAAATATGATTGTATCAGAAAATGTGTTGAGTCCTCAAGTGAAACAAGCTCTAGGTATTCAGCACGCTCGTTACCATGCGGATTTTTATGGGGGGACACAAATCTTCAAACAAATTTATGATCAAACTCAATTTCTAACCAAGAAAGTTTTTCAGTGCAGTTCAACAGTCATCTCACCATTATCTGGGAATTTAGCAGTTGTAGCTGTTATTCTAGCCTTTACGAAACCCAAAGAGAAGATTGCAATTTTACCCCTATCACCTGCAGGTGGATATCCAATAAACATAGAGTTTTTTGGCAGAAAAAGAGTAAATATTCCATTCAACCCTGTGGAGTACAATATTGATCTCGCTCCAACGCTTGAAATGCTTTCAAAAGAAAAACCAAAGCTTGTGTTCTTAGGGTCTTCACTATTCCTTTTTCCTCACCCTGTTGAACCAATAGCCGATATTGTACATAATTATGGAGGAACGGTCGCATATGATGGTTCCCATGTCTTGGGTTTGATTGCTGGTGAGCAATTTCAAGATCCATTAAAAGAAGGGGCTGATTTACTCCTTGGTTCAACCCATAAATCGTTTCCAGGACCTCAAGGAGGAATCATTTTATCAAATAATTTTCATGATAAAAAATTAGAGGAAGTTATTGGAACAAATCCCCTTGGTGGCATTGTTTTAGTTGATAACATCCATAATTCCCGTATCGCTGCATTGGGGATTGCACTCGAAGAGTTTCTAGAATACGGGAGAGAATATGCTAGTCAGGTAATTAAAAACTCTAAAACTCTTGCATATAGTTTAGATGCTAATAATATAATCCTTCAAGGTAAAGAAAAAGGATTTACGCAATCTCACCAAGTATTAATGAGGATAAATAATTTTGATGAAGGAGCAAAATTAAGGAATCTTTTAATGGATTATCAAATTGTGACCGATGCAGGCATGCGTTTTGGAACAGCAGAGCTAACGCGTTTAGGGTTTTGTGAAGAAGAAATGAATAATCTTGGAAATATTATCGGAAAAATAATTTACAATCATCTTCAATCTCAACCCCTTAAACCTTCGGAGATAAGTAGTATCAAGGAGGATGTAAAAAAACTCATTAAACTTGCTAAAGAATCAGATCTTATGGGATAAAAACTCAAAAACGGTATTCCATTGTGGCAACATTAAAGCAAAAAATCTTGATACATCTCCAAATTGTTCTCATTAAGAATCAATACAGCATTAGAGGCCACATTAATGGAAGAAGCAGAATTTCGTGAGCTTATTCAACAATACGCTATGCAGGTGCGGTTAGACGAGGGGGAAGCAAGCCTGACATCTGTTTTGAAACTCGTAATTACAGAAAATCCAGACTTAAAGACTCAAGTTCGTTCATCTGTATCTATTGTAAAAGAAGAAATTGCTAAAGTCAATAAGATTGCAGAAAATGACCTGGGAGATGTTACTGCTGAAATTGAAGCTGGCGAATCCTCTGAATACGAAATGCTTGAAAATCTTGTAATACAAAAATTCACAGAAGACCAAAAACTAAAAGCCCAGATCAAAGCTCTAATTATCTATGGATCTTATGCTAAACGTTTACATGTTGTTGGTGAGAGTGATATAAATTTTGTAGTTGTTTTAAGTTCTGATTATCCTCAAAGCGAGACAGAGGAAGCTATTGAAAAGATAGGCCAAATTGCAGAAGAGATTGTCACACCTGAAGTAGCTCATATCTTTGATCTGATGATCTTGAAAGAAGATGATCTTTCTCAATTAGAAAAATTCGGGCCTGATTTCACTTTCATTCATGCATTATATGCAAAAGATGGAGATGTCAAATTAGGTACAAACGTTTTCAATTCTTTAGATATCTCAGAAGAACAAATTCTTGAAGCAGCAAAATTACTAATTAGCGAAGCAATAGTACAATACGATGAAATTATTAACACTGCAAAAGAAGAGGGATTACCTGATGATGAACTAGAGTATCTTGTTAGTGCATCAATCATTGATATTGCTTTTGCCCTGTGTTGTTACAAAGTAGGTTTAAAAGCAGTAACGATGGATCTTGTTAAGCCTGATATCCATGAAGAAATTAGTGAGGTTTGGGGGGAAAAAGGAGCTTTTTCAGATTATTATGACATGTTACAACAAGCTCATGCATTTAAACTTGGTATAAAGCTTCCAAACTCTCAAGATTTTATGCAGAAAAGC
Source organism: Promethearchaeota archaeon (assembly GCA_048938105.1). Lineage (GTDB taxonomy): Archaea > Asgardarchaeota > Heimdallarchaeia > Hodarchaeales > Hodarchaeaceae > Hodarchaeum. The sequence goes on from JBHLMN010000010.1 coordinate 47,458, forward strand.
ATTGAGTTTATTGAAGAAGTGATAACTCACACTGGTTTAAAGCAAGAATAAACTTGAGTGTTTCTTAGCTAAAATTGAAATTCTTTGAGATACTTTTCTAAAAAAGAAAATTGATTTTTATACTGCTGCAATTGTTGGAGAGCATGCATTTTGAATTCATGAAATTGATTCTTATCAAGCCAATGCTTTTTTCTGTATTCCTTTGATTGGTGAATCAGATCAATAAAATCTGATATTCTTGCTAAATGATACTCTTCACTATTCTTATCATTTAAAATCTTTTCAAAAGATTCTTTTAATAGAAGAGGAACCTTTTCTAAAATGTTACGAATTGCTCCTTCCTGAATTCTTTGTTGAAATTGCGCCAATTGTTCTTGGTTTACGACATTATTAATACTTTTATCCATATCGAAACACTCTGATTCTGAAAGATCATGAAATAATCCAATTAATACAGCTTTCTCGACATCTAATGGAGTTTTCTTTTCTACGGCCCGAAATGAATTTTCCAGAATACACAAGGAATACGTGAGAAAAGCTACAGCCCACGAATGATCTGCAAGGGATTCGACTGAACTGAAAGGCACTCCAGCCCTCACCCACCCCTGTCTCGGCAATCTTTTCATTAAAATTATGTTTTCATATAGTTTCAAAGGTTACAATCACCTAAAATCAATTGGAATTAGCAAAGTAAAAAATAAGTCTACTTATTCTGATTTTTTTGCGTTCATTTTTTCATATATTTTAATTCTTACATGGCCTTAAATCATCTTTTAACGCAACTAATGAAGTGATTATGAAGAAAAAAGCCTATTTAAATCGATTATACAAATTACGATTAAAAACTCTTATTTTCCTGATAACCTGTAAACATTAATTAAGGCCTTTATCCCAGTATTAATCGGAATCAAAAATGGCGAGAAAAATCAAAACGAAGGAAAAGAATGTTGGCCCCGCCATTGATGGTGATTCCCCCGAAATCAAAGAAAAAGCGGCAAATGAAGAAATATACAAGTCTGACATTGAGATGAGAAGAAATAAGGATTTCTCTGTGAATATTTTCTTGTATTCATATCCAATTCCTCTCAGATACATAAAATACCCAAATTACCCCATAAATCTGATACCAGAAAAAGAAATATGATCATAACAGATCTAAATTACTAAATCACATCAATGGTATTTATTGAAATTATCAATCTACGACTCTGCAACTCTTATAGATGCAATTTTTGATCTGTTCTCTTAAAACGTTACTACGCTACCTATAGAAGTTCTTTGAGTTCTAGGAACATCCCCCATTAAACGATGAAATTAAAAATTTTTAGAACAAGTCTAATCATCAAACTTTAACATATACTTTTAGACGACGATTGGAAACAGCTTTTTTCAGAATCTTCTTTTCTTCCAATTCTTCTAATAGCTGTTTCGCTGCGGAAACACGAATATCTTGCTTTGCAGCTATTTCCTGAGGTGTAACAACTACTGTTTTTCTTTTGGAATAATCTTTTTCTAACTCTTTGAATATTTTTTCGTAATCATCACCAACCAGCAAGGAACGTTCATAACTAGAATATTCGAAAATTTTACCCCAGCGACGTTTCTTACGAACTCTTTTTTCAGAAAGACCCATTAAAAGCTACTCCACAAACTACAGGTAGATGTAAAACCTCTTAGAAGACGGTTTTTACGGTAATTAAACTAATTCAGGTTATCATGTATCAAGTTTTTATTCTTTTCGTGAAATTCTCTTTTTTTTATAACAAAATTTAATATTCTCTGCTATTTTATAGAATTATAACATCAGAAAATTCATTATTACAGTAAAAAGGAAGTATTGATTTTAGAAAGCTATTTTTTAGATGATAAAATGTTAATGAGATGAGTATTTCATTGAACAAAGCATTTGGGGACAGTTTACTGGCATACTGGCGTGGCAATCTGGAAGCAAAGCATATCATAGAGCGGGATGATGGCTATAAACAAGAAATGCTAGTAGAATATCTTTTCAAGAATCACAATGAATGGCCTTTAGAGAAAGTTCGTTCACTTGAACATATTCCCTCAGGTTCAACTATTCTTGATGTGGGATGCGGTGTTGGAAGAATAGCTATTTATTTACAAAAAAAAGGACATAAAGTTGTTGGTTTGGATTCATGTCCAACAGCATTTCAGATCGCGAAAGCTCGAGGATTACAATATACATTTTTAGGGAATATCTTTGAACTAAAAAATTCACCGATCTTTGATTCATTTGACACCATCTAAATGATGGGAAATAATTTTGGATTGTGTGGAGATATACCCAAAACAGAGAGGCTATTAAAAAGATTAAACTCTTTTCTTTCTCCAAATGGATTGCTTATTTTTTCTTGTCGTGACCCCTTCAATACTGACAATCCTTCTCATTTGACTTATCATGAACTTAACCGTAAGAAAGGAAAATCCCCAGGACTCGTACGAATTCGAATTCATTATCAAAATGCTATAGATAAATGGTGGAACCTTCTTCTTGTGGACGTTAATACCGTAATAAAAATCCTAGAAAACACAGAATACCAAAAAATCTCTATTTATCAGAATAATACTTCTCCTGTGTATTATATTGTAGCGAAGAAGTTGAAGTCCTGAATTTCCCTGTTTATATCCTCTTGCCCTATCTTATCAATCTTTGAATTCTCCTTATATTTTAACTCTGGAAGAAGAGGTCGGTATATTTCAGCAGTTGGATTAAAAACAACCATTTTTATAGGTAAACTGAGTACAATTTCATTAAGCCTTCAATAAGAAAACCAAGAATACCTAAAATAATACAAGATTTCAACATCTTTTTCACAAGGGTTGCGTTTGAAATTATTTCTTCTTCTGTACGATTGAATAACAAATAACCGCAATAAAAAATCACTATATCAATGATTAATACAGTAAAAACGAAGATTGGATTTATATAGTAATTCAGAAGAATCGGGAGGGGATCAACAAATATTAATACCAGTAATATCAGAAATCCAAGATTTCGTGCTGGCTTAACCCCGTACTTCAGGGCAACCGATTGGACATTCTTCAATTGATCCCCATGAACATCTTCAATATCCTTAATCACTTCTCTACCAACAATTAGTAAGAAGGCAAATATAACTGGATAAATCATTGTTTCATAACTCTTTGTTAAAAATCCCCCGTAAATAAATGGGATAGCAGTAAGAAGTCCAATCATGATATTCCCCAAAAGACCAGATCGTTTAAAATAGATAGCATAAAGATAAAGAAGAATACCTCCAACAAGAGCAATGAAGGATGCTTGAATATTTATTATAAAACTGCTATATATATTAAAAAGAGGAACCGCGATACCAACAATAAAAAGAATGGTTGAATATCCTTTAGCTTGACCTATCGTCATTAATCCAGAAGGGAGAGGGCGATGGGGAGCATTTATCTTATCGATTTCAATATCAAAAACATCATTTATTGCATATCCTCCAACAGCAATCACTGATGTTGCTAAATAACCTAACACAATTCCAACAATTTGACTTTCACTTAATGGTAATTGATTTTCACTAACTGCTGCGATTGCACCTATTACAACCGCAAAACCTGATAAAAAAGAATTTAAAGGGCGACTGATTAAAAAAAACGCTAATAAAAGACGTTTTATGTTCATAAAACACAGCTCAAGTCATTTTTCAGACTTAAGTGAACTCGATCTCACTTTTTTTTAAACTTGTGTACTCTTAGTGAAAACTAGCACTGTTAAATGAGACAATAAAAAAAGAGAAAAAAAATGGAGGAAGACTACTCCTCATTGTTTTCTTCTTTCTTTTTCTTTACAGGGAACGGTTTTACTCCATAAACACCTACTGGAGGTAAGTTGCCACCTGATCTTCCTTCAGTACCATGTGTGAATCCTGCTATTGGGATATTCGCTGGAATTAGCATGATGGTTGCGCCTCCTTCCGTAGCGGCCTCAAACAAGAGATTAATCCACCTTAGCTCCATAGCAGCTGGATTATCTAAGTATTGGTTTGCAGCCTCAATCATACCTTTGGCAGCTTCCTTTTCAGCTTGAGAAAGAGTTATACGGGCTCTTCGCTCTCGTTCTGCTTCTGCCTGTCGTGATATAGCTTCTTGTAATCGGCCTGGAACGACCACATCCCGAATTTCAACAGACATGATCTTTATTCCCCAGTTCTCTGTTTTTTCATCTACTAATTCTTGCATATGATGTGCTATTTTTTCTCGTTCTGCAAGTACTTCATCAAGTTCCACTTGCCCTGTTACTTCTCGTAAGGTTGTTTGGGCTACCCACTGGGTTGCGGACTGATATTGCTCTACTTCAAGGATTGTTTTTTCAACATCTATTACCCTGAAGAAAAGCACTGCATCAATCGAGACTGGAACATTATCTCTTGTTAAACTCTGTTCGGAGCGGAAAGAATAGGTTTGGATACGTGTTGAGATAACTGACGGTATTTTATCTATCCCAGGGATGATCCAAAAGAGTCCTGGCCCTCGAAGCCCAGTATAGCGCCCGAGACGTAAAACTGGTGCTCGCTCCCACTCTTTTATAATTCTTATTCCACTGAGAAGATAGATAGCAATTAGAATAATGGCAATAATAACTATAATTCCTAGAAACACTTCATCTATAGCTTGCCCGAAAAAATTTATTGAACTCACTTCTATCATCTTTTTAGTTGTTTTTATGGTAAACTTCCCGAGTGAAGATAAAAGCAATTCTTATTTAAATTAATGGTAGTGGAACTTAGTATACCCTCTCTTGAAGTAACTTAAAAAATGGAATATCATAAATAATGGCATGAAATTAAATCTAGGTTGAAGAAGTTGTTAAAATGTCTTCTAATCAGTTTACAGTTGAATTCTCGATCTTTGGAGATAATAGAGTCGGCCGTGTAACTTTAGTACGGCAATTATCTCCTAAAACTGTGGCATTAATTCGTTATCAGTTACGACAGCCAATCCAATCGCGTGTAGTTGTTCGTAATGGAGAGGTAGCCATACCATTCAAAATTGGTCGAGCTGGACCAGAGAAAGCGAAGCGAGATGTCAAGCGAGGGGAAGTAGCCTATTGGCCACAGAGTCAGACACTTATCATTTTTTTGAAAGAGAAACAAGTGGATTATCCTGTAAATATTATCGGGACGACAGATGTCGGAAGTTTGAGTTTTTTCGAACAACTTACAATTGGAAAATCTATCAAACTAGAAATGATTAAACCAGCTGTTGATGAAGATAATTATCTTTGATTAAAGCTATTGCCCGAAAAACAATCGTTCTGCAAGCCGAATTGGTAGCCCTACTCGCTGAATTTCCCGCGCGACTTCTCGTATATCGTATTCAACACGAATCCAATCAAGTCGCATCGCGGAATCGGGATCAATTTCTATAATTCCTACTGAGGCTCTTGGATCGTTATCTCGAGGTTGACCAACAGATCCTGGATTAAAAATGACTTTACCACTTTTCTTACTTTGGTAAATAAATGGAATATGTGTATGTCCAATTACGAGTACATGGTTCTCCCCGATCATATCCAGTAGCTCATCCTTTCGTTCTTTTGGATCCTCTGGATAAACATAGTCAGCCAAATAATCTTTTGGCGAAGCATGAGTAAGGTAAATCTTGACACCACGTTCTTCGATCTTGAGATACTCATTTTTTGCTAAGATTGACAAGAATGTCTTGTTATAGGTTGTTAGCTCGTCAAACGTCCAATGAACTGCTTCAACCGCCCATTTTTTAAATCCGTCGGCATTTCCAGTTGCGCAAGCGACATCATGGTTACCAATCACACCGACAAACGACTCTGCAATTTTACACATTTCATTGGGATAAGGACCGTATCCTACGATATCTCCTAAACAAATAACATGATCAATATTCTTCCCATAAACTTCTGAGATTTTATCGTGTACAGCATAATACGCAGGAAGGTTACTATGAAGATCAGCAATTATTAAGATTCGTAAAGTACGGGTTCCCATATAACACCAACAAATAGTTTAGATATGAACCTATTTAATTTAAGTCCTATATTATTCCTTTTTATAAAAAAGGAGGAAAAGGGAGGAATCGCTTAATCTGTGGTTAATATATGAACTTCAACTTCCTTTTCAGTTAGAGGTTCTTTTTTCCCTAATGCTGAGGTCATAATGTCTAAAACTAATTTCTTTGCAGTTTCTACATCAAGACCGACTTTATATTGTTTTCGTAAAGCATCAATCACCCGCTCATTACCGCTACCTGCAGCATAAGCATTTACTGCGAAGAATGAACCACCATTATCAACAAAGAAAAGCTGTGCTTCCTTATCTACTGGACTAAATCCAGCAAGAATTAAAGCTGTACCAAAAGGCCTTAATCCACCTGCAATGGTATGTCGAGCCATTAGATCACCCAATCGTGATGCTAATGCACGAACAGAAATCTTTTCACCATAAATGAGGCGATGTTGTTGAGCAATAAGTCGAGCTTGCCCAATGAGAAGATTAGAATCAGTAGATAAGCCTGAAGCGACAACAAAAAGATTTACATCGATTTCTTGTATCTTGCCTGGCCTAACTACGAGAGGATCAAAAAGTGTTTCACCTGCTAATAATATTGTCTTCTCATCAAGTATCATACCGACAGCAGCAGCTCCTCTTTCCGAAGCTTTACGAGCGTAAGAGAGTTGAACCAGCTCTCCATCAGGCGACCAAATAGCCGCACTTTTATCGTATGGAACACGAGAATCATACATTCATAATTCACCTCATAGATCTATATGAATTTCTTCTGCAACTGCCTCTTTAGTGCTGAAGATTAATCCATCAATACCATTTCCCGTAGCAATGTCACGGCCGATAGCCATTTTCAACGCATTAATGCCTAGCTCTTTTGCTTTAGCTTTTGTTAAATCTGGTTTCCATGATGCTTCAAGAACACCCATTGCCAGAAGAGTACCAGACCCAATAGCTATATAATCCTCCTCTGAAAGGGATCCACTCGGATCAAGTACATAAACATGAGACCCACGACGGTCCACTCCTCCGACAAGGAGTTGAACCCACCACGGGGTATACCTTCTAAAACCCCCATGTATGATTGTAGCCAATAAGCTTGCCGCAACTTTAATACTTGGTTGAAAATTGTTCTCTAATTCATAGAGACGAAGCTCTGATTTCATTACGTCAATCAAGGTTTGGGCGTCAGAAACTAAGCCAGCGATGCCCATACCTGTATATTCATTTAATTTATGCACTTTCTTTGCTCGTTTACTAGCAACGAAAGTTCCTGCTGATGCTCGTCGGTCAGCAACAAGTATCATTCCATCTACATATTTTAAAGCGAGACCTGTTGTACCTGTTACAAGTTGCATCTGATTTGGATTTCCAGTATTATACATTGGATTAGTTGGAAAATTCACGTTAAATTTCTCCTTCAATTACATTTTTCTTTTTATATTAAGTTTTTCTGACTTATTTAAGCTTATTTAGCTAAAATAATATATTGACTGGCTTTTAATGGATATTACCAATAGGCTTTTTTCATATTACCAAATTGTATAAAATTCCATGAAAAATTGTCAATTAATGAAATTACTACAAATTTCATATCATAGCTTGAAAATTCATGGATAATCTTGTAAATTTGATAAACTTACTCATTTAGAGTTCCAGTGAGAGTGCTGGTTTTCCAGGCTGAGCTCTAGGAGCTCTGTTTAATGGATCTTCAAAGTCATCGATTTCAGCTATATATACAGCGATAGGACATTTGAATACCGTTTCCATATAATCTTTATACCCTTTAACTGCCTCCAGTTCTTTGTAAGATCCCAAGAAGTCTTGTCGAAAAAATTTTGAATCCCCACGAATGTTTTGCAATTCTTTAGCTATTACTTTCATCTTTGAGGAAAACTTTGGCTTTTTTTTCAATTGTTTCATGATTTTCCCCATATCAAACGCATCGTCACCCACAATGTCTCGTACAGCTGTGTATAATTCTTGTTTCCACTCTGGTGCAATATAGATAGAGATATTAGTGGGATTCGTTCTTTTTAGCTCAATGATCGATTGGATATCCTCAATTAGATTATTAATGAAAGACATTTGCCTATTTAATATTGTTCCTTCAGCTGAAACGTCTATCGAGGGGATCAAACGCAGAGAACAAAACTCTGAATTACCCATTCGTTGATTTAACTCTTCGCAAATGTGAGGTATCACGGGACTTAAGACAATAATCCAGGGATCCATGATTAAACGTAAAGCAGCATGTTTTTCAGACGTTGGAATCCCAACTGATGTTTTTACATAAAATTCAACATCACGCAGCATTAAATGAAAACCATGTGAGACATAACCACGTCCGTCAAATGCTTCTATTTGATCAATAGAGTCTCTTAAGTGTTGATGACATGTTGACACAAACGCACGAGTCATGAATGATGCAGTTTCCAAATCAAGTTGGTCTGTAGTCGGATTATTAATTATCGAGTTCGCAAGAGTCCAAAACTTTCGTATCCTAGATACAAGAGTTGTCACCCCTTCTTCAGTCCAATTTAGTACAGTGTCAGCAGAACCAGCTGAAACTAAATAAAGACGCGTCACATCAACAGAATACCTTTTTGGTAAGTGAGCAATTGGAATGACATTCCCAGCAGACTTGGACATTTTTTTCCCCTCACGGATTAACATTTCATTTAATGAAAAATTCTTCAACCAATGTTTTTCAGGAAAAATCGCAGCATGATGGAATATAGCAAACGATAAATGATTACTTATGTGACCAATAGCTGTATGACGTAGATCATTTGGGTACCAATATTCGAATTCTTCACGCATACTCTTCAACAGTCTTGAATCAATCTTAGACTCTGTTGAGACTTTTTTGACACTTCCTTTACCTAAAAAGATGAAATCGAATACTGCAGGTATTAACTTATCAGAAGTGATTTTATTTTCATGAATTTGGCGAATTATTGTGTAAAATGCCATATAAATTACGCTGTCTGATAAAGACTCAATGATCCATCCTTGACCTTTTGTCAGAGGAAATTCTGTTCCTAAACCTCTTTTTCTAACGCATGGTCGGCGATCTAGCCAATTAAAAGTACTTTCAAAAGAACGGCGATATTTCTCTGGAATTATTGTCATCTGATTTAAAGCGCGCCAAGCAGTTTTTTTCCATTCCATATCACCATAATTCAGGAAATATTGATCGGGGATAACTGCCACTATTATTTCGCCGCCACACCTGCAAATTGCTTTCCGTGAGACTTCATAAAAGGAACTGGCACGTCCTTCAGCTTTCAATGTCTCTGCAACTTTATCTTTGGCTAGTTCAACACGTAATCCCACAAATTCCTCTGTGTTTTCCATCATGATTCCATTATAGAATTCAGTAGAATATATCTCTTGGGTTGCAGATTCTAGTTTTTCGACATCATTCTGGTTTTTTACATCCATTCTTTCACAGATCTCAACTGCTGGAAATTCACCGTACGATTCCAGAGAAATGAGAGCAATAGGCTTCAGATCTTTAACTTTTTTCTCTAAGCCTTCATATGGTTCAAGAAGAGAGGGATCTATTTGAAGATCTCTTAATGCAATATAATCGTAAGGCGCATGTGCAGGTACAGAATATACTACGCCTGATGCATGGTTAGGATCCACAAATGTTGCTGGCAGGATTGGAAGAGGACGATCAGGAACTCGGGGGGCAAAAGCTTCTTGTCCTATCAATTCAGATCCAGGAAATTCATCTAAGACGTTTATCTTATGATTCTGATAATGTAGCTTTTTTTCTGCTTCTGAAGAGACAATCCAAACTTCTCCATCTATTTCAATTCTTTTGTAGATAGCTGTTGGATTTAACCAGATATTAGTGGCTCCATATATTGTTTCAGGACGAAAAGATGCAGCAACCAAATATTCTTCCCCTAAGGCGAATTTTAAGCCAACAAATTCTTGAACTTCAACTTTTTCAATATCTGCGTCTTTGATGTCATCTTCACCAACCGCATTCTGACAATTCAAACACCATAAGATAGGAAATTCCCCTTTAACAATTAAGTTTTTAGCGATGATATGACTATACTGCCATTCAATGAATTTATTGTATTCTGGGTCTCCAGTAGTGAATTGCCGATGTGTATCTAAGGAATATCCCATGGCTTTAAAGTCGTTAATCATATTTTTTGCAAAAAACATTGCGACATTCATGGGATTTACAAAGGACTTTACTATTTCAGAGACTTTTGTATCATCAGTTTCATAAATCTTAACGTAGTCAGTATATTTTTCAACCTCTTTTTTATCTCCTGCTTCAATCTTTGCTGAAACAGACAGAACTGGTGTTCCAGTTATATGGAAAGCCATTGGCCACAATGTATTATAACCTTGTTGCCGTTTAAACCTAGCAAATAGATCTCCTAACGTATACGTCCGAGTATGGCCAACATGGAGAGCTCCTGAAGCATAAGGATAAGCAACTGTAACGAAATATTTTGGTTTTGATTTATCTACAATTGCTTGGAAAATATCCTTCTCATCCCATTGTTTCTGCCATTTTCGTTCTACAGATCGTAAGGTTTCAAAGAATTCTTCTATAGATAGCTGCTGTTCACTCACTGCATTTCACCACATTTCTCATACTTTCTAGTTCCATTCTTATCTGCTTCGCAGCACACAGGCATTAAAGCAGGAGAAATTGAAAAAAAATCTGCAGAGGTTGACTGAAAACGTTCTCTGAAAAAGTGAAATGAGATTTCATATAGGGAGAACGTAATTCCTCATTATAATTACCTCATCCCTGCACTCCTTTCTTGGTACTTATAAATATTTGGAATACATCAATTGTAGCTTCTATTGAACGATTTTTTTCTCTGAAGTAATACTCCTCACCCATCAAGTACAGAAAAGAGAGAGAAAAAAAAAAGAAAACTGAAATGAGAATGTAAATCCTTCGTAAAATCACTTAGTTTGCTAATGATGTAGCAGTTTCATTAAAGTTCACTAAGATTTGATAATCCAATAGAAACTGTTGAAGAATATGTAAGAATTTATTAACAGCTGCTTTTGACACGTTGTAGGCCATTATTTCAATCTTTGAGGCTGTGATTGATGAAATAAGAATTTTAGAGTGGTCATCTGCGTGAATCCATTCTAATCGCCCCTTTCCGTTTGTATAGTAATGTCCTATAAATCGAAAATCACCAAAATATTTTCCAGCTAATTTACTGATAATACTCTTCACTGGGAAATCACGATCGGTTGAAATAATGGTTAATTCTTGTTTCTTACTCGTATTCAAATTGGAATAGTCTAAGAATAGCTGTTGTTTATTATAATAATCACGAATCATCTCATAGGAATTACTGTCCAATCCATAACCCCCATCCGGATAACGTTCAATCAATTGATCTTCTTGCAGCCGTTCCAAAGCACGTGATAACTTCTGTTGATGAACATCCTTTAAAATTCGACGAAGCCCATTAAAACGGAATGAATAGTTTTTTTCTCGCAATGATAATTCTGAGAGGACATCTCTTTCGAGTCTTGTTAGGTATTCAGGGATAATTTCATCCTCTTCTTTATTTAAATTCTCCATTTTTTAACGCTTCCTTCATTTAACGCTTCCTGATCTTGACAGATCAGTTTTACTTAATATATAAAAAGATAAAGAAAATGGTTAACCAATATCTTTGAATTGAATTGGTCAGCCTAGTCAATCTTTACCCGAAACTTCTTTGATGAGTTCTTAATCTTCTTGCCTCGGATCTCAAGAACTCCATTATTAATGGAACTTTTTATGCTATTCACTTCTATTTTCGAAGGTAGTATGATCTTTTGATTCAACTCTTTACTCTCTGATTTCCCTGATAGTATAATTTCTGAACCTTCTTCATTTATATCTATTGTCAGATTTTCTTTAGTAAATCCTGGTACTTCAGCTATTATTTTCAAATGCTTATCCTCATCAATGAAATCCACAAAATTCTCCTCAGAGGTTGAAGTTGCTTGAAGAAGTGGTTTAGAAAAAGCTTTAAGCGGGAATTGTACTTCAGGAAGTCCCTGTTTTCGACGATAGTCGTTCAGGTTTCCCCATTGACGAACTTCGGGCCGATAAGCTGTATCAGGTCCAATACGCATAGAATAACCAAAGGATATTGGCCCATCCTTATGGTACTCTGAAGGACTAGCCTGCATGAGAGAAGCAATCTCTTCTTCGAAAGAATGAATCATATCCTCGAAATTAAAATTCCAAATATCATCAAAATATCGTTTTTTACGATTCATATTCATCACCCTGTTGATTTTTATTCAATATAAAAAATTCACATTATGTTTATAAATTTTTTGATATGGGATTGGTTATGATTTCCTATTCTATGGATGTTATAAGATACAAAAAAGCCTTTTCCATCAAAATCAAAACATGTGAATAAAAAAATTTCTATACAATTACTCTATGAATAGATAAATTAGCAATAATCCTTTTCATTTACGAAATAGATTTGTACACATCCAAATTTATTGCGTAAAATTCATTAGAACGGTATATCTTGGGCGTGAGTAGAACAGAGATTAGAGTAAGAAATACATTATTTAAAGTAGGAGCATGTCAACTATTGGTAGACTTTATTGTTGCAGTATTAATGGCCATTTTTCAAGGAATTACTGAATGGCTTCCTATCAGTTCTGAAGGACAATTATCTTTACTTTTTGTCAATCTTTACGGTATAAGCGAACTAGAAGCTGTTACACTGGCATTGCTGCTGCATGTTGGTACAATGATTTCCGTTCTGTGGGTATTTCGATCTGATTTTAGAGACATGGTCGATGTAAAAACTAAAATTGCTAGAGTGACTCTCATAGCGACTTTAGGGACTGCTGTGACCGCCATTCCTATCATACTGATCTTTAAAAATTTTTGGAACACATGGAGTGAAGCCTTTCCAATTCCACCTAATATCCTGTTCACAATATTTATTGGAATTCTTTTAATCTTAACTGGATTGATTCTCGCCAATCAACCAGAACAGGGTATCCGTGAACTGAATTCTATCACGCAGAAAGAAGCTTTTTTACTTGGAATGGCTCAAGGGATTTCAGCATTACCTGGCATTAGTCGGAGTGGTATGACAATCACTATTTTACTAATCATTGGATTGACTCAACGCGAAGCCTTACGTGTAAGTTTTATCATCTCAGTTCCAGCAGTACTAGGTGCAACGGTACTAGAATTCTTTTTAACTGGGTTTACAATCCATACTGATGCACTCCGAATTGGAGATATCATATTCCCTTATTTATTACTTATTTTCACAATTATTTTGACTGCTATCATTGGAATAGTCACAATGAAAAGTTTGTTGCAACTTAAAAACGTGCCTTATGATAAATTTTGTATAATATTTGGTACTAGTACTATTCTCCTTGCTATGTTGCTATTAATCATTCAGGTTGTGGTTTAATATGACGTGGTCCCCAACTCACCTAAGTCTACAGTCTATTTTATTTTGGACTTTCATACCTGCTTCCGAAAAGGAAAGGTTTCGCCAAAAAAAACTATATTTTTGGTTAGTGATAGCCTTTACAGTCGTACCTGATCTTGATGTTTTTATTGGTATACATAGAGGCATTTTTCACAGCATCGTCGTACCTTTGTTAATGATAATTCTCGGATCAATGATCTACTATAATTATCAATATATTAATCATCCTTCCTCAAATGAGCAGAAGATAGAAGACGATAGATCCTATAAACGCAGCTTTATCGGACGATGTATTTTGTATGCTGGGATTCTTTGGTTAATTCATATCCTTCTAGACTTAGAATATCCTTTAGCCATCTTTTATCCTTTCTCTGATCATCTGTACCAATTTAACTTTGTTATTCTCTTTGATGTTATGCCTTGGTTGGTATTTCCAGCTACGATCGCTGGAATAGGTTTTGAAATCTCGGGTATATCATATTTAAGAGGTCTGACAACATACTTTGTGAATTTACCACCTTCAATTCGGGAGGAAATATGGGGTCACAAACCTGTGGCCTTCTCTATTGATGATTTCTTTGTTCATATATTCCTATTCGTAATTTTTCTTTTGTATGTTGTTCGACCCATGGCACCAACAGTCACTTTAAACCGTTTGATTGATTGGCGAAAAAAAATCCGATTTGATGGGCCTATTTTAGCCTTTGGTATAACAATGTTAGTTATAGGTCTCGTTATTGGTCCGATGATTGGTACACATACCGTTGATACGGATTCTATTAGAAGCTCTTTCCAAGTATCACCAACTACTTTTTCTCCTACGATAGCAATTAAGTTTGAAACCACGAACTATATACTCCAACCAAACACAATGTTCTCTGTAGAGAGTACATTAACAACAAGTTCAGATAGTGATCCTTTCGACCACATATTATTATTAACAACTCATGAATATTATAAGAACTTCTCTAGTGGTGTATCAAAATTATTTAAGCAATATCCATTCAACTCAAGTGAAAACATTTTCTCTTTCGAAACCAATTATCAGTCTTTACTTTCAGATCTTATCACTTATCCTTTGGCTATGAATTTAACCAACCTTAATGAAACTAGGTTATATACACAGATACCTGGTGGATCTTTTATGGTGATAGGAGTGATTGATCATTGGGATACGACACAAATCCTAAATGGTACCCACTTATCCGAGAACACTAAACTAGAAATTACAATAACATCCAATCGTTTCAGTCTTATGGTTTTTGGAACAGCTTCAATTATTATCGGACTGGCTTCTATTATTATTTCAGTTAGGGTTAAAAAGAGGTAATTTTTGAAATATTCAGTTATCTGATTTGACATTTGACTTCTTTAATCCTCGATCTAATGATATTTAATCCAAATTTCAAACATAAAAAAGTCCAAATTCAAAATATTTCAATCAGGAGATAATCATCATGCCTTCATATCGTTGTCAAAATTGCGGAACCGTTGTTTCACCAATTCCTAAGCATTGTGGAAAAGAGATGGTGATTGGAGAAATTGATGGAATACCAAGCCTAATTTGTTCAGTAGGAGGGGAATCTTGTCATCATGAACCCCTTCCAAAGTGTTGTTCAATGCCAGGTTATACTAGATGGATTTGAAAAAAGTATTTCTCCAATCAATTTTATTTAATGAACAAATTCAAGAAACGCATAAACGGAGATATCAGAGACACCTTCCAAGGTACAGCACAATGCACTACTTTATTGATATCTGATGAACTTAAGCGATTCAAATACCATTGAACACGATTATCTCCACCTTCCGAGATTATATCAAAGAATTGACGCAATTTATAGGCGCTTTTAAACATCTTCAACATTTGAACTCGCCATTTTGTCTGATAATCTGATAATGGAACTTTTTCTCTAAAAAAACGCAGAATAGAGCTCGTTGCAATTGAACCTGCCACCATTGACGGAGGGATTCCACCACCAACGCTAGAAACAACTTGACATGCTGCATCACCAACTAAGAGAGTTCTTGTCTTTAAATCAACAGTCTCTTGAAAGGGAGGACCTACAGGAACGACACCTGCAATTGTTTGTTCGATGTGTGCATTCTTGAGAATTTTACTTGCAATAGGATGAATATTTATCAGGTTAGACAACGCTTTAGAAACATTCATGTCATTTTTTAACATAGGAAGGCGTACTCCAGCACCAACATTTGCTGTGTTCCGACTCTTGGGAATGATCCAAGCATAAGCTCCAGGTGCATATTTTTCACCAAAAAACATCTGTACATCAGTTGAGTCATACTCATCTTCGATGTCAGTCATTAAATGTTGTTTTACAATGACAAAATGCTTATCGGGTCTTTTATTAGCCAAACCTGTCCATTTGGCTACACGAGAACTAACCCCATCTGCTCCAACGATAACTCGAGGTGTAACTTGTAAAGATCTATCATTATCCCGAACAACTGTGATCTTATTACTTATCATACCAACGGCGCAAGCAGATGTCCAAACTTCAGCTCCATATTCTTTACCTACTTCAATTAAATGAGTGTTCCAGTTCCCACGATGAAGAGTATACCCCTGAAAAGGAGTTCTAATGACATTTCTTTCTGGAGAGAAAAAGGAAATAGAATGAGTATATGTACTGATAAATTGTTTATCAAATGTGAAAAACGCTTGAGTATTTGGGACATCAGGCATTAAAGTAGCCAGTTCTTTAGGAGCTGGCATAAACTCACCACATTGAACAGGAAATCCAGGTTTTGGCCGATGATCAATAGCTAAAATCGAGATCTCTGACCCAGCCGACAGAGCCAATTTTGATAGAACTGTTGCACCTGCAGGCCCTAAACCTACAATAAGAACATCCACATCCATAAGATGACAACTCAAAGTACGAGAAGCGAATATGAATCTAATATTTAGCGGAAAGGGATTTTGTTCAAGGTGGTAAAAGATTTCCAGCTGCAGAAAGGGCAAATTCAAGGAATGGCCCAGGAAGTATACCAATAATTATTATGAGAAGAACTGAAATTCCAATACTAAGCTGATATGATAATGGAATACTAAAAGGTGTGATTCTTTCCACTGGAATAACTGTAACATCATCTCGATCCTCTAAAGGTGTGTCTATTATCATTAGCTTGATCACCCGAATATAGTAGAAGATTGAGATGGCACTATTAATGATTCCAATTATAGCTAACCAAACAAGGTTTGCATATATAGCTGCAAAAAATAGTAATACCTTAGAAACAAAACCAGCTAACGGGGGAATGCCCAAAAGGCTTAACAATGCGATTGTTAAACCAAAAGTTAACCATGGGTGTTTTTTTCTTAAACCTACATAATCTTCGATCTTCTCACTATGAATAGAAAACGTAATAACAATCACTGCTGTAAAAGCAACGATTTTCATCAATGCATGAGTGAGGATATGCATCTCAGCGGCAGCAATAGAAAATTCTGCAACAGAAAAGTCTAGATTTCCAATAACTGAAGAGATTGGGCTACTGGTCGCTGCAGCTAATGCAATGAGAATATACCCTGCGTGGGCAATACTAGAATAAGCTAACATTCTTTTAATATTCTCTTGGACTAAAGCGACTACATTTCCTAAAGTCATTGTGAGAATTGCAAGTAATGCAAACAAATAACCCCAAATAACATCTATTTCAGTCAGACCAGCAACAATAATACGGAATACAGCTACAAAACCTAGAGCTTTGGATCCTGCTGCTAAAAAGGTTGTAATGGTTGTAGGTGTTCCCTGATATACATCAACAGCCCATGCATGAAATGGAACAACAGCCATCTTGTATCCAAAACCAACTAATAAGAACATCAAAGCAAGAAGGTGAAATGGGGAGTAGTCTGAAGTATCTGCAAACTTCATAATGACCCGATCAATGCTTGTTGAACCCACAATCCCATAAACTAATGAGATACCAAACAGTATAAAGGCTGAAGACATGGCACCAATTAGAAATAATTTCAAGGCACTCTCACCGGTTTCTGGTCGGCTTTTCTGAAAAGCTGCTAAAGCATATACAGGAAGACTTCCCAATTCCCATGCAACAAACAAGATTAATAGATCATTTGCTGCAGCAACCAACAACATTCCAATCGTTGCAAATATCAAAAGAATATAATATATTCCTACATTCTTTTCGGAATTCATATAATCAATACTCGATGTTGAAACAAATAGCAACACTATAAGAAAGATAATGGCAAAAAAACGAGAGAAATTATCTATAACAAAAAGACCTGTTGTACTTGAAATGTCAAAGAGGTTAGCTGCATTCCCAAATACATAAACGATACCAGTATCTATCCCGATAATTATGTAATATAAGGAAAAAAGACTTCCTATTATGGTAACAGGTGCAAAAATTCTGTGATCCATATCGAAAGCTTCTAGGACTATACAAATAATGATAGTTCCAATTAACGATAAAAAAGGAAAAAATATAACCAGGGGATCACTCATGGATTCAATTCACCTTGATTTTTCACTTTTTATATTTCAGATTGGCCAATTTGCAGTTGCCATTAAATCCAATAAAAGTGCTGGAAATACTCCAAGTAGTAATGTAAAGAAACATAGAAATCCAAAGACGGCATATTGAGACCAGTGTGATATATCGTGCACATGTTCTAATTCAGGATTGACATCACCAAATACTGTCCTTTGTAACAACCATAAATAATATGCTGCGGTAAAAATAATCCCGAGGACTCCAATGAAAGCTAATCCTCTGCCAAATTCACCCCAATTGAACAAAGCAACAAAAGCAAGCAATTCAGACCAAAATCCAGCTAAACCTGGTAAGCCAGCACTAGCAAACGATCCATAAACCATGACTCCCGCAGTCACAGGCATATTCTTAGCTATCCCTTTAAGTTTGGGTATATCTCGAGTGTGTGCAGCATGTCCAATAGTACCAGCAACAAAGAACATTAGGGGAGAGATGATTCCATGGGCAATTTGCATGTACATTGCACCAGCGAATCCTATAGGGGATTGAGTTGCACATCCAAGAAGAACAATTCCCATGTGGCCAACTGACGAATAAGCAACAAGACTTTTCATATCAACTTGACGAAGAGCTACCCAAGCCCCATATAATAATGAAATCAATCCAATAATAGCAACTAACCAGGCAAACTCTGATAAAGCATCAGGTAAGAACCAACCACCCATTCTCAACAGGCCATAACCACCCATTTTCAGGAGTAATCCAGCAAGAATCATTGAACCTGGTGTTGGAGCTTCAACGTGAGCTAAGGGTAACCAAGTATGGAATGGAACGCTGGGTACTTTCACTATAAAACCAAATAATAAGGCTAGAAAGATCAATAGAACAAATGGCTCTGCTCCAAATTGGTCAGCCATATTAGTTAACTCAGTAAATGAAAAAGTGCCAATACCTGTTCCAGTATATTTTGATGATTCTAACCAAAGACCTATTATACCTAAAATCATGACTAAAGACGCAACATGTGTATAAATAAAGAAGTATAATGCTGCATATTCCTTTTTAGGACCACCCCAAATCCCGATGAGGAAAAACATTGGAACCAAGACTAATTCCCAAGCAACATAAAATATGATGAAATCTGTTGCAAGAAATGTTCCAATGAGGCCTGTTTCAAGAAGCATTATCATTGCATAATATGCGGGTTCTCTCTCATGAATTTCTTTGAATGAAGCCAGGACTGCTACTAAGAATACAAACCCACTTAATAAAACCAATGGTAAGCTTAATCCATCAACTCCTAGCGAATAACTCATTCCAATAGCTTCAATCCAAGGAATTTCTTCTATTAAATCCCAACTACCAGTAGGAGGTTGTTCATACATCATTAAGGCTATAATGGCTAAAACCATGACAACAGCACTGATGATAAATGCAAACCACTTTGAAAGCTCATTACGGACACGTCCTACTAACCATGTTGGAAATGCTGCCAAAATTGGAAGTAAGAAGATCAGAGATAGTATTCCGATATTGAGATCACCAAAACTTAATTGTGTCAACATTTGTCTTCAACCTTTATTCTTTTTTTCCTTCTTTTAGAGGGGTATCACCCCTGCTACAATAATCGCAATTAATATAAGAGAAACCGCCCCTAATAGAGTATAGAGAGCATAATTTTCTACTACTCCTGTTTGTATTCGACGTAAATAACCCCCTGTTTTCATAACTCCTTTAGCTGAGTTTCGAATAATACCATGATCAATTACTTTTTCTAGAATTCGTTGAATACCTCTAGCAAATATTGTTGATTCAGACATGAGTAATTCTTCCTTCTAACCTTTAAGTTCAACAAAATCTGTAGCATCTATTGTCCCGTGTGTTCGAAAGATCGATAAAATTATCCCAAGGCCAACGGCTGCCTCCGCTGCTGCCAATGCAATGCTGATAATAACAGCCACATGCCCAGTGACAAAAGTAACATCATTATATAATGCAAAAATGGCAAAATTAATGTTAGCAGAGTTTATCATAATTTCAATTGATATCAACATTCGTACTGCTGATTGAGACTTAATGAACCCTGCGAAACCAATCAAGAATAAAATAAGGGCAATTCCAACAAAAATCCAAGCATCTAAGTCAATCATATATCTTCTACCTCTTTTTTAACTAGATAAACACTACCAAGCATTGCTGCAAGTAAAAGGAATCCTAACACTAATATTGTCCCCCCATGAACCGTGAATAACATCTCAGCCACATCTCCTATTAGATCTATTTCACTAGGTTTGTTGGTCGGATTTTGCCTCAGGTTTTGCCAAAATATAGGACTGACTTGTGAAAGTACAAAAAGTGCGATGATAAGTAGAATAAATCCCCCCGCAAAACTTAATCGCCAATCTAATAATTTCAAACCTTTTTGTTCCTCGTACATGGCTTCTTTTCCCGAAAGAGTAATCGCAAAAACAATTAACACAGTGATTCCTCCAGCATATACAATCATCTGAATAACTAAGAGAAGAGATGACTCAGCATATAGCAAAAAAATCATGGCAACCCCCAATAAGGTGAATACTAGCCAGAGTACTGCATGGTAGACACTTTTAACTGTAACGGCTAAGAATGCAGAACCTATAGTATATCCAATTAATATAAAGAAAAATAATAATTCTAGAGTTTGAAATAACTCGTTAGGAATTAAAGTCATTTTAAATCATCCTCTTCCTTATTCTTAGAAGTTAAAAACTCCCCAATTGATTTTCCATATGTTTCTACATACTCTTGTTGTTGTAATTCATGTTCTTTGGGGTAATATAACTTATAAACATCGTATAAATCTAAATAAGTGTAATATAATTCTTCTTTATTTGAAGTAGCCCCATCAAATCCAGCTGAATGATGTAAAGCTTCATACCTACACGCTTCGACACAAAAGCCACAATACATACATCGTCCGATAAATATCTGAGGAGATTCTAATGGCCTCTTCTTTTCCCAGTGAGGTGGTTGAGGATCTAGTAGCTTCATTTCTATGCATTTATTGGGACAAGCTCTTTCACAGGCTTTACAACCAGTGCAATTCATAAGATTTAAAGCTATTAATCCACGAAAATTAGGCGAAATATGGGGAGTGTGACTGAAAACGTCCGAAAGGGATAGATCTCTATCTAAAACTGTTTGTCCTTTTTTAGCGAGTTCTTTTGGAAAATAAATTGTATTTTTGTTTCTACGGTCACCATCAGGTATAGTAATTGGTTTTTTTAAGAAGACATGTCGGAAGATATAAGCCAACGGACGCGTAATAAATAAATTTGGGATATAACGAAAATTTACCATTTAAGAAATCGCTCCGAAAAATTGGGGATAGTACAGCATAACGAATACAATATAGACTATATTTAGAATTGCTAGCGGAATTAATCCCTTCCATCCAATATCTAGTAACTGGTCTGGTCTTACCCTTGGTAATGAAGCACGTACCCAGATATACAAGAAAGCGAATACCCACAACTTCACTAAAATAATCATAAAAGCAAGAAGATGAATTGTCTCAATTTCAGACTTAAAGAGATTAAAAGGTAAATAAGGCCCTCCCCAAAAGAGAAAGACCCCTATAAATGCCCCGATCAAGAGGATAAAATATTCAGTCGCCATAGACATCATATATCGAAAACCAGTAAGTTCAGTTCGCCAACCCATAACTAATTCTGCCTCAGCTTCAGGAATATCAAATGGAACTCTCTCTGTTTCTGCTGTTAATGCAGCCATGAAGACAAAAAATCCTATAGGCATCAGAATAGCAAAAGGAAAAAGTAGATCAGATTGTTGTTTAGAAATTTCAATAAATGAGAAAGAGTTGGTCACTAATACGACAGATGCAATAGAGAGCATCAGTGGAATCTCGTAACTAATCATTTGAACAGCTGATCGAAATCCTCCTATGAGAGAATATTTATTGTTTGAAGACCATCCTGTGATAAGTACACCAACAGGATATAAAGAAAAAAGAGCAAATATGAGTAAGAAACCTACAGCAGGATCAGCAACTACCAAAGATGCCCCTAAGGGTAGTAATGCCCCTAGTATGAATGGAGGAGCTACTATGAATGCAAAAAACCCAACATTAAAAGGAAATTTGTCTGCTTTTTCGGGTACAATATCTTCCTTGGAGAAAAATTTCAGGAACTCGGCAATATTCTGTAATAATCCAAATTTCCATGTTCTGCCGAAGATATGACCATAGTTAAAATCGATAAAGACTGGTCCTCGTGCTGTCCAAGCCCTTCCTGACGAAATCTTTCTTTCTAACCAGATTAACATAATTGTATTGACAATTAAAAATACAAGGATAGTTGTCATTTCCAGTGAATCGATTAAAAATGATCTTATTGGGCCTACCTGTTCGTCGGGAATAAGTCCGAAATCAAGTAAAATTGGTACGATCCCTGGCCAGAAATCCAAGCCATCAACAAGCCAATCATATAAACCATAACCCATAATCTTCACCTATCGGTCTATTTCTCCCATGCAAAGGTCTATACTTGCAACAGTAGGAGCTATATCTGCCACTTTAGCCCCTTTAAGAATATAATTACATATTGCTAAATTGGAATAAGCAGGAGATTTTATCTTCACGCGATAAGGAACTTGATCGTCATTCCCAATAATGTAAAAAGCACCTTCTCCACGGGGATCTTCTGTTCGAAAGTAAACATCCCCGTTAGGTAACTTTCGAGGAGGTTTTTGGTATATTTCCCCTTCCGAAGGTATTTGATCGAGTGCCTGCCGAATTATCCTAATAGATTGAAACATCTCTTCCATTCGAATCTCATATCGAGCATAGCAATCTCCAGCAGTACGCACCGGAATATCAAATTCAAGTTCATCATATACTAAATATGGTTCAATCTTCCGTATATCAGCCTGAATTCCTGAAGCACGTAAAACAGGACCAGTAACACCAAGATTTAACGCGTCATTTTTAGTTATGATTCCCACTTTCTCACTCCGGAGCATAAACACCTTTGAGTCATCCAAGATAGCCCGATATTCCTTTAATCGTTCTTCAAGATAATGAGTGAGATTGTAACAGTCTTCTTTGAATCCATGTGGTAGATCACCACGTAATCCCCCTGCAGTGAAGTAATTATACATCATTCGGGAACCAGTAACATGTTCTAAGAGATCTAATACGTATTCTCTTTCCCGATATGCGATAACTAACATGGTTACTACTCCGACATCAGTAGAATAAGCTGAAAGCCAGGTCAAGTGAGAAGCAATTCGTTGAAGTTCTAACATGATTGTACGAATATATTGAGCCCGTTTACTCACCACAACTCCCATTAACTTCTCAACAGCCATAGTATAACTAG
Organism: Promethearchaeota archaeon; assembly: GCA_048938105.1. Lineage (GTDB taxonomy): Archaea > Asgardarchaeota > Heimdallarchaeia > Hodarchaeales > Hodarchaeaceae > Hodarchaeum. Next base: position 70,825 of record JBHLMN010000010.1, read on the forward strand.
CCTCCCAACTCATCGCTGAAACGTAACAGAGGCGGTTTGTTAAGGGTTGAAAAGCATTATAGGGACGTGACTCGGCAATTTTTTCAATCATCCTAAAAACATAACCAATTAACACCTCTGCATCAATTACAAGTTCACCTGCAGTCTTTACTTTCAAAGTCCACAAGCCATGATTTACTGGGTGCTGAGGGCCCATATGGATGTACATCTGTTCACTCATGATAATTATAACTCCCATTATTTAGGATGAGGTTTGAAAGAAAAAGGTTTTTCAGGTAATTGATAATTACGGCGCATGGGATGCAGTTCTGAAATGTGTTTATGCTCATAATCATCCCATTCTTCAGGAAGAAGTAACCGTTTTAAATTCGGATGATTTTTTATGTTTATTCCAAAAAGATCAAACAGTTCTCGTTCGTGCCAATTTGCAGATTCCCATATAGGAGTTATTGTTGGGATGGCTGGGTTTTCTCGGTCACTAACCTTGACATGAACTTGTAAAACTGTTGGATCACCATCCCATCTATCAATATGGTAGACTACCTCAAAATATGTTTCATAATCTACTCCTGAAATCGCTTCTAAGGATGTAAATTTTAACTCTGAAGCAATATATCTCATAATATCTACCAAATCATCTACAGGGATTTGTAACCGAATACGATGAGACTCAGATATTTCTGCTATTGATAATTTTGTATCAAATCTCTCTTTCAATTGTTTTAGATGATTCTCTGTAACAGACATTATTTTGCCTCTTTTAATAGCTTTTTACGACGTAATCGTAAATCAATCATTGGGGGATCCCGTTCATAAAATTCTCTAGGCTCCTCAAGCAATGGTTCAGGTATGAAAACTCCGTCTGATCTTATTTTTTCTTGGAGGCGATGTATCCCAGCCCACATGGCCTCTGGACGAGGAGGACATCCAGGAACATATACATCTACTGGAATTACCTGATCTGCACCTTCTAGAATGGTCGGTGCCTGCCAGAATGGTCCTCCAGAAATTGCGCATTCACCAGTCGCTAAAACCCATTTAGGAGCTGGCATTTGATCGTAGACATCCCGAAGGCGGGGAATGAATTTTATACTTACAGGACCATTAAGCCATAATAGATCACAATGCCTAGGGCTAGCTCGAGCTAAAATTCCAATCCGTTGAGTATCATAGCGACTAGCCATTGTTGCACCCATTTCTATGGCACAACATTTCATTCCAATATATACAGGATAAAGGCTACATCTCTGAGCCCAATTACGAAGCCAATTGATCATAACAGTTACAAAATTTCGTGAATGTGCTAAGACTACATTAGGCATTGGTTCATAAATCTCTAATTCTCCCAGCTCTTCACATTCCTTCTTGATTCCCCAGGTTTTTTGACGTGATGTATGGAAATATGATTTTAATCGATCCATTTTCGACATAATTCTTACACCCACTTCATTGTTCCTTTTTTCATCCAGAAGAACAACCCAATTAAGATAAATGAGGCAAATACAGCCATAATAAAAATTACAGAATATAATATTTGAATAGAATATTCTTCTTTAATGATTTGGAAAGCATAAGCCCAGAGGAGAAAGAAAATGGTTAAGATATCAAAAAGCACAAATACGACTGCAAAGGTAAAGAATTGAGCATTGAATCGAACTTGGGCATCTCCAATTGGTTTCTCTCCGCACTCATAAGTCGTAGTTGCCGCTTTTAAGCGTGGAATATTGGGTGCCAAAAGATATTGTACAATCTTAATGACAATAGGACTTGCGAGCCCTGCTACAAGAAAGATTCCAAAATGAGTTAGTTGAAGATCAATCATGTGATATCCCATCATTGAATATGTTTTTCTTTCAGGTTGGAGTACATCGGGGCACTGAATTATGATAATCCGCAAAAAGTGGTGGTTATTTATAATTTTGTCTTACTTACCCATCAAACGTAAACATTGTAGACATTCATTTATTAATCTTGATAAAAAAGCCTGTTGTGGTTTTAAGGGTGAAGATTCTATTCCTTGTTCCACCTACAAAACAAAAGGAAGTAACAAAGTATCAACTTGCCTTTTTAAATTTTACAGCACCACCTTTAGGGTTGGGATATATTGCTGCTGTGTTAGAAGAAAATGGTTTTTCTAAAGTTCGAATATTAGATTGCTCCGTCTTAGAGTATTCACCTCAAACCTATCGTAAGTATTTGAAGCAATATAATCCAGATATCGTTGGAATTCAAACACTTACACCTAATCTTTACAATGCTCTAAACTCAGCTCAAATTGCAAAAAAAGAGGGTGTTCCAATCGTCGCTCTGGGAGGATATCATCCTACAGCAATGCCAACGGAAAGTTTACAATTATCTCATGGTAATGTTGATGTTGTTTTCAGGGGAGAAGCTGAATACTCTATGTTAGAATTTGTCCAAAATATTGACAAAGGTCGTGATTGGACACAAATCAAAGGTATTTCCTATTTTAACAAAGACAATCAAGTTATTCACAATAAACCAGCTCCTCCCATAAAAAACCTAGATGACCTTCCGTTACCAGCGCGTCATCTACTTCCAATGGACAAGTACCGAATTTTTGGATCATCTTTTCCAGCAACTTCGGTTATAACTAGCCGAGGGTGCCCTTTCTCTTGTGATTTTTGCAGTGTTTCAGCATTCTATGGGGCTAAGTGGCGCCCTCGCTCACCCGAGAAAATTGCTGAAGAAATCCGCTTTTTACGAGAAACTATGGATATAAAAGCAACAGCGTTCGTAGATGACTTATTTTTTATCTCAAAAAAAAGAGTAAGAAGATTAGTTAGTGCACTCTCAAAAATCAAAGATATCTATTGGGGTGCAACGACTCGTGCTGATGTAGGGGAACTTGAATTACTCACCCTAATGAGAAAAGCAGGCTGTCGCTTAGTTTTTGTAGGTGTCGAATCTGGGAGTCAAACAATTTTAGACCAAATACGAAAACGGACCACTATCAATCAAGTGGAACGATATTTTGATAACGCTAAGAAAGCACATATGGACACATTGGCTTCATTATCATTTGGATTTCCTGGTGAAACTAAACAAACGATCATCAATACAGTTACTTGGGTTATTAATCGGTTAGATCCTGAATTGGCATTATTCACTCTAGCAACCCCTTATCCTGGCACAGAATTCTATCAAAAGATGTTAAACAAAGGTATGATAAAAGAACATGATTATAGCAAATATAATCTCTTTCATCCTATTACTGAAATTACCGGTATATCACGAGAAGAAATGAAAATCATGACGAAATGGGCATATAAACAATTCTATCTACGGCCAAACAAAATTATCCAAAATACATTAAGGGAATTAAGATATTCTATGGAGAGTTATGGTTTCAGGCAATTTCTTTACAATAGTAGTGTATTTGCGAAAGGAATTATCAATATGAGGATTTTAACTTCAATGTAAGTCTGATAACGAATTTTATATCAAATTTCTACCTTTTTCTGTAATTCCAAAGGTTTCAGGGTTACTCGGGAGACGTCTGATATATTCTTTCTTCTCTAATCCCGATATACTTTCCTCAAATAGATTTTTGTTAAATGATTGACCGGTAATATTACTCATCTGTTTTATTTGTGCCATGATATTTAAATAATGTATGTCTCTATGTTGTGATATTATTTCTAAAATTGTTAATTCTATGTTTGATATCTTTTCCTCTGACATTTCTTTCCTGTCCTATCTGACTTTTGTATTTAAAGAAATCTGGCTTTTTTATTTATTTCTCTATTAATTTCTATATATTATGGAAAATATATACACAAGTATGATTTTGGCTCTTCCAATCCATTCTATGTCTATACTAAAGATAAGTTGTATCAGCAGCATAATTCTGAAATTATTCCGAATAAAATATAAAATGAGAAAAAGAAGAAAAAGATAAATAATTGAAAGTGAACAAATAATTGATATTATACGATATCACTCATTCTCAAAAAATACAAACCTGTTATTAGAGGGTACCACCAATGGAGGAACTACAGGAACGTATCATCAAAGCTAAGGCATTAAGGAAGAGGGAAAAAATTAAAGAAGCTATAAATGTTCTAAATGAAGGACATGACATAGGTGTTAAGAATAACGCAGTTGAGGATTTGGTCGACATTCACAACCAGCTTATCTTATTACATTATCAAAATAACGACCCTGTAATGTTTGAGAAATCGTATAATTTTGCTAGAACCTTGGCAGCGCGGATTAATTATAATAAAGGACTTGTAGAAACGTTTATGAATAAAGCATGGGTTGAAACAGATAACAGGAATTTTCTTGAAGCAATAACCGAGGCAACTCAAGCTCTTTCCATTGATGATATCCTAGATAATGCCTCTGCTTTTACTACAGCCTTGTATATTATTTCAGAAGCCAATTATAGCGTTGGAGATATAGAAAAGGGAGATAAATATAAGGAATTATATCAGAAAAAACTCATGAAACTTACTGAGGGTGAGGAAAAAATGTTGAGAAGCATTGAAGGATTGAGCGTAGGAATGACCAAGGAGGAGGATATAGATGCGCGGGTCAGACAAGCTCTAGATGAACTCGATTCATTTTAGATCCCTATCTTTTTTCATAATACTTTTATAATATCGTATCTTTTGTATCGTTTCCCATTCATCATCTTGGAGCATAAATCATGTCTAAAAGCTATTCCAAGATACCTCGTTCTGAAATTGAGTCTCGAATTACGAAGTTAAGGCATCAATTAAAAAAAGACAATATTGACGGAGCAATTCTGTTATCAACTCCCGAACTTTATTATTATTCAGGTGTAGGGTACGATGGGGCAGTGTATATACCAACAGAAGGGGGAGAACCTGTTCATCTCGTCAAGCGAAATGTTTCTCTGGCACAAGCTTTTTCTCAAATACCTTTAATCCAACATTTTGGTAGAAAATCAAAATTGTTTGAAACATTAGATATTAAACGACCAGCTGCCATCGCTATAGAGAAAGACATCTTATCTTATTCATTCGTGCAATTTTTGCAGTCCAAAGCGAAAAAAATTAAGTTGATCAATTATAGCTCAATTTTCAGGCAACTTCGTTCTATAAAGTCAAAATACGAAATTAATCAAATAGAACGTGCAGCGAAGTTGGTAGATCTATCATATGAATATTGTACAAAGATTGCTACTCCAGAAATGACAGAGATCGACTTAGCTTTGCAATTGGAAGGTTGGTTACTTGAAAATGGGCATGATGGCTTCATTACGACATATGCCTTTAACTCAGAGTTATTACATTACGCTTACGTTATTTCAAGTAGTTCAGCCATTCTAAACATTTATTTCACTCCTATCTCTGGCCGAGGACTCACTTTAAAATATCCCTATGGTCCTTCTCGCCAGAAATTAAAGAAGAATACCCCTTTCATTGTAGACACTTGTGGAAACAGTCAGGGGTATATTTCAGACACAACACGAACGTTCATCTGTGGACAGTTTGATGAAGAGACTCGTAATCAGCTAGAATCTCTCCAACAACTAAAACAATTTCTCCAGCGAAATTTAAAACCAGGTATAAACCTAGGAAACCTATACAATGATGTTATGGAATTAAGTAAAGAGCTGAAAATAAATGATTACTTCATGGGTACTAGTTCCGACAGAGTTGCCTTTATTGGGCATGGAGTAGGACTTGAACTCGATGAACTCCCTGTGTTTTATCCAAAAGGGCCTAATCTTGTCAGTGGAAATGTTCTAGCATGTGAACCAAAGTTCTTTATCCAAGGTAAAAAAGTGCTTGGGATTGAGGACACATATGCTATTACTGATTCTGGAAACATAATTTTGTCAAATTCTCTAAATAGTTTTGAGATTTCAACGTAATATCAACGTGATTATCTATGGATCGCTCAATAACATCCCCTAGATCTTTTATTTTTGATTTATATTTACGGCCGTCTCTTTTAATCTTAGTACTTTATCAAATTATCGTTACAGTTACTTTCACTGCTCAACAAATGTTACTAGCTGCATATTTGGACGAATTAGGCTTTATTGTAATTAGTGGTGTAATTATTGCAGCTTATTTCCTGTTTTGGTTTGTCTTTGGCCCTATCTTTGGTACTTTAAGCGATCTACATGGTAGAAAGTTCCTATTAGTTTTAGCGAATTGTGTTTCTTTCGTGGGTTTTTTTGGATTGGTTTTAGCTCCAGACCCTCTGCTTTTATTTATTATGAATGCACTTTTAGGATTCGGAGCTGCAATACGTGTTGGATCCGTAATCGCATTATGGGTACAACATAGTCCTCAAGATCGCATTGGAGAATCTCTTGGCTATAACAGCATTCTACTCACTATAGGTGGAGTTGGAGGCGCTTTGATAGGAGTTTTTATGTGGACTACAATTCAAGCACACTCTTTCATCATTTTAGGGATTCTCTTGCTTGTTTCAGCCATCCCAATTATTTTTATTAGTGATTCAGGTAATTATATCCCATTTTCATTTGAGACCTTATTAAATGTTGTTCGTGAAAAGTCCAATCAAAAAGTTTTCATCTCTATACCAATTATTCAAGTCAGTATCCATTGGTTAGCATTTTCAACTATTGTTTCTTTTTCTACCTTTATAATTCCCATCATTGAACGACTATCGGAGGAATTTCCAACTGGAATTGAACTTCAAATCCCTTTCCAGCTTTCTCTATTTATCTCGCTAGCTTTAATAATATCGTGTGTTGGAGGATTAATAATTTGGGGGAGAATCTCTGATTTATGGGCAAGAAAGCCCGTATTGATCATTGGCTATGCTGGAACATTATTATTGGTTTTTTTAGGTATGACATTCTTCTTATTTGATTGGCTACCATTATTAATTGATGGATTAAATAGCAACGATTCCCTTAGTATAATGATCATAGGATTTCTCTTACCAATAATAGTTTTCACTGCGATCTCCTTAGTCACTACCCCAACTGCATGGATATCTGACATTGTTGGTCAAGATGATTTAGCTAAAGCAATGTCCCTTAGACAAGTTCTGATTGGAATGGGGACTGTGATGGGAGTATTAGTTGGGGGTTATGTAATTGGAACGTATGGTATCAGTGGCTTACTCCTCATAATCCTCATTTTACTAGTAGTTTCTGCTGTTATTCTCCTCTGACCCTCACAATCGAAATCAAAATAAAGAGAGATTAAATGGCCTAAATTTACCCCCACTCCATCAATTGGGGTTTTAATAATAATATCTCCCAAAGAGATGAAGATCTAACTTTACATTAAAGAAATTCCAGAAAATTTTTTGATATCAAGTAAGTCTTCACAATAGAAATCTACTTATTTAAAGTGAATCTTTATAGAAACATTAGCTATTGCACATAACTATAATTTGCCTAGCTCCATCAAGGTTGTGCGTCATTATTGCCTCGTTGGTTTGGTAGTTCTGGAATCCGTGGATTATATAGTATAATATCCCCATATTTTAGTTTGAATCTTGGAATGGCTGTTGGTAAAACATTTCAAACCTCTAAACCAGCATATATTGCTTCTGATGTGAGATTCACCTCAGATTTACTTAAGATGTGTTTTATAAGTGGATTTACTTATTATTCAGGATCAATGATTGATATTGGTTTAACACCAACTCCAGTTATTTCGTACATTACATCAGTTAAGTATGATACATTAGGAATAATGGTGACTGCTTCCCATAACCCACCGTCAAACAACGGATTCAAATTTTTTTTAAATGGAAGGGAATGTGGAGAGAATTTTGAATCGAAAGTGGAAAAAAACCTCCTATATGAATTTGAAAGGTTTAATGCAAATAAGATATCTCCACATTCATGGAAGAACGTTGGAACCTCGAAATATGATAATAATAAAATCTACATAGATGGTTATGTCAATCATTTATTCAACAGTGTTAAAATAAAGAATCAAGATGTAAAAGTTATTCTAGATTGTGCTAATAATGTTCCCAACCTTGTTTCACCATATGTCTTTAAGCATCTTGGCCTTGAAATAGTCACAATAAATGACACGCTTGACGCTGCATTTCCTGGGCGTTCTAGTGAACCAACATCGAACAATCTAACTACACTAAAACGAGAGGTGATTGAAGAAGATGCTGATATTGGTATAGCCCATGATGGGGACGGAGATAGATTTGCTATCATTGATGAACAAGGAAACTTTGTTAATCCCACAACTATTATCAATTTTTTTCTCGATCATATAGACTATTCAAATATAGAACGTAGAAAAATTGTTTTGACTAGCGATTGTTCAAACCAAGCATTTGAAATAGCTGAAAAACATCATGCTGAGATTATTACAAGCCGAATCGGGAGAAACCGCGAATATGTGAATGATGAAGGTATCTTATTCTTAGGAGAACCTAATAAATTATTATTCCCAGAATTTGGTAAGTGGATTGATGGATTATATCCAATTTTGAAGTTGATTGAAATTACTAAATCAAATAAAATATCAAATCTCTTAGCGCCATATGATAGACGAAAAATCCTTAGAAAGGCCTTTAAGATAGCTGAAAAAGAAAGACCTCGCGTGAACAGAATAATAAAAAATCTTCCCCAGTTGTGGGAAAGTATAATATCTAAGGCGCAATTTTTTGATGGCTTAAAACTATTTTTCAAAGATAAATCCAGTATTTTGATCAGGATTTCTGGGACTGAACCAAAAATTAAATTTTATATAGAATCTTATTCAATTAAGCAGAACTGGGACATATTAGACCAGTTAAAAACTGAATTTAAGCTCAAGACAGAGGGAATTGACTGTTAAAGTAAGCATTATTTCTATTAATTGTTATTTCATTTTTTTTATCAGAAGGAAAAATCGTTTGAAAGTGTTTTAATTGAAAGCAGCGGTATTTAATGGAGAAAAAATCGTTTTAAAAGAAGTACCAAAACCGTTTCCCAAAGAAAATCAGGTATTGATTCATGTACGAACTGTTGGAATCTGTGGAACTGATTTAGCAATCGTGAAAAGAAAAATCAAGACACCTATTCCAATTATACCTGGTCATGAATTTGCAGGAGAAGTGGTGGTTGATAAAACAGACTCTGTTAATCCTTGGATTGGTCAGAGGGTCACTGCAGAAATAAATACAAATACATGTGGTCAGTGTTATTTTTGCAAAAAGGGCATTAAAACACAATGTCTTGAACGGAAAGCATTAGGAATACACATTAATGGAGCAATGGCTGAATATCTCGTAATTGACGCTAATCTTCTTCATAGAATCCCCGATTCAGTTTCATACGAAGAGGCAACTTCCATAGAACCACTGGCAGCTGCTTATCAGACTTTTGAAATGATGCCTATAGATAATGATGACCATATAATTGCTATTTTTGGGATGGGAAAATTAGGATTACTCCTTTTACAAATTGCGAAAAAGAAAGGGCTAGAAACAATAGTAGTGGACGGCTCAGAGAATAAATTGGAACTTGCACAACAATTAGGTGCTGATCATCTAATAAACCGTCATGAGAACTCTAATATATCTCGGATTATAACAAATATGAGTGATAATGGCGCCGATATCATTGTAGATGCATCAGGAAGTCCACAGGCGTTAGAAGATATTATATCATCATGTCGAAGTAGGGGAAAAATACATATTAAAAGCACCCATGGAGAACCCACTTTTATCAATTTGACAGAGATGGTACAAAGGGAAATTACTCTCTATACAAGTCGTTGTGGGCCTTTTAAGAAAGCCATTGATGCTCTTAAATCGAAAAATGTCAGTGTTGAAAAATTAAATACTCATATTTACTCATTAGAGCAAGTTGAACAAGTATTTAATTCATATGGAAGTAATAAAGATCATATTCGTACTATTTTGACTAATTATTGAATATATAAAAATCAACTCAACTATTTTGTTTTATAACTGAATTTATTGCATTATTAAGACTTAATGTAATATATTTCATTCTGCGTATCAATAATGCAATACAAAAGAATTTAAGGACAAAAATCTACTAGAACACGACTTTCCAAAATTCCCATTGAAAGTTTTAGGTGAAGAAAAAATGCAAAAATATAGAGTAATACTCCTAATTGGAGCATTATTGTTTTCTATTTTTATATTCTCGGGGTGTACACAGCCAGAAAAACAGATAAACATCGCTCTCATCACTGGTACTGGAGGATTAGGTGATAAATCCTTCAATGATGGGGCTTATGCGGGATTGGTTAAAGCTCGAGATGAGTTAGAAGTTAATATTAGTGTCACAGAACCAAAAGAGATTGCTGATTATGAACCCTCAATAGAAGCTTATGCCTCAGAAGGTATATATGACTTGATTATTTCTATCGGATTTGACCAAATGGATGCCCTTGCAAAGGTCGCCAATAAAAGCGAGTACAAGGATCAAAATTTTGCGTTGGTCGATGAAGCAATCTTGAATCAAAAATATGACAACATTGCTAACATCAACTTCTATGAACATGAGGGATCGTTTTTAGTTGGGTACGTCGCAGCAAATGTATCAGCTACTAAAAAACTTGGTTTCGTTGGTGGTATGGATATTCCACTTATTCGGAGGTTTGCTGCTGGTTATCAAGCTGGAGCAGAATATTTCGATGATAGTGCAACTGTAAGCATCAAATATGTCGGTGGCTGGGGCGACACAGCAACAGGTAAAACATTAGCAGAAGAGCAAATTGAAGCTGACGCAGATGTTATCTTTATAGCGGCAGGAAAATCAGGTTTGGGCTCAATGACTGCTGTCAATGAATCAGCAGGAGTTTATGCCATTGGAGTAGATGTAGATCAGGATGAAACATTGCCTGAATATAAGGATAAAATTCTATGTTCTATGCTCAAACGTGTGGACAATGCAGTATTCGACCAGATTAATAGAACTGTTGAAGGAACTTTTGAGGGCGGAAAATCATATTATTATGGTTTAGCCGAAGATGGTGTTGAAGTAAGCGACGATCCGACAATGAAAAAGATCTTGGGAACAGGAATCACTGCAATTCTAGAGGATCTCAAAACAGCAATAATAAATGGTACTATCAAGGTCCCAGATGATTTGACCTAAATACTAATAAGAAGAATCTAACAAGTTCTTCTCCCTTTTTTTATTAGAAATTCCTAATAGGAAGCATTAGAAAGAAATGACTCTATTATTATTTATTAGTAGGCCTTAATCTTTGATGAATTTTGAAAAATCTCATTTGAGGTCAAAAGGACACTTGAAGAGAATTGGATTTAATTCAGTTAACAAGATAAATATAAATCGCTCTGATAGTTTTCAATCTACAATCGATCACCATTGATTAAACCTGGGAAAAGAAATTTTGGAAAGAGTAAGAATGTCAGAAATTGCTGTGGAATTTATAGATGTCTCTAAAAGTTTTCCTGGTGTACTAGCCAATGATCGTATAAGTCTGCAAATTAAATCAGGTGAGATTCATGGACTTCTCGGAGAAAATGGGGCTGGAAAAACAACACTAATGAATCTCCTGTATGGATTATATGCAGTTGATAAAGGATCTATTCTTGTACGAGAAAAAGAAGTGGATATTTCCGAACCAAATGATGCAATTAATTTGGGTATAGGAATGATCCATCAACATTTTATGCTCGTAGAGACCTTAACTGTTGCGGAAAACGTGATGCTTGGATTGGAGCATACTAAGAATTTTTTAACTAAGATTTCCTCTCTCTTAAAAAATATCTCTCCACTAGATCATAACAAAGCAATTGAAGAGGTGGAGGATCTTTCTGGAAAATATGGTTTAAAGGTGGATCCCAAGGCATTGATTTCTGATATCAGTGTTGGTGTCCAACAAAGAGTAGAAATATTAAAAGTTCTTAAACGAGGAGCTAATATTTTAATCCTAGACGAACCCACAGCAGTTCTCACACCCCAAGAGAGCGATGATTTATTCAATACTCTTAATGCATTAAAAAGACAAGGAAATACAATCATCTTCATTTCTCATAAACTAGAAGAAACAATGAAAATCTGCGACCGAGTCACTGTTCTTCGAAGGGGAAAATTAGTGGGAACAATATCGATCGAAGGAGCAACACCAATCAAATTAGCGAAAATGATGGTAGGAAGAGATGTTGTTTTACACGTAGAAAAATCTGAAGTGAGTATTGGAAAACCAGTACTTGAAGTGATAAATTTAGTAGTGAAAGATGACAGGAAATTAACAGCTGTGAATGAGGCGCAGTTTGAAGTCAATTCAAGTGAGATTTTAGGAATCGCTGGTGTACAAGGAAATGGACAAACTGAATTGGTTGAGGCAATTACAGGGATTCGAAAAATAGAGAATGGAGAGATCAAATTTTGTGGCAAAGATATTACTAACTTAAATTCAAAAAAAGTAAGAGAATTAGGAATTACGCATATTCCAGAGGATAGGCGAAAACATGGATTGGTAATGGATTTTACGATTGCAGACAATTTAATCCTTGGTAGTCACTATATGAAACCGTTTCTTCAGAAAGGTTTTCGTGATGAAAGAGAAATAGAGAAATATGCTACAAGATTGATAGAAGAATTTGATATTAGAACTCCAAGTGCTTTTACTAAAGTAAGAAATCTTTCTGGTGGGAATCAACAGAAAGTTATTGTTGCAAGAGAATTATCAAGAGATTTTCAATTTGTTGTAGCGGCACAGCCAACGCGCGGTCTCGATATTGGGGTAATTGAATATATTCATAAGCAGCTGATAAATATTAAAGATCAAGGAAAAGCTGTTTTATTGGTTTCTTCCGAATTAGAGGAAATCTTTGCTCTCAGTGACCGTATCGCTGTTATCTACGAGGGGAAAATTGTAGCTGTTGGAAAAGCCACCGAATTCTCTGAAGAACAACTGGGTCTATTAATGGCTGGGAAACAGTTGGTCGCAATGGAAGGATAATCAATGTCCCGTAAAAACTTCAATTACAAAAAATTTGTTGGTCTTTTTCTAATATCCATTTCATTATTGATTCTATTTATCAGAGAGGCTTGGTTACGAGCCTCTTTAATACCTATGAATTTAATTATTCTATTTCCATATGTTACTCTCATTGATCTTGTGTTACTTCTCCGCTTGTCAATTGCCTTAATCTTATTTGGAGCTGGTTTAAGCATTTTAACTATCAATTTTAGAGGTGAAAAGAAGACTGAAGGTTTAGATTTAATTTCTTTGGGTATAGCTGCCATCAGTTTATCTATTTTAGTTGGCGCTATCTTGATGATTATTGTAAATCAAGATCCAATAATGGGATATTATCTAATGTTACGAGGTGCTCTCGGAAACGAAAACAGATTAGCTACAACGATAACAAAAGTAACTCCATTAATTTTAACTGGATTATCAGTAGCAATTGCTTTTAGATGTGGATTATTTAACATAGGGGCTGAAGGACAGTTAGTTCTTGGTGCGTTTACTGCTGCATTAGCTGGAGTTTATATAACTGGCCTCCCGTGGTTTTTACACCTCCCTATATGTTTATTTGCTGGAGCAATAGCAGGAGCAGCTGCTGCGTTTATACCAGCTTATCTTAAAGCAAAAGTAGGGGCTCATGAGGTTGTTACTACAATAATGATGAATGGAATAATCGGTGCAGTCACAGCGTGGTTTGTTTCAAGTGAAATGCTTCTAAAAGATCCAGACACGATGGCATCACAAACATATCATATCTCCGATTCAGCCCAGATACCATTAATCTGGGAAAAAACTCCTTTTGAAGGAATTGAGTTCCCAATTGAATTTCTTTCTTTTCCATTTAAAGGGACAACTTTTCATTATGGATTATTAATTGCAATTGGTTTAGCCATAATTGTTTATATAATTGTTTGGAAAACAAGTCTCGGTTATGAACTTCGGACTGTTGGACTAAACCCAGATGCAGCAAATTACGGAGGTATAAGTGCAAAAAGAAGTATTATCATCACAATGCTAATTTCTGGTGCCCTTGCAGGTATTGGTGGTTCAATAGAAATACTTGCAATTCATTATCGCTTTATAGCTTATTTTTCACCTGGTTACGGTTTTGATGGAATCGCAGTTGCAGTTCTAGGACAAAATACCGCGATTGGTTCATTAATTTCTGCTTTTCTATTCGGAGGATTGGCTTCTGGAGGAATTTATATCGATATCTTTTCTGATATTCCTAAAGAAATTGTATGGGTATTACAAGCTCTAGTGGTTCTTTTTGTTTCTGCTCCCATGATAATTCAACGAATAAAAATACCAAAAATCATTGGTAGACGTAAAGAAGTGTTACCATCATCTACGAGGGAAATCTCAAATCCTGAAAAAGCAGAATTTAGCCAGAACAAAAAAATAGATATTCAGAAAGAAAAGTCAAATATAATTTTTGAAGGAGATTCAAACAATGGCAATTGATTTATTAGATCCTGTAACAGTTCGTTTTATGATAATAAGTACGATTCCTATTATTCTAGCTGCTTTGGGGGGTGTTTTTTCGGAGAGAAGTGGCGTTATAAATATTGCTCTTGAAGGAATTATGTTAACAGGAGCTTGGGCTGCAGTATGGTTTTCAGAATTAGGAACTGATGTTTTTGGCTTAAGAGATATGTCTCCTTGGTTAGGGTTCGTTGCTGCAGCTATCTTCGGTATGGCAATGGCAGCAATTCACGCAATCCTCTCCATTGAATTTGAGGCCAATCAAGTTGTATCAGGAGTAGCGATCAACCTACTTGGGCTTGGATTTACCACTTTAATGACTGTAATTATTTGGGGAAGCTCTGGAGCAAGTGATGTTGTTCGTTCAATGAAAAATTTATCTTTTCCTGTTGAACTCCGAATAATTTTTCTTATTCTCTTTCTATTCTTCTATATTGCCATATTCTCGAAATATTTGTCAAAGAAAATCCCTGCACCAAGAGTATTGACTACTAGCTATTCAGTTGACAGATTTTCACAAAGAAGAATATCTATTTTTGAAATTATTATCCTAGTATTTGTATCAATAAGTGCCTTAATTCTATATCCCATATTCTATCCTTATTTTTATGATATTTTTAATTCAATTTCTATATTTGCAATTCTAGCTGCAATTCTAGTGGTAATCTCTCATTATGTGCTATTTCACACCCCATTCGGATTAAGGGTGCGTTCAGTTGGAGAACACCCACGAGCTGCTGCTACACTTGGAATAAATGTAAAAAGAACCCGTTACATATGCGTAATTGCTAGTGGATTCTTTGCAGGAATTGGAGGAGCATTTCTTTCAATTGGCTATACAAGTTTATTCACACAAAATATGACCACTGGGAGAGGTTTCATTGCTTTAGCTGCGGTTATCTTTGGTAAATGGACACCAATTGGAGCATTATCAGCTTCATTATTATTTGGTCTAGCACAAGCCCTTCAACTTCGTTTACAGGGAGCTACGGCGATTGAATTATTTGGGTTAACCTATGAGATTCCAGAAATGTCTTTTTCCTTTTGGGAAATCAATTTTTCTATTCCTCCCATTCCTAATCAGTTCTTTCTAGCTTTTCCATACCTAGTTGTTATTATCATTGTAGCAATAGCCGTAAAGCGATCCACTCCTCCAAAAGCAATAGGACAACCGTATAAGAGAGAAGGATAAAGAAATTTCGGAAAAAGGAACTGAATTGTTAATGAATTTCATAGGTTATCATATCCAAGACACCTATATAGAAAATTAAGCAATACTATAGATCATTTGGTATTAATACTTTCAATTGCATCAATTGCACACAAAATTGCATTCTGAACTCCATATTTAAACTTATTATCACTTTCACCTAAAGTTTGATCACTTTTTTGCGTACTTTCAGCTAGATTTCCATCAATTACTAGAATTGATCCAGTTTTCACTCTTTTAACAGATCCAAAAATGAAGATTAATGCTGATTCCATTTCAACTGAATTTGCACCACATCTAGCCCATTTTTTATACTCTTCTTGGTTTGTTGAGTAATAAACATCAGTTGTCCATACAATCCCTGAATAATATTTAATATTCAATTTCTCTGCGGATTCACATAGTCTCTGATAGATTTCTGGTGAAGCAGCTGCAGGAAACTCTATTGGAGTATAATTTAAGGAGGTATGTTCATCACGTATAGATGCATAAGGAATAACAATACCACCGACCATCATTCCGTTTTGCAAGGCGCCACAAGATCCTATTCGGATGAAAACTCTCCCTCCAGCTCGAAATGCTTCCTCTAGAATAATTGCAGCACTTGGACAGCCCATTCCTGTTGTTAATACTGAAACAGGAATGTTTTTATTAGGTGTTCTTCCGTTAAAAGCTACTAATCCACGATATTCTGCAATTTGTTCTTTAAAATTTAGTGATTCAGCTATTTTTGGAACCCGATCTGGATTGCCACTTAAAAGGCAAAATTTATGTACTTGCGATAATTGGAGGTGGGGTTGTATTTTGGTTTCCTTCATTGATTCAACCTTGTTTTGTCTAGTATGTACTTCTTATAGAATTAAAAATTGTTATATCTAAGAAAAAAAAAATAGTTTTTTAGTTTACAGCTAAAATTTACAAACGTATTTGTTAATCTTGTGAAAACAATCCAATTTCTAATCTAGAGCAACAGTTTGATATTAGTATGAAAGAAATTGCTGTATTCAGGCTATATAAATCGAAGATTAATATTTTGAACAGAATCCAACATTGAGGTGGTATAAATGAGTGATATAATCATCAAGAACGCACAAGCTATTATACCAATGAGAGGAGATATAAATGAACCCAAAATCCTCAGAGATCAATCAATTCTTATCTCAGGTTCACAGATAGTGGAAATCGGGAGTAATATCTCAGTTCCACAAGGTACTGAAAAAATTGATGGGAATGGGAAAGTGGTCTTACCAGGTTTAATTAATAGTCACACGCATTTAGCTATGAATCTACTTAAAGGTTATGCTGATGATATGAAATTACAGGTGTGGTTAGAGAAAAAAATCTGGCCTTTTGAATCAAAAATGACACTGGAAGACATTGAATTCGGTGCACGACTGGGAGCTCTTGAAGCTTTAGCATCAGGAACCACAACTCTTAATAGTATGTACCATCACAGTGAGCTTGAGGTTAAGGCTCTAACTGAAATTGGATTGCGAGCTGTTGTGGGTCATGTCTGTTTTTCTTGGAGAAAAGAGGAAGACTATCGTGCAACTCAAGATGTCATCAAGAAATTCCACACATCTAACAATGACCGTATTCATTGTTCTGTAGATCCTCATGCCGCTTATACTGTTGATTATGACTTTTTACAAGAATTACTTGAGCTAAAGAATAGCTATCAAGAAAAATATGACCATCCACCATTTATACATACTCATGCTGCTGAAACTAAATATGAAACCCAACAAACTCAGGATTATTTGAAAGAATCGGGTTTTCAATCACTTGCTGAAAAGGTAGAATCCCCTATTCAATATTTTCATGACTGTGGGATTTTGAAAGACGCATGTATAGCCCATGGGGTCTGGGTATCAGAAAAGGACATAGGATTATTGAAGAAAGATGATGCTCGCGTTGCTAGTTGCCCAGTTAGCAATTTAAAGCTATCATCTGGAATTGCTCCCATTAATACTCTGATTCAATCGGATGTTACAGTAGGGTTTGGTACTGACAGCAGTAGCTCGAATAATACTCTGGATATGTTTGAAACTGTGAAAATTGGGTCCTTATTACAAAAAGTCCATGATGGATTTAATCCACAAGCCTTACCAGCGTATCAAGCTTTATGGGTTGGTACTAAGGGTTCTGCTAGAGCAATTCATTGGAATGATTCAATTGGGTCTTTGGAAGTAGGTAAGAAAGCGGATATTATTTTGGTAGACTTTCGCTCACCTCATTTAATTCCCACTTGGAATGAGGTTTCCCAATTGGTTTACTCGACAAAAGGAACAGACGTTTCAGAAGTTATTATTGATGGGGAATTAGTGTTTTGTGATAAGAAATTTAAAAGAATAGATTTCAGTCAATTTTACAGAGAAGCTAGTGATTATATTCAAAAGCTTAAAGTTCGCATTGATCAGTAGTTACGAAAGAAATGGAGAAGACCAATTATTCAGTCTCAATCTCTAATGGGAAAATCTGAACTCACTTAGTTAAAGTCTATCATTTAATATTCCCTCTTCTCTCATCCACTTTACAGTTTTTTCAACACCAAATTCATAATCTACAGTTGGATTGAAACCTAGTATTTTTTTTGCTTTGGTATTTGCATAGTTTCGGCTAGTTTGTATTTTTTTTATTGCAATGGAAACATATGGATACCCTAATCCTTTTCGTTTATAGTATTTCACTATTAGGGGCCAAAAGATTCTAGCTATAATCATTGGAAAATGAGGGATAAATCGTGGGGGTTTATTACCTAGCTTAACAGCTATTACCTCGAATAATTCTCTCCAAATCTGTGGTTTATCAGATGCTAAGATAAAAATTTCCCCAATAGTTTTATTTGGATTATCTATGATTTTGACAAATCCTTGAACTATATCATCAATGAAAGTAAAGTGAATAGTGCCTTTAGGTGAACCAGGAAATATTCTCTTTATTATGCTTTTCTCCATTGACTCAATTATTTCTGTAAATACGTAGTAATCGCCAGGGCCATAGACACCACTTGGTCTAACTATAGTGAGGGGAAGGTTATGTTCATTTTGTAAATCAAGCAATATTTTTTCTGCTTCCATCTTACTACGTCCATAAACCTCATCAGGATTGTAGATGGATTCTTCTATGCCATTTACGACAACGCCTAGTGCCTCAGTGGAAGAACAATATACAAAATGCTTTACATTAGCTTCTAAACAAGCTTCTGCAAGCTTTTTTGTAGAAATAACATTTTGCTCAAAAAGAGATTCTTCAGAGGCCTCAAAATTATAATTCGCTGCAAAATGAATAACGATGTCTTTCCCCTTAACAGCATGACTAAAAGTTGTGTGATCAGTCAAATCAAAATAAACAAATTTAACATCTAATTCTTCTAAATCCTCTTTTTTAGAAGTTTTTCGAACAGCACAATAGATCTCATATTGCCTCTGTTCAGCAATTAGTGTCCGAATAAATGCCTTACCAATAAATCCAGTGGCTCCTGTAACAAGAATTTTCATTAGAATCGAAACCAAATCTTATGTATAACATCAATTTAATTCAGGCTTGATTGCTTCTCCTTAGTATAAGTTATCACAATAAATCAGAACAGAAGCTAGTCTGTTAATTCAGGAGATTCAAATCTCTATTCCAATTATATTGGTTTTATTAAAATATTAATCTATAGAGAAATCCTTTACTGGAAAAAATGGATTAGATTTCAATATTTTTGAGTACTGTTTCAATATCAACTGGAAGAGAAAAAGTCTGAATGTGTCTTAGTTCATCTTGAGCCGCGACTTGACTTGACACTCGCATTTGATTGTATATATCTTCAATTTCTTCCAATCGTCCTCTTGTTTCAGGATATTTTGGATTAATGCTACAACAACCTCCTGGTAGGATCGAAAGGTCATAAAAACCCCATTTTTTGGAGAGTAGGACAACTTCTTCTTTATTATATCCTAGTAATGGTCTCAACGCAGGTATCTTAATTTTAGAAACAACAATAGGTAAATTATCTAATGTTTGACTTGCTTGTTCACCTAGAATTTCACCCGTGACAATAACATCAGCTTTTATCTGTTGAGCGTACATTTCAGCTTTTAAAAACATCTGTATTCGACAAAATAGGCATATCTGGCGAAGTTTTCTCCCCTCAAGATTATTCAAAATTACTTCTTGCGTTTTTCCATGAGAGATTATAGCTAAAGAAATGAAAACATTTGAATTACGCTCTGCAATTTTATTACTAATAGTTACAACTTTTTCTATGGTACCAAGAGAGTGAAACGGAAAATTATGGTAATGCAGCAGAAATGGCTGAAATCCATTTAAGATGGTAATTTGGGCTGCAACTGGACTATCTATACCACCAGAAATAAGACATACCGCTTTCATGTTGAAACCTTATCCAGGTAGGATCTTGTTACTCGACTATTAATGCTTAATAACAGCAAATGACTCATACATAAGGCATTTATGCTTTGAAAACTGAAAAATAGGTTGAGATACATTTTTGACAGTTTCATGAAAACAGGCAATTTGTAGAACATCATAAGGTAAACTAGTAAAGAATGGCATTATACTTCTAAAGATTATCGCAAAATTCTTCGGGGGATTTTTCAATTGAGGAAAAATCATGACCGCACTTAATTTTTCAGTTAATCGCTGTTCCAATAATCCACAACGTTGGAATGTTTATTTTAATAATTTAAAACCTTTTCACATACATTCAATTCGCGAAATATTAGAAAAAAAACAATATCAAATACTAGCTGCCACTCCTAATGTAACTGTCTTTCGATCTAAAGAAGTTCGTCTCATATTGCATTCTGAAGGGCTTATTCAAGTTGATTTATATGACTCCTCGAAAAAAGGAGTGAAGGATATCGAACATCTTATTAAAGATATTTTTGATTTTAATTCAATTAATTTTTCTGGTGATTTATTTGGGTGAAAATCAGTTAGAAATTACTACAACGAAGTTTGACAAAGAAACACAACAGGAAATCACAGTCATGTATTTTTTCCCGCTAGACCGTTATTATTACGCTGGTGACCCAGGCCATATTTGGTTCAAACCCATTAACTCTATCTTTGAGGTCGGATTCGATTCTTTTGGTCAAGAACAAGCAGGACCCCTTCTTCACATACGAACTCGTCCCCTTGGAAGGGAGTTCCCTCAGGGAGCTGCTTTTGGAACTGTTGAAAGTGATAAATGGATTGGTCCACTCCGCTTACCATTATCTGCTGTCCTCATTGAAGCAAATACAGCTGTTCTAGATAACCCTAAGTTAATAAATGAAAATTGCTACAATGCTTGGGTGATCCAAATCGAACCAACAAAATTCAATGAAGAAATAAACTCTACTGATATTATCATTAAGGGGGATCTTCAAAAATTGAAACAATACTCTTTTTCTGATCTAGAAAAATACGAAGAGCATATCATCAAATGTAGAATTACCGATCTTGAAACTGGAGAAGAACTTGATGAATGTTGAACTCCTAGCAAATTATTTTTGAAGTGTTTTTAAATATATTCAACGTTTAAATATAATAAGTCACCAGGAAGTTATAAATGTCACTAGGAAAAGGAAGTTTGAAATTAGCGTCAGTATATACACGAATATGCAAGAAAAATTTAATAATATTGTAATGATCCACAAATTTTCTGTTTTTCTCACTCCAGAGTAATTTAAATGTTTGGACAAGCATTATTGAAGATTCAAAAGAATATGGTCAATACAGAACACACCTCAGAAAAGATTGTATTGAGAATTATTCTAGTAAATCTTATATATATTGAAAACAAATTTCTCAACAGAAAGAATTTAACCATGCAAATCTCTTTTTCAGGGGAATATACCATATGGATCTTATAACAATTATACTAACTTTATTAAGTTTAGGGCTTTTAGTTTTATTGGGAGGGGGCCTACTTATCGGAATCCTTGTTATATTATATTTAGTTGTTACAGGAAGACGATGGGACTGATAATGGCCTTATGATTCATTTATAGGAGCAGAATATTTAGCTTGATTCCCCAAATTTTCTGTTATAATGATATCTAGAATAGAGATCAAATCAGGACTGATTTTCTGTAACCAAGTACTAATTCTTTTATGTAAATAAATAGCTAAATTTTCTGCTGTAATCTGTTCTATTCCATTCAATATTAAAACATCTTGTTTGGGAAAAGAATACATTTTATTATTCACAGTAACTTGCCAATTCCTCCCTTTCAATACCGTTTGAATCCTTATTTCTGGTGATTCTTCAGGAAGAAGTATTTTTTGATCTAATAGCTGTAGTTCATGTTTAATAGCGTCATTTACTGTTCTGAAATCTAAGAACCTCTGTTTTTTATATTTGATTTTAACGGTTAGAGAATAATTATGACCATGTAAACGTTCACATTTGCCATATCCAACCAAGAAGTGGTTTGCAGAAAATGAATTCTTGACTTGTGAGAATATCTGTTCTTGAGAAGGCAAAATTAGCAACCGACCATTTTGTAGTCGCTTATAGCTGATGATAATGTACTCAAATCATTTCCATATCAAATTGCATTCTTTTATTAAAAGACATGTTCGTGTTTATGTATCATTATCATCATATTATCGCAATATCATGTTTTCTTTAATTCTTTGCCTACAATTATTGAAGTAACTATACATGATTGTAGGAGAAAGCTCATTGGCCGTTCAAGATTTTACTGCAAAATTAGTCCTTTTAGGAGATGGGAGGGTGGGGAAAACTTCCTTATGTTCTCATTTATGTACCCAAAGTATCCCAGGAACTTATGATCTTACTGTTGGCCTTAATATTGAGGTTCATGAAACTGACATAAAAGGGACATCTGTAAAACTTGTTTTATGGGATTTGGCTGGGCAACAACGCTTTGGATGTGTTCGTCCAGGATTTTATTATGGGGCACGGGTCGCTTTAATCGTATTTGACCTTCAAAATCGTGGTTCCTTCTTCGATGTTAAACATTGGATTCGAGAGTTAAAACGTCACAGCCCCAGCACACCATTCATTCTTGTAGGCAATAAAGCTGACCTTTTAAAACGGGAAGTCTCTAAAGAAGAAGCAATAAGACTCGCTAGGGAGTTTTCAGTTCCCTATTTTGAAACAAGTGCCTTAAAAGGTAAAAATGTTGAAGAATTGTTCCAGTTGGCTACTCGAATGGCTATTCAAGGAACAGTTGTTGCGTACTAATTTCATATTCTTTTAAAATAAGAGTAAATTACCACCTTTTTCCATAATGGGGGAGGTGTAATATTTTTTTCTCTATAGAAATACCAGATAATCAGAGTATTTGAAAGAGTTTGTTCTCGAAAATTACTAAAATTGAATCGTAAGTAGGATGAATGGTTGCAAAACTGTATCTATTGGGATTTTATTTATTGTTAATGTCTCTAGTGTGAGGAAAATCCTCCTGATTTGGTGAAATATTAATGATTCGGAATATAACAATACAACGACATGGAGTAGCTGTTTTAATTCTAATATTAGGTATATTGTGCAGCTCTACCATCCAATCTAACAGCCATCCTTCAGGAGCAGCTGTTGATGTTCTTCAGGTTCATCAAGTAGTGAATACTCTTACAGCATATCAAGCTGATCAATTCACCGTGAGTCTTACGATTATCAACATATATAGTTTCAAAGATGTATTGGATGTTTCAATGAGAATGAAAATCCCTAAAGAGGTTGAGTTTTTATCTAGTTCAGAACTGGATTTAGAAATTAAAAATGATTCAGAAGAATTCAACTATAATTTTGGTACACTTAAAATTGATAAAAGTATTCATTTTTCAATTACATATAATGTTACTTCTGCTGAGACAAAGTCTGTAACCATTGAGGCAGTAAATGTTTCTTATCGACTGGAAAATGGAATCATAGGATGGATTTTATCAAACACAGATAGTATTGGTTTACGAGGTAAAAAAGAAACTACAACAACAGAATCACTACTTCCTATTCCAAAGGGAAAAATAAATGAAATAGACTTTGGTATATTTAAAATCCCAACAATACCGTTTCTTTCAGTTATTGGCTACATACTTCCCTTAGTATTTTTTAGCATAAGTATTTTCGTTTTAAGACGCATTCGGTACTTGTAGGCCTGAATCTAAAAAGATTCGTATTCTTAATTCTAGAAATTTTACTATAGAGGTAAATATAAATTATAAAAATGGCTATTCTGGTAGGATTTTTTCTATTTTTGGATTATGGAATAAAATTAAGATTCCTAATTCACTATACCCCTCCTTATTATGGAATTGATGGCTAAATTCGACCCATCTGCCGAATAGTTTAAAACAGGGAAGGTACTAGTTCATTGTTGTATAAAAACAATGTCAGTAGAAGATGAAAATTCCTATGACATCCTCCCAACGTTTTATTCATCCTTATTTGCCCCAGACTGAAACTCAAATTGAAGAAATGCTCGAATCAATAGGTGTTTCGACGATTAACGAATTATTTTCAGGCATTCCGAAAGAATTACGCTTAACAAAAAAACTGAATCTTCCCTCTACTCATTCCGAGCAAGACACACTATCTACTGTTAAGAAGACACTTGGGAAAAACAAGACTGTAGATGAAATCTCTTCATTTCTAGGAGCAGGAATTTATCAGCATTTCATTCCCGCCATCATTCCATTTCTCTTGAATCGCTCAGAATTCTATACAGCCTACACACCATATGCTCCTGAAGTCTCTCAAGGAATGCTTCAAGCATTATGGGAATATCAATCAATGATAGCGGAAATCACAAGATTGGATCTTGTAAACTCGTCTATGTATGACATGGCTACAGCTTTAGGTGAAGCAGCTTTAATGTGCACTCGAGTTACAAAAAAAGAGATCTTTCTTGTCCCCTCTTACCTTCAACCTGAAAAATTTCAGACTCTACGAACTTATACTCAAGGACCAGGCATCTCTATTAAGACATACCCTTTTGATAAAGAGACTGGAAAAGCTGATTTATATGCATTGTCAGAACTGACTAAATCTCATAAAAATCAAATATCTGGTATATATGTTGAAAATCCTAATTTTTGGGGAATTATAGAAGAAGAGGTTAAAGAAATTGGGAATATTACTCATGATATAGAGGGGACTTTTGTAGTTGGTATTGATCCAATTTCTCTTGGAATTTTTAAGTCACCTGGGGATTATGGAGCTGATATCGCTATTGGAGAAGGACAATCTATTGGATTACCTATGAATTTTGGAGGTCCTTTGCTAGGTATTTTTGCGGTGAAAAATGATCGAACTCTTTCACGGGCCATGCCTGGCAGGATTATTGGCCTTACTACAGAAGTGAATTCCTCAAATAGAGCATTTACCATGACACTTCAAACGCGAGAACAACATATTCGTCGTGAAAAAGCTACTTCCAACATTTGCACAAACAATGCTCTCTGTGCACTAGCTTCGACAATATATTTGAGTTTGCTTGGATCAAAAGGATTAGAACAACTGGCAGAGCTCTGTATGTCTCGCACAACATACCTAATAGAGGAATTAAGCTCTATCGATGGTATTAAATCCCCATATTTTTCAGGAATACCTTTCAAGGAATTTATTTTTCAACTAGATTCAAAATATCCTTCAAATGAACTTGACATTTTCCTTCTAAATAACAATATTCAAGGAGGTTTGTCATTACACCCATATTTTCCAGAATTAAAACAATGTTATCTAACAGCAGTCACAGAGATGACAGATATTGTTGATATTGATCAATTCACTCAAAAAGTTCGAGAATTCATCCTAGAACATAGAGGGTAACAAAATGTTCAAACAAACGGCATGGGAAAAGTCCTTGATCTTTGATCTATCGATTCCAGGAAGAATAGGATATCAGGTGGGTGAATTATCTGATATAGAAAAACCATTACTCACTAAGTCAAAACAAAGAATTTCTTCACGGATTATACGTAAAGAACGACTAAATCTTCCAGAAGTTAGTGAACTCTCTGTGGTTCGACATTTTACAAGGCTTTCTCAAATGAATTATGGTGTTGATACAGGATTTTATCCCTTAGGCAGTTGTACAATGAAATATAATCCTAAGATCTGTGATCTTGTTACCACCTTCCCAGAGGCTCAAAATATTCATCCATATCAAGATCCAAGTACAGTGCAAGGATCACTCCAAATTATGTTCCAATTAGCAAAATGGTTGGCTGAACTCTCTGGAATGAGCAAAGTAACCCTCCAACCAGCCGCAGGAGCCCATGGAGAATATACTGGTATGATGATAGTCCGTAAATACCATGAGTCAAAGGGAAATTTCAACAAAAAAACAGAAATAATTATTCCAGACAGTGCACATGGAACAAATCCAGCTACAGCCACAATGTGTGGCTTCAAAACAGTAGTTATACCGTCTAATGAAGATGGTTGTGTTGACCTAGAAGCATTACGATCAGCTGTTTCTGATAGAACAGCAGGTATGATGCTTACCAATCCCAATACCCTAGGTATCTTTGAACAGCATATTGAGGATATTCTCAAAGTTATCCATGATGTTGATGGTCTCGCATACTATGATGGGGCAAACTTTAACGCTATAATGGGTAAAGTGAGACCAGGAGATATGGGATTTGATATTGTGCATTTTAACCTCCATAAAACTTTTGCCACTCCACATGGAGGTGGTGGTCCAGGTGCGGGGCCTGTTGGAGTCATACAACGATTAGAACCTTATCTACCTGTTCCAACAATAGATTTTGATCCTAAAACTCATACATATTTCTACCAATATGATCATCCTTTATCGATTGGTAAAGTTCGGAGTTATTTTGGTAATTTTTCCATCATACTCAGAGCTTTCACATATATTCTAAGATTAGGTTCTGAAGGGTTAAAAGCAGTCTCTGAAATGGCAGTTTTAAACGCAAACTATATGAAAGCTCTGTGTAAATCAATAAAAGGGTTTTCAGTTCCCTATGGTAAAGATTCTATTTGTATGCATGAATTTGTATTGTCATCGAAACAGATTCTTAAAGATATAGGCATTTCAGCTATTGATATTTCAAAATTCATTATTGATAGGGGTTTTCATCCACCAACTGTATATTTTCCTCTAATTGTGTCAGAAGCCTTAATGATTGAACCAACTGAAACAGAACCAAAAAAGATGCTAGATGGTTATATAGAAATTTTGAAGGATGTTTCCAGATTAGCGTATTCAAACCAAGAGAATCAGCAAAAACAGATCCTAGAAGCCCCTTTTAACGCTTCAGTAAAGCGTATTGATGACGTGAAAGCAGCTAGGAACCCAATATTGAGCTATCGAATGTTAAAACAACAGGAAGGATGATTCCTTACCGAAAAATGGCTAGAGAAAATATTATCCACTATCTTTATGGTTATTACGCTGTAAATGGGTCTTTAACATCTTATCAAATGCTTTTACAAGATCTAATCTGTCAAGAGAGAGTACCACATCCCCTCGTGTTTTTTCTGTAATGTTTCGAGCGAAATCAGTCTTTTTTCTTAGATTATATGTTAATCTATCTGGATAATCTAAAGTAATTAAAAACGAATATAGGTCATCCATCATGTCAAGTGCTTTAATTGCTGTCTCATTCTCTTTCTTTCTAAGTGAATCAAGAGCCACTCTACGTAGTTCACCAATAAAATCAGGAATGCCATGAAGGTAAGCTAAATAGGGTATTTTAAGATCGAAATAACTAGGGAAAGGTTGATTTTGAAGAAAAGAGCTAAGAAAAACAGCTTCAGCATACTCCTGATTACAAGATAAAATCATACCAAATGGTGACGGATTCATATCTTGAGCTAGATCATTAATTCTAGCAATCAAAATACTATTTTCTTCAATTATTTTTACTGCTGCCTCGATTTCTTTCCGATGCAAATGTCGGATGGCAATTGATGAATTACGAATGGAAAGACGGCCTAATTTTATCAATTCTTCACGAGCTTCATTGTCAAGTTCTATCTTATTCCTTATTTCTGAAAACAATTCTTCCATTTCAGCCATTTGTATTACCTGATTTCATTAATGTCCTCTCCCATGGATTGAATATACCTATAATTACTATAAGACCATATATGACATGAATCTATATTCCACGGATTTCATTATCTTTTTTATATATATGCGGGGGGTGAGATTTGAACTCACGAACGCCTATGCGACTGGATCCTAAGTCCAGCTCCTTTTGCCAGTATTTCATAATAACTAATCATTGTTTTCGCTTTTATCCATACCTTTGACCTGGCTGGGAAACCCCCGCAATAGATTCTATAATTCTAAATTGATACCAACGGCTTGTCGAATTAGTTCAGCCAGGGGGTCTTTAACATCTTTTTGTATTAAAGGTAGCTCCATTATAACAGGGAAAGGATTTTTTGTCATAAATTCAGTAATTTCTTGGTGATAACGTTCGGCAATATCAGGAGTAATCAAAATTATACTAATATCTTTCCGTAACCATAAACTAGATAATATCTCGAAAGGGTCTTCATGCTCTTCCTCTAAAGGGTAAACTTCTCCTATCCCTGCCAATTTAAGCCACTTACATGTTTCAGGATCACCAATAACAGTTATATAGATTTTCTTTCACCTCATTACTCTTCTAGAATGGAGTGAGTCACCATATCAATAGCTTTTTCCATATTTTTCGAAGCCTGTTCTTCTAATTCCTTTTTCTGGTTTTCTGTTTGATTTTCAAGCTCCTTAATTTTAGCTTTAAAATCCTCACGGATTTTTTCCATCTGATCAGTTTGAACGGCTGATTTTGTTGCACTTGCTTGTTTAAGTATCTTTTTAGCTTCTGAACGCGCCTCATCAATAATCTTTTGAGCCTCAAGAGTCGCTTCATTGATTATCCTTTCAGCTTTTTTCTCTGCATCTCGAATGAGATGTAATAAGTCACCAGTCATTGTTAAGAACTCATGTAAAGGTTAGTGTAAATGGGTCGGAGCAGATTTGAACTGCTGACTTCTTGGGTGTAAGCCAAGTGTCATAACCAGGCTAGACCACCGACCCTTTCTATGGTTATTGGTGGCTTTCTGTTGTTGATTGTAGGATTTATTTCTGTTCTAGTCTACATTACCTTGCTAGGAAAAGGAATTTATAATTTATTGCTTTTTGTAAATTGCACTTCACACTATTAAGAAGAAGTATTTTGCTTTAAGTGACTTCAATAATTGAAGAAATAAGGATCCTTGTGAAATGGGCACCCAAATTGGAAAATTATTATCCAAATGTCGTGTTGAAATTGAATATTCTGATTTATATGGAAAAAAGATCGGAATTGACGCTTATAATATGATCTATGCCTTCTTGGCACCAATTCGATATCGTCAGACTGGAGGAGGATATCTTACTGATTCGGATGGTAATGTTACTAGTCATCTTTCGGGGCTTTTTTATAAGTTAACAAACTTATTACCCAATAATATCCGTCCTGTTTTCATTTTTGACGGCAAACCTCCCAAATTTAAGGAGACAGAAATTAAAATGCGTCAAGAAAAGAAGAAAGAAGCTGCAATAAGACGTGAAGAAGCTCTTGCTAAAGGAGATCTTGAGAGTGCAATGAAATATGCTGCAGTAACTTCCAAAATTACCCCTCAGATAATTGACGACGCAAAACGCCTTATCAAGTATTTTGGGCTTCCTTCGATTCAAGCTGCTTCTGAAGCCGAGGCTCAAGGTGCCTATATGGTACAGGAAGGTAAACTCGATGCAATGGCTTCTCAAGATTACGATTCCTTCTTATTTGGAAGTCCTCAAGTTATCCGTAATTTAACTGTGACAAGAAGGAGGATAGCATCGAAACAAGGAACTTTTGAATTGACACCGGAAAAAGTTAATTTTAATGAGCTGCTTGATGAATTAAAGTTTACTAATAGAGATCAATTGATTATGTTAGGTCTGCTTGTCGGAACAGACTATAATCCCAAGGGTGTAAGGGGAGTCGGACCTAAAACAGGACTCCGCTTAGTCCATAAATATATAACTCCCAATTCCCTCTTCGCATATCTAAATGCAAACTATTCCATCAAAGAATGTTTTCCATACCCTCCTGAAATACTGCTAGATTATTTTAGAACTCCTGAAGTTGATAAGGAATCTAAATTTACTTTCCGTGAACCAGAAATTTCTAAGATTAAGGAATTTCTTATTGAGGAGAGGGATTTCAATAAAGATAGAATTGAGAAGCAATTAAGACAAATTATGAGAAAAACTCTCGATAGGTTTTTTTAGATTATTCAGGCTTAAACACCGTATTTCCCTCTGAGGGGAACAAATGCAACTGATGATAATTTCTCTTTTTTTAATTCATTATCATTAATTTTCCAATATCGAGTCATCTGTTGCCAAAGTCCTGGCCGTCCCAAAGGCATCACTAAGCATCCATCAATCTTTAATTGATTCTTTAATGGGGGAGGAACGATTGGTCCAGCAGCAGTTAAGATAACTCGATCATAAGGAGCTTTATCTTCATATCCTAAGGTTCCATCACCTTCAATGACTGTGACAGAACTATCGAATCCAGCACGAGTAAGGTTCTCCCTGGCAAACTCAACTAATTTAGGTACAATTTCTATCGAATATACATGGCCAGGAGCTTCATCAGCTGCTACAATAGCTGCAATCAATGCAGCCTGGTAACCAGAACCTGCTCCTATTTCAAGGATTCTTTGGCCAGGAGCTAATTCAAGGTAATCCAAAATCATAATAGTCATGTGTGGAGCAGAAATAGTCTGTCCTGTATTCATCAATGGTAATGGATGGTCTACATATGCGGAGGAAGCCATTTGTGTGGGAATAAACTTCTCCCGTGGAACTCGTCTGAAGGCATCAAAAGCTTTCTCGTCTTTAACGTATCCTCTTCGCCGGTAATGATTAATTAATTGTTCTTTTACCACTGTATAGTCTGTCATCCTAATTTCCCTTATAATTATGTAAAATCCACTTAAGAACTTCTTTTAAACCAGCTGTAAATCTACATTTACTTGAACTCGAGAGGGGGAGACCTCTCTGCCTACTTTAATATATAGTTCTTTATAAGAATTAATGTTTCCTAGCTTTCTGGAGATCATATTATGAATCTGTACTTTAGGTTTCTCAAATTTTGAAATAAATTGGTAAAAAGTAATTATTCCTCCTTTTTTCAGTAATTTTGCGGCATAAGGAAGATAATTCACTGACTCGTATGGGAGATTTATTATTATTCGATCAAAATAACCTTGAAATCTCAAAATATTTCGAGAATCCCCTATAATAGGATGAATATTTCCTTGAAGCTTATTTCTCTTAACACTTCTTTTTAATGCATGTATTGCAGAAGGATTGATATCGATCGCGACTATTCTACATTGAGATTCTTTTGCACAATGCAAAGCAAACGATCCAACACCTGTAAACATATCTAGAATGATTTCACCAGGGTTTACAGACATAGCAACACGATGATGCTCTTCAGCCAATCGTGGGTTGAAATACGCTCGTTCAAGATCAACAAATATAAATACACCATATTCTTGATGCCAACTTTGCCAGATCTTTTTTCCTGCAAGATATTCTACAGGATATAGTCTTTTAGCTCCCTTAATAATGTCCCTTTTATTCAATACAGCTTTGAGGCGAGAAAATCGAGATAATATTAATTCACCCACTCGTTGACGAAATGAAAGTGTAGTTAAGGATGGATCAAGCTTCAAAACTGCGATCTCTCCTAATTGGTCGAACTTCAAAGAGATTCCATCCCAATTCAAATTTGGATATTCTTTTTGAAGACTTTCAACGATCGACTCTTGTTCTGAACGGCTTGGAAATTCCCATTTTTGAAATTTGTAAGAAATATCACCTAATATTTTAGGGATTTGTGTGGGATCATTGATAGGGAAAAATACACAATCCTGCGACTTAATTGGTTTCTTATTAGAAATAATAAGATTTGATTTAACCAAACGGAGACGTACTGCTTCAGCATCTTTGAGGGGAACACCAACTCCAAATGTTGATTGCTGACTTGCTATTGGCCCGACTCTCCGGATTTATTTACTTGTTTGGAATAAACCTACATTTATCTTACTCTTGATCTGATAACCCCAAATAATTTCTTATCTTGAAAGAAAGAAGAGAGAAATACTTAAGAAACGGGCATTAACGGGCGCAGAGGGACTTGAACCCCCGACCAACGGGTATCTTCAGATTAAATAAGCATAATAACCTTTAAGAGCCCGCCGCTCTACCTTGCTGAGCTATGCGCCCTTTATGATGTCATTTTCTTTTTTCAACAGGAGTTATAAAAATAATGGGGTTTATAATTTTATGTGATTTCGCCTTTCTAGAATAAATAAGCGTTTCCATGCTGTATTTATGTATAAAAGGTTCTAACAAGTGATTACCCTAAAACAAATGAAACATAAATTCATGAGTATAGGGACTATTCGGATGAGTGTCATGGTAGAAAGTGAGAAAAAAGGTAGTATTGAGATTACTGATTATTTAAATCTATTAATTGCAATAGGTAAGATGGGAGGCACTCGTCGTCCTGTGTTTAGTACAACAAGTGAACTAGGGAAAAAAGTAGGAATTTCCCAGCAAAGTGCCTCACGAAAACTAACAAAAATGGAAAATGAACATCTTATTGTTCGTAATTATAAACAGCGAGGAAATACAATTAAGATCACCCCCAAAGGTATAAAATCACTTGAACGGGTGTTTACAGATCTATGGATGATATTGACTGCTGAGGGACGAGAACTAGCAGAAAAAATTACAGTAAAAGGAACAGTATGTACAGGAATGGGGGAAGGGGCGTATTACATGAGACAAGGAGGATATAAAAACCAGTTTACTTCACTTCTTGGTTTTGAACCTTTCATGGGTACTTTGAACTTACAACTACTAGAGGAATCTAGTTTAAGGAACTTTGAGCGTATATTACGGAGCCCATCTCAGTTTATAAAGGAATTTACAAAAGATGGACGAAGATTTGGTAAAGTCTTTGTATGGCCAACTTACCTGTTAATAAAAAACCATAAAATACCCTCTGCTTTAATTCATCCTGATCGAACTCACCATAGCAATCAAATAGAATTAATTGCAGAAGAGAATATTAAAAAAACCTACGGAGTAAAAGATGGGGATGTCCTAGAAATTATCCTGCAATAATTTAAAGAGAGAAAATTCGAGAGTATCTTATTCGAAAGAATGTTTATCTAAATTCTTGAATTTCAAAGAGGATTTTTCTTTTGGAATTCTAGCTTTTAATTTAACTATCTCGATATTTTGGAGATTGTTGTCACTTAAAAGTTTGGACAACCTAGCTTCTGAAAGAGATTGATCGTAACCCAATGCAATTACATCTGGTTTGATTTTAATGACTATATCTAGAAACTTTTGGGGATTAGATGTCCCCTTCTCAACAATATCAACAATATCAATATGTTTCAGTAATTCTACACGACTAGATTGAGAATTGAGCGGGGGACGCCCTTTATTCGCTTTAACAGTTTCATCAGAAGCTACAACTACAAATAACACATCACCTAGACTTCTTGCTTCTTTCAGTGTCTTCAAATGGCCTAGATGCACAATATCAAAGACTCCACCCGTTAACACTATCTTTAAGTTGTTAATTCCACCTATTGTAATTTTATAATCTTCAGGAGGGTCTGAGACTGACTCTACCATGTGAAGGCTTTTCAATACGGATAGAAGCGTCTTTCCTTCATCTTCTGTTCGTCTCAGACTGCTGGAAAAGTCAAAAACACTAAAACTCTCCTTCTCACATGTTAACAAGTAAGCTGTCTTTAAAAATTCTTTTAAAAGATCCTGAAACACCTCATTAGATTTTGATTCACTTTTCATCTTGAATAACCAGCAATCGACTGAGTTTTTGAATCTTGTTAAATTTTATCAGTCATAATTTTATTTGCCATATTTTTATCAGTAGGAGCTATTCATCTTCACCTTGATTCGACAATGGGCCTTTCCATAAAGTATTCACAGTTTCTTCTTCAGCAAAATGCAGTGATTCAGCGCATACTATCAGAGCTTGAGGAGGCCCAATTCGTCTCCAATCTAATGTCGCCACTTCATCAGCAGCACCCGCTGAAACAACTTCTTTTTCAGTTCCAATGCGAGCCAAACCAATCACTAGGTCAGTCTTTGTGAAAATTGCTTCTTTTCTTTTATCCTCTAATTTTAATAGAATAAAAATTGCTTCATTCACTGTGAGGAATTCTCCAGTGCTTAGGTCAATATCTAGAAGAACTAGGGTATGAGCTCCAATCTGTTTATTTAGATTGATTACTTCATAAGGAAATTCACTTGGATTATGAGGAAAAGGACAAGTTACAGTCCGACCAAAACGATACGCGGACAAGCCAGAAACAGATGCTGCAGCTGTTATTATAGAAGAATTGTGGATAATCCGACATTTAAAACCTCGTTGGATTGCAGCTATTCTGAGAGAGTTATGGGTTGTTGCAATAAATGGATCTCCTGGTATTAAAATGGCTATTGATTTCCCTTCAATTCTTTTTAGAAATAACTGGTCATCATCTTCTAAATCTCTTCGGCTAAGAATTGTCATTTTTGACTTGATTTGTTCTAAGAGAGGGGGGATTTCTTCAGGGATGAAATTAGTATAATTTTCAATAAACACCTCATCAATTCTTTTTAAAACATCAAGAGTTTCTAGAGTACAACTCTTGAGTCCTGATAATCCCATACCAATGAAAAAGAGCACTGTTTCAGCTTTACGCACTTTTTGTCATCTGTTAAGAAATGTGAATCCATACTGCTATACATTTAGGAATTATTTAACCTTTTTCTGGAAGATAACCATCCCTAGAGATTTCCTTCCCAAATAGAATCACCAAGGTAGTGAATATTATGGATGACCTTTCCTTTTAAGCTAAGTAACTCTGTAGAAGATTTTAAACTCTTTCCAAGTGCCAATACTGCATCTTGAGGATTAGAAACCACAACAATACTATTGGTTTTGAATTCTTGATTAACAAATGTAATTCCTTGAGCAAAAACGTCTGCACCGTTTAAGATATGTTGAACTGCTCCCTGATCAACCTTGACTATAGGAAAACCTATATGTGGGTTCTTTCGTATAAACTGTATAGTTGGTAAATACCTATTCTCAAAAAGAAAAAAACAAACATCGTAGTTTTGATTAAAAAGCAAGCTAGTTAACTTTTCATCATCTTCATAGAGAAATTGTGTGTTTTCTTTCAAGACATCGACTAAGATATTTGGTGCGAAAATCGATTTTATAATCTTTTTTCGTAATTTTGATCCAATTTCCTTTTTGATAGGCATGAAATCCCTATCCAAACGATATCTTCTAGTTGAAACGTATCGTTTCTAAGTTTGATGGTACATCAACTTTGACATGATATCGTTTTGATAAAGCCTGTGCCAATGATTGAGACTTATTTCGTTGACCATGTATTAGGACGACCCTTTCAGGCTTAGGGCTTAATTCTCGGAAAAAATTTATCATCTCACCTCTATCAGAATGACCACTAAACCCGTCAATTTGATGGATTTCCATTTTAACGGGAAGCATTTTCATCCTACCATCTTCGATACTACGAATTTCTTTTACCCCAGAGGCTATTCGTCTTCCCAAGGTTCCTTCAGCTTGGAATGATACAAACACAATGGAATTATGTGGATCAGTAGCCAACTCTTTAAAATACTCTACAGAATTACCTCCTGTTAACATACCAGAAGTAGCTAAAATAACAACTGGTTTCCCGTTTACAATCGATTGTCTCTCACTT
Source organism: Promethearchaeota archaeon (assembly GCA_048938105.1). GTDB lineage: Archaea > Asgardarchaeota > Heimdallarchaeia > Hodarchaeales > Hodarchaeaceae > Hodarchaeum. Next base: position 106,235 of record JBHLMN010000010.1, read on the forward strand.
TGGTTGTCTACCCGGTGAAAAATTTCACTTAAGAAAGGATTGTGCCCTTCATTGAAGATTTGATCTTGCAAGTATGATGACAAATATTCTGGGTGACAAGAATGGATTGCCGTTGCTTCAGCTATTAAACCATCCAGGTATATAGGAACATCAACTAACTGATGCTTTCGATAATAATTTGCTAAAACTACCATTAATTCTTGTGGTCGTCCTATAGCTAGGCTAGGGATCAGAATCTTTCCTCCTCGTTTTACTGTTTGATTAATGATTTTGACTAGCTGAATTTCAGCATCACCACGTTTAGGCATATTATCCCTAGGCCCAGCATAAGTAGATTCCATGACAATGGCCTCTAAACGGGGGAACTTCGTGTTAGCACGATCTAATAACCGAGACCTTTTACCCTTGAAATCGTTGGCAATAGCGATATTATAGCGCCCATCTCCAACGTGCATATGCATAATTGAGGATCCAAGTATATGTCCCGCAGGGGTCATAGTTAAGCGAATATCATTACTCAAATCAGTCACCTCCCCATAACGACGTGTGATCGTGTGTAAAATCATCCTCTTAATGTCTCTTTGACTGTAAGGAACAAGACGTGACTCTCTCCCCGCCACCTCAATATAATCTTTCTGAAGAAGGGTCATAAGAGATAATGTAGCATCATTGGCGTAAACAGGCCCTCTATAGCCCCATTTGAACAAATAGGGTAAGACTCCGCAGTGATCTAGATGAGCATGAGTAATCAATACTGCATCTATATCGGCTATATCAAATTCAGGAACATTAAAATACGGAAACATCTGGTTTGGTTCTCGTGATCCCACATTTATGCCACAATCAATTAGAATTTTCGTTTCAGCTGTTTCCAAAAGCATACAGGACCTTCCAACTTCAGAGAAACCACCTAATCCTGTTAATCTAATGTACTCATCCTCAATAACTTTTGGGCGATGTATTCGCTTACCAATATTTAGTAATGCTTGTTTGCGTATTTCAGATTTATCAGTAAGCGTTTTTCTAATAGAATTGATTAATTGTGATTGAATTGGAGGAGATCTTACGACTCTGGGCCTCCACATGGAATCTCGTGCTATTTCTCGTAGTGTAGTCCCACTCCGTCCGATAACGGCTCCCGGTTTTTTTGCTTCGATAATCACTTCACCTAGCTCATCATCGAAGATTACATTAGTTATTTCCGCGTTTTCTGGCACAATTTCCATTATCCGTGCTTTAGCCTCATCCTTAGCCCTACGTACCGACACATCTGACCTGATTACGATTCTTTTTCGCAATGATTTTGCTAAACTCTTGACAATGTCCCCATTTTCCATGAGTACTGTAGGATTCAAAGAATAAATAACCACAAATGGCCCTTCAAACACTACCTTGGACACTTGAGCGTCGGGTGGTAATTCGCTTATGAGGTCTGCTTTTAATTGTTCAATAGCTAATTCACGACTGAACTGTTTTTCCTTTTCTTTTACCATTAATTTATACCTCGATGATAAGTAACCTATTTTTTGGAGAATAGTGAACCCCTATGTGAAAACAGCGGAATTTATAGAGTACAACTAATAAGTTGTCTTGAATAGATGTCAATATACCCGTTTATAAATATAATATTGATCTTTTTTCATAATTAGGATATATTCATCTTATTTTTGCTTTTTAATTGGATTTTTATTAATAAAGGTGTGGAGAGTTGAGTAGATACTTTCATTCTACTCTCACATAAGGGAGTTTTCATATTTCTTTTTACAGTTTGAAATTAGATACTATAATAATGTAATTTTGTGTAGAGAACATAAATCGGAAGTTTGTTGGGATGTAACGGAAAATATCATAAGAATTAGTGCTATTTAACTTAACTAAATCGAAAGAAGAACTTTTTCTTAGTAAAATTCCCTTGTACACTCCTACACACACAGAGTTTATAAATATTGTGCCAATGTTCCCAAATGGGACTGGGTACAAGGACAGCATTGAAATGCCAGGATCAGAAATACTTGAATCGGTAGTACCAAGAACAATTGTAATTGGGAAGTCAACCATTCAGCGTATTCCCGATATTATCCAATCACTTGGATTAAAACAGAAAATAATGATTCTTACAGGCCCCCATACTCGGTATGTCGTTGGGGAAGAAATTTATGATGAGGTAACCAATCAAGGAATGGAAAGTGAGGTCATCATCGTTGAGAACGCAACTGTTGAGGCCGCAAATACATATGCTGATCTTGTGAAACAATATAAACCTAATGTTCTAATTTGTGCTGGGGGAGGGAAAAACATTGATGTTGGAAAATATTGTCTCAATAATATTTCTAATAATGTAGAAATGATTTCTGTCCCGACCTCAACCTCCCATGATGGTCTTGCTTCTCCTTTCATCTTTTTGAACAATCCTACTGAAACTTTTATTGGTGAATGTCGACCTCCTATTGCTGTGATAGCGGATGTCGAGAAAATATTAGGTCATCCTGATTTAGTCCGCTATATTGCCGCAGGAGTCGGTGATACAGTTGGGAAAATCACCGCTATCTGGGATTGGAGACATGCTTGGCGTATAAAATCAGAAAAGTTTTCACGGTTTGTGGGGGGTGTTTTAGAAAATGCGGATACTCTTTTTCAAAGTCAAGTCTCCGAAGCTCTTGTCGACCCTGAACATGCTATTCAGGTAGTATTAAAAGCCCTTTTAATTGCTGGAGTGTTAATGGGGACATCAAACAACGTTCGAGTTGGTTATGGCTCAGAGCATATGTTTTCCGCAGCTTTAGCAGCTCAAACTCCAAATGCTGATATCCTTCATGGAGAACGAATCGCGTTAGGTGCAATCATGATGGCCAAATTACAAGGCCAGAATCATGAAAAGATAGTGAATATTCTGAAAAATGTTGGTTGTCCAACAAATATTGAAGACTTAAAAGATGATATTCCTCCTGAAGCTATTGTTACAGCACTTCACACAGCACATGAAACTAACTCAATGTACACAGTTCTTGGACAATCGGGATTAACGAAAACCGCAGCTTTGAACATTGCTCAAACAACAGGAGTGCTAAACAAGCTTCATAAGTAACATTTAAAATTGATATTTGAGTAGTCTTTTCTAGTTCCTTTTCTAAATATCAAAAATAAATTCTTCACAAAAAGGATAAGAACAAACATGGAATCCTCCTCTGAAAGCCCTGTAATTGGTATTATTACTAGCAGCTTTACAGATGCAGGTCCACAAGTGATTTTTAACTCCACAAAAGACCATATAACGGAAGATCAAGCTCTTAACCTTTCAATTCGGATTATGACAGTCATCGGGGAGGAAATCAGTAAGGATTTATATGGTCCTCTCCCTGTCCCTTCGAATGATGAACTTTTGTGCCTAGCTTATGTGTTTCGGGTAGAATCGACGTTCACTACAGACCCTAGACTGAAAGAACGACCAACAGTGATCAGTATAATATTTAAAAGGTCCTTAAAAAGAGAAATGTCTCGTGCACAAGGGATTATTTTATCCTATCTTTCCCAAATGACATCTAAGGATTTTAAAGACGAGAATGACCTTAAACCAGTAAAAATGGAAGAAATTCATAACCGTCTTTCTGCATTAATTGCCACAAACCCAGTTCGTATCTATATGGTACAAGATGATCGCATTCAGGAACACACAGGAACCCTTGATATGCCCACAGACGCATATGTTATTGCTGATATGCAGACAAATATCTTTTACATTATTTTCGAACCTTACATCTCACCATTAAGAAAACGGCAGGTTGTAATCCTTGTTGACTCTCTTAATGAAAAAACTTACCGGAGACGATTCAATAAACAGATAGTTGACTCTGAAGAAGAAGCTACTCGTCTTTTAAACTTCTATGGTTTGAAACACAGAAAGCAGCATTAATAAAGGGAGAGTAGTTGATTTTGAAGCTTGAAAGTGCTTATGGAATCGAACTAGAGAGTCTTAAAGACCTAGTTCGTCTTGTCTCGAGTTCGAGTCCAGATCGTCCCTCCACTATTTTTAAGTGGGACTCGGATAAAAATTCAGATGTATATTATGGATCTTTTGCAATATTTCCTGGATACTACGAATTTAAAGCCTTACCTGTTCTTTTCTTCGTTGTTCATAAATCCTCGATTGAAGAACAGAACCAATCCTTGGTACGTTACGATTTACAGGCCAAAAAAGATCAGATCTCATTTTTAAGTCACATAGAAGAGAGAGATCTGGAAAATGTTCACACAGGTTTAGTCCGTTTTATCCCTATTGTAAAACTAAAAAAAGCACCAAAGATCTTTTCTGATATGACATTTTAAGAAGGTCTTTCTGTGCTCAAAGAAGGGGACACTGTACGTATAGTTGAAATTTCTCAGAGACAATCAAAAGCTTGGATAATATCTCTGGTGCAAGATGCAGAACTCTCGACTCACATTGGTAATATCTTTCATAATGACTGTTTAGGTAAAAACTTTGGGGACATTCTTTCTCTTACCAAAGGAAAAGTAATTATCTCGAGACCCACTCCTCGAGATTACTTACGTTACTTTCGCTTAAAAACCCAAATTCTTTATGAAGATGATTGTGCTATTGCTTGTAGTCTTGCAGGGGTTGGTTCGGGTATGAATGTTGGGGAAGCAGGGACTGGTTCAGGAGCATTAACGGTATTTCTTGCTCATAATGTCCAACCCACTGGACATGTCTTCTCCTATGATATAAATGCCGATTATCTTGCTAATGCTCGGGAAAATTTGGCAAAAACCGATTTATCTGATTATATAACGTTTAAACTCCAAGATATTCGTTCACCACTAGAAGAAGGTCAATTAGACGCCTTTTTTTTGGATTTTTCTTCCCCTTATGAAGCCATTGATAATATTGCTCCTGTTTTAAATGGTGGTGGACACTTAATCTGCTTTGTTCCTAACTGGGGGCAAGTGGAACAAACGGTTGCTCAAATTAGGCAATCCCCATATTTTGTTCACCAAGAAACTTTTGAGATAACACGACGGAATTTCATAGTTAATCCAGATAAACATGTAATGAGGCCTGTCTTCCGTGATCTGGTTTATTCGGGGATACTTATCCATGCTATTCGTGTAAACCCTAATAAACGAGATGATTAGATGATACGAATCCCTAAACACATCTATGAAAAATTCTTACGTTTTGCTCTTGAGAATGCCAACCCCTTAGACTCACAAGACTGGAAAGAATGCATCGGATTAGTTTTAGGACGAATCACAGAAGATGAGGTTATTGTAACAGACATTGTCCCCATCGGATCTGGGACTGCAGTTTTTGTTGACATTACGGATTATGAAAAGGTCTTTTCGTTAATTTCACCTAGTAGGATTAACTCTGGAGAAGTCATTGTAGGATGGGCACACACTCATCCAGGACTTGGTCTCTTTTTATCAGCCACAGATATACGTACACAGCAGATGTATCAGCAGATGCATCCAAAAGCATTTGCTCTTGTATTAGATCCCACAAAAATTTCCAAAAATTTCTCTGGATTCAACATCTATCGTCTTGATGAAGTAGGATCTCATCCCACATTAGTAGATTATGATTTTGACGAGTATTTTGATTTTTTTGCCAGTCGAGAAACCCTTACCTCTGAATTATATCTAGTTCCAGTACCTGAAGTTCCAACCATTATTTCGGAAAAAGAAATATCTTGGAAGGCTATAAGAATTATGCTCAATGGAGATACAGAGATTCCGGTTAATCAACCCTTTGAAGTAAAATTAGAAATTAATTTACCCTTTCGTCAATTCATTCGTATAGAATATCAAATAGAGATAGATGATATGACTGAGGATCCGTTCTCAATGCAAATGCTTTATAGTAAGACTATTTATAACGAAACAATCACTTCAGGCACCCTTAGCATCTTTACTTTTCGTCCCAAAGAGAGAAAATCCACTTATATTCGTATTAAAGGCTTAATTTTATCAGATTACCGACAAAAACTTGAAAAAATGCCAGATTTATATTTAAAAACTCAAATTAAAGGATAATGGAGTTATTTATTGGGCAGGTTCACGGTATTTACGATCACCATATAATCCGAATATAACTAGTGCTAAGAAAATGAATAAAACACCTATAAATGCATAAATAATTACAACAGGTGGGGTTGGATAGCTTTTTATAAGGCTGAAAGTTATATTTTGGTGATAAAAACTATCGACTGGTGTTTCATCTCCACGATAAATATGATACTGCACTCGGAACACAAATTTGTAGATCCCATACCTAATTAGATCTAGTGAAGGAACAATTACTACTTCGGATTTAGTAGAATTAGGTTCAAGAATGAATTCAATAAGGTTAAGTTTGGGATCATCTGGATTATAATAAAGAGAAAGAACTGCAGTACGATTCAAGGTATCTTTTTCTCCAGAAATCACTCTATAGACATCTACTGCAAAATGGTGGATGACTAGGCTCACTGAACTTCCAATTACAGTGGAATAGCTAGCATTAATACGAAGGGATGTTTTGTTCACCAATTGTGGTAATGGATATTCCTGAAATTCAGGATTTAATGCCTCTGAAATTAAATCATCTAGAGGTACAAATCGATTTTGGACCTTTGCTTCGATATTTACCACATCAATAATGAGTAAATCGTTACTAGCATTTACAGTGTTAGGAGATGATTTAATTGCAACTGGAAAAACAGAGTGTTGTTGACCAAAACCGCTTGAAATGGTAATTATTAACAATAAAATCATAGCTTTTGGAAATAATTTTATCATTAGCTGTTTCAACCTTGTACATCTAGCTAAAACGCCCTGTTATAAAAATTGGGCATTTGGACATTTATTTCTTAATCAGATATAAGTGTTGAAGCTGTGATGATTCTTCAATACCTTTTTTAATATTCAATCCCGACATACACCCTTTAAACCCAGTCACTAAGGATTGGTCAGATAAGAAACTAAAAACAAATTTCGAGTAAAAATCAGTCTGTAAAAAGTATAGCATGCACTTTATCGCGAATGAAATCTTCACGACGACTTAATCTTGCCTCAATTGTATTAAATACACTTAGGGATTCCTTACAAATTATTGCCCCACCTTCATCTAAATCACTCTCTGTTGTCGTTACTTTAAGTGAGGTTTTATTACCACTAGCTTTCATGATTTTAGATTGTATATCCTTAATATCGATTAATGATACGTCTTCGGGTGTGAGCTTAACGGTTAACTCTCCTCCCTCAAGAGAAACTCCTCCTTGTACAATAAGATCAATCAAAGCGGAGCAATATTCTTCAGATTTTTTATCTTTCCATTCCTGGATTCGTTTGAGGCTATTCGCTAATATTTGTTTCAATAACATCTCTTTTACATTATTAATCTCAATTTTACTGATTATCCGAAGTCGAGATAATTCACGTTGAGCTTTTTGCTCTTCCTCTTTCTCTATTTCAACTAAAATCTTCTGTGCTATTCGTTCTGACTCACTTCGCGCTTGATTGAGGATCTTGGTTGCTTCTTCCTTGGCGTTTTGAACAATCTCTTTAGCCTGCTGATTAGCTTCTAGGATTATTTCGTTTTCAAAATAGTCAATTTCCGCCATAATCTTTCCTTTCTATTTTCAAGATGGTTTTTTAAAGTGTTCGTTCCTTCTGAAAGCCCCTACAACATTATCAACAATTCATCAGTACTGATGGACTTCAAGTGAGAAACTAAATGAATCTTTTTATGTAGTTCTATATTTAATCAAGTTGCATTATTGGATATTCTTCAGTTAGTAAGCTTTCTATTACTGCTCGAATCGCATTTTGTGCTTCTTTAACTTCTTCAATATTGAAAAATTTACTAATTTCCTTTTCAACAAGATAATCTGGTTCTTTTTCCCCGTCTTCGGATAGAATAAGGAAGATTTCTTTTTCAAGTACACCACGAGAGAATTTCGTTTTTAATTGATTGAAAATAATCTCATATGCAAGCATAATTTCTAATTGGTGATCATTGATTCTATTAATGACCCCCTCACTAAGAATTAGAACTGAAAAAACCTCTTTAACTCGATTAACAGAATTTAAAGTGAAAATAGGGACAAAAATCGGTTCAAAGCGACTCTCCACATGGAGTTGAAACAGATGAGCATTCACATAAACTCTATATTTATTTACAAGTTGGGAATATTCCTTAAGACTAGAATGTATATTAGCTAGGGCACTTTTAGCTTTTTGAAATTCCTTTAAATGCTTCATTCGTTCAGCTTTTACTTTTTCAATAATAGAAGCAGTAGGGATGACTTTAAGGCCCATTCTAATCTTCATCCTCAACTGAACCTCAATCATTTCTGTGAAATCCTTATAAGGGATAATTTCACGTTTTTGCCGACGAATAGGATGAAGACGTTTGATATCTTCAAAAGCTTTGATTTCTGCTTCTAAGATAGATTGATTGTTGCACATGATCCACCTTGTTACCGCAGTAAAATATTGCATTCCTGTTTGAAAAGCTAATGAGTCTAAGGATTGAAATATAGGGATAGAAAATGCAATTAAAAGAAAATCTTCTCCCTCTTGTGATATTAATTGAAAAAAAAACGGACTAATCTTTTTATTTTCTCGCTGCAATAAACCATTAACACCGAAAAAACGGACACGATCAATCACATCCAATAATTCTTCATATTGGATGGTAACTCTCTCGAATTCCATAGCCATCCACTCTTCAATCACCAAGTGAAACTGAAACCTTTGACCTGGTGGAATATCATCCCGAGAGCTCATAATACCGTTATTACTCCTTTAGTTTAGTAGATAAACCTACTCATAAAAAAGTTAATAGCGTTTACCTGCACGTCGATAAGCGACTCCAAAGAGGAACAAGAAAATCCCAAAAGCTAAGAGAATAGCTGTGGAACGACTAATAACTTCTAAATCTCCAGAAACAAAGTTCACTATCTGAAAAAAGACGAGAGTCAACCAACCTATGATACTAGTATCCCTACTTGTTGTGAGTCCTTTCCAATACCTCACAATAAGCATCAAAATTCCTAAAATCACTGCGCCGATATGAAATAATTGGAGAAAAGCTTCTGTGGGAAAGATATCTTTAGAAACAACTAGGTAAATGAATTCTAAAAATAAAAAGAGTGCAGCTGAAATAAGAGTAATAAGAGGGCCAGGAACTCTTACAGTGTGATCAACTTGTTGAGCACCTTCGTAAATTAAGTATAAAATACCTCCAATTGTTGCAGAATCCGCTAATATCAATGCTGAGGTGTAAATAACATCTAATTGGGTATTCCAAATATTGAAAAGCTTCAGGAAGAAACCTAGAATACCAGATTGTTCACCAAGCGGATCATAACCAAAATAAAATCCAATAATTACCAGTAGTGGTAATGGTAAATAAAGTAGAGTTAGTATTATAGTTTTTCGCTGAGTAGAGATTAATTTTCCTTCTTCACGCCATTTAAAAAGGTACACTGCAATGAAATACCCACCAAGTAATGAAACAATGGGAGTAATCATGGGGAATAGAAAGATTATACCCACAATAAAATTAAAGCCGTAAAATGCTTTAACTGTGGTTGGTAATCGCCAAACTTCTTTCCCAAAAGATTCATAAGCATCTCCAATTTGATATCTACTACCATAGGTCCAAAAAAAGAAAGGAACTGACATGAAAAGAGGCCCAATTCCATAGATAATAATATCTGACAAGATACGTAAATCTCCCGTGTTTAAAAACCAAATAACCCCCTCTACAAAGACAAAAGATAATAAATAAAAGTATACAGGGATAAATATAAATTGTAGAATCACTACCAACCTTCCATAATGAATATAGGTTTCGTAATCACTCAATTGATTTCCTACTCCAAACAATCGTCTGACTTGCTAAAGAGAATACAAGATTCTTTTTAAAAACATACCTCTTGCATTCCTTAAAAATAAATTCCTTGGGTCAATTTTAAGAAGCCAACCCTTGGATGCTCCAATTAAGATTTTGGTGAGAATAGCAAGATGAGTAATTCAAAAGAAGAGGAGAAATTTCCCTATAAATCAGAATACTATCATTTGATCAAGGGGAAGACTATCTCACGACGGGGCAGGTGGTGGACAGCAGTCCTTCTAGTCCAAAATGCTGAAGATGCCGATAAACGAATTGTCGTCATCCAACGTTGGCAACAACGCAGAAGAGCTGACCCTAATGCAGAGGGGAAAATGTCAAACTACTGGGCGCCTGCGAAATCTTTTACACTCAACTCTAGTAAACCTTGGGAAACCCTCAAAGAAACTGTTGAAGAATGGCTTTCAACAAATGACTGGAAGTAATTAAGACCTCTTTGATAGTGGTTAAAGCCTAATATTCTAAATAAAAAGGATTTATGAAAAGACAGAGAATTATTGAGTCCTTCTAAGCAATTTTGATATACTCATAAGCCTTCCTAGCTGATTCGAAACCATAATGGATTTTTTGATAATCTGTACGGAATTTTGCAACTTCTTTAGCAACCTCAGTTGGATTTTTCTGATCTACAATGACAGCTTTAAAGAATTCTGCGATCTGTTCCATTTCATTTTCTTTCATCCCCAATCGAGTAACTTCCTGTGATCCAATACGAATCCCCCCTGGGTTCTTATAGTTACGTTTTTCTATGATGTCCCATGGAAGGAGATTGCGATTAGCAACAATATTTGCCTTTTCTAATCGTTGTTCGACATCTTTTCCTAATCCAATCGTATCTTGAAAATTACTGATATCAACTAGGAGTGTGTGAGATTCTGTAAAGCCTTTCTCTGGACAAACTACTTGAAAACCTCTTTCATACAACGCCTGACCCAAAGCTTTGGCATTCGTGATCACTTGTTTGGAATAAGGTACACCATATTTCTTGAATTCAACAGCAGCAACGGCAAGGGCTGCTACATGCATCAGATGATGATTAGATGTCGTACTAGGGAAAGCTGCTGATTTTATCTTTTCCGCGAGTTCTTCTCTAGCTGCTATAACGATCCCTTTTTGAGGCCCTGGAAATGTTTTGTGAGTTGACATTGTCATTGTATCAGTTCCTTCTCGTAAAGGGTCTTGAAATTGTTTAGCTGCAATCAATCCTGCAACATGAGCAGCATCATAATTTACATGAGCTCCAACCTCATGAGCTATAGGTGCTAATTCTTTCACTGGATGAGGAAAAAGGAAAACACTGGCACCAAACTGAACGAGTTTCGGTTTTCTTTCTCCAATAGCTTTGATAGCTGCATCAACATCAATATTCAAGCCATATCGATCAAATGGAATATATTCAACATTTAATCGCGAAACAGCCCCTGCTGTACCGCCTATAAACGCTCCAGTTGAAGCTTTGAGTGGTCCAGAGCTAATATGACCACCAACAGGTATAGAAATTGCCATCATCTTATCATTGGCCTGGGTAAATGCAGTATAGACGGTCAAATTAGCAACAACACCAGAAATTGGCCGAGCATCTATAAATGGTGCATCAAAAATCTCTTTTAACAATTTTAAACATAATTCTTCAATTTCATCAAAGTATTGATTCCCTGGATAGACTCGTTCACCTATCCAACCTTCTGCATATCGATGTGCAAGATCAGAAATCGCAGCTTCTCGTACTGCAGGACTTGTCACATTTTCACTTGCAATAAGAGGGATTGAATTACTCCAGTAATCATGATGCTTTTCCAATATGGATCTAATTTTTATAAAATCAGGATCTAAAGCCATATACTTCTCACCAATTGTATCCTAGTGGTAGTTCTTGTAATTTGGATTAACCGATTGTGATAACACATTAACTGCTAAAATTTTAAATAAATTCTCAAGACACTTGCAGATATCTAACTATTTGCTTGATCTGTTTAAATATTGATTTTTCAAACCTCTTTTTGCTTTCAAGAGGTTCATTTCTTTATAATAAATTATTAAGGGAAACACTAATTGAATTAATGTAGTGATCACCTGTGAAAACTCAACTTTATAATTGGCATGCAAAGAATGGCGATATAATCGATTTCTCAGGATTCCAGATGCCTGTAATGTATAGATCCATTAAAGAAGAACATATGGCAGTAAGAAATACTACTGGTCTTTTTGATGTCTCACACATGGGTCGTATGTGGATTGAAGGACATGATGCAGAAAATTTTTTGAATTTACTTGTACCCAGAGACCTCACAAAAACCCAAATAGGCAAAGCATCTTACACATTCATGTTGAATGAACAGGGAGGTTTTAGAGACGACATGATTTTCGCAAGAATCAAGAGAGATAAGTGGTTAATGGTTTGGAATGCAGGAAATCTTACAAAAATTAAATTGTGGATGGAATCTTTCAAAAATACTCTCAATCAATTTGTAGATTTAGATATTTCATTGATGGATATTTCTCCTACTTCTGCCATGTTTGCCTTACAAGGACCAGAATACCAAGATACATTAATAGCAGCTTTTGAGGGAAAAATTGAAGCACCACTTCCTTGGAGTATTATAAGAGCAAAATACAATGATATTGAACTCTTATTGTCTGGGACTGGGTATACTGGAGAAAAAGGGTGTGAAATCATAATCTTAAACACAACGTTTGAAGAGCCAATAAGAGCAAAAAAGATTTGGAGACTCCTTATTGAGGCTGGTAGTAAACCTTGTGGACTTGGAGCGAGAGACTCTCTTCGTCTCGAAGCAGGACTAGCTCTTTATGGGAATGATATTGACGAAAATATTAATCCTATTGAAGCTGATCTCTTCTTCACTCCTTTTATTCACATGGATAAGACCTATTTCATAGGGAAATCTCAACTGGAATATTTCTCTGATCATATGCCCAACCGTACCCGTGTAGGATTTATTGCCCAGAAAAAAGGGCCTAGCCCAAGAGCTGGGATACATCTGTTAAAAGATGGTCAAGAAATTGGCATTGTAACCTCTGGAGGTTTCTCTCCTCTGTTAAATATTGGAATTGGAATGGGATATGTGCTTAGAAGCTTGAGTAAAGAAGGAACTTCCATTCAGTATGAAGTTAGAGGAAAATTTCATGAAGCTAAAATCCTAAAATTCCCCTTATTTGATGCTACTAAGTATGGAAAAACCAGAAAGAGTTTAGATTAAAACTCTATTCTTGATTATTTCTTCTTCTTTTTACCTTTATCAATCTCCCCTGTTTCTCCACTAATAGAACCTAATTCAGAGAGAGCATCTGAAAACAAATCAGCTAGATCTGGTATTTTTACTTGGCTTTCTTTGGCTTCTTCAATAGGACTAATCTCTTGATAATCTACCTGGGGTACATGAAATATATCTTTTGTTACGGATTCTTCTTCTTTTGTTAAGATATCTTCAATTGAATCAGCGCGACTCTCTGGTGGAATAATTTCTTGAGGTTCTCCTAGTGCTTTCTCAAAAATCCCCTCTGCTATATCTTCCATAACATCCTTGGCCTCCTCTTCTTGAATTATTTTTTCAAGAGGAGATAAGTCAGGAGTAGCAATTGCTACATCACTTGGAAGCTCTTCTCTTTCAACTTGTGGCTCCTCTATTGAAGAAGCTAATGTTCCTTTCTTCCACAATCGTCCAAAACTATCTACCTCCCACTCTTCATCCTCTGGTACCTCTTCTTCTCTCGCAACCATCTCTGGTTGTTCAAATTCTTCCGCCCTTGGAATGAAAAGAGATTCTACTTCTTCCTCTGATAGAGCAGCTGGTTTTACTTCTTTTTTGTGGGAAATCTGTTCTATAGCTGGGTGAACTTCCTCAACAGGAGGAGTAATCTCCTCTGGGGGAAGAACAGCTTCTTTTGAGGGAACCTCCTGAATTGGTGAAGGTTCTGCGGAAAATAAGGTGCTGATTTCTGCATCTGAAAGAGCTGCTGTTTTTGGTATCTCTGGTGTTTCATGAGGGAGAGGTTTAATAATTTCTTCTGGTTCTTGTTGTGAAACATCAAACTTATCTTCAAAAGGAACTTCTATACTCGGTTCAACAGGAACCTCATCCGCCATAGGGGAAACTTTCTCTTGATCTGTCATAACTGGAGCTTCTTCGCCGAATTCTTTTATAACGCTTACAAATTCTTCGTCAATTTGTTCATCTATCTCTTCTTGAGTAGGTTCAATAGGTGTGGGCACTTCTAGTGTTGGAGGTACAATTACTTTTGTTTCAACAAGCTCAGGAACTGGTTCAGGTTCTTCTTCAAGTTCAACAGCTTCAATTTTTCCGATTTTCTCCTCTACATGAACCATTCGTTGTTCTGATAACATTGCATACTCTTTCTTGTATTTCTTAGGTTTTATCCCGAGTTCATCAATGTACTTCTTAACCAATTCTATACGATCGTTATCCTTTACCTCCTCCGCGTGATGTAACAGAAAGACTAAGGTTCCTCCAATTTCTTCTTTCTTATTTATCATTGAACTTAAGCGAGTCATATAATCAAGATATGTGTAAGCGATCTTGAGATTATCTGCTTTAATAGCAACCTCAATAAGATTTACCATAACGTTGAATAATTCATCAAGATCCTGAAGCTCCTCGTACTTCTCTAAAGTTTGTTGGAATGATGCAAGAGCAGCAACATTATTAGTAAAAACTAAATATTCTGTCAAGTGGGAAAGCAATATTGCTTCATATTTATCAGCTTTAAATTTCTTACATATACCTATACCTCTTTTATAAGCTCTGATAGTTTGTTTAGGAGATGTAATTTGTTCTGCTAGGTTTATATAGACGTCAACAACACCTTCAAAATTATTCAAACTGCGATAGAGAGTTGAAGCTTGATAGGCATACTCTGATGCCAAATCTGGGTTCTCTGAAGCTACAAAAAGTGCGAATTTTTGAGATATTTTTGCGGCAAGTAATCGTCCTTCTCCACCAAATCTGTCTTCAGCTGTTTTAATAACACGATCCGTATATTCTCGCGCTCCCTCAAGTAAGGAATTGTTAATAAGCTCTTTAATAAAGTCGAAAGAAGCTAGTAGAACTTCTGCCATTGGTTTTTCAGTTTTTTCCAACACAATTGCCATCAAACGAGAAGCATGGGAAATTTGTTCAGTGTTTAACATCTTATAGGCATACTTATTTGCAATTCGGTCTCCTTCCTCTCCCCATCCCTCATCATAGGCAGAAATTACGAAATTAACTATAGCTTCTGCGTTATTTTCAGAAATTTCGTCGGAACTGAGCATGTAATCAAATATCTTTTCTAAAAAAGGAAAAAGATCCTCAAATGGTGGTTTTAAAACTTGTTTCGCGGTGTCAATTAGCTGAATATCAGGATATTTTTGGAATAAAGGTTCAAGATATTTACGAGCAATTTTCTTGAATTCAGCTTTTTCTCCTCGAATCTTAATAATTCGTTGAAAAACCTGCATAGCAGATACTAGATCCTCCGCCTCGTAAACAGTATCAAAAATCATTTGCAAAAATTCAAGTGCTTTCTCTGATTGATTCTCCTCTTCTAGAAGATTTGCCACTTCTAAACAGAATTTTGCAGAAGTTGCTGTATCTCCTCTATCTAAAGCATTTTTTGAATAATCTTTCATTGCAGAAATTGCCAGTTTGAATTTCCTATGGCTCTGTCCAAATCTGAGGATCAAGTCTGTCATTCGATTTGCTTCTTCAACTTGCTTATAGTCGAGAAATTTATCTCGAATCTCTTCAAGATATTTCATAACCTTAGTAATGTCCCCTAACCGTTCATAATATCGAGCATTCTGAACACTAAAGATATAAGCGTCTTGGAACTTTCCAAGCTCCAATTGTTTGTCAATTAGGGGTGAAACAATATTAATACAATTCTTATAGTCCTCTTTCTGCTCGATTTCTTTAAGAATCGAATCAGTTATTCGTTGAGCTAGTTCGACTGAATATTCAAGGATCTGTTTCTGAAAGGCAATTAATGCTTCAACAGATCCTTCAGGATCGCCCATTTCTTGATAAACTTCAGCTATTCTTTGGATATAATATTCAACTAAATCAAATCTTTCAGTATTCTCTAAAAGATAATCAATAAATCGAGTTATGCTATCGATTGCTCGTGTATAATCCTGTTGCTTTTTCTGAAGTATTATTAACTGATTCATAATAAATGCAGCATTATCAAGTTTGTTTACCTGCTGTAAATCCTTAACAAAACCTTGCAATACTTTGTAGTCAATATGATCAGTTTGGATCATTAGATTTGAGGAATATTTCATGTACTCAAAAACCATATCCAGTTGGTTATATTCTAGTAATTTTGCCATGAATTTCTGACAAAATTTAATAACTTCAGCGATCTTATCTCCAGACGATAATAATCGTGAAAGTTCTTGATTGATCATCTCCTGAGCTGATAGAATTGCGTGATTCTCTAATAGATCATTAACGTAATTGATAATGATCTTCTCTCGCTTCCTCGCATCACCGATTGTCTGTAATGCAGATTGAATGTATGCTTTTGCTTGGTCTTTCAATCCTAATTTTCCAAATAAATCGCTAATTATTAATTGTTTTTCAACACGACGTTTTTCATCAGTTTCATAGGCCTTTACAATAAGAGACTCTACAAATCTTATATAATCTCGTGCTGCGTTCGTTTCTTTTATTTCTACAAGACCCCGGACAATCTCTAAACTAAAATCAATTGCCTCGGGGATTTTATTTAGTTCATAGAATAACTTAATTGCTCTATTCCCGTATTCACAGGCTTTAATATAATTCTCTGAATCTAACAGAAATTTCGTACTCTCAATAGTAATTTCTAGTGCCTTTTCTTTCTTACCTTGGGTTTCTAAAGATATTAATAGCTGGTCAGCATATTTTAGATATGTTTCTTTATCATTTACTTCCTTAAGAAGGTTTAGTACAGTCTCAAGAGATTCTAGTAATTCAAAATGTACTTCTCGCTCTTCCTGTGACTCGAAAGCTTGATCTAATAGGAAATTTATGTCTTCTAGATAAGCAGTTTTCTGTTCGATGGTTACTTGATCATCATCCATTTTATTCAATTGTCTAATTGTATAACGGGCATAACGAAACGCATTTTCCTCCATAACTGATGGTAACCTTGCATTTTTATAGAAATCAACTTGTTTTCGTCCGAGCTGGGTAACATACTTCAGAGCTTCGACATTTTCCTCATCGGACAGATATTGATCTAATAATAACCCACAAAGATTAGCTGCATTTAAGTAAGATTCTGCGGAAACTAACTTATCTAATGAATCTAAGACGAATTTATGAGCAGCATCAATGTCATTCTCCAATAATTCTTCAACTAAGGAGTTTCTAAGTTTTACTGCGTTAGTAGTCTTCTTTTGATCCTCGAAATAGCTCAAAAGTTTTAATCCGAATTGAAGAATACCTTTTGTGTTCTTCTCTTTCCTGAAACGTTCAAGAAGGAGTTCTGTTATTTGTGCTGCTGCTTCAAAATCGCCATCCGCTTCATGTTGTTCAATTATCTGCAGAAAATGACCTACAGCCACATTAAGAATGATATCACCCATTGGCCGCTTAGCAAGCTGTTGTATTATCTTAAATAAATTTTCTGAGGCATCATAAAGATAACTAAAGGAAATCTGAGGGATCTCTTGGTTTATTAGCCTAGCAAGTTCGTCTTGATCGATCTTGGCTTTAGTTACTTCAGAATACAACCCCTCTTTTGTTTTGAACTGTACAAACCAGGAATCTAATTGGCGTAAAATTATGCAAATTACCCCACCTGTATGTTCAATTTCAACTTCTTTAACAGGTAATGGTTGGCCTTCGTTTACAAATGTCGTTACTTTTGCAATGAATTGATCAAAATCTTCAGCCTTAGTATACTCGGAGACATCTAGCGATGACAAATCAACCATGGTCATTTCATCTTCAGGTTCTTCCGCTTCTGAAATAGTGACCATTGGCTCTCCAATACCTGCTTTCGTTTCGGCTATTACGATTTCTTTGGCCTTTTCAGTCTCTAAGTAGGCTTCAGGATGTAGGATGATCTTTTGAAGCTCCTCTGCTGTATCATAAATAGCGGAAAAAGAAAGAAAATCAATACCAGAATCACTAATCATTGCAACAAGATTGTCTTCATTTACAGCGTCTTTAGGAAATTTTTTCCGAACAATAAGAGTCTCATTTTGATAGAGAACAACTGCATATTGTCCATCTGGGCAATAATATACTCCTGCAAAACCTGCTTGAGAATATGGCATCTCGAATTTCTTCAGTAATTTATCATTTGGGTCAATGGAAATCTTTGAATCAGGTTTAGCAGCAACTTGAATAGCAGCTGATTCTTCTTCCGCAGCTGCTACTGAAATAGTTGCTTCAAGATCATCTGATATAGAAGGGGAGACAACAGCGCTTGGTTTTTCCTCTTCAACAACTAATGGTTGAAATTCATCATTTATTGTATTTAAAAGGAGTTCAGCTACATCAAAGATAGCTGAAAAACTAAAAAACTCAATTCCAGCGTCACTCAATAAATCAACTATATTATCTAGGGTTAATTGTGATCCTGAGACTGAAGAAGATTTGAGTTGACGCTCGTTTTGATAAAAGGTAAAGATATATTCACCACGACTCAAATCATCCCTTATTTCACATTCAACGCCCGATGTGGAGGGGAGTTCTAATCTAATCTGCTTATGTTCTCGAGTTGCCATCTAATATCCCTTGGCGAGGTTAATCAGTTACTAGGTACCAATACAAGTGAAAATACAAAAAGATTCTTCAATGAAGGCTCTTTCTATTCAGTTGTTTAGTAACTTTTCCGTTCTAAAAGTTTTCTAATTTCAGCAAAAATGATTCAACATGTAAAAAGTGAAATAATTTTAGTGGACGTTGACCTCTAGAATTCCTTAGGGGTCATCATTTTTGGCAATATAATCTGAAATATTTTCTTATACAGTATCCGTACAATTGGAACATCAAAAAGTGTTCTTAGTATTCGTAAGCTTATGTTTCGCCTAGATTCAAGGATTTCCCCATCAAGTGATATCTTATTAATCCAAAAAGATTTACGAAATAAACTCATAATTAAATGATAATTAATAATAGTAATAAGATCCCAAGCTCTTTTGATATGTTGTTCAGGATAATCTATTGTTTCTCCCATACTCAATCGAATGATTTCAATTAAATGATATACATCAATCTTACTACCAAAAAGTTCACGAGAAACCCATAATAAATAAAGACAGCCTCCACAATATGTTATCATAGCCTCCGCTCCAGTTGATTCTGCTTCCCGAAACTTTTTCTTTGATGTAGCCATTATATCAAATACGATATTCAGAGGACGTTTCCATGAAGCTCCAGCCCCAAAGCCACAGCAAAGAGAATTTTCCCTGTTATGTCTCATTTCTATGATTTTACAACCTGTATGCTTGAGTATGAATCGAGGAGGATCCCAATACCCACTACCAGCTTTTGAGTAACAATTGTCATGAATTGTAACTCTCATTTCTAGCTGGTATGGGAGAAGGATTTCACCACTTCTTATTTTATCAAGAAGGAACTTATGGAAATTTATAACTTTATAATCATTCGACACGCCCATTTCTGAAGGATGGACATTGGTCAACATCCAATGGACAGCATCAAGAGAAGGAATTATTTTTTTGACATTCCACCTTCGGAAATCTCGCTTACACTTTTCAGCGATGTGTTTAACTACATCTAGATATCCTCCTTGATATAAGTACGCACCACACTCCCAATGATCCAATCTATCAATAGGATTAAAATAATTGAGTAATTTGCTATTACCATAGACGAATGGTAAAAGGTGGAGGTAGTTACTAACAAGGAAGACGTCATCCTTGGGTGTTTGGGTCATCCATCGATTCACCCATGTAAGTTCTTCAGTAGTCATAAAGATACGGAGTATTTGCCAGATATTATGCTCCATAGTGGGAACCACAAATCGATAAATAGATGGAGCTCCTCTTTGTTTGTAAAGCGCATTCCAACGTTCTAGAATCAATTGATAGGGCTTACAATCATGTGGACAATAATGGTTGCAGGAAAAACATGAAGTACAGTGCAAAAGAACATATTGGCTTTCATTCCCCTTAATTAAGTTTGTAATCTCCTGTTGTGCTACCTCTAATGGTAATCTTAACTCAGGGCAGCGATGGAAACACTCTCCACATTTTGTACAAAGAGATTCATTGAACACTGACTCATTCCTGGCGATTATTTTCATTCACAAGTCACTCCTAGAAAATAAGACATCTTAGTAAGTATTCTCTGGTGGATCCTCAGGTATCGGTGGAAGAAAAAATCGTTTTCTTGAATACAATTTTGGAAATTGTTTCACTATTATCCCACGAAACATTTTAGAAGCAGTTCGATTAATCATTCGCTTTGGTGATTCCCCAATAGCAAGTTGAAGTAATTCGATAATGTGATAGATATCCATTGGGAATTTTTTGAGATAAAGCTTTTTGGCTACATGATATTGCTGATTGCAACCAGAACAATATACACATAAAACATCGGCCCCCGTCTTTTTAGCAAAATCAAGATTTTGAACAGTCGATTTACGCATTTGAATGGGAGAATATGCAGAATCCACGCTAAATCCAGCACCGATACCACAGCATCTCATAGTTTCTCTATTATATGGAAGTTCAGTGATTTTTGCCCCAATTTTTTCTAAAATCTTCCGTGGAAGATCCATATAGTCGTCCCCGAACATTTTTGCGTAACAAGAGTCTTGGATGGTCACTTTCATGTCTAATTGCTGAGTTATCTCTATTTCCCCATCTTTCAGTCTATTCCATAGCCATTCAATGTATGGCGTTATTGATTCAAACTCATATTCTAATCCATAGCTTGGTAAAACGTTCTTGAAGACATTTGTACCTGCTGTACATAGTACCATGAGGTTTTTAGGTTTTAAAATATTGAACCATTTATCTAATCTCTTGGCAATCTGCTTTAATTCATTAATATAGCCTGTTCTAAAAAGGGTCTCCCCACAACAGTATTCTAATCTTCCTCGAATGTCACATTCCTCAAACAGGCTAGTACCATGTACTAAGGTTGGTGTTAGTATCACATTACACCCAGGATAAGTTAGAGTATCCCCTTTCAGAGGATCAAAACTTGCCCATTTCTCAATAATGCTTCTTTCTTCAGGAGTCATTCTTTCCAAGGTATAAGTTCTGAAATTTGGATAATTTGGATAATGAGTCAGAAAATACTTCCCCCTAATCTTAAGGCCCTCACTTTCATATTGCTCTCGCCAGCGTTGAAGAATCAAACTTGTCGGATTACACCCCTTCTCACAATAGAAATTACATGTGAAACAACTTTGGCAATCATATAATATGCGTGATACTTTTCCAACAATTAAATTCTTCATTTCTTCGATTGCTTTATCCAAAGACAATTCCATGATAGGACAAGAAGTGAGGCATTCCCCACATATGTCACATTTTTCGGATTTGAATTCCCCAAAAAAATCACTTGTTACTGGGATTAATGGTCGAGTCATTCTATCTATATCCAATAGCTAATCACTATACCTGTAATTGACTCTTCAGGTAGATTTTTCAACATAAATTTGGACTAAATTCAAAATTGTTTCAACTGATTTTTCCATAGCAATAACAGGAACGAATTCTTTTTTACTATGAAAATTTATGCTCCCAGTAAAAATATTGGGGGTAGGAAGACCCATATAGCTCAATCGTGCTCCATCAGTGCCACCTCGTACTGGTTTACGAATCACCTCAATTCCAGCTCGTTTGATAGCCTCTTCTGCATAAACAACAACATGAGGAACTTTATCTAGCTGATATTTCATGTTCTTATATTGTTCTTTAAGATCTAACTCAATCTTGGCTTTGGGATATTGATCCTGTATATCCAGGACAATTTCTTTAACTTTCTGCATTTTTCGATGGAGCTCATCTAAGTCAAAATCACGTAAAATAAACTTTAATTTAGATTCATTCACAGACCCTTCAGCTTCTAGAACGTGATAATAACCCTCTTGCTTTTCAGTTGTTTCTGGTGCTTGATCTTTAGGAAACTGTGTAATGATATCACCCAAAATCCGAACAGCATTAACCATTTTATCCTTAGCATAACCTGGATGAAAATTGAAACCCTTTATTGATATTGTTCCGCCAGCAGCATTAAAAGTCTCAGATTCTAAGACACCCATCTCATCACCATCAATAGTATAACCAACATCCGCTCCTAATGCTTCAACATCTAAAGCATCGACTCCATGACCCACTTCTTCGTCTGGTGTGAAGACTATTTTAATAGTCCCATGTTTAATGGAAGGATCGCTTACTAAAATATCTATTACGGTCATAATCGCAGCAATCCCTGCCTTATCATCCCCTCCAAGCAAAGTTGTACCATCTGATGTGACAATATCACTTCCAATGAATTTTTTCAAACTTGGAGTTTCTTGGGGAGAAATAACTAGATCAGGATTACCTGGGAGTACAATATCCCCCCCATCATAATTTTTAATTATTTGAGGTTTAACATTTTCCCCTGGTTCTTCTGGTGAAGTATCCATGTGAGCACATAGACAAAGAACAGGGACTTTCTTAGCCAATTCCTTGGAAAGATTTGATTGAAGGGTTGCAATAACATAACAATGCTCATCTACAGAAGCATCTGTCAAACCAAGCGCTTGTAATTCTGTGAGCAACAAATTGGCAAGATCAAACTGTCTTTGAGTGCTAGGAATTTCAGAAATGTCTTCCTGACTCGTTGTATGAATTGTAACATATTTCAGAAATCTGTCTACTACCGATGACATAAGCACATCAACTACACCAGCTAGCTAGAGGAACTTGTTAAAGGCTTTACTACTCAGACACTAAGAAAAGATTTATTTCCCTATTGAGGAATACGTGAAAGAATACCCCCATTTGATTACATCGATGAGAATTAGTAAGGTAGAACAAAATTGGAAGATTTATTAGAATATGTACTAGAACTGGGGAAAGGGGATGAATATTTAGACATTCGATTGGAATCCTTTCAAAATGTAGTTATTAAGTCAATCAACAAAGAAATAACAAAGGCATTTACTTACCAAAAAAGAGGATTGGGAGTTCGAGTATTATTTAATGGTGCCTGGGGGTTTGCCTGTACCCAAAATTTAAACAAAGAGCAACTGCAAAAAACTGTGGATATCGCCCGAAAAATGGCAACTATCGAATCAAGCCGAACAAAAAATCCAATTCAACTAGCAGAAATTCCAATCGTAGAAGATCGGGTCGAATTAAATTGCAAAATTGATTTTAGAGAAATTAGCCTTGAAGAAAAAGTCAAAGACGTTTTACAATGGCATAATGAGATCGATATATCTGAGAACATTGTGAGAACGATTGTAGATTATGCAACTATTTCAGCAAGAAAATTCTTCTGGAGTAGTGAAGGAACGAAGATCGAATTCATTCGTCCAATTGTTAATGTAAATTTAGGAGCTGTGGCTAGAGGAACATCTGGCGTTCAGGCATATTATCAACCATGGGGAGGAACAACTCCAGATGTAGGTGGAACAGGTGGGCACGAAATACTAGGTCAAAATGGAAATCTCACTGAAACATGTCGCAGAATGGGCGAAAAAGCTCTTAATTTAGCAAATGCAAAACCAGCACCAAATCTTCGAGATGTTCCCATCGTTTTTGATCCATCTTATATGGCATTACTTGTACATGAGATTGTGGGACACCCATCTGAAGCAGATCGAGTCCTTGGTTGGGAAAGTGCCTGGGCAGGAACCACTTGGTGGAAGGGAATAAGTAAAGATGAAGGAAATCCTACTAAGATTGGATCTAAATACGTCACGGTTTATAATGATCCAACAATTCCAAACAACTTTGCTTACATGCTATATGATGATGAAGGAACCCCTTGTAAGAGAACTACACTGATTAACGAAGGGATCCTCACTGAAAGAATGCATTCGCGCGAAACAGCGGCGATTATGGACGTAAAACCGAATGGTGCCATGAGAGCAAATACATATGAATATCATCCTATTATTCGGCAAATCAATGTATACTGGGGGATTGGAGATTGGAAGGCAGAGGAAATAATCGAAGACACAAAAGAAGGGGTCTATCTTTTGGGAGCAAACATCCCTTCTCTCGACGACCAACGATTCAATTGGGCAATTTCAAGCCAAGAAGGTTATCTTATCAAAAATGGAGAATTAACAGATCACCTTTATTCATGTACGGCAACAGCAACCACTCCAGCTTTTCTTAAAAGTATTGATGCGCTTGCTAAAGACGATCAAAACCTCTTTTGGTCAGGATGTGGAAAAGGAGACCCAATGCAAGGTGGAACAGTATCGAATGGAGGCCCAACGATGCGTGGCTTAGCAAGCCTCAAAGGACCAGGAAGCTGATAAGAGGAGATAAAGATGCAAGATTATTCAGAACGTTTGGAATATGCCTTAATAAAAGCAAGGGATAAAAAAGAAACAGCTCAAGCTGAAGTTTTTCTGGGAGCTAATCATCTATTAACTATACGCTCGGCAGTAGGGAAGATTCTCGAAAGCAAAGTTATTCAGGATGCAGGTTTAGGGATACGGATTCTAACGAAAGACCAAGGATTAGGTTTTTCCTCAACCTGCGATTTTTCCGACAAGTCTATTTCAGATGCAGTTGAAGAAGCTTTAGTATTATCAAAGTATCGGAAAATCCCTGATTACTCTTTCTCATTTCCTAAAAAAGCTACTCGGGTAAGTAAGTTCCATGATAAAAAGATCGTTGACATGATTTTTTCGTATAAAGAAGTCAACGAGCAAGTCAATCAGATGTTACAAGAGACTCTTGAACTAAATCCAGCAGTTAAAGAGGTAGCTGGTCCAACTCATCTGGTGGAATACTCTAAACAGGTCATGAATACTAATGGTATAGACATTTCGGAGAAAGGTACATACTGGAATATTGAACTGCTAGCAGTCGCTGAATCAACTACAGACAGACGAGAAGGGTCAGATTCTTCGGCTGGATGGAATTTCAGCGAAATTAATACTGTTCCTCTTTCAAAACATGCAGTAGACATGGCAGTAACAAGTCTTGATGGTACAAAACTGCAGGCTGGTTCGTATGAAATAATTTTAAGTCCCATGTCAGTTTCAACATTCTTGCATTGGCTAGCATTGCTAACTTATCCACAAAATCAGGAAAGAAACATGCCTCTATTGAGAGATAAAATTGGTGAAGAAATCGCTTCATCGTTAATGACTGTAGGCCATGATCCTTTAACGGTACCAAGCCCCACTTCTGGATCGTATGATGACGAAGGGGTACCAATTCAAGATCTGTGTCTAATTAAAGAGGGAGTATATAAATTAATACCCCTTGATACATTCTATGCTACTCAATTCCAAACCACATCGAATGGTACTGGATATCGAATCCTAGCAGCTTCTGGAATGACTCAGTATCCTGGCCAGCTTTATCAAAGTGAACCGTTACCTCAGCTTCCCGCAGTTTATATGGAAGAGGGGAAAAATAGTATTGAAGAAATGATTGCGGAAACGAAACATGGTATTTACCTTGATTTCCTCCATTATGCTTATGTGACAAACGGAGGAACTGGGGACTACACAGGGATATTAAGACAAGGAACCTTCTTAGTCAAAAATGGAGAAATAACAGAACCCATTCAAAAATGCCGTCTCTTAGACAACATCATTGAAATGGCCAAGAAAATTAAAATGATTGGTCCTAGTCGTATGGCTGGGCACTGGCGAGACATGCTGAAAGTTCCTCCAGTAAAAATATCAGAAGTGAATATTACACCCTATTAATATTATGGGGTAAAAAAAAAGAAAAAAGAAGTAAACGTTCCTTAGCCTCGTGTTACAGGGAGATACGGTGCAAGTAAAGAAGCTAATAAACCAATTTCACGATTTTGAGTATAAACGATACCAGGGCCAGTATAACGAATCACAATCCCTTCACCACCAAGGAAAAAGCTTTTCTTTCCACCTACTTTTGAGACTCTGTGTTCCATATGAGATTGAAAAGCCATCATCACACCATTGTCACAAACAAATTCTTGTCCTGGAGCTAGTTCATGACGCTCAACGAATCCATACCCACCAATCCACACATCCCCTTCCCCTTCAGCCATGATTTTAGTCAGTACAAGTCCTTCCCCACCTAACACACTCTTGAATCCACCTAATTTAGAGGTTACTGCTATGCTGGTAGTCCCACAAATATATGCATCTCTACTTAATGTCCATTCCTCACCTTTTTGAAGGTGGAAGTGAACAATATCACCAGGAGCACCGTGTGCGAAGGCAACCATTCCCATAGGGGCGCCATCTTGGATAGAAAAAAAGTTTTGAAACATTGATTCGCCTGAGAATTTTCGTTTCAAGCCCCGCATAATACCTCCAGAGGACTTTGTCTCCATATGAACATGACCATCCATATAAACCATAGCCCCGCCTTCTGCTCGTACCTGTTGGCCAGGCTGATCTAGGAAGATTTTAACCACAGAGAAGGCCGGACTACCCGTTATCTCATATTTTAGAAAAGAATATTCTTTATCTGCTGACATATTTTCACATCTTGCTTGGATAATCTATTTCACAGGAAAATCATGACTTATATTTAATTAAGCTTTGTAAGTAATCAATCAGTATCAAATCATTCTAAAAGTATTAGAACTCCACATTGGACTAATCTTTCACGAAGATCTCCTTTTACGAAGATTGTACATTGTGGAACGTAATTTTTTCCTAGCAGTTTTAGAATATTTCTCTTCGTTCAACACATCGTTTAACATCTGAACATTTTGAGTTTGTAATCTTTGAAGATTTGTTGATCCTGTTTGAGAAATTCTTCGTTCCAGCTTATCTTGAAACATATGCATAGTTCGCTGAGCTCCTGAAAAATTCCCTTGATCCGCCATCTCCATAGCCTCATATTGGACAAACGCGGCTTCTAAAAGATGCACATTTTCTAAAACTTGATCATCTTCGGTGGTTAGAAGTTTTTCATCAGATGTAGGGATAATATTACACGAAACTGGCTTGAGCTGAATTGGTTTTGTTGATCCACTTCGGGGAATCCATCGTACATTGAATGTCACAGCTTCAATTTCTTCAGCTTTTATTGGTGGAATTGTCACATCTAGGATAATTAACAATTCATTACCACTTCTGAGATCACCCATTTTCGTACTGGACGATAAACGGTCTTCATAAGGAACTCCTAGAGCTCTTCGTATTTGAACTCCTTCTGCTTTTTGCCATTCCACCTCGATATTATAAGCAGCGGTTGCTAGAAGTCCTTGAAACTCATGTTCAATGAATTTAGGGATATCATCTGCAGTTTCAATGAAATAAAATGATCCTCCAGCCACATCAGCGATATTCACCATTAAATCCTCGTCAAAATCGTCACCGACTCCAAAAGTGCTGATGCCTATACCTCCTTCATAAATATCAGTCACAGATTCTCGAATTCGGCCACGATCAGTGATCCCCTCATTTGCGAGACCATCAGAAAGGAGAAGTACCACATTCCGATACTCAAGATGTTTGGCACTTTCAACCTGTTTTGCTCCTTCCACGACACCCCCATGGAGGTTTGTACGGCCACGACTACGAATGGAACGGAGGCGGGTAATAATAGAGGCAGGATTGGTTAATTTCGCTGAAGAAATAATTGTATCCACACGATGATCGTAAATTGTTAAGGCGAAAACATCATCCTTTGAGAGATTATTGACAACAAATTCAACAGCTTCTTTAGCTTTTTGGAGCTTGGATCCGTGCATACTCCCTGAACGATCGAGAACTACTCCTAAATTTAAGTTTGTTCTGGAAACTTGGATCTCTCTTCCTGTTAATTTTAACTGAATATAAAGATGCGTCTCACCATCAGCTAACGCATAGGGTGAGCTTGGAGTTACCTCAATGTTAATATCCTCTTGAGTATTTACTTCTATCATAATTATTCCTTCATTTGGCTTGTTCGAGCTTCTTTTGTACTTTATAAACCATTTCTCCTTTTTTTGTGAGTCTGTGGCGTTTTTTAGGACGTCCAGGCCCTCCCATTGTTTTCTTCTCAAGTGGAAATTCTGGCTTGATTTTCTTGGGCTTACTCTTAATCTGTTCTATTAACCCAAGGTTACTTAATTTCTGCAAACCTACATTAATCGTAGTAGGAGACATTTGTGCTACTTTTTGAAGTTCAACAACATTTGCATCTTTATGTTGTTTAATTTGATGGAGAAGGGCGCGATGAGACCGTTTTAGCTCCGTTATCTCAGGATGTTGAAGAATTTGACGATCAAGGATATCTTCTGCTTGTGGAGTAATAACAAAAGTGTTAGAATCTGGAGGTTGTCTAATGATAAATCCAACCAGTTCTAATTCTTTTAATCTCCTATAAACTGTAGCAGTTGTTAGTGAATCAGAAGATTCTTTAGTAAAATGCTTGTTAATATCAGAACTACTAATAGGTTGAGACTGATTTCTAATAAATTCTAGAATCTCTTTCGTCCCCGTGGAAGCCAGTAAGTCTAACATCGTTTAAAACCATTTTAATACTTCTTATTCATCAGAAATCTGTTCAAGAGAAATTTGTTGCTGAACTCGCGGATCCTGAATATTCTGAACCTGAATCCGAGGCATCCTAGGCACCCGACCAGGTGTTCTCCCTTTGAGAATATCGACTTGCTTTTTGCTAGCGTATAAGTGTATAGGGGTTCCTTTGTAATGAATACTGATACCTTGCCATTTCTTGTTATTGAATCGGAATAAATCTCCGACACCAGTTGCTTTCTCTTTTTTCACCTTGATATCTTTGAATTCACCTTTCAGAAGCGCTTCTAAATTATCTGGGAGGTTCTGGTCTGTTTCTATTTTCTGCATGAAAATTCTATCAGTCAGAAATCCTTTAAGTACAACCTCACTAAATTGGGACCAAAGCTTGGGGGAGCCATAAATCTCGACACCCAATAACTTATCACTATACGCACAGATAATGCCCATCTGATTCTCAAGCTTAGTTGCTGCAGAAAGTGTTTCTTGAAGAGTTTTGAGGTGTTTATCCTTTTCATATGATTTTTCTTGAATCTCTCTATAACTATGAGTAGGAGCATCTTCCTCGCTGAGAGCTAATGCACCTGCTACCGCAGACACAGTTTCCCATAGGGTAGTCTGATCTCCAGCTTTCGCTGACACGTTTGCCATCTGTGAGGCCATTCGAGTTTTAGCAGACTTGAATTTTAAGGAGGTTGTTTCTCCACGAGAACTAGAATATCTCCACCGAGACTGTTCAATGCACTTTGCGGGAATTTTTAAGGGATTAGCCTCATCATGGCCAACAGGGATGAGAATAGGCTCAAAAATGGTTCTATCTTGCTTCCCACCCTCAACTTGATGAAGATAGGGAATTAAAACGGGGAGCTCACTTTTATTAATTGCTTCGAGTAATTCGACACTCTCTGAACCTTCACTTTCTTGGATCCATGCAAGCTCCTGCTCCTCAGCCTCAAGTAAACCTAATACAAGGGTTGATACGTCACTCTTAAGAAGAGGATAAACAGAAAACTTATCATGGGTGACAGGTGTCCCAATGTCAAAATAATTTCCTAAATCTTGAATAATATCTTGAAAATTCACTTTTTTCCACCTATTATTTTTTTTTAAGACCTCCTCAGCATAAAGAGAGAGGATCAATCGATTGGAATTCGTATGTAATCTTACAATTAAGTTTGCTTGTTCTAATTCTTTGACCCTGCGGTAAATAGTTGCAGTAGTAAGTGATAAATCAGGAGATTGAGCGAAATGAACGTTAATCATTGGCACAGTGGTACCAGGATTATGGTATAAATAAGAAAGAATCCTTAGCGACCCTTTTGCTGAGAGAAGATCTTGGATTGTTTTCATCATGAATTCTCAAAAAGTGTAATATTTATAAAACTTTCGAATTTATCAAATTATGGAATCAATTTGATCTCAACATTTTAACAAACTTATATTTGATTTAATCATTAAAAAATCTTAGTTTAATATCTAGATGTGAGGAGAAAAGAGAAAATAAAGAAAGAAAAAGCGAGAACACAAAATTAATGTAAAATTCAAAAACTTGTTTGAAGTTTTATTTCTTTCTGTACCAACTAACAACA
The DNA here is from genome assembly GCA_048938105.1 of Promethearchaeota archaeon. GTDB lineage: Archaea > Asgardarchaeota > Heimdallarchaeia > Hodarchaeales > Hodarchaeaceae > Hodarchaeum. Next base: position 136,358 of record JBHLMN010000010.1, read on the forward strand.
AAAATCAAGTTAGGCACTTTTATTTGCTCGATTTCCTTCTTGGGAAAATTAAGACAAATGTGCATAAGACTACAAGAACTGATAATACCCCAGGAAAAGGACTTGCTGCTGTTTCTGTCTCTGTTGTTTCAGAAATTGATGGATGAATAATCTCCACCGTGCGATCCACAGTCGTTTCCACAGTTACTGTTATTGTTACTGTTGTTCTTTCAAGCGGAGATTCAAATGAGGAATAAATGTTAATCTTTTTCACCTTGGGTGTAAAATAAATGTTCGGATCTGATTTAAAAACCGCACGATATTTTAAATATAACGCAACACCACTAAAGGTGAAATTTGAAGAGTAATAACTGATATAATGAAAACCTTCGGCGTTGGTGGTATTTGATAACCCAACTTGGAACCTCAATTCTGTACCTACTGGTTGACCTGCTGAATACCAAGTGAAATTACCCGCTATTCGAAGAACAACTCTAAAATAGGTCAATCCTGATTCAAATGTTCCTATTAGGGGAGATGTATGACCAGGATAGAGCCAAATATCATCATAGTAGGCACCATTATACCCTCCAAACAAGATTACTTTATCTAAACTTGTAATATAATTCATTGAAAAGCTATGTCTGGCATTTGGCAGAGTGGACTGATTCTTTTGGTTCCAAATATTCATTGTCAAATCATAAATCCAAGTATCATCAAGGTACGTGCCATTATATCCCCCAAATAAAACTACAATATCAGCAGTGGTATCATATGCAATTGAGTGGAATTTCACAATATATTAATCTATTGTTTGATAATGAGACCTCTTGAGAATTTATTTGTTGGGGTACTCTCAAGTCAGTCTGATTACAGAATTGGTTCTCAATTCATATAATGAAAGAAATTTTGATTAAAAATAACAAGAACAGTATGTGTTATGAAATAAGCTTTATGAGGATAGAAAGTAAGCTCTCCTTTTTTTCTTTTTTTGCCTGTTTGAATATTTTTTAAAAGAAGACCTGAAAATGGCACATTATGAGTGAAATACGGAATAAGTTATTGGCTACTGAGAATTTAGATCCTAAAGCCCAATCACTTCTTCTGCAATATGTTCTCGTTGATTCGATTCGATTAGTAGCGTTTAATATTTCTAGTATGTTTATCATTTTATTTTTACTAGATACATTAGAATCAACCGAAGTGGGAATTCTCTTTGCTGTAAGCTATCTTATCCTCACATTGATTGATTATCCCACAGGTGTCTTAGGGGATCTCATTGGTTATAAGAAAGTGATGATGCTCGCTTATTTTTTTCATATCATCTCATTTATCCTACTTATATTCTCTGAGACATTCGTTCCCCTATTATTCTATAGCGCGTGTTCAGCAATTGCTTCCTCCCAAGAGAGTGGGGCCTTAGAATCGTGGTTTGATAATAATTATCGTATGTTTACACAAGCTACGGATCCAGAGCGGCAAATATACAAAGCCTTTCAAGCAAGAATATCAATTTTAATCTATGCATTATCTGGCCTCTCCTTTATCGCCGGTGGAATGATCGCTCAATATCTTTCAAGGAAATTTCTATTCGGGGTATCTTTATTCCTCATCATTCTTGTCTTTATTTTGATAATTGGAGTAATTAAAGACTATAACTCCTTTGATCAATCGGATTTCACAATGAGGGTCTATTTTAGCCAGTTTTTGGGAGGATTTAGATTTCTTTTCTCCCAAAAAGGGATATTATTGTTTTTTGTAGGAACAACAATTATCTGGGCTGCTAATAACAGCATTTGGGTTAATTTTTTGTTGTTTCCCATTTATGAGGGCTATTCAGGAGGTCAAGATCATACCACAGCCATGTTTCGAGCAATCATTTTTGCCTCTGGAGTGTTATGGCAACTATTCATTGTGAAATATATCAATAAATTGACTCGGATTAAACTGTGGATTTTCATTACGACGGCGTTTTCAAATGTGATATTTTTCTTTGCTATTTTTCTCTATTATTCATGGTTTCCCCCGATAACGTTTGATCTCATGCTACTCTTGGGGTTATTTATTGTGTTTCAACTCCCTGGAATGTGGGAACCATTGGAATTTATATTGAGAAACCGACTCAACTTAGATCTAGTCCCTGATAATATACGCAATGCAGTCTATTCGTTATTACCAACATTAACAACCCTGATAGGAATCCCTGGGGCACTAATTGGGGGTTATTATTTGAAATATATTGGATTTGCTGAAACAGTCCTATTTACCTCACTTTTTAGTGGACTTGGAGTTTTATTGACTGGTGTAGGCCTCCTATGGTTGCCTGAAATTAGGGAACAGATCAAGAAGGAAAGAAATTAACTATTCATACTAGATAATAGGTTAAAAAAAAAAGAGGTAGAAGTATTAGTTATCTCTTTTTACGTCTTCAAATGAAAGTCTTATTCATTTATTATAGGGAGCACGCTTTTCGGCGACATATTCTTGATGACGATCTTTAATCAACATGAAGAAAGAGAAGCCAATCAAAAATAGGACTAGCAGGACAAAGATGCCAATTTTGTAGGCGAGGGCGTTGGAGCCGAAACCTTGGCCTGATGCAAAGAAGCCAATTACACCCCCGAAAAGAATGATACCGAAAGCACTACTTCCCTTGCCGGCAAGCTTACTGAAACCAAAATATTGACCAATCTTATCGGGAGGGGCAAGCTCAAGAGTCATAGTTCGTTGAACAACCCAAATGGAACCCATACCAAAGCCAACCAGAATGGCCATGAGAAAAACGGTGAAATTAGGAAGAAAGCTGAGTACGATCGGAAGCTCAACATCGGGGTCGAAACTGTCAGCGAAAATGGGAATAGCAAGCGCAATCAACCAGACAATACCTACAACTTTGGCTAGAAACTTTGGCCCTTTCTTATCAGCGATTGGACCAGCAATACCAGTCAACAAAACAGCGAAAACGACACCAACAAGAAGTAAAATGGTAGCAGTAGTTTCATCCATCCCAAATCCTTCAACAGCTGCAGGTTTCATAATATTAATAACCGTTTGGACTACATCAACTGCAAAAAACCAGCCAATCACAAACCAACGCATATCCTTGTAATTCCACACTTCTTTGGCTGTGTCAACAGTTTCAGATAGGGCTGAACCTAATAAGGAACGAAAACCCAACTCAGCTATTCGATTTCGGCCAGCACGCTCCCGAGACAACAAGAAGGGTAAAGCAATGAGGAGAAAACCAAGCGCATAAAGCAACCACATTTCATTGAGATGACCAATCCACTCACTTTTAGGACCCAATACAGTTTCATATTGATCAGGGTTGATCGTACCAATATCATCAGGAAGATCCACAGCTTCAGTAAAAAACGCAATCGCAGCGAAATTGAAGATAACAGCAAAAAAAGAACCAAAATATCCTAAAGCAACACCTACAGCAGAAACCCACCCTTTATCCTTATCTTGACAGATGCGAGGAATCATGGTATCATAAAACAAATTTCCCCACTGGTAGAAGATGTTAGCAGCAATAAAACAGAATAAAGCAATAAAGAGATTATTAAACAGGAAAACAAGACCAGTAAAAAGAATGGTGAGCGACCCAAAGAGAATAGTACCAGGTTTGCCTTTACCATTGTTATCAGCAATCGTCCCCATGATAGGAATAGTAAGGGCAACAAGGAAGGTACTGAGAGCAATAGCTATGCTGGCTAAGAAATAACTGAGACCATAATCGAAACCATTCCACATCCCCAAGAGGGTGCCATATTGCAAGACAGTCATGGAGACAATACCCATACTGAAGACAGTATTGGCAATATCATAGGAAGACCAGAGAAGAACATTGAGTTTAGACGTAGGGGGAGAGGGATCAGACATAAAACAGGCTCCAAAAGAGGGTAAGATCGGTTGAGTACTCCTATCTAAGAATTTTTCTCATCATAAATGGAGGTGAGGAAAAACCAAAAGCGAACCTGAAAACTAGACACACACAGCTTAATCATGGTTCTAGGGAAAAATCACACATGCAAGTTGCCATAGGTTGCCATAGATATTGCCATAACTTTATAACATAGAAGAAGAATACAGCATATGGGGTTAGGTCAGGAATAAACACCCTTTTTAATAACTGATAAACCCGGGAAAGAAATATAGAAAGCCATGGGCATCCAACGAACCGAAAAAACCTTTTTTTTCCTAACGTTGGGTGCCCCTCCCTCCCCCCTTTCAAAAATGAACTGATCTATGTTCTCCCTCAGTCTATTCATCACCTCATACCCGCATAGATCCATTATTAAACCTATTGATTTTCTTTTTCCTGAAATGCTCCTCCTTTTGCTGTCCTCCAGTTTATAGATCATAACCAAGTTGTGAGTGACGTCCATCTTAGTGTACAAAACCTTTTTAGGAACGAAATCCTAGACATAGTGATGTTCATGTTAGAAAAAAAATCATCCATTGAATTAGTTAATCCCGAGATAAGTAGAATTAAAGTAGGAGCAGGAATAGGACTGATCCTGATCTCATTTATTCTATTAATTTCCAGTTACCTATTTTCTGAGTACATAGAATCAATTAAAATAATCTTAAAGTTCGGAGCTTACCTCCTTAGCGGATTCGGGGGAGTATTAATTGGATTTGGACTTGGAGGTGGAAAATACAGGAGTCAATGGATAAAAAAAAGAGATTAAACCGAATCTTTAAACATATAAGATTCAAATAAGGAGGGATTTCTCTTTTTTGTAAGTATATCTGAAAATCATTGATTGATGTTCACGCTAGGGTTCCAGTAGTCGTGCGGATGGTTTTATCCATTTTTGAAAATACTAAATATATTCCCTCCTAAATAATCCCCAGCATTCCCAAGGAATGTTGTATTAAAGAATTTGGGAGTTATTCGTTTACACTCTCTTCTGTTTCAGAATTAATAACCCGAAGACGAAAAAGATGATTACTAGGAGAAGGAGCCCTATTAAGATGTTTTCGCTCAGAATGGGGGTTAGAGTAAGAGCAGAAGTAAGAACAGAAGTAGGAGCAGCTCGGGGATGCTCATCTTGATTGTTTGCATCGCCGTCAATAGGATAGGGATTGTCAACGATCCCATCACCCTCGGTATCGGGTTCCGTCCAATCATCCCAGTAGTTCTGGTCAAATGTATTATTTCTCCCATCATCATTAGCTTGATGAGATGATACAAATAGATTATTACTCATGAAAGAGTTCCACGACACATTACAATATGAAGACTCTTCATCCATTGAAATACCATATTCACTATTATTGGAGACTATATTGCTAAAAATGGTAATGTTATTAGACCCTACGAGCTCAAGCCCTTGCCCATTGTGGGAAACCGAATTATTAGAAATTTTTACGTTATTAGACTCGTAGAGATAAATTCCTTCCCAATTATAGTAGACGATGTTGTTGGAAATAGTGACCTCCGTAGAATAACTAATACGAATTCCTCCTTCATATCTATTGGTTATTATATTGTTATAAATAGCATTATTATTAGAATAATAAAGATTAATTCCTTCCCCGTTGTTGTTGGAAACTAAGTTGTTAGAAATAACACCATTATTAGACCTACTAAAATGAATTCCATAGCCATTGTTGTTTGAGACGGTATTATTAGAAATGGTGCTATTATGTGAGTCCTCAAGAAAAATACCAAAGCCTAGAATCCAGTCCTTATTTATGTTTGATACATTATTGTTGGCAATTATGGTATTCCTTGAGTTCTGTAGTGTTATTCCACTAAGCAAATAATTAATCACAACGTTATTTTTAACGGTTCCATGTGTAACATTGTGTAACTCAATACCTGATTGAGCTGAAGATAAACCATTAAGAAAAATATGTTTAATACAAAAATGTGCACTTAAATTAAACATTCTGATTGAACTACCAATGGCCGTGATATTAAAGTCTTCAATGCGGTAAGGATCATCAATAGTACCCAAACCAGGGAATCCTTGGGATTCAAAATCATCATTCTTTGTAATTATAATGGACTCATGAGGTATGAACTGACGATCTTTTGGGGCAATAATCATATGTTGAATAGATTGATCATCCAAGAATTGGTTATCAGGGATAATTGGAAGTACTTGGCCTAATCCATAGATAGATAGACAAAAGAAAATCATGACAATGAGAACAGTATTACTAAATTTCAAAGTGGTTTCCTTTTTGATCCAAATCCTAAGGTTTATCTTAAAAATTTCCTTCAGATTAGTATGATCTCTTCTTTTCCCAATCAATAATCTGATTGAATAAACTCAATGTTGTCAGCATCAATATTTGAGTCGATAAATTGCACATCCACTCGATCAGGCTGGTACATGGTACAAATTACTAACTTTCTTGCTTCAATTGAGAGATTTTTGATTATAAAGACTTTTTTCATTCGGGTTGGTATTCTGAGTTTATTTAGGATTATATCTGGTAGTAAAAACCATTTTGTGAAGAACCCAAGGAATGAAATGGTGACAATAGGTGCGTTGATTACACCATTAATGCTAGGGCCTTTTTTCTTAGGATTAATTGGTAACCAGACCGATTCAGATGCATTAATATCCCTTTCAACCTTAATATCTCCCCAAAGCTCAATATTCTTCCCTTCAATTGAGTACACTTTTACTGATTTACCATTAAAACGAATTACCTTGCCTCGCACATTTCCTTTGATTTCACATGCTCCCTCCACGGTAATGTTTTCGGAGGAAATCATATCATTTCCTATTTTTAAAGAGTTATTGACGTAAATCGATCCCCTGGTGGTTACAAGATCTTCATTGACTGTTAGTGCTCTTTCAGATATGAGGGAAAATACTTGGATAGAGCCAAGTGCTGTGGTTACACCAGTTATATGAAGATCATCTTCTAAAATCAAGTCTTCTTTTAAAATTTGGGAGTGAAATTTCATATAGTTCAATTTCCATATTGATTGTCTATTAATTTAAAATTTAGTCAGTGTGACAAAAACCTTGAATTTTTATACTTTTAGATTTTTTCTGTGTTGAAGAATAAAGGTATATTGAAATCAATTTCTCTATAAAATAATAGCTTCCTCTCTTAAACCATAAGTAAAGAAACAAACCATAGTCTTTTTCTCACTGTATTACTCGTATATACGTTGTTATTACAGTGGCAAATATCAGTGTATTATTGACAACCGAATCATGAAGGGGTTCTCCAATTCAACACCGATCCCATTTTCTCTAATCAATTGGGATTAATTTTTTTCTTTTATTCATCAATCCCTTTCTTACATACAATTTTACGAGTTTCTCTTGCTCTATCACCCTCTTTTTTGTGATAGGCTTATACTCAGATCACTTTAAATTATAGTAATTCATATATCAGAATAGCATTCCAGAGATTAGACTGAGTAATTCCATTCTGAGAGGATTTTATTTCCTAAATATCTTAATCATTTATTCTAAATGGAGAAATCTTAAGGTGGGTATGGTTAAAGAAGATACCAAGCTAGATTTTCAACTTATTGCTAACTTAAGCGTTGATGTGATATTTCAACTGGCTTTGAATGGTGATATAACGTATTGTTCCCCATCAGTTGAACAAATGCTTGGTTACAGATCTGATGAAGTTATTGGTGCCAATTTTCGTAATTTTATGAATCCTACTGACACTTCTAGTGCAGCAGAGGCCTTTCGACAATTAATCTCTGGTGAAATAATTGTCAACTTCGAGTTTCAGTTGTTACGCAAAGATAATTCACCTGTTCAGGTTGAGTTTAGTGCTGCGCCTGTTATCACTCAAGGAACAGTGGTCAGTATCCAAGGAATTTGTCGCGATATCTCTGAGCTCAAACAGGTAAAAGAGGAGACTCGTCAGAGCGAAGAACGCTTCTATGAATTTATTGAAGCGTCTCCCGATGGTATTGCAATAACAGACCTTGATGGAACAATCCTCATGGTTAACAATTACGGGGCAACGACACTTGGTTATGAAGACAAAGAAGAATTAATAGGGAAAAATGGATTTGACAACCTTATTCCAGAAGATAGAACCCGAGCACTTGAAAATGTAACACATGTTTTAGAAGCTGGAAGACTTGATACAACAGAATATTCTCTTATTAAGAAAGATGGGTCAATTTTCTCGGTGGATATGACTGTGTCTACAATCAAAGATGCCGATGACAATCCAGTCAGCTTCATGGTTGTGATTCGAGATATCTCTGACCGCATAAAACTGCAAAAAGCAGTACAAGAAAGTGAGATCCACACTCATCAAATCATCGAAAATATTCGAGATATCGTTTTTACTCTATCTCCTGAAGGATACATCACTTCTTTAAATCCTGCATTTGAGGAAATCACAGGATTATCTCTAAATGAAGCTATTGGAAAACATTTTACTTCCATGATTCATCCTGATACTAGTTCCAGTGCTCTGAAAGCATTTAAATCGATTATACAAAATAAATCGACTGGTACAAGTGAGGTTCTACTCAAAACTAAAGAAGATACTTATGCAATTATTGAAGGACGAGTAACTCCTCAATTTGATCAAGGAGAAATTGTTAGCTTTTTTGGTGTTGCTCGAGACATAACCAAACGTAAACAAGCTGAGGAAGCTCTTCGAGAAAATGAAGAAATGTTCCGATTATTATCTGAACAATCTTTTTTAGCTATTTGTTTGGTTCAGGACGATCGAATAAAGTATGTTAATCAAGCTTTTCTCGATTTTGTGAATCTTCCTTCAGAAGAAGTCCTGTCTTGGACGAGAAAAGAGTACTCACAATTTATTCACCCTGATGATCGACAAGTTACCCTAGAACAAGGACGTAAAAAGCAAATTGGTGAAAAAGAAGGAGTAATTCCTCATTATTCTTTACGAATAATCACCCTATCTGGAGAAAGAAGGTGGATCGAAGTTTATTCGAAAACAATAGACTATAAAGGGAAACTGGCAAATTTCGTAACCTTTATTGACATTACTGAAAGAAAACGAATGGAAAAATCACTTCGAGAAAGCGAGGAACAATACCGTGATATTTTAGAGAATATTCGTGATGTTGTTTTCACTCTCACGCCTGATATTACAATTTCATCAGTTTCACCAGAATTTGAAAAATTCACAGGGTATTTATGCGCCGAAAGGATTGGAAAAAGCTTCATGGAGATTGTTCACCCTGATGACATTCATAGTACTACAATGGGATTTAAAGCAACACTTCATGGAGAAACTCCTCCTCCACACGAAACACGAATTATATCTAAATCTGGTGAGATTGTAACTTGTGAAATAAAAGCAACACCTCAGGTCAAAGATGGTGATATTGTCGGGTGTTTAGGTATTTGTCGAGACATCACTGAACGAAAAAAGGCCGAAGAGGAACTTATTAGAACCAAAAAACGACTTGAATATCTTCTTAAATCCTGTCCAGCAGTGATCTATTCTTGTACGCCAGATGGCCATTTTGAAACCACATTTATGAGTGAGAACATTGAGAAAATCCTCGGACATCAGGCTGATAATTTTGTTCACAAGCCAGAGTTCTGGGAAGAGAGTATTCATCCTGAAGACAGAGAACATGTTATTGCTGCATTTAGTGAAATAACTGAAAAAAGCTATTATAGTGATGAGTACCGATTCAAGCATAAAGATGGTTCCTACCACTGGATGCTTGAAGAAGCCAATCTTATTCCTGATGATAATGGAAATCCCTTGGAAGTCGTTGGTTTTTGGACAGACATTACCGAGCGTAAAATTGTAGAAGAGAAATTACGACAGAGCGAAAAACAGTATAGAACGCTATTCGAGAATACGCCCATTGGACTTTATCGCAGTACACCTGACAACAAATTTCTTACAGCGAATCCTAAATTTATCAAACAAGTTGGATTATCTTCTTTCAAAGAACTATGCACTATTAGTCCCAATGGGTTAGCAACCCAAAGGAATTATCCAAGGGATCGTTTTATAAATGAAATTAATAAAAAAGGGGAAGTCAAGGGATTTGAATCCCAATTTATTAGACCAGATGGAACTTTCACCTACATCAGAGAGAATGCACGAGCAATAACGGATTCAGATGGGTCAATTCTATACTATGAAGGGAGTGTGGAAGATATTACTGACCGGATTTTAGCAGAGAAAGCAGTTTGTGAAAGTGAAGAGAAATTTAGATCAATTTTTGATAGTGCACCTATCGGGATGGCCCTTACAGATTTAGACTTTCAATTCACTAGGGTTAATAAAGCTATTACTGAAATGATGGGATATTCTGAAGAAGAACTTATAGAATCATCTCTTCCTGAGATTACACACCTCGAAGATCGAATAAACGATTTAAAATTCATTGAAGGTTTCGTTAATAATGAAAAACCTACCTATCAGACTAAAAAAAGATATCTTAAGAAAGATAGGAAACCTTTTTGGGCTCGTACGACTCTTTCCCATCTTTATAACGATAAAGGAGAACCTATCAATTACCTTGCAATGATTGAAGATATTACTGCAAGTGTACAATTAGAAGAAGGTTGGAAACAGCAATTATTGAAATATGATGTCACTGGTGGAAATATCTATCTAGTAACAGAAAATACTCCTGTGTTATCCCAGACTGTATTTAAAGATCTTATTGAGGTGGGATACAGAGGGTACATCATTTCTAGAGCTTTAGAAAAAGATTATCATATTCCCACGAAAGAAAATTACGTTTTTCATCACTTGAATGAGAAGATGGACAACGAGGCCCTCTTAAAGATTATAGAAGACACACCAAACAAAAGTGTCATTTTAATTGATCGAATAGAATACTTATTCACAAATAGAGGGTTCGAGGAAACAATGCAACTTGTTTATAAATTATCTGAGACTGCATATCTGAAAACCTCGATTATTATAATATCTGTTGACAAGCTCACATTAACAGAACGACAAATGCACATTTTAAAGAAAGAAACCAAAGAAATCGAACTCCGCTCATTAGCAGCACTTTCTGAAGAAAATCTTGAGATCTTAAGATTAATCTATCAACAGAATAATTTAGGAAAAAAACCATCATATTCTGTCATTGGAAAGGAGTTAGAGATTAGTAGACCAACAGCTAGAAAAAGAATAAAGCATCTAGTAGCTACAGGATATTTAATTGAAAGAAGAAAGAGAAATAGTAAAGTTTTAGAATTAACTGAAAAAGGTAAGCTTCTATTCTTGAGATAAATCTTCTTTTATCCGCATTAGTTTGAAATAAGACATTACTCAATAGGTTGACGAATAATAGTTCTGAGTCTCTCAGGTTTCGTTCTTCGAGGATCAGAGAGGTATATTTCATGATGTTTTCCTCTCAAGCTGTGTCCCTGATCCTTAATATAATTATGCATCCGTTCGATGGTGGGGCCTTCTTCATAATATGGCCCAAAGTACAGGATTTGAGCAGATAATCCTTCAATATAGGTTTCAAACCGAACTCTTGATAGAGAGGGAGGATTTTTCTTCTTTTGTACTTCCTCAATTGCCTCGTCCACCATGTCTTGTGTGATAAAATCAGGCTGCATAATCATGGAGGTCCATAACCATTCATCTTTCCTTTCCATGAATGATTCTGTAAAAATCTCCATATCCTTAGCCCACCATAGACCCTCAAGGGGCATAACGACGTAATCTTTTCCTGTTTTCTTTACTATAAATTTCAATGTATATGAAAGGGGGTACAAGGTCATCATGGCATCTTGATATTCTTGGGATGTACCAGGATACCCCTGCCCATCTATCATGAGAAAATTCAATGGAGGGACATCCACAATTGAAAATTCTTTTGCTGACACTCCCGAGTAAAAATCTTTCAGTTCTTTTTTGAAATCTATTTTTTTCATATTCTTCATAACTCCTTTCATGGATAAAGTCTCGTTTCATCCCAAAAAGTATTCTTTTATATTTTGATAGTGAGTGAAGGAGGGAAACAGAAATCTGTAATTATATTTAAAACACGCAAGTATCTGATTAAAGTTGATAAGGAAACAAAAATCATTCTCAATTATGCAGTTTATAAATACAGAACAATCCATTTAAAAGCTAGAGTCCTCTGTTGGAAAATCCAGATGAAAAAAGATAATTCTATAGATGATGCATTACCCACTTCTGGCCATTTACCGATGTATGTCATGCACAAATTCTTTGCACGAAAACAGGAGGATGTCATCAGAGAATATATTCAAACTTATTCAAACAAAGGAGACATTGTCCTCGATCCTTTTTGTGGGAGTGGTGTAATGATTGGGGAGGCTTTGAGATTGGAACGGAAAACGATAGGAGTAGATATCAACCCTGTTTCAATATTCATTACAAGAAATACAATAAGATACGTTTCAAACATTGAACAGATTATTAAAGAATTCAATCATATTAAAATCGGAGTGAAAAATGATATCAACAAGTTATATCAGACTACTTGTCGTAAATGCGGAGAACAAGTATATGCAATTTGTTTCACCTGGAAGAAGAATAATATAGTAGATGTCCGTTATGAATGTCCGCACCATGGCAAAATAATTAGTCAGGTGAATGAAGAGGACTTAAGCCTCTTGAAAAAGATCGAAAAGGGTACGATACCCGAATATTTTGATGAGAACGGCGAATGTCGATATTGGTATCCTACAAATAAGCTCTACTATCGGGATGGAACACCCTTTTTGAAAAAAGAGCGATTTAACTCTATTGATGAAATGTTCAGCAAAAGAAACCTCATATCTTTGGCAAAATTATATGATAGAATCAAAAAAATAGATGATTTAGAGCTACAAGAGGCATTTAAATTTGCATTTTCATCAATGACACATTTAGCCTCGAAAATGACTCCTGTGCGGCCATCTCGCCCATTTAGTTCAGCTTGGGTTCAACAAAGTTACTGGTATTGCCAACACAATATGGAATCAAACGTTTGGATCCTTTTTGAACGAGCGATAATAGGACGACAAGGCTTGATAAAGGCCAAAAAAAGCATGTCAGAAGTTTTCAAGGATAAGAAAGAAGCTACTTGCTTTGACCAATTGGTGAATGAAAATGATTTTAATTATATATTATTAGAATCATCAATTAATACTTTGGAAGGAATCAAAGAAAATAGTATAGATTGTGTGATAACTGATCCCCCTTATGGCCCTTCGATCCAGTATGGAGAATTACTCTATCTGTGGGGATGTTGGCTAGAATTAATGGATAATTTTGACAAAATTATTGAAGAAGAGATCATCAAGAACCCTCATCAAAATAAAGGCGATAGAGAATATGAAAAAATGCTGAGACAGGCATTCAGAAAAATATATTATGTGTTAAAACCTGAGGGATATTTTATTATTACATTCCATAGTCCTAGCTTAAAATATCGGAATATTCTTGTTAGATCAGTATTGTTAGCGGGATTTGAGTTTGAAAAAATAGTCTATCAACCTCCACCTAGGGCCTCAGCAAAGAGTCTTCTCCAACCATTTGGTTCACAACGAGGAGATTACTTCTTTAGATTCAAAAAGCCAAAAGAGAGAATAGAGAAATCTTACGAAGCAATTGAAGTAAATAAAGTTGAAGAATTAATTGTAAACATCACCAGAGAGATAATAATGGAGAGAGGTGAACCAACTCACTATACAGATATCCAAAATTCGTTAGACCCAATTCTCTATGAAGAACTGAAAAAAGCACATCTTTTGATGGATTTTAATCCTGAGAGTGTTGAAAGAATTTTAAAACGGTATGTTGGGAAAGTATTTGAATTAGTAGATATGGAAATAAGACTTCTAGGGAAAAAACCACTCCAAGGAACAGGATGGTGGTTGAGTAATGCTAAGCACTAACAATGATTAAGACTAATTTTTGTTTCACTTTCCTCCCTAAGCTAGACAAGAATTTGTCTTAAACCGTCATTTTCGGTTATCTAGCCGAAATGTTTTTATAAGTGGGATCCTCGTAATTTCTTGAATAAGGGGGTTCTTTTGAGCCAGATTGCAGATCAAATTATCCAGCTGATTGTCCAGCAGACTGGTCTCTCTCGGGAACAAATCTTAGCTAGCGTGCAGCTACTTCAACGTTCACTACAACCTCACATTAAAGAATTCGACAATTATAATGATCCTACTTTTCCCCAGTTGCTCGCTCAAGAGCTGAATGTTGATTTAGGCGATCCTACAAATTATCTCTACGTAGAACTGCTCTTCGACGAAGCTCCGCTCATAGTTCGAGTTATCCCCTTTACCACCGTTAATAAAGATAAGATTAAGGCGACTTTGCGTGCAATGATTTTAGAGTGTGAACCACTGATCAGGGATAAGTTTAAATTGTCGGAGAACCAACAAATCACTCTGACTGATGAGTTATCGTTCATGTGTGGTCCTTATGCGCATCCAGAACAAGGTCAGCTTTATGTTCAGGACGGGACTGAGTTCTCTTTTCGAGCTTACGAATCTTGGGCAAATTTCGATGGAGAGTTTGATCATATCCGAGTTCTGGAAGATTTTATCGACCACGCAGAGCTGTATCGTACTTTTATTGATTACCAGATTGTGCGCACCGCTGATCCCACGAAGACTTTCATCCCCTATTCGTTGTTAAACAAGGTGATGAATTTTCCCCCTGATTGGGCAGCTTTTGATCCAGAGAATCGTTTTAGTTCTTTAGAGTTTCCATATATTACCCTCGAGTCTTTTCGAGCTACCCCCGACTTAAAATCCCTTTTGATAAACAATCCTCGAGTTAAAGAGATCATTGGAGTGGAGGCGCTCCACAATTCCCCCCTACTCTCCATTATCTCAATTTTCCAGAAGTCTATTTCGTTAGAGGTTCTAAATTTTCCACCTTTTCTCTCGTTGCCTAACCTTGAGCTTATCCACCTCCAATTTGACTCCAAACTGCGAAATGATTTTTTTGATCTCTCATTTTTGTACAATTGTCCCAAACTTCGACAGATTGAGTTCTATATCAATCATTCTCCTTCCTTTAAGCAACTCCTCCTTCCTCCATTGAATCATCACTCTCATTTAGAGGAGATCCGCATTGGTTCTCATTCGGAATCCGTTGTCCTCTCTCCCCCGTGGGATTGTCCCAACCTCAAAATTTTGGAAATTTGCACAAGACTAATTGAGACTCTGGATCTTACACCACTAAGCCACTGTCCCAAGTTACAAGAACTAGATCTTTCTTGTAATCGCTTTGTCACACTGAATCTCTCCCCACTACGCCATTGTCAAAAGCTACAGAAATTAAATCTCTCCTCTAACTGCCTGACATCATTAGATTTAACCCCTCTCGAGAATCACTCTTCCTTAGAAGTAATCAATCTCAAACGTAACAAACTAGAACACATTGACCTCTCCCCATTAGAGAACTCCCCCAGAACCCAAATCAACCTCCAGAACAATCCAATTACACTCTAACTCTAAGTAGAATGATATTATTACCTGTTGTTTTGCTTAAGTAAAACCTGCTATAATTCTTTTTTGCTTTATAGATAACTACTTCTTTAAAAGGAGTATATAAAGAAGCGAATATTTATATACTTGATTATTTTATGTCTTTATTAGCTCACGACTATTGGAGAGTTGTGTTTATGAAACCCCCTGTCAACCTTGTTGACCGCCCCTTTGACTCGAACCATCCCTCTGACGATTCCACTATGTCCTGTGAACAGTATGAAACCTGGTTCTTAGGTTCCCTCATGCGTGTTAAGAAACCTCAGAGAGATTTCAATCGACTGTCCTCCTTACACAACCGGATTACTCATGAAGAAACGAATTTTGATGAGCGACTTCAAGTTAACTGGCGTGTTGCTTCTCAATTGTCAGAATTCTTTCCTCTTAAATGGTTAATTGAGATAACAGCCCAATTTAGAAAATTAGATGCCACTAAATTAGGTATTAAAACCTATCAAGATCGTGTCTGTTCTTACTTGGGTTATATCGAATTATACTTAACTTTTCGGGGACTAACCTTGTTAGATTCAACCTTGGTGGAGATTAACGCTTTTTTAGCTATTAATATTTCCAAAAACGATGTCCGTACTTGGAAATTAAAACTCCTCCGAATTACTCCTGGATTACAAGAGCAATGGATCAAGATTCGTGCAAGAACCCACCAAAGCGCCATAATGTCCACTGTTGTCCATGTTATGAATCGAGAACTGGTATTAACTAATTGTACGAAAGAAGAAGTTTTCAAAGTCAAACAGTGTGCATTACTTTTGGCACGGAAGTTTGTTGAAACTAAAAAAGCGCGACATATTAAAAAACCTGAAGTTTGGGCTCGTGCTATCTGTACCAAAGCCCTCTTTGAGACCCTTCCTCGTTATCACAGCGTGGCGTTTCCTCATCTATCTCATAAAACTCGAAAAGTAATAGAAAACAAACGTTGGCAACTCGACCGCCTCATTGGTTAAAATAAATGAGTAAATATTCTATTATTCTTCTCTTGTAATTATTACGTGACTCTTTCTATTCTTTTAGTTCACTATAAGCATTTTTCCACCAATGAAACCTTCGAAAATTTTATATCTGATCCTTGTTTCTCTTTTTGGTTGATTATCCTTTATACCTCATTACATGAACATTATTTTCCTTAGAATCAGTTTTCTCTTGAAACTTCCCCCAAATTCGGAATAATCAATCCAATTTCACAGGTTTTGAGTGAATGATTCTCAACATGCTCTAAATTATAAATAACTTTAATTCAGGGCATAGATGGATCAATGAAAAATGTATTTCCAGGAAAGGCAAAATGATGATAGATGATTTAGTTTTAAGGCAGAAAGAGCAGGAGACATTAAAAATCGATAATTTAATTATTAAACTTGACCATATAGCCTATAGAGTAAACAGAGGAGAGAGAAGGAGATTTATTGACGAATTATCAAATGTGGTACCATATCAAGAGTTTAAAAACTTCAAAGTACTCAATGCAAATGCAGTTACTACCTGTATAAAACTTCATAGCACTTTACCTGTCATTGTTGTTTCCGAGGGGGTTACTGATGACTCCATTGTCGAAAAATATTGTCAAAAATATGGTTCTAGAGTCCATCATTTGGCATATCTAGTAAAAGACATTCGAAAAGTAGTTGAGGTTCAAAAACAGCGAGGAATTCAATTTACAACAGAAAAGATCATTGGCAGTGAAGCGGAGGGAATATTACAAATCTTTACAACCCCAACTGAGACAACTAACCATATTTTAGAGTATATCCAACGATTTGGTGATTTTGATGGTTTTTTCACTCCATCTAATATTTCCAAGCTAATGAAATCTACTGAAAAATTAGGCGAAGCTTAGAGATTATGAGACTCCTTTTTTTAATTCCTAACTGTGAAAAAAAAGGCTTGGCAGCTTGTCGAATATCTCGTTTGCACAAACCAAAACTGTTTCCAAGACTAATAAACATTGTATGGAGGAGGTTCAATAGAAGTGAAATTTGAAAGAAAACCCTTACCTTTACTAGTATGTCCAGTTGTTTTAGTTACTACACAAGATAAAAAGTATGATCGGGCAAATATAATAACGTTAACCCTTGTTGGTGGTTTTTGCTGGGAACCACCGATTATTGGAGTCGGGATTGGAAGAAGCCAATATTCTAAAGGATTAATAGATCAAATTGGTGAATTTGTTGTCAATGTTCCTACAACTGAATTGATAGAAGACGTTGAATATTGTGGTCTTGTTTCTGGAAAAGACATTGATAAATTTGCAAATACTAACTTTACTCCAGTCCCTTCTAAACATGTCAAACCACCAATGATCAAAGAATGTCCAATTAATCTGGAGTGTAAAGTAATAATGAGCATTCCACTTGGTTCAAATGTATTATTCCTTGGTAAAGTTGTATGTCTCCATGTTGATGAATCAATTCTTGATAGTAAGGGTGGAATGAATTTAATGAAAGCTAATCCTATTATGTTTAATTTAACGAATAGCTATTGGAGTGTGGGTGAAAAAATTGCCTCGTATGGATTCAGTAAATCTCAGAAAAATCTCATAGATTAAAGAGGTCTTTAGCATTTTCAGTTAAAATTCTTTTTTTATTAGCATAAGAAATGGGGGCATATGTTACCTTGGTTTTTTCCCAAGTAATGTCACGAGCTCCCCATGGATAATCAGAACCAAATAATATCTTTTCAACACCCATAACATCCACAGCTTCAGCTAATCGGCGTGGATGGGGAATATAGGAACATTCAAGGAAGAGGTTGGGGTGATGAGCTGCCATTTCAATATGGGAGAAGCGATCGTTAAGACCATACTCTTCTTTCATGTGTAAACACACAAAAGTTCCATCCGAGTATGTTTCTGCTAATGCTGCGATGTCCTTAACAGACCCTTCTGGCCCCCATCCGGAGTGGATCATAATAGGAAGCTCAAACTCAATTGCTTTTTCAACGAAAGGTTTCACAATAGGATCTGTGAGCTTGTACCCATCAAATACTGGATGTAGTTTTAACCCTCGAAAGTTTTTCTCTTCGATCAAATCTTGAAAATCGTCTGGAGAATCATACTTTGGATTAAGCCAAGCCACAAGTAGGAATCGTCGTTTCATTGGTTCAACTCGGGTGGCAAGTAACTCATTTTCTTGTCTCATTGACTCTTTTTTTGGCCCACAGAGTAAAACCGCTTCCGTTACATGAGCATTATTTAGAGCTGCCAAATACTCATCGAAGGAAGGAAGGTTTTTTGCATCTGAAATGAAAAATGTAACGGGACTTAACGGAAAATGAGTATGTATATCAATTGTGGGAAGAAATTTTAACGATTCATCAGCCATTTGTCTCAATTCCACTTAAAAAAAGCGACTTGATTTCTCTTCTTTTTTTAGTCAGACTAATTTATATATTTATACAATGTGTGGAAACAAACGATCTTATATTTCATAAAGGATATGAAGTAAAAATAGAAATAGTGACTTGTGAATACCTTGTATACAAAAGAAATTCTTCCTTCATTCTTCTCTTAGTAGGTAATTATCTTGAAAACCATGTCTGATCATTGGGCTATCTTTGTTGAGGGAGCTGAGATCAGATGGACATTTGGTAATCCGAGTGCTGAATTCCAAAAAATTGTACTCAATTTTCTGTTGGGTCTTGGGAATTTGGGAGAAGAAATATTTGGTGAAGGCATTGCAAGTATAACCTTTGATTTACAAAAGCATACTGGAATGAAAGCTTCTGAGATCTTCATCGTTTCTTTACAGGATCAATTTCTTTTGATAATTAGTGACCCTGCCACAACACTCCTCTTAATCACGACTCAAGGAGGAATCCCCATCGATATCAAAGAAATAATGACCGCTGTACTAGTGGGTCAAGCTTCAATTCTTTATGCGAACACCATATCTGATTTAAATGTATTAGGAAAAAGAGCTGTTGAGAAGAAATATAGAGACATCATTCTAGACATCAATAATGAATATCTCAAGGATGATTTAATATATACCATTGTAGGAAGATCAGGAAGTAATTTTTCCATCCTAACATTTGAAGAATGTTTATTACTACATTTTTATCTTAGAAAGCAGATTGTGCCAACAGATTATCTCCCCTCATCTAGTTGGTGTTTAATCTCACAATTGGGTGGAGGAGCTATCCCTTTCTCATTTAATATTAGGGATGAGTT
Organism: Promethearchaeota archaeon; assembly: GCA_048938105.1. Classification (GTDB taxonomy): domain Archaea; phylum Asgardarchaeota; class Heimdallarchaeia; order Hodarchaeales; family Hodarchaeaceae; genus Hodarchaeum. The sequence goes on from JBHLMN010000010.1 coordinate 155,963, forward strand.
AGTCATGGGGGGATATTTCGCAGCTATAATCGAATTCATCTCTACTCTCTTTGGTACGAAACCCAAGTACATCTCATTTGGTTCCACTCAGATACGCAGAGTACGCTTTGTCTATGGTGGAGATTACTTTATGGCTATTGATGCATCTTTCATGATCGACCTATTGCTTAGGCGGCGGTTTCAGAAACAATTTTTTGAAACAAATTACTCGATAATAAAAGACATGTCCGTTGGGATTAAAGAATTGATCATTGAAGAGATCATTCAATTCAGTGAAAAAAAATTAACCGAATTATCTGTTGAAACCCTTTTACGTACTTACATAGGCGAAGGAAGTGAAGATTTAGAGCTATCATTCGGAACAAATGTGGAAAAGGGGAAAGAGAAAGAGCTTTTGGAGCTTTTACGGGAGGAACGTATGGATCAAGTATTACGTGTATGGGGACGATATTTAATTAATTTATAGAAATAAAAGGAAAAAGCAGATTATTTTCGATTAAGTAAAGAAGACACATGTCAATGAGATTTCTTACTACATAATATCCGTTGGGTGAGTTTTTCTATGCAACTGTACATTGTACGACATGGTCAAACTGAATTCAATGTTGGAGAACCACGTTTTCGTGGCCAACTAGACATACCGCTTTCAGAAATCGGTATTCAACAAGCTGAAGCAATTGCATTAGCACTGAAAACCATTCCTTTTAATACGATTTACTATAGTCGGTTACAACGTGCAAAGATAACTGCTGAAATGATCCACCATTTTCATAGTTCCTCGCGTTTTATTGAAGAACCACTACTAATAACAATGAATTTCGGTGATTGGCAAGGACAGTTCCATAAGGAAGTATTTAAAACAGTTGAAGAAAGGAAAGCATGGTTAACGAACCCTAACACTCTTGTCATTCCCAATGGAGAAACATTTTATGAAGTTTTAAACAGAGTTCACCGATTATTGACACGGTTACGCGCCCAACTGGAAGAAAACATCGCGTTAATTACACACAGGGTTGTTATTATCATTCTGTTACTGTATTTATTCAAATTAGATCCTTCTCACTTTTGGAATTTCCGTGTTGACACAGCTTCGATTACCCAAATTCAATATAACTCAAATAATACATTTCGGTTGATAAAACTCAACGAGACACATCATTTGACTAATTTAGCTCACTCTAATTCTAGGGAAACTACTTTTTAGAAAGAAACTAATAATTGCACTTAAAAGAATAATTTAGATTTAACTGAATAGAGACAATCACCCGAGAGACAGTATACACATCTTAAAACGCAAAAAAGAATCAAGACGAAGATTTATCAAAGCTTAAAATAATCAACTGGCGCCCAAAGATGACAAATTCAATCAAAAATACCTTATTAAACAATTATCAGGTGTTGATTGTACTATCGATAATTACGCTTTTTACTATTATTTCTGGTGTAATTTATTATCTAAGCCTCATTGAAGAAAATCAGGAAGAGGAGAATAATCCATCTGATGAAATAAACAGTCCTGTATTCGATGGTTATAACTTATTCGTTCTCGAGGATAAAAATCTGCTAACCTTGAATAGAAGCTTGAAACTTCTTATCACTGATATGGAAGGAGAAGTAATTATTGAAAAGGATTATCTTAAAGAACCTCGGGGATTAGATGTTTATCCTGTAGAATTATTTAATACTACAACTGTGTTATTAGGCGCTGATGATGGAGCTGTCCTTTGGAATTTTGTAACAAATACAACATATGATTTGGGTTTTGAGGGACATCATGATCTTGAATACAACGTTAATTATAACACATTTTTTACAATGAGCTGGTATGCAACTGAAATTGATGGGATTCTCTACGGTTTTGATGTTATTAAAGAGTACGATTGGCAAGGAAATTTACAATGGTCCCTCGACACACGGGAATTCGTTTCCCCGACAATGTGGTGCCCTTTTCAAGATAGCTATGGAGAAATCAGAGATCTAACTCATGGTAATACAGTCTTTTATGACTCCGAAGAAGATATTATTTATTATAATTCCCGTAATTGTAATACATTTTGGAAGATTGATCACAAGACAGGCAGAATACTTTGGGCATTAGGAGAATATGGTGATTTTCAACTTTTCGACAGACGTGGAAATCTTCGAGAACATCTATTTTTTCATGCCCACTCTGTTGAAAAAATAGACGCTAATACATTCATTTTATTTGACAATGATATGCATAACCAGACGGATCCAACGAACTTTCGATCTCGTATTTTAGAGATTGTTGTTAACGAGACCACCATGACTGCCAACGAATCATGGGTATGGGCAGCTCCTGTGGAGTATTACACTAACATTTGGGGTGATGCAGACCGTCTACCAAATGGTAATCGTTTGGGGACATTTGGAACGGAAACTCATCCCAACACTGACATTGGACCAAGATTAGTAGAGGTTACCAATGAGGGAGAGATCGTATGGGAGTTGACTTATAGGACAACTGAAGATTATATGTATGGGATTTATCGCATGGAGCGATTTCGCTTTACTCCAACTCTCAGTTCTCAACCAAATATAAAGATGGTATCAACAGATAGTGTTAACGTTAGCTGGCAAACATGGTTTAATTTCAGAACAAAACAACAAATGAAAGGACTTTATGCGATCTTCTTTGACGGTACGCTGATTGATAGCGGTTTATACACGTTTGAAAAGTGGTGGCTCCCCTCCAACTTGGATGTTTCCTTAAATAATTTGTCACCAAGAAAACATAACTTAACAGTTGTACTCTCAGACATGATGGGAGGCTCCACACGTAATAGTGTCATCATTCACGACACCACGAGCTCTACAACCACTCAACAGACTAACCTGGAAACAACGACATCTTCAATGGCAAAAACAAGTAGCTTCTCTGGATTATTAGCCATTATATTGTTCATTAGCAGCCTAGTAGTATTCATTCAAATACGAAAGAAGAGAATAGAATTAGAATAGCCTAGAGTTACTAGCAGTTGTAAAAATTACTTTATGTATGAATAAGAACTTAATTGTATCAAACCAAAATTAATTATATCCAAAACCAAGAATCAAATTTCTCTAGAAATGGCTGTGTTGAATTAATAGTGGACGTAGTATTTGAGAAGAACATTTCAACAGGTAATATGTTTATTGTTAAACATTCACTTATCGTGTACTTCCTACTAGCCTATATAATATCTTGGGCTGGTTGGATACCACTTATAATAATAACTGTTGCTTCTTCATCGATACAATGGATGACATTAATGACTATAGGCATTATTGGTCCTCTTCTTGCTTCAATAATCACAATAAGTATAATTCATGGGAAAAAAGGTATAACAGAGTTTCTTGGCAGAATATTTGCATGGAGAGTACCTTATATCTGGTATTTGGCTGCTTTTGCAATAGCGGTTATTATTTGGCTTTTACCAACAATTATCCATATTTGTTTAAGTGGAACCCCTCCAGTATTATTTAGTAAAACACCTTATATTCCCTCTTCTTGTACCTTTCTTCAGATTCACGATAACACCCTCCTGTGTATAATCCTTCAGTTTATCACGATTTTTCTAATTAATGGTATTACGGAGGAACCAGGATGGAGAGGTACTGCATTACCCAAACTTCAAGAGAAGTATAATGCGGTATTCTCCAGTATAATCATTGGAATCATCCATGCATGCTGGCACTTACCACTATACTTCATTCCTGGGTCTACTAAATACTTTGCTAATACAGGAAAACTTCTTCTCCCCTTTATATCCTTCGTTATTGTTACAGTCTTATGTTCATTCATCTATACCTGGCTTTACAATTCAACAGAAAGTATTCTATTCCCCATGATCTTTCATACGATATGGAATTTATCTATTGAGTTATTAAGACCTCCCACGGCAGGGTATCCTGTTGGATATGATGTGATTTTAATAGCAGTAGAATTTGTTTGGGTTCTGTTATTGATCCACTTCTTTGGAAGTGAAAGACTAACAAGAAGATCAAGAGAAAGTGATCAGAATTGAAGAGATTAATGGAGAAATGAAAACTCTAGAAACCACCCAATATTTTGAGTAAGATCATAGAGAGGATCAATGTTTTCAGGATGAGCTGGTGCTGTGATTGAAAGAGTCACAGTCCTTTGGTCAGAAATAACTTCCAAATTAGGACAAAAGTCTCCTATCAACCTATTAAAAGTTCTTGCTATCTCAGTTCTTTCTTTGAATGAGTTTAATAACTCTTTTGGTTCCGCTTTAACTTCTATCCCCTCAAACGCATTACTAAATCTGAATTCTTTTCTTTCCATTTGATAAGTCTTCATTGAAATCTTAAATGGGATCAGAGGCAATTCCTTACTCCCAATCACAGAAATTATTTTAACATCCCAATTAAAGGTGACAGTCTTGAAATATCCTATATTGAATCTAATCTCTGCAGAAGTGTCAGAAATTTTATGATCACTAGCAAAATAACATTTATCAGATATTTTTTCTTTAATCTGCTCCAGAAGTTTCGTTTCCTGCATTGATGTTGTAGTAATATCTTGTGTAATATCAACTACTTTTTCGGGCTTATAAGAAACTGATTTCCCATAGGAAACATCTCTTGGGAAATCTCTAAACTGCTGTTTCCTACTAGGGATTCTTTCGAAGATCCTTCTAGCTGAAGCTCTGTGTTGAACTGTAGATAATGAAGTTACATTTGCTAGAATAGATATCAGATCAAGAAGAGCACCTACATACCGTACATTAGTATGATCAGATCTAATAATAACATCAATTGAATTTCCAGCTAGTTCTAATTTACATTCCTTTAAATCAGAAATAGCTGCGATTTTTGATGCAATCTGAAAATTATTATCACTTAAATACGATTGTAAGAAAATTGGGTCAGAAGCCTGGATAAATAATCGTTTATCTAATAAGGAATGTCCAAGTTGAACATTTTCTCCTCCAAAAACTCTGTTAAAAAATCCCTCTTTCTTGACTATTACTGAAAAATTACCCTTAATGGGCTTTTCAATAACAAGGTTTGAAGAAAGGATAAGATCCTGTTTATGATGTTTTCCACTTCTATACACCTTGTATTTCAACAACAGGTCACGAATAGGGTAATTATCGACTCTCGGAGAGGCATAAATCTCAGGGTTTGAAAAGAATCCACCTTCCGAAACAATAGTCACTTGTAAATCAGGAAATTGGTTCTCAATCATTGCTTTCGCTGATTCTGAAAACTCTTTTTCTTTTACAGTGCTATAATAAATCAATATTATGATAAAGATGAAGAAGAGTAAAAAAAAAGGGATAATAAACACAGAACCATCTGCCATTTTAACCACGACATCTATTCAAACCAGATGAAGTGTCTCTTCTTTATAACTTATTTGATTGCAGAACAAATAATATTTTCTGTTGTAACTCCAATAACTCATGGTAACAATGAGATCTTTAATTTTTTTGAACATGCATCAATAACAAACGCCGCTTCAATTGAAATACTAAGTTATTCCTCTTTTCCGTGATCCTCAAAGACTCCTTAAGGAGTTTCATGTTATCTTGAAAAAATTTAGAGGAATATTCTCTTTAATAAATCATCAGATATTTAAAGAAGAATATGATCAGTCAGTTATCATAAGTAAAAAATGGTGGTTGAATGAGTAAAAACAATACCACAATTTTTAAGTTTGTTAATCTGCTTTCACTGATCGCAGCAATAGCTGGTACCGCAGCTCTATTAATAGGAATTGATTTACAGGTTATTGGAGGCTGGTTCCTTTTATTAGGAGCTGAGATTATTTTTTGGATAATGTTAGAGAGAGATATTAGGATTACTCGTTATTTTGGGGGGATAACTTCTTTTATTTTGGTAGCGTTAACCACTTTCGTAATAATAGGTGATTATACAATATTATTTTCTCGATATGACATCTTGTTTTTAGTTATCTATCTACCATTTCGGACTATCTATCTTGGGATACCTCATGAAAGATTGACATTTGCAATTTTATTTTCTTCTGTTGCAACTATTTTTTCTTCAATATTACTTGTTTTCACAGATGACTTTGCTTTCGTTTATTATACAGCAGCTATAATTTTCATTGGTGGTGAACTATTATATTTCTGGAAAAGAGATGAGGAGGAGCTATATCACCGGGTGTTTGGGATGTTCCCCACTGTATTTGTCTTACTACTATTATTTCTCGTATTTGCACCTATTGAAAACACACCTGATATCCGCCTAGATTTGTTTATAATTCTCATATACTGCCCTTTTCGGATCATTGAAAGTAGTTTACCCAAAAGTGCCACAAAAGGCCGAACAGTGGCATTTCAAGTATTCTATAGCTTTTTAGGTTTAGGATTATTAGCTTTAACAATTACTTTGGAAGCTTTACTTGCTTTGGGAACATTTGAACCTCAAATACCAAGTTATGTTGACAAGTCTTGGTCTTTATTAGAATTCACTTTTGACTTACTAGAACCTACTCCTTTGTGGTTATTAGGTGGATTTCTGTTTTTAACATTTCACTCGTTAGACATTGGTGTCCTTTTTCTGGGTGGTCTCGTTATCTTTATTATCAGTGAGATTATCTTTTTCTTTAAGCTAGGAGTTGATATACTCTCCAAAGAGAGAAGTATCACAAGAGATTCAATATACTTCAAATTACATGCCATATTATGGTATTTAGGAATTCTAGCAGCTGCCTATGGTCTCTATATAGCAATTTTTGTGCTAGGTGATAACGAAAAGTTTTTAGAAGCTTCCAATCTGATAAAATTAATATCAATACTTTTGGTTGTTTATTTACTAATTAAATTACTTCTGAATTGTATCACAACAACATTTTGGGCTCCAACAACAATTACTCTTCTTAGTCAAATAAGTTTTATAGCTGGTACTTTAATTCCATATGCATTTACTGAACCAATAGTTGTAGAAAACATACAAATTGAACCTTTCATGCTAGGAGTCACACTTGGCGTTGCAGCGGTTATATCTTTGCTAATCGCGACCTATACTATTACAGAACGCCTGAAATCGTTTATATTATATCTTTGGGCCGGTTGGGCCGCGATTGAATTAATCGTATCCATTTTTGGCCTTCTAGAGCAAAATAATGATTTAATATTTGTTGCAGTACCGTTAACTATTTTGACCATGTTAATGACTATTATTTCTTCAAGAGAACGATGGTGGGCGACTGGAAAAGGCCCAGTGAGCGCCCCTAGCCCTCCACCACCATCTACCCCACCTCCGATTTCTCCACCACCATCTGGTTTGGAAAGCCCTCCATCAGCAACCAGACCACCTAGCCCTCCACCGACAACAGATCTACGAGGCCCTCCATCAGAAGCTAGTCCTCCAAGTCCTCCATCGGATGTTAGTCCGCTAGATCAGGAACTATCTGAATTAAAGAAAAAAGAGCGAAGCGATAAATTGAAAAAGATGATGCAAGAAGAACTTGAGAAGTATTAGGGATTATTTTCCCTGGACGAGCACAACATCGAAAAATTTGATGTTAAAATATTGCAATTTCATTGGGGTAACTAATTTACCATTACCCGACAATATAATAGATGTTTGCTGAAAATAAGAGAATTAATTGTAGATATGTTAATATAAAAATAGAGAAGTTAAGAGTTTTTAAGAGTATTTTAAAGGGAAAATCATCCCGTACTACATTTGTGTACAAATTCTTTAGATAATAATTAATGTTTGAATAGGGGAGAGGAAAATAAGAGAGTGGGAATATGAATAGTGACAACTGGATACTAAAAATTAATTTAGTAGGAGTCCCTCATAGCTTAGCAATGGATTTAACTCATTTGGTTAATCCAAATAGAAACTCTATTTGCTCAGTGCTTGATACAATTGGTGTAGATGTAAATACTGAGAATATACGTGTGGATAATGAAATCGTAAGGATGATCTTTTGTAATGTAAATGCTGACAATAAATATAGAGAACTACGTCAAGCATATTACCAAGGGGCTTTTGCAGCGGTATTTTTCTTCTTGAAGGATGATTTGGAGGCACTAAATAAAATAAGAGATTTACATACAGAATTCACATTAAGTTCGTCTGAGGATTCCCAAAGAGCGTTAGTAGGAATAGTGGACGAAACAAATGGAAACAAAAAATCTCAAGCAGAAGATTTAGCCAAAATATTAGGAATACCTTATTATGAGATGAAAAACACTGATAACATTGGCTTTAATGAAATGATCACAGAATTAGTAAGCATTCATATAGATTCTTTAAAAAGTTGAAATAAGGGGTAGGGGAATTTTCTTCAAGAGAATTCGCCCAACATCATTCCCGATTCATCTGTTATGAGACTCTATTCACCTTAGCAATTAAGAACATGGATAATAATATGAATAAAACCCCAAAGTAAATCCAAATAGTATAGAACTGCTGTACAACAATAAATTCAAATAATAATGGAACAAGAACTTGAAGAATAAGGAAAAAAGAAGTATTAACTGACCCGAGTCTTGCAACGGCCCAAGAATTGAGACCGAAGGCAATAATTTGCGGAAGAACTCCTAGAAAAACAAGTAGTGGGATTATTCTCCTAGGTATGAATCCAAACAAGTCAGAAGTGAAACAAGAAAAGATGATCAAGGGAAGGAGAGTATAAAAATTGATAGCATAAATAAAATTTAGAGGATTAATGTGATTATCTTCAGTTTTTGTGATATCAAGATATTTACTCGATAAAACAATGTAGAACGCCCACAGTATAGCAGCGAGGAGTGAGATGATTATTCCAAGGTTTAATGCACTTGATTGGCTAGTCCAATCTCCATTATAACTAATAAGAAATATACCTACAAGAGAAATAAGTGCAGTACATATTATTTTAGTAGTTAGTATTTTTCCTTCAATTTTCCAAGCAATAAATGGAACAATGACAACGAAAGAGGAGGTTAACAAGGTAGAAAGCCCTGCAGTCGTAAGTTTCTGACCAATCGTGGCTGCAGGATAAGCAAGGGCATTTAGAAACCCTATTAGGACACAAGTCTTAGAAGACAAAAGAGAAAATCCCTCCTGTCTATGAAACAAAAACATAAACACTGTTAATATTACCACAGCTATTCCAAATCTTATCGTTAAAATGGTAATCGGATTCAGATAATTTAGAAGATCCTCAACAACTAAGGGTGTGATTCCCCATATAATGGTGGCAAATAGAAGATAAACATTTGCTTGCTGATGGGACTGCACAATGAAGTAACGAAGTTAGAAAGAAATAAATCTTCACCCTCCATCTGGAGATCTAATTCAATGATAATATGACTTATCGGAAATATTTATTAATTCATGACCTCGAACCTATAACTGGATTCATATGTTGTACCACTTTCTGCTTGAGATTCAACATGATTGCCCGTTTTCAAACTTCTCTCGTGATCATAAGGAAGTAGAAATTCTACTATGGTGTAATCATTCTCACCATGATGTCTTAGAATTAAGAGGAGATAGTCCTGCTCTTGAAAATGCAATTAAAGATATTGAAGATAAATTAGGGACTATCATTAAGATATACCCAGAACATAACCAAGTTCAACTAGTTATCAAACTATGTGAATGTTCTAAACTTCCGCTTGCTTCAATCTATGAAAAGCATGATTGTGTTGAACTCCTTCCAGTGAAGTTCTTGGCTGGTCGAGAAGTAGTGAACTTAATAATCACTGCAGAGGATGCAGGATTAATTTTAGAAGACATTCATAAAGAAGATCCATTAACCAAAGTTAGCGTGATAAAGTTAGCACCGTTAAAGACATCATATAACCCTATTCCGATTCTTCTTTCTTTGGATGACCTGAAAAACAACCTTAGCCCACGTCAGTTTGAAGCAATAACTAATGCATACAATAGTGGATACTATGAATTACCCCGGAACGTTTTAATTGATTCACTTGCAGAGGAGATGCATATTCATAGAAGAACATATGAGGAGCATCTACGGAAAGCGGAAAGGAAAATCATGAATTTGTTAATCCCATCCCTAATCATTTAACACCGAGTGGGTTCACTACTCTCAATTTAGAGAATTATATTTAATGAGGTCAAACTTATATTTTATCCCTAAATCACTGACTCTGTAGTGTATTCATTTTCACAGGGACTGCCCTCACACACTTCTACTTCATGTGCGCCCAAGGTTGCTACCCAAGACCAAAGGGTACTTTGCACATCGAAATGATCACATACACCATGTTTATGATCTCTCAAGATTGATTTTACCGCGTTAATAGTGATTGGTTTCGTATGGATAGCATACCAATTTTTGATCCCTTCAAGACGGGATAGAGTAGTATGCGCATTTGCTTCGGTGATTTTAAGCTCGAATTTTCTCATTTCTTCAGACTGAAAGTGATTTGTAGCAATAAGAAACTCATCTTGAGTGTATGTAGTACTAACTTTGTTGGGAGAAGCTTCTACGCGAGCAGCCGTCCCACTTTTATCAACAATTAGATAAAGATTGGCCTCACTAAGTGGAACCTGTTCTAAAAAATCGACTGCATCTTGTACGTCACGAAAACTGTCTAAAATCCATCGAATCGTCATGTTTAACATGAGGGCGGGTTGGATCTTACCATTGTAATATGCAGCCGTTGTGCAACCACAAGCTAATCCTGCTTCATTGACACCACCAAAACCTCCAACGTAGTGGTCGGTAAATAGCACACTCCGCAATTTATTTGTGGGGTGTATGTGATGCACCGCAAAATACTCCTGAACTTCTGTTAACCAATCGTAATTCCGTGCAATCAGTGGTTTTCCACTTTTTGTGTGCTTAGCTGGAATAGTAAAGACTGTACAGTGGTTTAGAGGGGAAGAAGTATAAAAACCTTTGATGTAGGAACAGTCATATAAAATCAAAGCATTTAACTGTTCTTTTTCTAGAGTAGATGCATCAGCTATTCCTTGAAGCTCCTCTACCAAACCAGGTGTGTGTTGTTCCATTACTTTTTCACAATTTGTGGCCCATTCCAATCTTTCATCACTTGCTTTTGGAAGAGTAAGTCTTCCTGTGATCATCTTACCAAGTTGGGTTCCCATCTCATAATAAGAACCCTTTAATTTCATTCTTTCCATGGTTTTATATCCTCATTCAATATAAGCAAATTTCCTTCACAAAAGTGACATTAAAGTTATTGATTTTTTATATTCTTTTCCATTAGGGAGTTTAGAATCATTTACCACCATATAAGAGGAGATCTTATCTAACTTTATGTTTTAATAAATCGATAGGGTCATCTCACCTTGTGAGGGTCATTAATCTCTAAATAACAATGATATTACTTGATAAATAGACTAATTACAATGGAAATTGAACCTAGTTAATAAGAATTTCGCTAGAGGCAACTAATTGGAAATTAAAGTAAAATTAAGGACTTTCTCGGAAACAGATTTAATATGGTGCTATTTAAAATCAGTAGTAGCACAAAGCATAATTTTAAGCTTTTAGGGAAAAGATAATATAATATGACTAGTATATGATGTCATTGGCTGCATTTTATAATTGCTTTGTATCTAATAAGAAAATCAATCCTTGAAAATACTTCATTAGATTCGTTTGATAAGAAAATAACAAGAATTATAATTTCCCTTATAAAAGAATGAGGAATAAAGAAGAGGAAAAAATGTTGTTAAATCCGAAATTCTCTTCCCCCCAAAGCTAATTCTTAAAAGAAACAATCAGGGAAAGCTGTAATCAATGTAAAACAATCGACTTCGTTTGAGGGTCTTGAATAAGATCGTTTAGACGGGAGAAAAGTATTCAATTCTCAAGAAAGGAGAATTCAACATGAATAGTTATCCAGATAAGCAATACAGACCGACCAGTGACTTTGTAGTAAGAGCTGCTTACTCAAAAATTCGACGAGGAAAAATAATTGAGATAAGCATCTATCTTAGCTGCATATCAATTATAGGTTATGTGTGGGTGTGGCTTTTAGCGATCTGGTGGTTACTTTCTTTCAGAAGAGTAGATGAAGAATTTATCGCCGTATGGAAAAATGTTCCAGAATTTGAGGAACAATATCCATTTCAACGTAGGTATCACGAACTAATTACCAGTAATTGGTCTTATCAACAGAAACTTCGATCGAAAAACACAACAAAAATGCTTCTTATGGTAATCCTTGCTATCCCTTTCCTTGGTTACGCTCTTGTCCTTGTTGCAACAGCTCTGACACTTGGAATCATACTTCTTGTCTATTATTACCTATTACAAATCCCAAATAAATATTTATCAAAAATCATTAAACAGGAATCACAAATTTTTCGTAAGACCCAAGTTCGGCCTCAACCTTCGACTGAAAGGGGGATTTTTTGTGAGAGATGTGGGACAAATCTCCCAGAAAGAGCCCGTTTCTGTGATACCTGCGCTTATCCAGTTAGAATTCCAAAAGAAGAAAAAATAGCCTTTAAACAAGTCAGTTTTCGACAGGCAGTTGAGCTCTTAGATTCCGAGAGATACCACCGTGGAACACAAATGGACATCGAATTTGAATGCGTAGCCCTTCAACCTGCATCTCCGGAAAAATATGGTAGACCAGCACCTTATAGAACAATTCGAGTAACAGACCCAGGTCAGTTAATGACTCGTACACTCCATGTATGGGGAGATCCAGGTCATAGATATAATATTGAGCTGGTTTCTTCAGTTGAACCAGGAGATAGACTGCTTATTATTGGCCCCAGAAGACCAAAAGACTCCCCGTATTATAAGGACGAAAATAATAGGGATGTTTTCTGGATAGAACGATGGGATGGAACGATTGCTGATTCAGGAACAAGGCTAGTAAAACTAGAAGACATCTCAACCATGAAAGTAGAAGAAGAAGTCCCTATAGAAAAACCACAGGATCTAATTGAAGTCGCTAAGGCTCCGCTTTCCACTAAACCAGAGATCATAACACCACCATTCTACTGTCAACTTTGTAGTATCAAGCACAAGGCAGGCACACCACGAATGCAGTGTGATGCCTGTGGAAGACTCGTCTGTATCGAAGCGTTTGCAGAGATGGCACAAGTCGGACGAACCAATTGCCCTATGTGTGATGGAAAATTAAGCTCCATTTAAAGGGAATAAAATACTCGTGATTGCCTTATATTATACTAAAAAACTGTAAATTTTCGTTTAATATAGTACCGTAGAGACCTGTGGGAGATTTTTTATCTCAATTCGATCAGAAAGGTTCCCCATAATAAATAGGGGTCTTTAACTGGAATAAAAGAAATTCTCGGAAATATTTCGATTCCTCTGATCGAATTACCAATAAGGATTTCTTCATAAGAAATCTATATACTAGGTAATTGTGATGTGAAACAGTCGTTTAAGTGGCTTGAAGACCATTTTCATTGATGATGGGGGAGTACTCAATGACAATAATCTTCGAACTCTTAAGTGGAAAGACCTTGTCAGTAAATTCTTTCCACCTCAAGCTTAGCGAGTAGGTTTAAGCCGATAAAAAATCCGTAAAAATCATCCATTTTTAGGGGAGGCCATTGAAGATATTTTTTAATGCCTTTTTTAAAGCCATGTGGAAAGGATGTCCCGCTGAAAAGATCATTGCTTCATGGGCCATCTGATAGGATGTATCGCACGAACAGGAGATATACCCAGCGTATTTTATCCCCTTTTTCTGGAATTGTTCTGCCCAGCGCTTTAAATCTGCACTCATTTCAATTTCTGGAACCTGATTGAAGAGTATAAATATCTCCCAATTGCTAATGGATTTTGCTCTTTTATATATTACTTCAATCATTTTCTTTGTCCCGCTCACTGCATAAGAGTTTGGTCGAAGGATAATTATTGCTTTATTGCATAACATGATCAGATTAATCAAGATCATATGCCAACCAGGTGGAGAGTCAAAAATAACATAATCATACTGATCTTCGAGAGCTTCAAGATCCTGTATCATACCTTGGAGTGTAGAAATAAACCATTTCTGATCTGATCCCATAATTTTCTCATTTGGATCAAAATCTTTATTTGTGAAAATTACATCTATGTTGAGTTGAGCATCATGGACGATAGTTTCCTTAAAATTGACATCCCCTTTCAGATAATCGTTAAAATGTAGATCAGGTTCACATTGAAAGATATAATGAAATGTAGGCATAAAAAAGTCGCTTTCAATTAATAACACTTTATTCTCACTCGCTAACTGACTAGCCATGTTCAAAGCGACTGTGGTTTTTCCTGTTCCTCCCTTATAGCTATGGACAAGTATCCTCTCCATAAAAACACATCCTAAGAGTGTTCATCTAGCATAATAATAAATCTTACCTTCAGACTCTCTGAAGTCAAGTAATGCTTCGTTTACAAATTTTTCAATATGTTTTTTTATTGTGGTTTGGTCTTTTTTCATGTATTCCATCAAATCATCAATTGTTACACCTGGGACTTTTTTTAGTTGTAATTCCAGTAATGCTAAAGCAGTACTGTTTTCTTCTTGGGTCAAAGATTGTCGGGTACTCCAATTCTTTAAGCTCCATTCGTCTTTTAGAGATTCTAGGAAGTCGCTGATTGCCCTTTTAATAAAGTCATTAATATTAGTAATGGCATACTTAATCTTGATATGCCGACTAGCAATAATTTTTTGGATTTCTCTATAAACGTCCTCATCAATCTCTAATACCAACCCATGATAGACCTTATTTACACAAAATCGTAAAACATCTGCTTTACTTTTAAGTTTATTCTGTTCTTGAACCGAACGAAATTTCTCCTCATCTTCTTTATCTAGGTCTACTCGAACTGGATATTTTTTGCTCTCTGAATTAGCTTTTGACATTCTTTTTACCCTAATTAAAATTAAGGAACTGCATTATATATTAACATTTCTATCCATATATCAATATTCTTGTTGGAAAACTTTATATATACCATTGATTTCTAATGGTAAATGTTATCCTGAGACGGATAACACACCATCATAAAAAGAGAGAAACAACATGAAACATAAAAGAACCATACAACTACTTGTATTCATTGGCTTTTTGAGTATTTCAACGATTTCACAGACAGCAGCGAATTACGGTGAAGTTAGGAGTATCGCAGTTATTCCAGGGATGGATCCAAATTGGTTTCCACCAGCTATTCATAATCCTAACCAACAAGCAGCTTTTCTACGAGTATTTGGTGATTATGGAGAAAGAATGATCACTTTTTGGACGGTACCAGGCCCTTTTGATTCTCAAGACGCCCTTGGTTTCAGTTTCGGTTGGTTTGTTACAGCAGAAAATCAACAAGAAGCAGCAAAGGTTCGGGAAGAAATAGATTCGATTTTCTATTTGCAAAAAAATGGACAAACTTCTTGGAATCTCATCAGCGATGACAAAACACCTATTGTAAGGATGCCTGAATTAACTAAGTTTGTAAGAGAAGGTGGTTGGATTCCCCCTGACTGGGAAATCTATTCCTATCGAGAAGGAGGGGCTTTTAAGCCAAATACTCTTTCTCCTGGACAATACACAATTCGTATTGACTTTTACTACCTTGGTGAATATGATGGCTCTGAATATCTAGAATTTGAAATCTATTGAAGCCAAATGAATACTGCAGACTTCGATGTTCCATAACATCGAAGTTCTTTCTTTTTTTTGGAGGTGAAACTTAATGAAGAATAGAAATGAGAAAATGAAAACAATAAGGTGAAAAAAAATGATAAAAATAAAAACCACAAGAGGAATTGCTGGATTTGCTGGGTTGATATTAATAATAGCACTGGTAAGCGTTGGGGGTCTCCCAGCAAGTTGTGAAATTAATCCAATAACAGGTGATGGAGCAGGTCTTACAACAACTGTTTGGTCCGATGATTTTAATGACGGGAACTATGATGGCTGGATGGTGCAAAACGGTACCTTTTCCGCAAGTGATTATACACTACGAACTACAGCTAAACATATGTGGCATGTGGTAAACCACACTAGCACAATTGCATACGGAACATGGAGTTTTGATGTGTACATTAATACTACTAAGTTTATGAGCCTTGGTGAGCACCTGTATATCTTTTTCATGGGAGATTCTCTTGAAGTTGATCAACAGGATTGTTATGATATCATGATCTGGATAAGTTCAGATGGAACTCCGGGATTTACTTTGTGGAAACGTGTGAATGGCAAGGTGACCGAGCTAGGTTCATATAGTTATCCTAGTGGTCTTTCTGGGTGGTATCACATCGATGTGACCCGTCATACAAGCGGCCAATTCTACCTCTTTGTGAACGGATCACTTAGGATAGATGCAATGGACAAAACTCATACAACATCGAAATATTTCGGATTTGTAGCACTGGATGGGCATAAATTGGACAATATCAATGTTTTTGACGAGATCAATGTCTTCCCAAAACCAAGTAACCTCAAATTCAGCGATGATTCCGTAACAGTCTCTTGTCAACAAAATAGCAGTAACACAGCTTGCATTTATGTGCAAAATGAAGGAGAAATAGCAGGTTCTGCAACTATTGAAGTGGGAGAGACACCCGATGGTATCTCTTTAAGCCTTAGTGACACTAGTATAAGCACCTTAAAGTTCGGAAAGACAAAAACTGTGACTGCAACCGTTGAAACATCTGGAACCGTCACTCCAGGTGACTACACAGTCGACGTGGAATTATATAACGACTCAAATAAATTAGACACAGTGCAATTAGCCATAACTGTTACAGGTAAGGAAACAACATCAACAAAGACTGACAACGGTACCGCACCAGGAATCCCAATTTTGGGCGTGATCATGATTCTGGGGATTATTACCGCTTTCCGACGCAAGCAACGTTAACATACTTTTACTCTGCTCTTATGGTCACGATAACCACTATCTGGGCCAACGGGGGGAATTTTCTCTTCTTTTTTACTCAAAAAAATTTAACAAAAACCTTGAATCTCCCTTTTTCTCTCTCGGATTCTATCACCCTATTAAGGTTTGATATTATATAAAAGTAATTTAGTCTTAAAGACCTAAAATTAGAAAGATTAATTATAAGAATCAAAGAATTTTTATTCTTGAATACCAGTCTAGAGCTAAAGAGTCATACCGGTGATCATAATTGACTGAAAAAGTAAGCTTTTATACCGATAAAAAATCTTGGGAAAGGTTTAAAGACCAGGTATATCGTTCCAGTGGAACAATGAGAAATTTAAGCAGTGAACTGAACAAGATTATTGACGATAATACTCTAATCAACTTAGAAGTCAATTTAAAGAGATTAATTTCATCGAAAGAAAACCAATCATTCTCTTTAGAAGAAATCAAGCAAGACCGACCGACCGTTCCTATACCTGCAGAAGAAATAATTCGTGAGATGAGAAACTCCCATGTTAATCTATCTTGACAGCTCTATGATTGTGAAGAGATATATCCAAGAAGCAGGAACATCTTTTGCAGACTTTCTCTATGATCAAATAGGGCAAGGATATCTAACATTAGCATTTAATCTCCTGAATATTGTTGAAGTATTAGGCGTGTTTGATCAATATTTAAGAAGAAATTGGATTGATCAAGACACCCTCAACAAAATAATGTCAAAATTCATTGATGAAACATTAAGATTACTGAGAATCAATCAGTCGGAAATATTACCTACTTTAGTTTCAATACAAATGAATGCATGGACGTTTGCGTTACAAAACCGATTATATATTGTAGATGCGGTCCAAGTAACAAATAGTAAACGATTTGAAGCGAACTATTTTAGTTCGGGAGATAAATACGTTACTAATGTTGCAAACGAGCTTGGATTTGAGGTTTATACCCAGAAGAGGAAAATACATTAATAAAACGGATAAAAGAGGAAATCTCTAAAACATGTGAGAAAATTTACACCAATTACACTTTTCTATAAAGCTGAGATAATATTTTGTTACATTGACCCATTAGATCGATAAGCTCATAGGACCTCCAAGAATATTGGTCAAATTACGCTCCTACTGCTGAATAATCCATCTCACTAAAACTTTTAGCTTTTCTGGGCCGGAGTCTATATGTTAAAAATCCTGCAAATGCTAGAGTTGAAATCATTAGCAAGAGTTCTCCCAATAAAAGCCAATTTAATCCTTGAAAGATTGTCGTAAGAGCAGGAATGTCTTGTGATAAACGATTTCTCAGTGTTGTATTGATATTTATCCCAGTTAGATACTCTAGTCCAGTTGGAGTTACCCCAATAAGAACCCCCACAATAGCAATGATTCTAGCAATTCTAGAAGGTCGTGAAATACTCGGGATGTTAATTTGAGAAAGTACTTCGTGCTCTAATGTTCTGAATTCAATCTTTCCATCGATTTTACCCGTTATCAATGGTGTGATAATGAAACTCAGCTTTTGATTGGGCTTTGTAAGTTGTGCGACTCTAGAAGGGGGACTAACTAAACAACCAGGGCACAATGGAACTACCTGGATTACATCTATAGCAAACTCAAGTTGTTCTAGCTTTTGGGTTTTTCTTGTGCCAGTCACAAGATAAGATTTCCCTTTTTCTTCTTGTATCGCAAAATGAGAGAGCTCAACAGTTAAATCAAAATTTTTATACGGAATCATTCGATCAAAGTATGAAATTCCAGTATAGATCGTTCTTTTATCTGGTCCTTTCTTTTTTAGTATCATTTTCGCCTCTTGGCTAATTGGTTCTGCTGCTAGGTCTTCAGAAGTTAATATTACACTTTTAGTGCCAAAATCAAGTCCTATAGTTGGTAAATAGTTTGTTGTGAAACCTTTTCCTACAAATGCCTCTTTTAATGAAGTTTTCCCTGTCCCCAATTCACCTAGAAGGATTATCTTTGCTATGATTGACTCTCCTTCTTCTTCTGGAGCTATACTCATACCCCTTCCTATATCGATAGCGAGCTGCTTTAAGATAGACTCAGGATGAATTGAATCACTAGCTTGGGGAGATTTGAACCAGGTATCTCGAGCAGAAGTTTTTATAAATTCGATATCACTGGCTAATTTTTCCTGCCATTCAGTTATTAATTCAAAAACTTCGTTATCACTCACTTTTCCCTCTAAATCAGCTTTAGTTCCAATTAAATAAATCTTAATAAGTTGTAATTGGTCTGAAAACTCTATTATCTTCCTAAACCATTCAGTTATACTCTTAAATGTTTCTGGTTGTGATAGATCAAATAAAATTAGTACAATATGGGCTTCACGATAAAAACTGGCACGGTGGGTACTTTCAACGGTTGGAGGGTCAAGGAACATCATTTTAATTTCTATTGAAATTGCCTCCTAGGTCACTCAGTTGATTTTCTTATTGTACATTATTATTTTATAACACTTGTCTGTTAAGTCTAATAATTCACCAAATCCCCAGATTCCATGATTAGTCAATTGAATGGCTAGGGTTATCTCAACATTACCCTTATAAGGCATGGAAAATGGTTGATACCTGGCCTGCGCCTACTTTCGGGAGAGAAGCTAAATCACAGAGATCGATATTGAGTAGATCACTCATTAGAATTAGCAGCCCTTTTTTTAATTAAATTTCATTTAATCTTTTTCCCTACGCCGACGAAAAATAAGGATAATTATATTAAAAATGCCAACACTAAAAAGAATTTCTAAAAAACTCACAGCAATAGTTTGTTTCTCTGTGTAGTAAGACACATTACTCCAGTGGGGAGGCCAATAAGTGGTTCCTAAGTAAATACCTGCATCAATTAAAATCTGGTCTGGATCGAACTCAAACCACTCTCCATCGGCTTCTAAGCTGATTTTTACTAGAGATTGACACTCAGAACAGCTGAAATTATACGACCAGTACTTCTGAGGAGAGAGGATTAACGATAAATCCATGTTTAAAGTTAAATTTTCGGATTTCAAAAAACTCGGTACACCCCGTTCACCTATTTCCTCTATAGTAAGAATTAACTGATTTAGCGAGTGAATAGTCGTATCTAAATTAGCCACCCCTAATGTAATATGAGTTAAAGTAATTACATCCCAGCAAGTAGTAGTTATGTTATCTCTAGAGAATTTACCAGAACACCAAGAAGTCTTTGAATCGAGAATTTGGACGTCGAATGGGCACTGTTGATTGGTTGCATATATCATATTACTTTGAATAAGAAGAGTCCCCAAAAAAAAGATAGAAAGGATTCCACTAGTTGTAAATTGCAACTTCATGACATTTCGAATCCTTTAATTTCTTTGGTAAATTTCCGTTGAATTTAATTTTTTGTTTCGAAATTAGATAGTATATCCTTTTTATAGATAACTTTTAATGAAGTTTCGTTGATTTCGTTTAACTTGAGTATTTCTATTTTCATAAAAAAAATTCTCTCATTAAAACGAAAAGAGTTCTTATCCTTTAACTTATATATACGAATATCTTTCATATTGAGAGCTCCTAGAACGAACTTCTTTGTGAGATCATCTAAAAGATTGGATTGGAATAAACATGGGAGATTCCTGTGAACAGTTTGATATTGTTATTATAGGCGCAGGTCCAGGTGGAACTAGCGCAGCAATCCATGCAGCACAGCATGGATTCTCAACGTGTCTATTGGAAAAAGAAATATTGGGTCGAACAGGGAGATACAAGGCCTGTGGTGGGGCATTAGATTGGAACCTCGTCCAACAACTTGATTATCCCGAAGAGAAGATTGAGCGAATTGTTGACTCCTTAGAGCTCCATCATGTAGATGGGGAAATATATTTAAAAACAGGAAAAGGAGCGGTGGTGTGGCGGAGTCTATTTGATAAATATCTAACCGACATTGCGGTTGAAAATGGCTCAAAATTAAAGGAAAATGAACCACTAGTTGCAATAGAAAAAGAGGGGATGTATTACACTGTTTTCACAAAGAACAGAAAATACCAGACAAAATACGTTATTGCTGCAGATGGGGTCTCTTCACCAACTTTAAGGACGCTGAGATGGCCCCGTTTTGCGCGAGAAGATTTAATTTTAACTATCACACAAGAGATGAAGACAACTAGGCAACACATGGAAGAAAACTTGGGGAGTAGTACATTACATTTGTTTTTTAGCATTAAACAGCTCAGTCATCTCGGCTATGCATGGTTATTTCCCAAAAAGCAGGTCGTTACTGTAGGTTGGGGAAACCAACTAATAAGAGTTAAACACCCCAGAGAAAAAATCAAACCATTCCTTGAGTTACCACTGGTCAAAGAAGTAATAAAAAATTCATCACTAGACCTATTTAAAGCCCACCTAATTCCAGTGGGGTTGAGATCACAGCTTTACAAGGAGAACGTGTTTGCTGTAGGTGATGCAGGAGGACTAGTGGATCCTATCAGCGGGAAAGGAATCCCTTATACCATAAGATCAGGCCAAATTGCCATTGAATCAATCAAAATGTGTGAAAACAAGGATGTCCCAGAGCAACTAGGAATTCAGTATGAAAATACATTAGAAAAGCACTTTCTTCAGGTGTTAAAAGCAAAAAGACTAGCTCGAGATCGGATCTATCAAAATGAGGAGACGTTAAAGCAGTTTTTAGCGCTCTGGGAAAAGCATCGGAGTTCAGAAATCGTCAGAAGAGGATTGATTTAACTTGAAAATATTTTATCTAGATTAGGGAAGACAATCAGAAGAAAAAGAGTAATAAAGATCTCCCAATCTTGATGTTGAAAGTCAAGAATAAATTTACAGCCTATTCTTAACAACATACCTGTTTCAATTCTTGTCTTAGTAATTTTCTGATTTTAGTTTTCAAAACTCCACTTATACATCCACATCCAAGTGGATGTGTTAAGATTGCATTTGATGGACATTGTAACTCGCAAGCACCACATTCTATACATTTATCTCCTTCTATGATTGTAGCTTTCTTATTTTCATCAAAAATAATTATTTGATGAGGACAAACATCGATACACCATCCACACCCAATACACTGATCTTGGAATATTTGTGCTGTCAAACTAATTTCTCCTTGTTTAAAATAAATACATTATTGGAGGAAATAACGCTGGTACTATTAATGCAATCACACTTAAAACAATAGCAGGAATAGAAAAGAGAACTAAATCACTCTCTACATCCAAATGATTTGTATAAGGTGTATTGCCAGCAAAATCTAAACCTATGAACATACTAACAAGTAATGTTAATGCAATCCAGAAAATTAAATTTGGCAACGATATACCTGGATCTTGCACCACCATATAGATAATTACGGTGATTACACTTCCTAAACCAAAAATAACTCCTTTAGTAAAGAAGGAATTGGTGAAATTAAAAAGCGGGTATATCCATGCAAAAAGCATTGATAAGACTATTCCGAGGGCCATGAGGCGAAGGATAACATTAAACCAAAAAACTGCCCCTATAACTTGAAAAAACATTAGTATTGCTGCTAAAAGCATTAGTGGGAAGAAAAAAGTTACCAAAATAAAGAAAGAATGCTGTAAACCCATCAAAGTCCTAAAGGAGAATTGAAATTTTACCTTGGCATGATTTTTTTCCTTTTTCTGCGACCTAAGAAATGAATTTAAATCATCAATATATACAGGACCGAATCTTGGTTTCCATCCCTGTTTCTTTAGCTCTTTATGATCTACTCCTGTAGCTGAAAGCTGAGGTAGTGTTATCTCCTTATGATTCACATGTTCATCTACATCAAAAAGCCTCAGGGCGTCGGAAATCTGAGAATGAGTGAAATGCTTCCCTCCAGCGGCACACCATACATTAATCCCACTAGAATCAACTATTAAAACATAACATGTAATGTTCTGTTTAACTAGCGATCGCCAAACTGCCCATACAGTCCAGTAATAATTCCCTGTAATTAGAAGTGGTGATTGAGGAGAAGGTGTTCCAACGGTGTACAATCCTGGTGAAATTGATTTTCGGGTAAATATTCCATTGAGAATGCACCAAGCCACTTTTAATCCCTTAAAGTGTTTTCCTAATACTGTTTCAAATGAAGATATTGGCTTAATTCGAATTTCTGTGGCTAGCTTTGGCTGACATTCAAAAAATTTTATGGGACTCTTTTCATAGAGTAGTTTGAATGAAAAAAACGGGGTAAGTAACGATTCGAAATCTTTAATCGGGTGTGTGGAGACGATATTCTTCATTATGCTTAATTGCGAATTCATAAAATGCTTGAATGAGAAGACGAGTTTTTTGAAAGAAGATGTAGGATAACTGTCAGCTGCAATAAACATTGTCCCCGATTCTTTTAATAATTGAGCTGTTTGCTTCAGAAAAAGTTTTTGCCTAAGAGGTGAAAATTCGGAAAGCGCAAAAGTTGATATTATCACGTCAAATTTACCAATATTCTTTAACTTATTAAATATCTGATATGATACAAAATCACCCTGAATAAAGTCAATATCAACGTTTTCTGTAATTGATTTTTCCTTTGCATAGGCTATCATTTCTGCTGAAATATCCACTGCAGTTAATTTTAATCCTCTTTTTCGAAGGTAAACTGCTAACTGGCCAGTCCCACAACCAATTTCAAGAATGTGGCCTTGGACTCCTATTCTCTCTTTAATCATTTCATAAATTAGTTGTGATTCGGGAAAGAGTTTATGAAATTCCTCATCATAACTTTCAGGTTTTTTTTCAAGGATTTTCATATAAATAAGACTCATTCTTATTCAATTCCACTAGGTCTCTTATAAAATTGAATCAGCTTTAAAATGAATACTACTCTTCTAAACTTCTTTCAGCTATAAATTAGTTCCTGCCCGAAACTCGAAAGCATGATTTTTATGTTCTTCATAAAGAAGTTCTATGTTTTCAAAGCCTTCATTAATGAATAGCTCTATTTTTAAGAATTGTTTAAAGTATAAATGAGATATTTAAGCCCACAAAGAGAAAGAAAATTATAAAAAAGAGGACTCCTGTTGATGTGGACATATTCTTCCTAATGAGATTAAAAACGAGTAATATCAAGATAATGAAACAGAGTATTGAGCTAAAGACCATAATTGCCTCAAATTCAAATTGAATGATAATTAGCCCACAGATCCCAAAAATGAGTGTAGTATTCCATAAAATCTTTCCAATCTGGGCACTTATTCCGAGTTCAGTTTGACCTTTTTGAATCGATTTGACGATTAACCAAAATTCTTCGACATTAGTGACAAACGCCATAATGATGAGGCCAAAAAAGGTTTCAGATAACCCTGTGAAAAGGACTAGTTGCTCCGCGCTCGTCACTAAAGTCTCACCACCAAGAAAAATAACTACAAGAGAGAAAAGAATTTTAAAAGCAATCATGAGCCTGTGATCTTCTTCTCCCTCGTCATCATCTGCAGGTCTACTTGCGTTAACTTGATCTTTTGCCTCCTGTGTTGATAAGAATTCACGATACTTGTTCTGAACTTTAACGCTGTTAATAACATAAGTACCAAAAATAGCCAAATTTATTAGCGCAAATAGGAGAAGAAAATGGGGGAGTATCATAGAAATTGTAATTGAGATGCCTCCAATGAGTAAAAGACTATAATAGAACAAAGGGATTTGCTGGAAGTCAAATTTGAGAAATAATGCAGGAAGCCCAAAAGCGATCGCCACAGCTATTATCGTGTTACCAATTAAATTTCCCAGAGAAAGATAGGGAAACCCACTAGAAGCAGCGATCAATGACACAATACTCTCTTCTAGATCAACCCCCAAAATAAACATGCCTACAATAACAGGGGAGATAGTATATACTTCACTAAAATCTTCTAACAGATCGATAATATAATCTGCAAAGAAATATATCACTACATAACCAATGAGAAACAAAATAACCCAGAATAAGAGTTCTAGATTCATAACCCATAACAATTAACCTATTGCTTTATTCTTTTTGCCTTAAAAGTTATGTAATTAATAGGGTAAAGTCTCCAAGACTTTACGACTGCTTGTTCTTGGAGTTCAGTGTGGTCATTTCAGATTAATATGACCTCAACATCAACTACAATCCCAAAAACAACTACGAGTGAAGAAATAATTTCCCCCACTACCACATGGACTCGTGAAACAACCCCAGCAACTTCTCCTGCAACAACTCGTGAAACTTCTGAAAAAAAATCGGCCCCGCAAATTGCTGCACTAGACCCAGGTATTATTCCACTTGCGGTTAGTGGAATGATCCATGGTGGTAGTATAGCAATAGGAGTGTATGCTATCAAAAGAAAAGTACGTTAAAAGATTATAAGCTCATGGGATCTCCAAGAACATTAGTCATATTACACTCCTACTGCTTTATAATCCATTTCACTTAACCTTTTGGTTTACGAATAACCTGAGGTAACATAACAGTCAACCAAAACCGCAGATTGCTACTAATATAAGCTCTGACTTACGATTTACTCAAAAATATCTTTTTTTAACTAGAAAAAATGAATTGTACCATAGTAGAAAGAGTCTAAAGGAAGAGTATATTAACAATGGATAATTTATCTGATGTACAAATTAAAAACATTCTTCTTCCAGTGGATAGATATCATCCCTCTCTTCACGCAATCGAATTTTGTGTGCTTCTAGCAAAAAAATATGATTCGAAAGTGAAAGTTCTGCATGTTGTTCCAGAAAATATGATTCGATCGCTTTCTGATTCAGATTTGCAGCATAGATTGAAGGATGAACTTAAAGGTCACTTAGAACAAAGTGGAAGAATAGCGATTAGCAATGCAAAAGCTATTTTCACTGAAGAAGGCATCCCAGTTGAAACAACCCTTATTGAATTTGGAAATCCCACAAAAACAATTCTTAATATGTCTAGTAACTATGATTTAATTGTAATAGGTGTAAATGGTGAAGTGGGATATAATATAGGTTCAGTGCTAAAAGAGGTTCTTAATAATAGTCACAGTAATGTTTTAGCAATTAAAGGAAAGAAACCTTGTAATAATGTTCTTGTAGGTTATGATGGTTCTGAAGATTCAAAAATGGCCTTAAAATATGCCAGTGATATTTGTCAGAAATTTAGTGCTTCATTATTAATTGCTAATGCAACAAAATCAATCTTACCAGTGATAAGAACAGGTGTAACCAAAAAAAGGTCTGAAGCTCTTTTAAACGAAGCAAAAAGATTAATAGAGAATGTTGATATAGACATTAAATTGCAGACAATAGCTCAAAAACCAGCTCAGGGATTAAAGAAAATCGCAGAGAAAGAAAATGTAGATTTAATTGTAATTGGAAACAAGGGGAGAAGTATGATTAATAGACTTGTTATGGGATCAGTAAGTAAGAAAATAAATAAAAATGCAAAGATATCAGTGCTTACTGTAGGCACATTTGGAAACTAAGGAACTCTTTAATGTTTCACATTGACCAAGTTTTGAGATCGAAGGAGGTAGCTCTATGTTTATACATCCTTACTTATTCACTAAATCCTTTAGATTAACCTCAAGAAACAAAGATAGAAAGTTTAAACAAGGAAGACATGCAGAATGCTGACCACACACAAAATGTTTGAAGAGATATTCAAAATAGCTGATGATGGGATCCCAGAGTTTAAAACTTATTTCAACGGGACATGGGCTTTTGATGACAGATTTCTGGATATAAAAAGTCCTATAGATGGGAAAATCATTGCACGTATACCCCAACTATCTGAAGATAAAATTACCACGGCAATTGAAGCAGCGTATACGAAAGGAAAAGAAGAGATTCGAAGTTACCCAGGGGAAAAGAGAGTCAGCAATTTCTTGAAAGCAGCAGAACTAATGAAAGAAGCTTTTGAAGATTTTGTGAATGTCCTCATTTTAGATACGGGTAAACCTCGGCAGAAGAATGCTGAAGGGGAAGTCAAAGCAACAATTGAACGCCTAGAAAGGACAACTATGGAAAGCACACGGTTAATTGGAGAATTTATCCCCGGAGATTGGAGTGATGAAACACTTGAGACTCAAGGAATAGTTAAAAGGGAACCATTCGGTGTGGTTTTAACAATTGGTCCGTTTAATTATCCTCTATTCATCCCTGCCACTAAAATTATCCCTGCTCTGCTTGTCGGTAATGCAATAATATTAAAACCAGCTTCAGTAGCTCCACTAGCACCATTGATGTTTACAAGGATATTAGAGCTGGCTGGCTTTCCCAAACATAGCTTTACTACCTTAACACTTAGGGGTAGCGATACTAATATGTTAGTACAAAGTGGTAAAATCTGTGCGATCAGTTTTACTGGTAGTACCCAAATCGGAGCAGAAATTATCAGAAATGCTGGTATTAAAGCATTTCACCTGGAACTGGGAGGTAAGGATCCAGCAATCGTTCTAAATGATTCTGATCTTGGAACTACGGTTAACAAACTAGTAAAAGGAATAGTGAGTTACTCTGGACAACGGTGTGACGCAATACGATTGATACTGGTCGAAAAGCAGGTACATGATCAAGTAAAGAGTATGTTAATTGACCAATTAATGAATATATCCCCTAAGAATCCCCTTGAAGATACTTCAGCCATTATGGGGCCAGTAATTGATGAAAAAAGTGCTCTGTTCATTGAGGAAGTCTATAATGATGCCATTGATAAAGGCGCCAAACCATTACTTAAACTCAAACGTACGAGGAATTATGTCTGGCCTCTCCTATTAGAGGTTACAAAAAGTATACTTCCTACCCTTAAGGCGTTTCAAGAAGATGTTTTTGGTCCATTAACTCTGATGCTTAAAGTTCAGGATGAAGATGAAGCAATTGAAATCGCCAACTCCTCTAAATTTGGCTTAGATGCTTCAATCTTTGGGCAAGATGGATCTCGAATAAGAAAAATTGCTCGGAAACTCCAGGTTGGTGCAGTGTTCATTAATGAGTATCCTCGTCATGGAATTGGCTATTATCCGTTTGGAGGTATGAAGCAGAGTGGGATTGGCAGAGAGGGAATCGGCTATTCCACCTGGCAATTGACTACAACCAAAACAATAGTCCACAATTTCAAAGGCTATGGTGTGTGGGAGTACCTTTGAAAATCTAATACGTGAATTCAATAATTACGACAAAACAAAGAGTAAATATTCGAATTTGACTCTACGAGGAGGTAAATCTGGATTCGGAGGAGGAAGATCCACCATCATCTCATGATCAACCTATGAGTCGTTTTCTAATCCTAGAATTATTTTTGTTTGCCACAGATAAATTATATCAAATGCAATGTCCAAGTCAAAGGTGTTTTGAAAAACGGGGGTGTTGGGAAATTAGAAATAGAGAACGAAATAAATTTAAGCCTTTTTTTCTAATCAATCCATTTTCATCGAAGGTATCTGTTGCGAATGTGAATCTAACTTGTTAGTTTTTTAGTGATATGGAAATAGAATTGTATCACTAGTACCATTGTGACAACCAAGCTTAATAATCCAATAATTGCAGCATGACCAGGCATGTTCATTATTAGAAGAATTAATATCGAAAAAAGATTCAAAGTTAGAAAAGAAAGCAAGATAAACACATTTGGTACAGCTTTTCCCCGAATAAAATAATGATCCAGCATTATAGAGATAGGGATTTTTTTGATCGTAGAATAAGGTTCAGTGATTTTATACTTACTACCTACTAATTGTTCAATAATGTTATGCTGTATCAGTTTATTAAGATGCCAGTGAACACTACTGGGGCTAGAAAACTCTAATGCTCTCTGAATTTCTCGGACACCGAGGGGTTTATCCTTAAGGCGC
Source organism: Promethearchaeota archaeon (assembly GCA_048938105.1). GTDB lineage: Archaea > Asgardarchaeota > Heimdallarchaeia > Hodarchaeales > Hodarchaeaceae > Hodarchaeum. The sequence continues at coordinate 184,590 of JBHLMN010000010.1, forward strand.
AGATAGATGAACACTCGAGCTGTAGTTGTGTTAGAAAAAAGATTGTCTAATATTTTTGTTTCTACTAAGGTCATATTACTTTTCACCTAGTTAATATTGTAAGACAATAGGTTGGCTAGGTGACTTCTTCAGGCTAGATATTGCCGTAAAGTACTATTTAATGTAATGAAATAAGGTTGAGCGAACACTTGTTCAAGATTATCTAATTTTAAAAAATAGTACCTCTCAGTTTTGATATTACCCCATGTCACATTATAAGTAGCAACTCCAGCCATCCAATTCCAGGAAGGTATAGAATGATGTATTATTCCATTTTCATTCTCATATTCAATTGATAATTTACCTTTATAGTGACGAACGCTCATAATGATACCCTCATTAAAATACCCTATGTAAATGTAGACGTTTTGCATTCCATAATAGACGGTGTAGATGCTTGGAATCCGAGAAACAAAAGAATTTGTGTCAAGTTCAATTTCTTCAACAAGGTATTCTTCTAAAGTGATCGGAATACCATTAGTGATGATTATATCTACTGTTTCCCGAAATGATTGGCATAATTCCTCGAGATCAGTTTGACTTATATCAAATTGAGTTTGATTTGAGTCCAATCTATCATTATCAGTTAAATTGATGAATTTTATCTTATCAAAATGACGATTAAAAGTAGTCCACTTTTCAGTTGTTGAGTTATACAATGTTCTAACAGCTGTAATATTATCATACCACACAGTAGTATTAAACCACCTAGTCATCATATTTCCATCATGATAGTCATAGTAACAGATTTTATTTCCCATGTAATATGGTAATTCATCTTGATTAATCCATTTTTGAAGATCAACTGGAGTGTCGATTAACCTTGGAGCAAATAAAATATTACTAAATCCAAGTCCGGCAATTAATACGATAATAAATAAAACAAAACCTACTGCCACAGATTTTACAATGGTCTTCATATTAAATTTCCTCTTAATTGAAAAGTAAAGACTTCTTCAGACTGTGTTACTCAATAATCAAGATGTATATAAATACACACATTGAACACTCGTGTACATGGCTTGAACATTAATGTACACTCCCTGAACAGTATCTAAAAGATGATCTTAAATCAGATTTACTGGGTATAAACCATTAGGAAATAATATTAGGCATAGGGAAGAATAGAAATGAGTTCTAGATCTTCGTATTATCACACTCCCAAAGGTAAAGAAATTATGAGAGAAGCTCAGAAGCGATATGACCAAACATCTAAAGGAAAAGCAGCTAGGAAAAGAGCTTCAGAAAAGCAAAGGAAAAAACTCAAAGAAGATCCTGAATATAGAGAAAAAAGAAGGGAATACAATAAACAATAGAACTCAACAGTTTATATCCCCCTGAGTCTTAAATATCCGAAAAAAACTTCTTTGTCAAAATGAATTCTTGTATATTTTTTTCCTTATACCAATCATATTGAGTACATGGGAGGCCTTGTAGGAATCATTTTAGGCACAGCTCAAACATCCAGCAGGTACTCCACGAATGCAATGTAATGCCTATGGACTATATGTTTGTAAAGAAGCCATGGCACGATTGCTTGCCCGTGGGATTAAACCTAATCCTACAAACACTGCTCGAGAGGGTCGCTTCTCTAAAAAGCTGATTTATGAGCGAGAAGACCTACGTGCCTTATTTGAGGATGACAAAGAGGAAAACGAAATATGAGGTATATTCCCCCTTTTATCTTCCCCTTCCCTCTTTTTTTCAATTTTTTTATATAATTTAAATTAAATTTTAGTACTATGAATTTAGATTTTAGGATATATAAAAAATAAAATCCCTCTCCACTAGATTTTTTTTATTTTCTTTAATATAGATTCTGAATTTCAAGTAATTAGTTCTAGCTTGGTTTATACAGTAATCTCGATGCTAAGTTTCCGTACTAGCTCTTTGTAGCGGTTTCGGACAGTTACCTCCGTAACATGGGCTACTTCACTGATTTCCCGTTGTGTTCGTCGTTCTCCATTGATTATTCCCGAGATGTAGATTGCTGCTGCCGCAAGTCCCGTTGGGTCTTTTCCTGCTGTCAGTCCTGCCGCTTTTGCCCGTTTTAGGATAGAGGCGGCTTTTCGTTGACACACGCCTGACAGTCGTAGTTCTGTTCCGAATCGCACTAGGTAGTCTATGGGTGACGCTAGTGGGATGTTCAGGTACAGTTCGCGGAGGAGCAGTCGATAACATCTGCCTAGTTCTTTTTTGGTGATCCGTGATTCTTTTGCGATTTCGTCCAATGTTCGGGGTACACGTCGTACTCGTGCGGATGCGTAGATGGTCGCCGCGACCATAGCTTCGATCGATCGTCCCCGTACTAGGCGTTTTTCGATTGCTTTCCGGTAGATGATTGCTGCGGTTTCCTTTACATTTCGTGGGATTCCCAGCTGGCTTGCTAACCTGTCCATTTCGGACATTGCGAATGCCAGGTTTCTGTCCATGGACGAGTGGACTCGGGTCCGTATCTGCCATTTTCTGAGTCGGTAGATTTGTGCTCGCCGTGATGCTGACAGTTTATTGCCGAATGTGTCCCGATTTTCGTATCCTATGATGGTTGAGAGTCCTTTGTCGTGTACTGAGAATGTTGATGGTGATCCCACCCGACTTCGTTTATCTCGTTCTTCTGAGTTAAATGCCCGCCATTCGGGTCCTTCATCGATCAGTCGTGTTTCCAGTACGTACCCGCATTTTTCGCAGATCAGTTCTCCCCGGTTTTCATCTGCTACGATATCGGTTGACCCGCAATTTTTGCATTCGAGGATTTCTTCTTCGTCTTCTGCCGCTGCCTTTTTTTGGGGTTTCTCCTTGTCCCCTTTTATGAGTGCCATTCTCTGTGGGCTCCTTTTAATCATTATGGTGAGTAGTTTTTTCTTGCGTGTGGTCTTCTTCTCTTTCTTTTTCTATGTTGTAGAGTGTGGTGTCTCCCATTTTCTTCTTCGAGAGTGTTCTTTTAATCACACTCAACATCGGAAAAAGTAGTACGCCATTCTGGAGTTATAATACTCTCTTATTCCTTTATTAGATCTCAGAAAATTATAATTTATAAACCTTTACATAGATTTTTATACTACATAGTAGTTATCTTGCGGTCACGCCTTGCTTGAGCTCTAGTGGGCGTTATGGGGGATTTTCCTTTGGTATTTCTTTCGTTGGGGCTCGTCTTTTCGCTCTCTCTCGACTTGATGTCTATTCTGTTCTTTTGTCGGGACTGTTTTTGTTGTTCTCGGTTTTGTTTGCCTTTCTTTCTCTGGAAGGGGATTTTGTTGTCTCTGTTTCCAGTCTCTTCATCGATCCTTTGGATTTGTTCACCCAGTATGTGTTTAAGAATTTACCCTTACGATGATAGTAATATGTTTTTCTCGACCGATTTCTCCGTGTTTTCTTTGGTCAGGTGCGCTGGGACTTTTCCCTATTTTCTCTTTTCTTTTTTGACCTGTCTTGATGATGTTTGATGTCGTATAACGTTGGATAATGGAATAAACGTTCCGAACACATGTTAAGATGAATATCAAACTTTTGAGTCGCATCCATAATTCAGGGAGGGATAGCTATTTTGGACCATATTTTTATTGAGTAATGGCCAGAGTAGTCCTGACGCGAGTAAAAATTCAAAATGCTCTTGAACCTTGGTACTATACCAATCTACATCTAGATTTATTCCATTACTCGCGTGAGATTAAAAGTATCGAAATGCTTGTCAAAACTATAGATTTCAGTGAGATTCAAGCGGTCCATCAAAATTTTGGCTAACGAGTCATTAATCCCTACTTTATATCGTTGAGCGAGAACAGTGGCCCCTTGATAGTCACTATGGGGCACATCGAGGACTGTAATCGATTCCTTTGTTAATAGATCATAAATGAATTGAGACGATTCACTATAACTCTTACGAGATTCTAAGATGTTTGCTACTTCTGATAAATGTACAACACTAGTGACGACGTTTTCTCCATTATCCACTCGTGTGATAATCTCCCTCGCGACAGTTTTTATTCTTTCGAGATGTTTTGGGAGCTCTTGGATGGGCTCCAGAACCGCATATAAAAATATCGAAGCATCAATAAAACGAAGTTTCATGCTTTGTCTCCACTAAGTAAATACTCCTTTAATTTATGGTAATCCGAATAGACTTCGGGGGGTATTTCAACCTTAAGGAATTGAAAATACTTTTGTAAATTGGGGTCATCTTTAGGGATGACTAAGAGAAGATCACCATCTTCAACTAGAAAAACTTCGTTTGATTGGATCTTTTTACGCCATTCAGGAGGTAAAACAACTCGCCCTTGAGAATCGATACGTTTAAGCTCAATCATAATGAACCCATATTCTAATGTCATTCCCCACTTTATAAAGCTGATCCCCAATTGTTCTTCGTGATTACCATGTAACTTTATATGAAATATTAATCTAAATCGATATTGAATTGGTGGGTTTCGTATCTTCATTCCAGTCATCTTAACTATCACTTTGATGCTCTTTCAACAAAAAAAAGCCTTACGATGATAGTAGTATGTTTTTCTCGACGAGCTCTCCTTGTTTTCCTTGGTCTTGTACGCTGGGCCTTTTCCCCTGTTTTCTCTTTTCTTGTTTGACCTGTCTTGATGATGTTTGATGTCGTATAGCGTTGGTCAAATACATTAAGGTTATTATAGAAAAAATATATCTTTGAATTTAATTTTAGAATTAATTCTGAAAAATCCCATTAATTCTCTTTATTTTGATTGAGCCAGTGAATTCTATTTTGTGCTTTGGATAAATGGTTTTAATTTTTCAATAAAAGTTAAAGAACAGTTCTGAAGAAACGTTGGGTAGGTCTATTTTCTAAGAATGACAAAAATTATAGAGAGAAAACTCGCACCAATTAGACAAAATCCTCCAATATTTGTTACAAAAGATAAAGATTGGCCATTGATAAGGAGTAATGAGCCAAAAAATGATCCAATTCCGAAAGACATAATTCCAATCGTTTGTAATGTACTAATAATGGTTTCTTGTTGCATATTATGCTCGTGTGGGTGATCATGAATTCCTATAACGATGGAAGCACTTCCACTAAAGCCTAAATCAAGATGTTTATGAGAATGAGAATAACCTTGAGTTACTTCTATTTCTAATACAGCTTTATTTCGTGCTGGTTCTAAAAAACCTTCTGCAAGCCCTGCTAAGAATAAGATTAAAAACAAGTAGAGAATAATACTGATTTCTGGATAAAAGAAAACCACGATCCCTTTTGCTAACAGACTAAAGATTAATGGTAATGATGATCCAACCTTGTCAACCAAGCGTCCTGTAAATATTTGGCTAATCCCCCATGTTATATCTCCCACTAAATATCCTAAACTAATACCAACCTCAGATATTCCTCCTTGCTGATTCAATAAGATAGAAAGATTAGGTGTATAAATTCCATGTGCAAAATCATAAATAATGTAAATTAGTATTACCAATAAAATAGAAGGACCCATAAGGAGAGTTCGTATTCCCTGTTTGATGTGGAAATGTTGCCATTTCCATCCATTTAAAGACTTGGATTTTGATTGATTTTCCCTGACTCTAATTAAATTAAGGATAATAATCAAAATGAATGTTATTATAAACATTAAACCAGAAACTATCTGTATTGACTGATCTGCTGGTATTTGATATTCTAAAAGTATTGCCCAAAATATTCCTGCAACCCCTTGCCCTAAAGCCAGTCCACTAAGTACCGCAGCAAAAAGATTTCCAAGAACTTCGCCCTCTCTTTTTTCAAAGTTTGAAGCGAGAGCTATAATTCCTAAAAAGATGAACCCATACCCTAGTCCATCGAAAATCCTGATAAGAGTAAGGATATAAGGGTCACTCAAGATAGTCATTGAACCCGTTATAAGAAGAACTGATAATCCTCCTAACAGGAAGCGATGAGTATTTGATATAATAATTTTACAAAGTACCATAAAACTGATAATCTGGCCGATTGAGAAGAGTGTACTTGCTATTGAGATTAGAGAAACATCCCCTCCAATATTAATAACCTGAAAAGGGAATAAAAATCGAAAACACCCCAAACTTAATGAAATCCCAAAAAGCAGTAAAAAATATTTCTGTATGTTTTTATCAGTCAAGATCAACCAAGAAGACAAAATAGCTAGTTCCTATCAATTTTAAATGATAAATAATATTATAATGAGGACATTTATCCTTTGATTATATATTGTATATCTGGAACAGGAGGAAGATCTGGTTTTCAGGGCTGATATAGAATTCTTTAATCTTCAAAAAACTTTTTGTCTTCTTTTTTTAAGTTTCTATGATCAATTCTACAAGAAAATCATCACAAGAAGGAAGTGATTCTCATGATTTGGGTAACAAGAAATTATGTCCATGTAGACAGAGTTGCATGTCCTTGGTTGATTCAACGATTTGTAGATAAGGATGCAGAATTCCTGTTTGTTCCTGCGAATGAGGTAGAGACAGTGGCAAATGCGGTCGGAGGAGTTCCATTTGATATTCCAGGGGTAGAATTAACCCATAGGGGAAAGGAATGCTCCTTCGATGCAATTATTCAAAAATATAAGTTAATAGAATCCGCTCTACTAGATCTCGCAGAAGTTGTTAGAATTGCAGATACAGGTGGAGAAGATCCTAATCTGATTGCTGCAGGTTTGGACGCCATCGCTACTGGCGTCCCTCTGATCACTACAAATGATCATGCTGCCCTTCAACAACAGATGGTTGTCTATGATGCTCTATTAGCCTTCTTCCGATACAAAAGATTGATGGCACAATATGTGGATGAAACGAAGAATATGACCCGAGCAGAACGAAAAGCCTTCTATCAGAAGCATTATGGAACCAATGTTGATACTTAAGAAAGGGATAACCAGAAATTGTGAAGTATGCATAACATAATTGTTAAGGTTAGTCAGGGTCACCAAAACGGACATGGTTAGTGATGGGGTCAAAGCAAGTTCATTCCACCTTTTCTCAGCGTTCATTTTATGTTATTTGCATCATGGGAACGATTGCCATTCTTAGTAGTACCATGGCAAAAAATCCCACTCTTCCCCTCTTTGCTGGTCAATTGGGCGCAACAGAATGGCAACTTGGGATCATCGCGGCAATTGGGCCAATTCCTGGCATACTCTTGAGTGCACCTGCCGGAGTATTCGCCGACCGCTGGGGACGGATTCAAATGATACAACTATCACTATTCTTTTTTGCTACTGCTCCCCTTTTTTATCTATTTGTGACAGAACCTTGGCAACTCGTCCCAGTACGATTCTTTCACGGGCTAGCGACTGCTATTTTCGGCCCAGTAATCTTATCACTTATTGCTTCGTACTATCCGTTCGAACGAGCAAGTCGAATGAGTCTGTATTCATCCGTGACCATGATAGGCCGAGTAATGGCCCCCCTATTTGCGGGGTTTTTAATTTCTATAGGGTCAATTTTTGTAGTCTACTTAGTTTGTGGTATTTCTGGGGGTTTAGCCCTGTTCCTAGGACTGACCTTACCTCGCCAGCTCCTAGACCAACCAAACCAAGCTGATTCTCTAAGGACAAGTCCTGTGGCTAGTTTATGGAGTACAATCCGTAATCATAACATTTTGGTAACTAGTTCTATGGAAGCAGTGCAATTCTTTGCTATAGGGGCATTTGAAACCTTTTTGCCTAAACGAATGGAATCTTTTGAATGGGATCCAATGTTCATAGGTATTGTTATGGCTTGTCAAATTAGCGCGATGATTCTTTTTAAGCCCCTTATGGGAATGGTATCCGATAAGTGGCAGAGAAAACCTCTCATTGTCATTGGCCTATTGATCTGCGCAAGTTCTTTTCTACTCCTCGGATCTTTTCAAAATTTCGTGATCATCAGTGTAGGTTCACTTGGTTTTGGAGCGGGAGTTGCCATAGCAACTGCATCGACTACAGCTCTGGTTTCAGATTTCAGTAAAGAACGGGAATATGGTTCAGCAATTGGAACCCTATCATCAATTATGGATGTGGGTCATTCACTTGGGCCTTTTGTATGTGGATTTGCTATCAGTAGCATGGGCTTTTCCACAACATGTGTGGGCGTAGCCCTACTTATCGTCATTGGTACAATTATTTTTACCATTTTAGTTCAATCCCCCTCTGTTCAAACTTCCCCTCAACCCCTCACCTAAAAAATTCGAAAAATATGTGTAGAGTGATTCAAGCAGAAGAAGTCCAACAATATTCATGATATCCCAATTAATGTGCCAGAAACCAACTGCTACAAAATTATCCCCAAAGGTTAGAACAATGTAGTTACAAAAAATTTTCAATAAAAGTTAAAGAACAGTTCTGAAGATACGTTAGATAATGAAATCAATGTTAAGACTAATGGTCAAACATCTATTACTGTGTCTAGTATTTATCTGGTACTAATCCCGTCTAGCACTTGATAACATTTTCACCCATTCAGGGTCTCTATGATTAAAAAAGGCACTCTTTTTCTGATCTAGAGATGTAATTTTACTCATATCTTCCTTGTTCAATTCAAAATTAAAAACGTTGAAATTCTCAATTATCCTCTCCTTGTGAACTGATTTGGGAATTGCAATTACGTCTCTCTGGATAAGCCATCGCAAAGTCACCTGGGCATTTGATTTATTATACTTTTCACCAATTGAAGCTAGTACCTCATTTTGGAACAAGTTGTTTCTTCCCTCAGCGAATGGACCCCAGGACTCAATCTGAACATTATATTCCTGCATTATTTTCTCACTCTCTATCTGTTGGTTAAAAGGATGAGTCTCGACCTGGTTAACTGCAGGAGTTATATTATTGTGAAGTATAAAATCAATTAAACGATTAGGATAAAAATTGCTAACACCAATAACTCTGATTTTTCCTTCCTCGTATAGTTCTTCCATTGCACGCCAGGATCCATACACATCACCAAAAGGTTGATGAATAAGATAGAGATCAACATAATCCATTTCTAACCTGTTTAATGATTTTTCAAACTGTTGTTTGGTATTATTATAATTCGCATATGGACTCCAGAGTTTAGTAGTTATGAATAGTTCATCTCGGGGAATTGAGCTTGACTGAACGGCTTTTCCAACCGCGTTTTCATTTCCATATGCAAAAGCGGTATCAATTAATCGGTATCCAGTATCAATCGCTGTTCTAACGCTCTGTTCACATAATTTAAGGTCTTTTATCTGGTAGACCCCAAATCCCAATATGGGCATTTTAATTCCGTTGTTAAGTGTTATAAATTTCAATGGATATTCCTTCTAACTTCGTTCTTATTAGTTATTCTAGTAATCACATATAAATTTTAAGTACGAGATTATAATAAACATATAATACAATGGCTATCATGTCCAACCTTCTTGTAGCGAGAAGTATCTCTTTTCGAGACCAACCATAAGTTCTCAGATTAAGACTAGGTTATTCATGTCTTGAACATTGGTTATACGACATTCTACTCAAATAGAAGTAATTTTCCATCATCCAGCTTAGCTACTTTATTCACAATATACAGATAAGACTTTAATAAAAAGAATTGTAAAATCTGCACTAAAAAAAACAGCCATTCCCTCCTCAACTAATACAGGACATTCTTTGACTTATGAAGAACCAGTGTGACGTAGTATATCTGATAATTTCGCATTGGGATGGTAATACTTTTTCTCATAAGCCACAATCTCACCGTGGATAACCCTCTCAGACACCACTGAAAACAGGCGATACAATTTTCGCAGTGGTGCAGCCACACGGGTTTATGCATGATTTTAACCTACATATAATTAAGTTATTTGATAATTGATACAATAGATCACTTCAAAGTCGTTTAACAAGTGACTTAAGTAATATGAAGAATTAGATGGATGTTTTTATTTAAATTATTTCATAAGATCGGTTTCTTTAAATAGGAAAAGACACAAAACCAAACTTGAGAAAATTTAATAATAATCGATATGGAAGATTGAAGGGGTCATTTCTAGATGAAAACTATACAAAAAATGACTCTTAAAAGAGGATGGCCTCTAATTATTTTCGCAATTATTTTACTTTCTGGATGTGTGGGGCCTGCAGCACCAGAACGAAAACCACTGGAGAAAGTTATTAACAGGGAAGCAGAGAATGAGGAGGGATATGAGGTTATTGCATTCGTAGAGAGAGCTGATGTTTTAGATTTCCTTATTGTTGAAGCTAATGACACAACAATGACAAGTATTAACAATTCTCAATATGATAAATTATTCATACAAAATATTTCTCAAACATTGTTAGATATTGAACAAAGTTATTTTCATTCCTCACATTATCAAGGATTCCTTAATTATTCAATAATCGCCAAATTTATTTCAATAAAAAATTACACTGAGATTAGTACACTTATAATGAAACAACTACGTAACTTTTTAGTTCCTAATACAAGCGGTTGTGTGGGTTATATTCCTAAAAAACTAGGAATAAATAATACTCAGATTGAAGAACTTTCATTAGAAAATGACTTGATTAACGTTTTAAGCAAAACAAATCTATCTAAGAGTCTTTGGTTAGTTACCGTAGGGATTCATTTTTGGTATCTTGATGCAGCATATAGAATGGGCCGATGGGAAACTTCTGTTTATTGTTCAGAAATTTGCTTATTAGATCCTGCTTTAAATTTCGCCGCTATTTTTACCATAAGATCGTCTAATTCCCTTTGAGGCTCTTGGGCAAATTTTAATTAATGGATTGATCATATTCATCTAGAAAGAAAAGATAAAAATAGTAACCGAAATGTCATTCTTTGTTGTTGTTAAGAAACGTTGGTTTTATTCATTCTTTAATTAAAAGTTAATTAATAAGATGTCAAAAAGTGTTGGAAATTCACACTAACCTCCGTAAATTCCAATTAACTTGTAAAAAATTCATATAACTAGCAGAAGACTACCTCATTTAGAGCTGTTTATTACTTTGACGGAATTTGTTCCCCCTGTCCTTTTGTAGATGAACTTGGGGTTGTGTCTTTTCCCCCTACACTTGCAACAAGACTGATCGCTTCCTCGAGGTAGGTTTTTATGCGAGCTTGTTCAATACGATCTACAAGCGGAGATTTATTTTTCGTAATTGATATCCACTTATCAACTTCTGCTTTGAGAGAATTCTGTTCGTTTACAACTTGGTTAGAAAGTGATTTAAGTCCTTTCTCCTGAGTAATATTCGCTGCTTGATCAAGGAGGTTGAAAGCTTGTTCAATGTCCAGATCGAGGAGAGACAACTTGGATTGAAGGATTAAAGTATGCGCCAATAAGAATTTTGAGTTCTGTTGTCTTGCGATTTCATTCAGCATGCTAACATATTCACGTAGGTTTTGGAGAGATTCTGGTTTCTCAATAAACTTGAGCTCTATTAATAGTAATTCACATGCATTGAGTAGAGCGAGTTGTTTTAGATCCTGAGGAAGATACTCTTCTGTAACCAGTTCCTGAACTGTTCTCAGAGATAGGGCGATCTCGAGCATGTCCTTGTTATGTTTTTGAATCATAGCTTCTCCTAATTTAGCTCTAAATTTCATCACATTGTGTCCCATCCTCCCACTCAACTCCTTCAATTCCTCTAGGTAATCATTTGCTACCTGGATTTGCTTCATTTCAAGGGTCAGGATAATCAGCTGAAAAAGAACTATCGCTGTTTGATAGTTATTTTTACTTTCTCTAAACAATTGAAGTGCTAGAACAAATTGCTTGAGGGCGTTTTTACGATCTCCAGTCATTTGGAAGTTTCTACCGAGCGTGAACCTTGTATACCCAATGTTTAAATTTTCACCAATGTCTTCAGCTAAAGCTAGTGCCTTTTTATGATGCCTGATAGCAACCATTGGTTCTCCTTTGAGATTGGCACATAATCCCATGCCAATCATTGTTGAGACGACTCCTCGTTTGTTATCGAGTTCCTGAAAGATGTCAAGGCTTTTGTTGAAGTATTCTAGTGCAATTTCCAGTTCACCAACTTCACGATATTCAATTCCAATCCAGCGAAATAGTTCAGCAATGTGAGACTGTTCACCAAGCTCCTCAGCTGCCTTCAAGCTCCTGTTAAAATAATCGTGAGCTAATTCCTGACTCCCCTTTTGAAGATGTATAGACCCAACCGAAGTAGCCCACCAAGATAGTTCACGTTTAATGTCTAAGTCTTCAGCGATTTCTAGACTTCGTTGGTAAAAATCAAGTGCAAGATCAAGGTCTCCTTTCAAATCATGAATGGTACCTATTTTATGGAGGAGATAGTGTAAAATCCATTTGTACTCCAGCTCCTCTGAGATGTCTAAGCCCCTGACCAGAAGTTTCATTGCCTCTTTGAATTTCCCAAGGTCTCTATAATGAATTGCGGCATTGTTCAAGAGTGGTGGGAGAAACCATCTCTCATCACTTTCCTCAAGAATTTGTATACCTTCTAATTCACTCTCCAAAGCCAAGGTGATTTCCCCTCTCTCACTGAAAAGTAATCCTCTAGCCACGAAAAGCATAGCTTCCCAAAGCCTAGCATCCAGACGTTCTTCCTTGTTCATCAATCCCAGAAGTTCTTCTGCCCGATCAAGATCTTTGTGTCCTCTTTCAGTATCCCAATCCCCCCACCAGAAATAAACCAACTTTGTAGCTATCGCAGCTACCTCGAGGATCTTTGTTTCTTTTTCTCGGCATTCCTTTTGGACGTGCTCTAGAAACTCAATCCCTTGTTCCCGAGTTCTTTGGCCGCTTAGTAGCCAAAAAAAAGCCTTTAAAACCTCCCCTTCTAGTTTATCTTCAGCATTGAGCTTGTTGATCTTGTTCAAAGCTTCAGAAAACTTTCCTTTAGCCCAAAGATCTTTGATTTCTGGGATTCTCACTCTCTAAAACACCCTCATTTCTCTCAATCCTATTTACTGAATTCTTGGTAAATTAATGAATTCATGCCCTTTGAAAATTATAAGTTAAGCTATAATTATAAATTGATTTTATTACAATCTGGGAACACTTAACCTAGTAGTTTCCTTCATAATCCCCAGCGAAAATCCCTCCAGTTTTATCCTCCAGTTTTATAGTGTTCTAACCTCTATATGAGATTCGATATACTTTTCATTGCGTTTCATAATGGGATTGAATCTTGATAAGGATTGGGAAAGTAGTAACATTGGATATGTTAGCAAAAATACGTATATTGATATGTATAATGTACTATAACGTTGGATATATCAATGAACTTATGTAAAAAGGAAATCACTCAAATTCCTTTAACACTTCATTAAGAATTTCTCTAGTATTTTCAATAATCATTTTCGAAGTGGCATTCTTTATGGCTTTTGCCATTAATCTATAGGATCCCGTGACAGTGATTTTTATTTCAATAAAAACACCAATACCTGAATCTATATCTTCAAAACTTATCGTATAAAAAATCTCACCAGGAGCAGGAGTAACTTCGAATTTTGTAAAGCGATCGGTTCTTGGACCTATTTCAATGTTTGAAAACTCTCTTCCCTGAGCTACAGTAGTATGTTGTGCAATCGCATCATAGAACTTATTTGTTATTTTTCCTAAATCAATTGGTTTTTCTTTTAATTCATATAGTAATTGCTTATCTTCAGGTTTTTGTTTTTCTTTACCACTTACTACAACCCTGACACGACTGATATTCTGGATTCGTGTATAGGGAGTTTGAGAGTCGCCTTGCCTCTGCGAGATTACACGAACAGCCGGAAAGTATGTACCGCTCTTGGAGAAGGTATAAGTAGTCTTCACCTTAACTTTCTTCTTGGCTTTGATCCGCTCGCTAACTGGATAGTCGCCAGCGCCTTCAAAATCCCATTCCACACCAACAATCGAACCAGTATCCGGTGGTGTTTCGATGACTGCGGAAAATTTGACCTTCTTCCCGACTTTAACATCTGCGCGCTCGGCTCCGTTTACTGTAAGATTGACAACTGGTTGTATTCCCTTACGCTCCACAGCGGATGCTGGTACTTGTATTTGACCATCCACCACTTTATATGTTGTACTCGCGGGGGGTGCTACGCCTTTTTCAACCCATGTACTCATGTCACGCAGTGCTTGTTGCAATATACCTCCAAAGTTGATGACCCGTGTGGTTATTACTGGTGGAGAGTCAAACTGCGTGACCACAGGTGGGGTATGCAGTGCACGATCAATGAACCAGAGTCGGTAGTTATCTTCGAACTGTTCTCCTAGTGCAGCTTTCACCTTCGACCGATACCAATCTGCCTGCCAGGCATAGGCGATTTCGTCCATTATACACTCTATTACAATCATCTTGCCTTTAAACTCACCAGTTTGGATTGAACCAGCGCCTCCGAATGCATAGCGGGGGCCTACAAGCTCAGCTCGTTGTGGATACAGAGGTTTACCATCAGTGTCTCGAAAGTAGTCATAAACGTAATATTCAGGTGGTGGAATCTGATGGCGATGATAAGTTTGGATAGCGAGATAGTTAGAGTTATCGATTAACACCTTATCGCCCACCTTGACCTTAGCTAGATCTTGATAATATTTCTCACCATAAGCAAGTATTATCATGTCATCAAACGCTCCAATAATGTAAGCTACACAACCCTCTGCCTCACCGCTTTTCAAGAAGATTGAAGCTCCCTGGAGGTCACCTTCTGGTACACTTTCGAATTTAAAGCCTGCTGGAACAATTATGTTACCAGCTTGGCCAGCTGAAATCGACAATGAGCCACCCATTTTCCTGATGTCATCAGGCATAATTAGCTTACTTATAGTTGTTTCGTGCTTGATTCGAGCGTCTAAGAATGATTGGGGTGGATTTACACCAAAGTAGCCTTGTTCCTTCCAAAAATCTTCGAAATATGTGGGATCCCATTCGATTGTTTGGTCAAGGAGGGTGGTTAATACCCCTGTGTAGCCGAATGCTATCCTCTGATAATTAAACCAAGCCTGTGGCGGAAATCCCATCCGAGTCACTTCAGTAAGTGCTTCTCGTTCCTCTTCATTGAGACCAGCATACATGTCACCGCTACCACCAGGTTCTATCGCGTCAACGATGGTAGGCATATTATCTTTTAACACACGCATCGCATGAGCCTGAATTGTAAAATTATTGAGCATACTCATTGGTGTTCCATGAATAAATGGCACCACGCCGTCCCAGATACCGTCTGTGTTTTCTATACAGCTGATGGTTTTATATGCCCCTCCGCTGCCACCCCACGTATATCCATAAGGGCGGTGGGGGCCATACATTTCAGCAGCTAAAACACGTGAATACTTTGCTACTGCCGCACTGGTCCGATAACCGACAACGGTAGGATCATCCCCTGGGAACATATCCATCCTCCCTAGGTTTGATTCTACAAAATAAGCACCACTCTCGAAGACAAAACTTAACGAGTAGCTAGGATTAGGGTAATCTGGAGCCTGTGCAAGATTTTCATTTCCAGATATTGGCATGATATACTGGAAGAACCGATTTTCGTATTGCTCTTTTGGTGGAAAGTAGAACGAGAATCGAGCTTGGGTGCCTTTAAAACCACCATGAACATAACGATGGCGTACGGGCTTTTCCCGCCACTCATCAATATCTACATATGGTTGAGTGAAAAGTGGATCATCGCTTGGTCCAGTAGACTCACTTGTTTTCAATATAATGCACCAAATTTTGTTATAAATAGACTTTAAATTAATATTTTAAGTAATTCTTTTTCTAGTGTTAGTTCCTGTTTCTTTCAAGCTAATTCTGCTACCCAATAAAAACATAAGGAATCTATCTTCACTGAATAGTTTGAAACATTCTAAATCTAAGTCCCATCCTTCCTCAGGAGCTCACTCAGCATTTTCAAAAAAATCCAAATATTTTGGTATCATAGAGTCTTTGACATAATCGCAAAATTTTTCGTAAGGTTTCAGATCTAAAACAGGAGTGTTATCCATAGTGTCTAAGTTCTGGAGGGTGACAATTCCGAAAAAATAATTCAAATCTATAGCCTTTTACAGTATTGGTTCCAAATTTTATTCTATCTAAACAATCCATCCTATTGAAGCTTCGGAACCATTTATTAGATTCAGTGTTAGCTGTTGCACAACTGTGGGACTTTTCCCCTGTTTTCTCTTTTCTTTTTTGACCTGTCTTGATGATGTTTGATGTCGTATAGCGTTGGATAATACACATTTATTATAGCAAAATTATATAAGCAGTTATATTATCTCTATTCTTAGTGAAATTGAGTGGCACCTAGAAAGGCAAAGAGTTCTAAATCTAAAAAAATGATTACTTTTATGTTAGATGAAGAAATAAGATTAAGGATTGACGAGTATTGTAAGAATAGTCAATTGAGTTTAGCCCAATTTATACGATTAGCTATAATTGAGAAATTGGAAGGGAAAGTGATTGATAAAAGTGATCAAGTCGAGATAATTGATACTTCTAATATTGATCATGCTTTAACACAACTTCAACAAGAACAAACAAAGATTTCACAAATGCTAGAGTTCCTGATAGATCAACAACAAAAAGAAAATGCAACACAATCAAAGATAGTTATTGAAGCAAAGCAATTATTATTGGAAAAACAACCAACAACCTATGAAGAAGCTAATGAGTTCATTCCTGATATTAACACAATGAATGAAGCAATTAATCAACTTCTCCAAGAAAATAAAGTCATTTATAAAAGGAGTAAGCTTAATTGGCTTTAACCACTTCCTCATCTTCAGACCAAATGATTGAAGATTTTATCCTCTCACAAAATTTAAGTGAAAACACAGTAAAAAGTTATAGAAGTTTACTTAATAATTTTTTTAGATATTTAAATGATAGAGAATTGACTAGAAAAGATGTTGCTATATTCGTTAAAAAGGAAAAACAAAAAGGATTAGCAGATGGAACAATAAAAGCAAAATTAACAGTAATACGATGTTACGCGAAATGGTTATGGGAAGAAGATTTACTTTTGAGTAAAGAATATAAGAAAATTTTAGGATTGAAAATTAAGTTAGATTATGGAGAAGATGGGAGGAGAGCATTAACAGAAGAAGAGATTGAATTAGGTTATAATAAACTTGTAAATCCAATATTAAGAATGCTATTCTGGACTGGATTGAATTACGGACTAAGAAGAAGTGAATACATTAACTTAAAGATGGATGACATCGACCTATTGAACAGGATTGTAACGATCAGGCATTCTAAGGGGAATAAAACTCGAAGAATCAAAATTCTCAAAACTCACGTCCCAGTTTGGAGAGATTGGTTTGTTACGAGAGATTCATATCAGTTAGATCATGATTTTGTGTTTTTTACAGATCGAGGGAGAGCTGGAACGCGAAGTATTGAACGGTATTTCAACAAAATCAGTGAAATTTTACTAGGAAATAAGGAAATTACAAGTCATACACTACGCTACACTTTTGCAGTCAGATGTTGGCGTTCTGAAATGGATTTATTAGTATTGAGTAAAATTTTGGGTCATTCTAATTTACGAACTACTCAAACTTACCTAAGGGTTATTGAACATGAGATTTTAGAAAAATATGAAGAGCAAGCATCGAGAATCTAATTTATAACTAATAAGAGATCTTTAGATTTAATTCAACCATAAAGGTCGCTTATAAGGAACATCTGGATAATTTTCTTTTTACCTTAGATATAATTTCCTTCTTTCTTTGAGTTTGGCATAATGAAGTTTTCTATGGCAGTTTGGACAAATCACTAGTATGTTTTCTTGTGAATCATCATGCGAAATATTATAAGGTATAATATGGTGAACCTCAGAATATAATTCATCATTTCTTTTGATAAAATGTCTTTTATCGCATATTTGACAATTTTGATACTTCTTTTTCAATAAAGAGAACAGATTTACTGATCTTTGATACTCAATTTTCGTTCTTTCCTTCCTAATCCGCATTCGTGGCTTAAATTTTTTCATTTTTTCATTCTCTTGAAGAATTAATTTATTTAGTTCTTCAATAGAGTATTTAATGTCAGTTTCCTCTACCTCACGATAAATTTCGGGTATTTTTAATCGTTCTAAAGGATATTGATACAATTCCAAAATGAAAACATATACTAATCTAATATTTCCATCTTTATCTGGTTGTTGAGAAGTATAGAAATCGTTAAATCCCATTTGACCCATAAATTCCCATTTCCCCCCTTCGTTATGCTTTTTGAATAAGAAAATTAATTTTCCTGACTGTTTAGATTCATAGATTGCTTTATTTCCTTTTGTTAAGGATTGATTCCCAGCTTGTCCCTCTCCTGTACAATGAAAATTTCCTGTTTCATCAAAATGATCAATGTATATTGTTTCCGCTTTTGGTTTAACACATATAACAATGTGACCATTTGGGTGGTATTTTGGGGAAGTAGAAACACGGATCCCTCCTTGTGGAGATACTTTCATTAAATTATGAATCTCATCATTAAGATAAAATTTCCCGATAATTGGTACTGAATTATTTTTCTTTGTTTTATTTACAAATTTTGTTTTCTTACATTTAAAACATTTTCTTTCATCGCGATAGATGTCTTTCATATCAAATAGATCATGGCATATTTTGTTTATCTGCTGTCGTGGTTTTATAAAAAGTATTGTGGATAGGCAGTCATCACAATAGTATTCTTGTGTAATCCTTAGATAATTCAAAACTATTTCTCTGTTATTCAATTTAATCATCTCTATATATTTACATTCTACTTTTATGAATCTTCAGGATCTATTTAATTACCTAAAGTAAGCCCATAAATTATAAAGGATTGAACTTTTTTCTTTCCAGTAATAATGGAAAAATGTCATTTCAAAAAACTTCACTGAGATTAATGTGAGAAACTAGTGAGAAGTGTATGAAAAAGATATGAGAATGATGTGAGAATGTTATGAGTGAGAAGGTTTAATAGATAATATTGAGATTATTTCTCACTCATCTTAAGATGGTTAAGACTCTTTTCTAAAACCTTTTTTCTTCTGATTTGTAAATCATTATCGCAATAAAAACTATAAGACCATACGTAGTCAAGAAATAAAGGGGACTAAGGGTTAAAAAACTAATAATGTCTCTTGCATTTGAAACTCCAAGAGTTTCCAAAGCTAGTACTCCAAAACTCGATAATAACCAACCAACAAAAATCGGGAGAAGAAGAATAATCCCTGCTGTAAAGAGCTTCAATAGAATATCAGAGTATTCACTCATAGAATCTAATATACCCGTATTCTGCGTTTTATCTAGGATAAATATTATAGCTGTTATCCCTCCTCCTATAATAACAATTAATAAGATTAAACTTACAATATTACTGACGAAATTCAAAATATTTTCTAAAAATAGAGTCGGACTAACTAATACTGCCAAGAGAATTAATAAAACAATCATTTCTTGAATACTTAGTTCTTCTCGTTTGCTCAGAATGAAACCCTCCTCTTTGTGGAGATATTCATATGACCTAATACTTTCTTCTATAAATAGTTTTACACGTACTCAATTATAATTAACTAATTAGAACGTTGTTGTAACTTACTTTTTCCCAAAAAGGACATCTAGTATTTGGGGAGAATAAACATTTCTTAAGTGATCATCAAAATCGTCACTTGTTTTTCGCTTGAAATTTAGCTATAAAATCTTTCAGAAGTTCTAACAGCACAAATTGATTCTTTACCTAATATTTTTTGGCTTTCTGGGGTTATTATTTATGTTTCCTTCAATGAGTTGTGTTTTCTGGTGATTTTCAAATAAATCAGGAAAATATATTTTTAATTTCTGGAATTTGTTTCTAATAAACTTTCGTTGGCGCTCTGAATTTTTGTCTGATTGTGATAGGGTATTGAAGTTATCATCACTCTCTTCAAAATCACTAATTTGTGTTCCTTTCCGTAGTACTTCAGAATCCGTTCTTTTTTGCATTAATTTACGGAAAGATTTAGCTCTATGAATATTCTTGTTAATTTGTGCTCCTTGCTTTGAGATATCGAATCCTGATTCCATTACTAGTTCAAACTTCTTCTTCAGGACTTTTTCTGTGAGTTCTTGCTCTGTTGTCTTTTGATCTCTCCTATATCCAATTCTAGGGGAAATACCTCGATAAACTGAAAACACGGATTCATCAATATCTTTCTCTGTATGCAACCCTTTTATGTACCAGTATCCAGTTTGTCTTAGTTTTTTATTGGGAAGAATACCGAACATACCCGGTCCCAATATTCCACGAGAGAAAATTCCTACTCTTTCAAGTATATGAATTACTGAATAGATTTTTACTTTCAATCTTGCTTTTTCTTCAGGACTGGCTGGTGCAAGTGTATGTAAGAGTGTGAAAACTGTAAATGGTTCAAGACACATTAGATCGAGTATTTCTATTAACTCGGATAATTCTCTAGTACGCTTCATATGAATATTCAGTTTTTTTAATCCCTTTAGAATGTTAGAATAATTAGTAAATTGTATCTTTTCAATTCTTTCAGGATTACCTATAATCTTACTAAGCTTATTTGCAATATCATTAATAATGTATTCTTTCATTTCATCTGGTAAGTTCAATAAGAGAGGAAATCGATTAATTAGGAGCTTTTCAGTCTCATCCCTAAAACTACTACTACTATTACTACTAGTAGAGCTATTTTGCATTACGAGGTCATTTCCTTTCATTAAGATTGTTATTTTCTTCTAACTTTTCGACCCTATTCTTAATTTGATTAATTTCTATGCGTATTAGATCATTGAATTTTTGTTGAAATTTAAAGAAATTTTTGATTAGTCGGTTTTCGATGTTTCTCGAATAAATCTTATTCATAATTCATTGTTCCTTGATTTGTTAAGGTGATCAAAAGATCTTTATTTAATTTTATCAGTTTCAGGTGTCCTTTCTCCATCTGCATTCTTGGGTAGTGCTTCTGCAGCTTTACAGAATGCGATCCTCTCATCCCATGCTTGTTTAAAAGATAGACTTAATTCCTCATTTGTAACGTTGTTATAACCTTGAAACTTTTTCTCAACTATTTCTGAAGCTCTTTTTCCAACCCAGCGACGATCTTCGACGAATGAGCGTCCACTTTCCTGAAAACAATTTAATGTTAGTTCTGTTGGAGGATCAAAAAGCGTTTTCAATTCACTATAGGGATTTGAAGGTTCGATTTGATAGGTAGATGATAAGGAAGCCTTTTTAAGTCCTTTAATATGTGTTTTCTCCTTAATTTCATTCTTTTTTTTATCATTCAAATGTATCACCTATTTAATGCCTTAATAATTAGATATATATACTCCTATTGATCATTCGGGATTAATTTTCAATTCCGAATTATTCGGAAGTTCCGAAGTTATAATTTTCAAACTGTTGGAATTGGTAAGATAATGGTAATTAATTTAACAAAAATCTTTAAAACTAAACGAAAAGGTAAGAGTAGCTATATTCCGTCTATTGAAGTTATCACAGCGATTTTAGGTAACTGTTGGCGTTCAGAATGCAGTAATGTAGATATAGTTAATTACATGAAAAAGAAAAATCTAAAAGGACACTCATCAGGCAATATTTCTGAAGCTTTAAGTTATCTGGATAATTCTGTAGAAGGAGCAGGAATTATTATAAGTAAAAGAGGCTGGGGAAGAAAAAGAACGAATACTATTGACTTTCATGCTATTTTAGATTATATTTTTAGCTATTTAGTATCATTCTCTCAAGATGAAGAGACAAAGAAGCAGAAAAAATATCTTTTAGATTTAGTAAAGAGAAAAAGGAAAAGGACTGGTGAAATGTTTCTTTCAATGTTTTCAAATAAAGGAGTTCTCGAATATTTTAATTGGAAAAAAATTTTTATGATATGTCCAGAAATTATGCTCTATTTGATTCTTGTAAGTGATTTATCCTCAATGATGAATAGCTATCAAAAAGATTCGAGAGAAAATGATGAATTAACTCAAGAAAGAATATTTGAAATCCAACAAGAATGGCTAAATAAGTATTTACAAGGAAAAAAAGAATATAATAATGAAATAGAAGCACCAAAGGATGAGTCTTTTTACAGCGCTCTAATGCGTTCATTTGAAGCTAAAATAGTTACAAATTACGAAAAAAGGCATAAAGATATTAGAATTGCCTTTTCAGCGATAAAAGGGGTAAGAGAAAACATCATAATTTTTTAAACAAGAGAACAGAAAGAGAGAATCATCACACAAGTATTTGTTGTATCATTATCAATTTTCTTGATAATTAGTTTAAAATACAATTTTCATTAAATGAGTTCTTTTATAAAGTTAAATGTCTTAACTCATTGGAGCAATGAATATAGAACAGGGAGAAAGAAAAAAGGTATAGGGATTCTTTTTAAAAATACAAAAGGGAAATTCAAATGTGGTTTATGAGAATTTCAATTATTGCTTATCCTGATACGCTAGGGGTGGATCTAACAAGTCTATTCACAGGGAAAAAAATAAAAACAGATCCTAAGAAGCAAATAGATATAATAAATACGACACAAAAAGTAACTGTTGAGAACAGTAAGATAGAGCTTACATTTTTGAATTTAATTTTGAAAGACGGTTTTCTTGGTTTTCGGAAGTCAGTAATCAACATTGAAACAAAAATCCAAGCGATATTAAATATTATGAAAAAGCAACAAAAAACAGAATCCTTGATCTCTATTGGGAAAGAAATATGTAGGCTAATTGAAGACGAGAAAAAGAAAGACATTTTGGACATTTCACCCTCACTCTTATTGGGAATCTATGCTCATGAGATGCTTGAAAGCACGAGAAAAGGTAAATTCAATTCTGATATGATAAATAGGATGAAAGAAATTAAGAGTGACATTGATGACCTATTGAAATTAAAAAATGAGCAGACAAGTGTATATCAAAGCAACGGTGGGATTGTTGCTTTTAATACAAACAAACGAAATTCTTTCGTTTATGCACAAAAATTTGTAACTGAATATTTGCAATACAGGCAAAATCAGAATCTGATAATTATCGGATTTAAAGACGAGGAGAGAGAAATAACAACAGAAGAGGGTGAATCATTTGCTAATACTGTGGGAATACCTTATATTGAGATGTTAAATAATGAAAAACCTGTTATTAATAAAATAATTCGTGATTTAATAATAAATTTTATCAGTTCTGTTACAAGACCACACGAACCTAGTATTGATTTAACCTCACCAAAGCGAGAAAAAAAGAAAGAAAAATCAAAGGAATGTCTAACTATAATTAAAAATCACTCTAAGGAGTTACTAGATCTATTAGGAAGTTTAGAGGAACATCCTGAAAACACACCACTTTTTATTTTGTGTAATCAAATCTCTTCTTTCAGTACTGCTCTGCTAAAGCAATATAATATCATGAGAATGACGATCGTTCCAATTATGCATTTATGTGTACAAAGAATGACAAAGATAGTAAATATTGATTCATTTTCCTCTGAAATTATTAATCAGATAGATGTAATTAAGAGTAATCTTGAAGAGCTAAGTAAGCGAATCAGTGCTGAATTTAAACCAGATTATCCAAAATAAGCGATTGAAAAAGAAAACACAATTTTCTTTGGATGTAGATAAAATGTCAAATAATTACTGTCAAGAAATTGAAAAAGAAGCAAAAAAACTGGTAGAAATAGCAACTACCATTAAAGATCCCTCAAACTCTTATCAAAAGGAATTAGAACATGTAAAAAGTCTTGGGGAATCAATAATTCGAATTTGTAATTGGAATACAGACCCAGAAAAGCAAAAGGAGTTTAAAATGATGCAAGGATTAATGGATGTTTTTAAAAATCCTGATAAGAAAAACGCTGGAATCAAAATGAAGAATATTTTTGAGGAGTTTGAAGGAAAATCGATTAATGACGAAGAACTTGCAGAAATCGAAGATCAGTTGCAAATACTTGAAGGTATTTCAATTCCTGAAAATAGTCCAGTTTTTACAGGTGCACAAACGGGTAAACCTGTAGAACAAGCAGAAAGTATCCTAGATGAACTCATGAAGTTTTCAAAAATTATGATCCATTTGCCTGAAGTTCAAAACATCATTATAAAAATAGATAAATTGGCAGAAAACTGGTATAACTCTGAAAAACCAGATGATAAGATTATTAGGCTTTAAGACATCCGAATTTTACGAATTATTAATGATTATTCTTAATACTGCTATTTAAAAAATGAAAAAAGGGGATGATTATTGTTTTGACAACCTCTCAATTATTAGAGGGAATAACTGATGCAGGAAAATTTGAGTTACTTGCATCTGATATTTTGCGTTATAAATATCCAGAACTCGAAGGTTTAATACATATTGGAGTAACAACTTCAGGTAGAACCAGAAGATCACCCTTAGATGGATTTTTGAAGATTCCATATTCCGAACCACCCCATTACGCGTTGATTCAACACACCACAGTTGATTTGGTCTCATTAAAAGAAAAATGGATTGACGATCTAGAAAAAGCACATAAAATAAGTTTAACAATACAGGAAGAAAATGCTGTTTTTACAATTTATTTAACTTCTAACAAGATCATTAATGACGAGATATGTAAAAAAATATACCAAAGAGCCAGCGAACTTGCTTTAGCGCCAATTTTAATCGAAAATACAATTATCTCAGCTTTTTTAGATAATGATGAAAATGGACAATGGCTTAGAAAAAAATATTTCGGTGTTATTGATGAGAAACTATCTAAAAACCGCTTCACGAAATTATGTCAAGAAAGTTTGGAGAGATATGAACATAACTTATTTGAGTGCAAAGTAGAATCATTGATAGATAGAGAGATTGAAACCACTTTAATAAGAAAGATAAAAACTAATAAAAAGTCAATTTTTTTTATTGTAGGAGAATCAGGATACGGTAAATCATCAATTGCATATAAAACACTAGTAAATCTCAAAAATAGCGATTTTACACTTTGGTTTCCACCAGAAATAATCAATAATAACTATTCATTGCAAGATTCTCTATCTGATTGGTTCAAACAGCTTTATCCATATATCGAATCTAAATCAGGAGAACAAGCTGTAAGGAATGTGAATGTTACTGAAAAGAATTTAGTGATTGTAATTGACGATATTAATAGAACAAATAATCCAGTAAATATTTTGGATAAAATTATTAGATGGTTAAAAAGTAAAGAGGAAAAATCCTTTAGCTCTAATATAAAATTTATAATCCCCTTATGGCCGCAAATTTTTAGGCAAATAAAAACTAAAATCGAAAGATTACACTTTATTGACTCATTATTTCTAGATAGATATTCTTTAGATGAGGCTAAAACTGTATTGTTAAACGGATTAAAACATATGGAACATTCTCATACTATCGTTGAAATTGAATCCTTTGTGAAGAACTTAGGACTTGATCCTTTCTTAATTGGATTATTCCTTGAAAATCTAGATTTCAATAGAGGTTTAATAACCGTAGAACCTCACGATATTATTTATTCGTTCATTAATAGATGTATTCAGGAATTAGGCAGCCAATTCATGGATTATTACCAAATACTCTTTGAGTTGTCATCAAAAATGATTTTGGAGAATAATCATTATCCGTCTTGGAACTATATTACTAAATGGTTTGATAACCAGAATAAACTTGTAGCATTAAAGGATCTGGTTAATCAGGGAAAAATTTGCAGAACTGACGAATTATTTCATTTGCATTTTCGCCACGATCGTTTAAAAGATTATTTCATGGTGGAAAATTTTAAACATTATATAAAGAGTAATGATGATGAATTTGATGAATTATTTTTCGATCCTTTTTATGCACCCCTAGTAGCAAAGGCTATCTTGTTCAGGTATCTTTCTAATGGTTTTCTTAAAAAAATCCAACATTCATCACCATTGATACTTTTCGAATGTTTGAAGATTATTAAACCTCCCGATACGACACTCGCTAATCAGATTGTAAAAAATATAAACGATTGGATCAAAGTAAGCAATATAAAAAACAATTTGGATGATCCACCTAATTGGGAAGTTTACCATTCGTTCGCTTGGTTGTTAGCTGAGACAGATTCTCCATTCGTTTTAGATATAACTGATGACTTGCCTCATTATTCAAATATTGCTTTAGCAAGATTAAGGAATGGTTCTATAGATAGTGGTATTCGTTATTGTTCAAGAGATGGAGCAGAAATTTTGCGAGTGAATGATCCTCAAAGAGATAAAATCTTAAAACATGCTTTGATGAGATATAAAGATAAAATTATTGAGGATTTAAGAAATATTTTGGAAAATCCTTCTGATTTTAAAACCGAGTATATTAGAGGGGCTCTTTTCATTATCGGCCAACTTAGACTATATGAACTTGAACATGATTTATCAAATTTTTGGGATTTAGTTCAAAATAAAGCGGAATTACTTTCATTGATGCTTTGGGCTACAATGAGATGCTGTAAATCCTCAATAAATGTAATTATGGAGGAATTGATTGACTTTTGGCTAACATTACCAGATGAAGGAGAAAATTCAATTAAACAAGTTTCCTCAGAGATTGAATTTGGTCTAAAGAAAAAAATAAATCCTATTGCCCTGAATATATTAATTGAGAAAGCAAATGCACATGAAAAATTGAAATGGCCGGTCTCTTATCTTCTAAGAGGTGTAGATAACCGTAGTGCTCTTGAATTTGTAATAAAGGAAGCTTCAGAAATCAAAAAATCTCTTGAAGGTACTGACAAATTTTCTGTTTGGTTGAATAGAATTGACGATGAGTGGAATCCAAGACTTCATAGATCAAGAAAAATGTCTAAAGATTCAGTAGATTTCTTACGATCCTTATGGGAGGATGACCTGAATGACAAATACATAAGGACAATCTCTTTTCAATTATGGTTACATAGTTTAAATCAGGATGATCTTGATTTTCTTAAAGAAGTTCAAAATGAAAAGCTTTTCTTTAATTTGGCTCTCTATAAAAGGGTTGGGCTTGGTGATTTATCCTGCATATATGAATATTGCAATAAATTAAGAACAAAGCCTTATTGGGTACATATGGCTTATAAAATCTGGAGTAATCCAATTATTAAAGAAATAATTCATATAATTAATTCTGACGAATTTGTTTCAGATAGCCCGAATTATAAAAAGGATAGTTTTTTTTGGGATTTAGCAGAAGTATTAACAAAAATTCCTACATACAAAGCTGATATATTTATTGTTGAAAATTGGGACGATTTAAAATCAAACTATAAAATTATACAAGCTGCACTATATGTAGGTACTGAAAAATGTCTAAAGTTGGCTAAACAAGCAATTATAAATTTAAAAGATCGCGACAGTATATTCAAGTATATTTCATCCCTTTTTGGGTGTAACACATTAGGAAAACGTGAATACTTAACATTAGAAAAAATGAAAAACCTAATTCCGTACTTAAATCATATTCCTCCTAACGAACTTGGGTATTTTGGGCAACATTGTCAAAAAATAGGTGAGGTTGAATGGAGTAAGATGTATCTCTACGAACGGATGGATCCATTATATAAGAAGACCTTACATCCGACAAATGATCAACTATATTCCGAAATTGAGAGCATTTTAAAACTTGATGACATTTTTGGCCGCACATATTTTTGGGTAGAGCGATTTGATGAGAGAAAAGATACTAAAGAAAGGCTTTTAGGATTATTATCCCAATTACTAGATAAAAGTCCTTCATATAAATCCGCTGAATTTGTTTCTATTTGTTTGAAGCTAAAAGGTGAAAGGAGAGATCTAAATATCTTAGATCATGAATTTCCAGAGGAAATCTCTTATAAAATAAAAAGATTAAAGGAAGCGACAAGATTCAGGATATATAGAAGAACCCTAATGTAATAGAATGTGGTTAACAACCTTATTGGCGAAAAAGTCATAAACATCTGTTAAATGGCTATTTTATGCCAAAGACGGAAAAATGTCTTCAATGTCCAGAAACTGAGACTATTCTACAATGTTTTTCCTTCTTTCTCATATTAAAGATAGGAAAAAATCATAAAGCATATCTCAAAGAAAAACAGAGTATACAAGAATGATAAATCCTTTCACAACCCAATTTTTTTAGTCTCATATAATTCGGAAGAACAAAATTGAGATTTAAAACAGTCAAATTTCAAAATCAGTTATCGCAAGAAAATTCCATAATGATTTCACCTAAAATTAGGAATGAGAAATAGTTCCTATAAAAAAAGATTTTAGAGACAAAGAAAATAACACCATAGACGTACTTGATACAACAATAGGGGAGTTTAATGCCATTCTATAAATTTAGATTTAAATTCCTAAAATAGTATATTATAGGAATATTTTTTATAATAGTGGGATATTCTAATATTTCATTTTAAACCAATCAGAGGGAAAATTTTTGACTAAGGATCAAATATTGAATGACGTTCTTGAATATTGGAAAGAACAACGAGAACAAATTATCAGTAAATCGAAAGAAGTTATGAAAGGAGATCTACAGACACTCAAGGGAACACATCGAGAATTAATAATAGAAGATTTTTTTAGAAAATTTTTTCCAAAACGATTTGATTATGGTAATGGTTACATTATTGATTCTGAATTAAACAAAAGTAATCAATCTGATGTAGTTATCTATGACGCAGAGAACCATCCTATAATTCCATTAAGAAATTATAACTACTTTTTTGCTGAGTCAGTGAATTTTGTTTTCGAAATTAAAAGTTATCATAACAAAGAAGAACTCGAAAAAGTTATTGAAGGAACAAAAAAAATTAATCAATTAAAACCTCATTTAAAACCTAATTTCGATTTATATAAGAAATCAATTGAAACAAGGTTTTTAAACATAGAGAAAAGATTGATTTATCATACTAACAGCATGGACGACCCCACAGAATTTTCTAAATCAGTTTTAAACACCGATGAGCTAATACCACTTGCTTTTCCAAATCCTATATTAACTGGTGCTATTTTCCTAAAAACTCAAAAGAAATTTGATCTTGAGGAAGCGCTAAATGAGCAAGGAATACAAAGTATCCATAAAGAGTGGCCAAACCTTATGGTATGGCTTGAAGAGGGGATTGTATGCCTGAAGTATTTAGGGAGGATCACAATCTTTGAACCTAAGGAATATTGTTTATTTCTAGTTTTTATAATAACTATTTCACTGTTACAAGAATTAATCGGTGATACTGAGAGAAAAGACATATACCCAATTTATACTTGGGGTCAAAAATTCAAACCTATTCATAGTAGGTCATATGACTGGAAATAATCTAGAAAAGTGGGTTAAAAAGTCCACTAATTTGTTATCTTACATATTTTTTATATAATAGATGTGCAATATCGTTGGATATATCCCAGAACTTGGGTATTGTTGATGTATGATATCGCACGAACCTTTGTATAGTATTTAGCAATTAAGAATAAGGGAAAAAATTTCCCTTATTGCCTATAGATCCAATGTTTAGCCCCTTGCTCTTCACTTATATTAAAACCGATTTTCTTATAGAATTCAAATGCTGGATTGTTAAGTACTATACTTCCCACCATTTCTTTTGCTTTTTGTTTGGTGAAATAATCCTTGGCTCCTTGTATCATTGCCTTTCGAAGACTTACTCCATCTGGAAATTCTTGATCCACGACCATCCCCCCAAAATTACCATACACCGTGGTGTCTTTTTGTCCTCTATCTGCGGGTGAATGTGTTCCAACATGTATGTATCCCTTTAAATCTCCTTTCCAGTAGACGAGGAAAGAATCTTCTGATGACATCTCTCCGTTATCAAATCTCTCTGTAAGATTCTCAACCGTAATTTCTTCGCCTACAATACTTTCCTTGGATTTACGGTAGGTCACCAACGTTGAAAAATCATCTTTTGTTAATGGTTTGATTTCAAAATCCGACGATATCTCAAAATTAATTTCGTTAATCGGAAGACGCATCTCACGAGCTTCTTGAACTTCCACCACCTTTGCTATTGTCTGACTTTCGAAATACTCATGAGCTTTCTTGAAATCATACGCGTAGTGGGATTCGATCGTTCCTGGATTTTTTTTGCTATCTTCTTTAGCAAATTCATAGATTGCTTTGAACAGTCGATCCAATGTTTCTTTCGATCGGTATTCCTTTAAAATTATAGGGTAGAAAATGCCGTGGAAGCCGCCATGAATCCGACATTCAGTATACCCCACAATCTGTTGATCTTGAGTTACTAGATATTGAACTTGCTTTGGATTAAAATTTGGTTCTTCGTGACGTTTCCGAACTTTTTCTGCTGTAATTAGTTCAGGTTCTGGTATCATTTCTACAATTACTGTGTTGAATATTTCTGCCTGGGCTTCTTCATCCCCTTTTTCATAACTACGTATAGTTAAACTTTCTTGGACCATTTTTATTCTTTCCTTATTCTTTGAATTATTTGGATTTCTTGTTTAAATGATCATTCCATTTATAATGGAATTATTCAGTTATATATTGAATGATTCAATAAGAATTTTATTCATTCAAAAGGTATTTAATCTTTACTATTCTGGCATAATATACAATTCAAACCCCGTACAGGCATTTCACACTATTCTTGTGACGAGATTACAATGGATGAAAAACGAGAAATATTATACAGTTTTTGGGAATCTCTTCCTCCACTGAAGATTATTTCGAGACCAGAAGAAGAGGTTTACGGTCACAAAGTGCGATTACATATTATTCAAATATTACGTAAAGGAATTTTAGATCGATTAGATAACAGTAGAAGGCGTAGGGCGTTAAACGCGAGAGAAATATTATCTATTCTAAAGGAGATGCAAACAGAGGAGGACAAAGACGAAGAAGAAGCCCCAAAAGCTAAAGATATCAGCTTACAAAGTCTATACTTTCATTTACAGAAACTAGAAGAAGCTGAATTAATACAGACTGTTACTATTTTACGGAAAGGAAGTCATAACACAGCCTACTATGGCAGAACAGCACGAATCTTTCTTCACACTGATCTTGTAAAACATGAACAAAAGATCTCTCGGGCTTTTACAGCAATTAAACAATTTGTCAAAGTAAAAAATCCAGATTTAAATGTAGAAAAACTCGATAATTTTCGTCAGAGGTATCTTACTCATGAAAAACAGAGAAGTGAAAGAATCTCCAAATGGTTTATCCAATATGAATCCCTGATTGTAGAGAACAATATTGATCTGACCTCATTTTTCAAATTTATGGAAATTATCGACACTATTAATCCTGAAAATATTCAAATCCTCAAGGAATTGCAAGAAACTTTAAAATTTGAATCATTACCATGAGAAGATCAGAGATGACACCATTTTTGGTATCGCTGCTCTCTATATTTTATCGCAACCCGAAGTTGAACAACTCTATACTAGATAGAGGTAAGTTCGTGTGAGGAGGGAGTTCTTTCACTCTTTTTCCCTTCTTGATATCTTTTTATTATATCATGCACAGCTACACATGAGTGTTATCAATGGGTTATAAAACTATATCATTATCTGAAGAAGCCTATAAACGATTATTAGAAAGAAAAAAGGGAAATGAAAGTTTTAGTGATGTTGTAATGCGATTAACGACCAATAGTACATTAAATGATTTTGTTGGGCTTCTCTCTCGAGATTCTTGCGATAAAATTGAGAAAGCTGTTGCAAAATTTCGTGAGTCTCGTGAAAAAATCTTTAGAAAAGAAATTGAAACTTTAGTGGATTAATGCTGAGAGGAACGACATTAATGATTGCTGATACGTCCTTTCTTATTGATTTGATGAGAGAGCATAAGGGTGTACTTGCCAAGCTGTCTGAAATTGAAAGAGAAAGTCGTCGTCAATTTCTAGCAAGTCCTTCGGTGTTTGAACTGGCTGTAGGAGTCGCTATGAGTGACCTTCCCGAGAAAGAAAAGACTAAAATTTTTGGAGTCATTGAAAGTTTCTCGATCATTCCGTTAACGTTCGAAAGTACCTGGCGAGTAGGACTTGAATTAGGAGAACTTTATAATAAAGGTAAATCTGTTGATCCAATTGATGGACAAATAGCAGGAATTGCATTAGAGTATAATGAACCGATTGTGACAAGAAATGTTACTCATTTCAACCGTTTTCCCAGGTTAAAAGTCGAATCTTATTAGCTTATTATTTTTTACGTTAATTTTTCTTTTTTTTGACATGACAGATGTCATATAACATTGGATAGGTTACCAAAAATACGTATATTGATACGTATAATTTACTATAACATTGATTAAGACTCTTTTTTTTAATTTTACATCGAATTAACGAAAATTACTTATTATTAAAAAAAAAGGATGGTAATTTTCCTTCCTTAAGATGGTTATCCCCTTTGCACGATCACAAAGATTCAGGTTTCTTTAAGGCTTAATCTGCTTCCAATAAGAAATAGCAAAAAGAAGATGATCATGACT
>JBHLMN010000048.1:0-4759 GCA_048938105.1 Promethearchaeota archaeon
TTAATAGGAACTGATAATATAAATTCAATATCTCCTACAAATTCTATTCCTTCAAGTTGGTCAGGTGTTTTTCCTAATGAAATACCTACTGGAAGCTATTATCTCGGAAGAATTGTAGACATTGATGATAATATAGATGAATTTAATGAAAATAACAATGTCGGTTATATAACTAACTATAAAATATGGGTAGATGCCGTCCCTCCATCAAATCCAGATGCATGTATTCAAACAGAGGGAACAACTGAATCTGATATATGGCAAAATACAATAGATAATCCCTATTTCATATGGAGTGGCGCCTCAGATGAACACACGGGTATAGCAGGTTATTACTATTACTGGGGACCTAATCCTAATGGAACTTCAAACAATTTTATTACCTCCAATCATTTTGAACCTGCCCCAGTTGATACTGGAATTTACTATTTGCGAGTTTGTACCAAAGATAAGGTTGGAAACAATGCATCATGGAAAACACTTTATATCTTTAAATATGATAACACATCTCCAACAAATCCCACTAACTGTCTCCAAATAAATGGTTTAACTCAAAATAATGTATGGCAAGCTACTGTAGATGAGCCTGTATTTAAATGGAGTGGCGAAATAGATCATGAGAGCCAAATAGATGGGTATTATATCTATTGGGGCGAGCAACCTGATGGAATATCTTCTCATTTTACTCCTTATCCGAATTTTACTTCTCCAATTATTAATTCTGGAATACATTATTTCAGAATACAAACAAAAGATAGGGTTGGAAATTTAGCTCCCTGGTCAACTCAATATATATTTAAATTCGATAATACACCTCCACTAAATCCATCAATATGTGAGCAATTAATAGGATCTACTGAAAGTGATATCTGGCAAGATACTATCAATAACCCGTTATTCACTTGGAGTAATGCTTCAGATGCTCACACTAATGTACTAGGGTACTATGTATATTGGGGAACAAATCCATATGGTAGTTCATCAACTTTCACCGATTCTCCCTATTTCATCCCTTTACCTGTTAGTACCGGAATCTACTATTTAAGAGTCCGTACCAAAGATTTAGTTGGAAATAATGCTTCATGGAAAACCCTTTATATCTTTAAATATGATTCAGATTTAAGGAAAACTCCCATTAATGAACCATCTCAGAAAGAGTTTTTTACTCTTATTACATTATTGGAAATTGCTATATTTGGTTTTGCATTTTGCGTTTTTTCATTAATAATTGCAAAAAATTATATCAGAAAAAGATATAAAAGAAAGTATTAATCAAAATTGCTTTAATTTCTATTTTAATACTATACATTTAGATATTCTTGATATTCATACCAGAGACAGTCATTACAGTGTTATGCGATCATTTTGATGGATTGCGATATTTTATCAATTATCGTTAAAAATGGTAATTCTATAATTCGAAATTTTAAAAGAAATTATAAAAAAAATAAAAATAAGAGTTTATTGAATATCTTTTTATGATTTAAGGGATATTTGTAATATTCTTATGGATAATTTCTATAAAGGTAGAATACTGAAAGTGACTGGTTGATCATATTCTTCTTTAAATATATGTTCCACCCATACTTTAACTGGTTTAAAATGATCGGGAATAGGTTTTGCTTCTGGAAAGCCATATTTCCAATAAATATCTTGATATGTTTTATATCCCTTAGCTAAATCTGTTGTTTCAGTTACTTTTGGACTACGCATTACAGAGTTAAAGTTCATATCATGTGGTAAGCCTATCATATGCCCATATTCATGGGGCCATCTTCCCTTTAAATCATAGTTTTCATCCTCTTCTTCAACTATAGGTAAAAAAGAAAAACTCTCACGTACGTCAATCTCATAATTGCATACTTCTTCCATTATTAATTCTTGATGAGTATCAGGGTACACATTAACAATAATATTGGGATCTTTATCGTCCCTATAGACAGTAGGAAATATTTGTATGGAAATTTCATCTGATTCTAGCTTGTAATGCCGCCAGTATGCGGTGATTGCTTCTTGAGCACGACTTATTACTTGATCCACACTTGCTGCTTCCTTATCAATTAATTC
Organism: Promethearchaeota archaeon; assembly: GCA_048938105.1. GTDB lineage: Archaea > Asgardarchaeota > Heimdallarchaeia > Hodarchaeales > Hodarchaeaceae > Hodarchaeum. Next base: position 2,068 of record JBHLMN010000048.1, read on the forward strand.
AAGCTTTACTTCAATTCTTAAACCATATAAATAATCTGATATTTTTTGTATGATATAGCTAAAACACCCTCCTGTATAATTTTCTGTATGTTGGGGATAATGAATACCTTTAAAATGTTGAGAAATTTCGTTATCAGTCTTTTTAATGGAATCTCCATTTGCAATTAATGCTTCTAACACTTCCTCGTCTGTAATCCATGACATAAATGACTCTTGTGTTCTAACATCTTCATAGGACGGTCTCATTTGTTTTTCTTCATCACCGATAATCTTTTCTGTATTTTCTACCTCTTTTGGAAGTTCTGCTGCTTTTTCGCCCATTTGAGCTGATTTTTCACCCATCTCTGCTGCTTTATCACCTGATTTGACTGCTTCTTCTCCTGAACTAAATATATTTACCAAAGTTCACAACCTCGTATTTTATTTTTCTTCTAATTTGGGTTGTGTGACAAATATCTTTTGATATGCTGTTATAGCTTCATTTATTTTTCCATCGCCAATTAAATTATCTATTAAATCTAATCCTTTTTTTATTTTTTCATTCTCAAGCTCCTTGTTTCTTAGTACCTCTATTTGTGTATTGAGTGCGTATTCATCAAGAGCAGGAGCTTTTCCGAGCATGGATTCTACAATTACACTATCAGTTCTCATTGAAAATCTTTTAGCATTAACTATTACCCCATCCACATATCTCACGTCTTTTGGTTCAACTATACTTCCTTGATTATCTTTCTTTTCCTCTCTCATTACATATTCTTGGCGCCCAAGATACTTCTCTGGATTATTAGGATCCCTTCTAGGAGGAATAATCCTTAAAAATTTCAACTGATCCCCATCACTACTACTATCGACCTCTTCAACAAGTGATAGAGATTTTCCTTGATAATCAAATACCTTTTTATCTCCATAATTGTTTTTGACAATATCTCCGAGAAATTTTTTAGTTAACTCTTGATCTTCTGGTGGTACTTTTACTTTCATATATTCGCTAACTAACTGCTCAATTTCATATAATGCATATTCTTTCATGCTTCCCGGATAACCATTAAAGAAAGCAATTCGAACATCGATTAAATGAAGAATGGTATGGAATTCTTGATTCATCTGCCGAAATACAAAATTTAATGCTCTACTGGCATTTAAATTTTTAATCCTTCTCATTATCACTTCTTCTTCTTCTACTTCCTCGGTTTTCGTATAACTTGTATCTATATTGACATCTCGTTTTGCACTAGAGGATTGAGAATGATTTTCAGTTGCATTCATCACGTTTTTACTAAACTGTTCTCTTGAAGAATTTGAGCCCCCAGCATATCCACCACTAACCTTTGCACTTCCCCATCCCCAAGAAGCTTTTGCTTCGGCCTCTACATGATACGATTCGGATTCCTGAACTTGAGAAGATCGAGAATTCTCTGATTGAACACCACTTTCAAACTCATCAGCAGTTTCTTCAGTATATGAATCTAAAATGGATGATGCCTTTTGGATACTTTCTGTTGTTTTTTTCCATGTTTTTATACTAATTTCGGTCTCTTCACCTGGAAGTAGAGAAAATGTTTTAAGTGTTAATCCAGCTCCGTAATCCCCAGGAAATGATGTTAATTTATAGGTTTCGATAAATAATAACCTTGGTCGAATCTCTTTTGCTGAGATAAATTGCAACTTAAGAGTTCCACCCATTGTTCGATAAAAGCTTGGAAATTTGTCATAAGAATCATAAGCTGTTTTAACCAAGTATTTAAACACTTCATATTTAGTTTCGATCGTGTCTTTTTTATCCTCATCAATGAGTATGTTAAACCAAAAGGGGTTCATAACAGCTACTTGTTCTGATGTTACAAGGTCTATATTTGATAGTGCTGTTGCTGAAAATTCAGTCATTGAAACGGTTTTTTTTTCAACCGGTGGATTATCAATTTTATCAACACCAAAGCTACATAGTTCCTTTTCTAAATCTTCTGGTGTCTTGTCGGAGAGATAATCATCAATAGTATCTCGGTTGGCCTCAAACCAATCATTTAAAGAAGGTTTTTTATAGGCAATTGTCCCTGCTTCTTTTTCTCCTCTAAAAAATTCTTCTCCAATGTCTAATTCAATATAATGCCTTCCTTCATAAGTAGAAGGAGAAGGAATATCGTATCTAAGAATTGGGGCAGAAACATCTCCCTCAAATTTCATTAAAGGTTGGTCTTCATTTTGCGGTATATAGATCACCCTCTATTTTTTTAATTAATTATTAAATCCTAGACTTTTTTGTAAAAAATTTGTGTTAAGTCATATTTAAAATATTTTTGTATTTAAGTTTAATGCTTCGTATGGTTTAAGAAGGTCTTGCGGTTTAGAGCAAGTTTTAAAAAGAGGAAAGTAAAAATAATAATTTGGCAATTTTTTTTAATGAATTGAATAATATATAAAAGATTTAGACGAGAACGAGATTTTAGCTTTTGAAGAAAGACTTAATGATTTCTTAAAATAGAATCTATTCTTCTTCCTTTAATATTTCTATAGTTTTTTTTTGTCTCTATTGGTTTTATGGATTTATTCAGAGCCTTAAGCTCTTGTTTTATTCTATCCATCCAATTTTTCTCTTCATTCTCTGGCATTCTAATAACTAAATATAATAAAATTCTTCTTTTTTCAAACCCATTCTTTTTAAATCTATATCTGCTTTAAATCTTCCAGTTTTTTT
>JBHLMN010000049.1:0-4675 GCA_048938105.1 Promethearchaeota archaeon
ATAATATTTACTTATCTTTTTAACCCTTCCATCACTTTCTTAATCTTATAACATTCTATTGAGTAAAATAAAATAGTTGGTATCAGGATGATTCTTTGGTATAATTCAGTAACGAATACACAACAAATTAGTAATATAATACTAAAAAAAATCGCCCAATGATAAAAACCTTTATATATTGTATCAACCTCATCATAGTAATCTTTAGTATAATATTTCTCATCAAATACATTAATCAGATATTGTTTTAGATCTCCTACAAAGAATAACCAAATATTTTTATAATGTTCAATGTCTTCTGGATTTATATGTTTAAGTGACCATATTTTGATATTACAAATTAATTTACCGTTGAACGTTCTCATGGTAATCAATATTGATTTTTTTCTTTCAATTATCGCATCAAATCTAATTCCTAATTGATTATCAACATGCCAACCTCTCAATGGATGTAAATTCTTTTCATGTATAAGGCTTATATAATTATATTTTTTATAATCTGTTGTTTCTGATTTAATATTTTTTGACCATTCAATTATCCTATTAAATAACTCATTTTTAGCCATCCCTGAAATTACAATATTCTCGTCAATTAATGGATCATTCATTAGTTGAGAATAATACTTTATTAAATGTAAAATAATCGGAAGATAAAAACCATAAAAAATAATAACGCTTAAATTTTTAGTTATATCGAGAAATTCAATATGCTTGTTACATAGAATAACTAAATTCAATATCATTTAGAGAATGTTTGAGTAATCATAAATTATCGTGGCGGGTCGGCGCTACGCACCTTCCCCGCCAGCCACCAGACCTTTTTCTATTGACCCGGTTGCTCATCGGCGCCACCACCCCGCTTCGCTCTGTGGTGCCTCTTCGCCAAAAATTTTTTTATATTTACCTAACTCACTCGGATCATGGATTAGAACCCATTTTCAGAATTTTTTAATTGATAAATAGGTAAAATAATGATGGCTAAATAATAAATTGATAGAAATATAGTCTCATATACCATTCTTGTATTTGCATCACCATTGAAAAATGTTCTCCAAAATGCTGATATCAATATGTAATCCGGTAAAGCAGATAACAATAGAACGTAGTATCCTACTTTTTTCCTTAATAGAATAAGGAAAAACGCAATTAATTGAGGTAGAACGAAGTACGAAAACATTCCTAATGTAAATAAATTAAATAACGGTGAAACCCACGCTTTAAAATCTAATGAAATTACATGAAATGCACTTCCAATTCGTATTAATAAAAACCAAAGAATTATCACTCTATTCTTTTCCTTTGAATACGATAAACCCATTAATCTTAGAATAACGCTTTGTTGAATGTAAAATTGTCGGATGAATAAATCTCCCAAAACCCTCTGTATGATAAATCAACACTCCAAGTACCATATTTTCTGTAAACATCAGCCCAGAACCCAACAAGATACCACTTGTAAATCGATTTACCTTCAAGATCCACCTGACCACGAGGACTATCCTCTTCTTCTTCTTCCTCCTCAACAAGAAACAACCCAAACTCCTTTGAAACAGAAAAAGCCCTTTTACGGAAGATCCACATCAAAGCAATAGACAAGACCAGATTACGATTCTGCTTCTCAGTCAGCAACGCATTATTCACTTCGGTCTTTGATGAGTGGTTTGTACTCAGATCTCTTAGGGAGAGATTGTACATCAGTCTATAGCCTCAGGTCACAAGGATTATACCGTATAGGTTTGGGTAATACATTTAGTGGAACTAATTTTGTCAGAACAAATAGTTACTAAATATCAAAATCTAATAAAAAATGAGTTCTACGTTGGATTGCCTAATTACCTTCAATTAACCGAGTATTTGAAACAATTATTCAAGTATTGGGAGAGTATCCCATATGACAAAGTCACATCATTTCTTACAGGGTATGAGATTGCTTGTTTAATCACAGAACTAAGGCAATTTAGTAACTACTCATCCTTACCTAACAGTTTGAGAGATTTTTTCGATGATGATACTTGGAAAGATATTACTAAAATGCGTGAAAAAGATGAACCGTCAGAGATGTTAATAAAAATAGATAAAATCATTGAATCTTTAAAATAACAAGTTGATTTTCCGCTTTCTCAGCACCTTGGCTCATGCATACATCTTTACTAAGTTCACATGTTCACAGAGTACATTAAGCTATTATCTGAGCTACTAACTCTAAGCTTCTCTAGGCTATTCACTCGATGACTCCTAGAGCTATTCTCTCGAAGATTGAATAAGCGATTATCTAAGATATAAGAATGTAAAGAGATCATACTATATACATAACACAGAATCCATTCTTTCAACTAGAGAAGCCTTAAAACAGGTATTCTATATTTGGACAGTCCAATCGATAATTTTATCATCGATAATATTTAGTAAAAATGTTTTTACTAAAAAATACTCCACTCACATGTTTAAATTCTTATAAAATGTAGCCTTATCAGTGAGAAAAAATGGGTGGAGAAGACTTAGAAATAAAAACTCTTGAGAAAGAAGTATTCAAAGCACTTGACCACCAAATAAGAAGAAACATACTACGATACATTGGGGAAAATAAAGAAACAACTTTCACTGAGATTCTAAATACCTTAAAAATCTCAGACAGTCCTACTCTCTCATATCATCTAAAGACCCTCTCAACTTTAATAATACAAGTAAGAGGAAAATACACTCTGTCTCCAATTGGAAAATCAGCGTATAGTCTTCTATTGAAAACAACAATGTATAATAAGCAAGCATTATTCATGAAGAGAAAAACTGGTGCTATTATAGGAAATATTGTGTTATGGCTTAGTGCTATAGCTGCGGGCTTAGTTATGGGAGTAGATTCATTCATGACTACAATAATTCTTCCATCTCTAGCTGCTTCTAGCCTTATGATGATCGATAAACTATTCGAGTAACATCTAAAGCGCTTAGAAGTCTCAACATTATCGATGATTTTATCCACAATTTACTTTGATTCTATTCGTTATCGATAAATTTTCTCTTGTGAACTTGGCTTTCTAGTAGCATCGAATGAGCTAGGGTTTGTCTCTGAGTAAAGTATATGTCAATATAGTCTAGGAATACTCCGAGCCAACTACAGATTAGGAAATATGGTGGCATCCATTCCCCTATATACTCCGTTTTTAAATCGAAGAAATGAGTATCAGATATTTTATCTGCTAAGGTTGTGAGATCAATCGGATTTTTAGTTAGCTGGATTTCTTTATAGTGATCCATGCCTCCTGCGGTATGAATCAATAACTGTACATTATTTTCTACGATTGCTTGCTTGGGGATTTTAAACTGAATTGCGCCATATTCATTGGACTCTTTCAGTTTGCGTGCACGTTCCAGTGTGATATAATTATTATCACTTAATGTGTGTAAATAGATATTTCCCATATAATCGACAACGGTAACATCATAAACTGGTATTTGTATATCTCCATCATATGCATAAATCCTCATAATCCTGAGTCTATTTAGGGAATAGTCTAGGTGACGTGGGAGATATAGTTCAAATGTTACAACCCAAGAATCATCTATGTATTCACAATATGTTTCTCTGAACTCAACATATTCACAAAGAGCGTATTGTTCAGGGGTGCCCACGAAATTTGTGAGCGTGTATGCTATCAAATATAGCATTGTAGCTAGGAGTAATGCTATTCTGACCATTTTTTTCCCAGTTTGCACGTTTCAAGCTGCCATTTAACCTAAATAAAGAATATGGAGAATAGCTAATGACCAAACGGTGTTTTTATCACTAATTTTACTGGCTGAGGTGAGTAACTACTTTATTATCATAATAATTAATCTTCTCTGATAACTCTAAACTATACCATACTTTCACAACAACACACTTGCATGGAATATACTCGGCATTTGGAGATATTAATAGCAGTTTGGTTTCTCCAGGTTCAATCCATAAATCATCAGGAACAGGAATCTTTGTATAGTTAAGCCAAACCTGTTTCACCAAGATAGGAATATCTATGTTCTTGGGTCTGTAATTTTCTATTCTTAGAATTAGTTCATCCTTTGATGGAGGGTATGATAAGTCGAGTTTTATCTCTCCCCAGTAATCACTATAAGCAATACTTTGCTTATCAAGTATTATACTGCGGACGTATAACAGGGATAATATTATGATTGTTGCTGTGATTAATCGTTTATAGTTAATGACCCATTTTCCCCTAGATAGCACGCATCAAGTTTCCATCCAATCTAAATAAAGAATATGGACTTGGTACTCAAGCATTCAAATGCGTATGAGATTTGACAAAGATGTTTTAACTAAATAGTCCTTTGTTATATGCGGGAAATTCAATATCCTTGTTACAAGGAATAATTGAAATTTAATATTCATTTAGAGTATGTTTGAAACAATCTTTTGATTATAAGGTCTGGGAGCTGTACACATCAATGGCATGGAAAAACAGATAATTATTAAATTGATTTTAATAGAATTAGAAGAAATAATGTCCGACATTAAATTTATTTCACTACAAGATAAAATAAGAAACGATTTTCACAAAGAAATACCAAGTATTATACAATTAATAGAACATCTGAAACAACTTTTAACTTACTATTCTCAAATCCCTACTTCTAAGTTTCATTCTTGGTACATAGGATATGAAATTGCCTGTCTATT
>JBHLMN010000026.1:0-70942 GCA_048938105.1 Promethearchaeota archaeon
ACAGGCTGAGAGACTTTGCAGCAGCTAATAACTATCCTGTAATTAAAGAAATCAAAGAAATAGGGTCAGCATTGAATAGTAGGAGAAAAAAACTACTGGAAGTATTACAAAATCCGCAAATGGCACTCATCATTTCAGAACATACAGATAGGTTGACACGCTTCGGTTATGATTATCTTGAAACCGAGTTACGGGCTACTGGGTGAAAAATTCTCATATTGATTGAAGAGGAATGTACAGATGACCTGGTACAAGACATGTGGGATGTTTTGACTTCTTTTTGTGGCCAGTTGTATGGCCGACGATCTGCACGCCTCCGTGCGAGTCGAGCAATGAAGGCGGTAGAGAAATGCTAATAAGACGAGGGTACAAATACGCGCTACGAGTTAACAATAAAGAACGCACTTTACTCAATCAATGTGCTGGTACTTCTCGTTTTAGCTGGAATTGGGGTTTAGCTCAACGGTTGGAACAATATAAACACAACACTGGTAGTGACCGGTTTACTGATGCCATGAAACAACATAAAGAGATCAACCGTTTGAAAAAGACGACTTTTAACTGGATGTACAACTATAGTAAATGCATTCCCCAAGAGGCATTACGTGATCTGGACCAGGCGTTTAAAAATTTTGTCAATGGGCGGAAAAAAGGAAGAAAAGTTGGTTTTCCTCAATTCAAGAAAAAAAACAAAAGTAAAGACAGCTTTCGGTTGACTGGGGTAATTCGGTTCTATCCAAAGCTGAAACTAATCCGTTTACCTCGATTAGGCAAATTGCGACTAGAGGAAAGGCCAGCCATTCCTGTTAATGGGCGGATTTTGAATGTGACTGTTTCTCGTACCGCTGATAGGTGGTATGTCTCAGCTACGGTAGAAGAGACTCGGCCTGATCCGCACCCAATTCAAGGAGAAATCTTAGGCCTAGATGCGGGTCTATCGCGGTTTGGGGTCCTCTCCAATGGGATGCCACTTCCTACCCCCAAATTCCTTTTGCGTCGGTTAAAAAAGCTTCGGCGGCTATCAAAAGCTCATTCACGAAAAAAATATGGCTCGAAGAACCGTCAAAAATCAGCCCTTAAATTAGCTCGGTTTTACAAACGGATTACCGATTCTCGACACGATTTTTTACATAAAATTTCATTAACACTAGCTAAAAACCACAGCGTGTTAATAGTAGAGGATTTGCATGTAAAAGGTCTATCGATGAATAAAAAGCAATCCAAATATTGGCAGGATTTGGCTCATGGCGAGTTTCAGCGCCTACTTCAGTATAAAACCTCCTGGTATGGTTCACAACTTGTCATTGTTAATCGTTTCTTTCCCTCGTCTAAGCTTTGTTCCAATTGTTTATGCTATCACACTGGTTTGAAGCTTAAAGATAGAACATACGTGTGCCCATTATGTGGCCTTAGAATTGATCGTGATTTGAATGCTGCTCGTAATTTGGTCAATTACTATCATTGGTATGGTCCCATTATTCAGACGTTATTCAATCCCTCTGATCATTTAGTCGCCGTGAGTTCCTCGGAGACTTTAAACGCTTGTGGAGAATCGGTAAGACCTAGTGCTTCTGGGCCCGACTTTATGAATCAGGAATGATCTGTTTTTATTGTAAGCAATAAAAGCATAGGTATCAAGGAACGGTTTTATAATTATTAAATGGAGATGAGCTTAAAGAATATGGAGAGGTACAAACCAATTAATCTTCGTATAAGAACCATCCAATTAACTTGAAATAATTGTTAAGATCATTCAATATTGCCTGATTGTTTGAAAAGAATACCAAGTGGCCTCCACATTTTGCCTTGCAGTCAGATGAACCGAATTTTTGAATGATTTCTGTATTGTGGAAATTTTGCAGAAATCCTTGAAGAGCCGAACATTCTGTTGTTCCAGTTATCGTTGTATAATATGCATTGATCATTTTGGTGTCTGGATGGGATGTTATATAATCAATGTGCCAAAAAGTTTTCTTTTGCCTTTTAAAATGACGTGTTAACCGTTTTTCTAAAGATGTTGAAGTTTTTCCTCTAGCTGATCCGAAATAAAGATAAAAACCTGTCCTCAACAGCCAGTTAAATCTATTAATGTCTATTAAAAATGAACAAATTATCTCAAAAACTAAAACATAAACCCCTTGGGAGTTTTTCCGCTGAATTCCGCCTCTCAATTTCAGACATCTTTTTTACGGGAATGAAGAGGTTATATAAAGCTTTTCTGATTCAGAATTGAAATCGTGACAATTAAGGGTTGGTGAGCTGTATAATAATTCATGTGCTTATAAGACGTTATTCAATCCATCTGATAATTTAGTCGCCGTGAGTTCCTCGGAGACTTTAAACGCTTGTGGAGAATCGGTAAGACCTAGTGTTTCTAGGCCCGACTTTATGAATCAGGAATGATCTGCTTTTATTGTAAGCAATAAAAGCATAGGTATCAAGGAACGGTTATATATGATAGATAGGATTCAGAAAATCCAAGGTTGGAAAATTCATCATCAAGAGCAGTTACTGTATCGGGCTAAGGTTGGTTCACCCTCAATTCGTTTGAAGTTCTTTCACCATCCGAATTATCGCCAATTCGTGCGTGTTGATAAGTTTCCTTCACATTGTAAAGTTAAAAGAAAAGGAATTAACACATTTTTTCTTTTTCAACAGAAAGTTCATACTAGAGGGACAATTTCTTTAGACAGAGTTATCACTGTATTTCCTGAACCTTCCCTTCTTAACCTAGAAAATGATTGGGGAAAAATATCAGAAATTCCTACAAGGTTGAAATCAAAATATCACGAGAGTTCGAAATTTTGGCCAATAAAATCACCTGCTATACTCAACACGTCTGAAGATGAGTTATTTTCAACAGATGATCTTTCCTCATGGGTGAAAGCGACTTTTCAATATGTAAGAACAAAAATTAAACATCGTGAAAGACAGGATGAAAGATTAGGAGCTTATCAGGCCTTATTGACCGAGATTGGTGATTGTGATGAATTCACAGATCTTTTCATAACACTTGCTCGGGTACGTGGTATTCCTTGTAGACGTTTGACTGGTTATTTTATTCAGAAACAAGGCAAAAAAGTTGAAGCACACGCATGGGGGGAGATATTCTCTCCCAAAATGCGCTGGATAACAGTTGATGCCGCATTAAACAACTTAGGAAACCATACTATCAATTATGTTATTCAAAAGATTGAACAATTCAATCCTGCTTTATCTGATTACCAGATTAAAACGAAACATTCTACTGTTGTCCAATATGAATGGGACCGACCGAAACCAAGCGTCTCCCCTGTTTATACACCTTGAAATATCGTCAAAACTCATAAGTTTAAAAATCACTATAGTGAATTTGAACATTTCAAAAATTTTCCTTTGTTTTGGGGCGCAACAAAAGCTCCATCCTCACAAAGGACGTTTCCTCGAAGTATGGTCATAATAGGCCATCCCCCAACCTTCAAGCTTGTATAAGGGTTCCAATCGATGGAATAATGAAGAGTTTCTGATGTAATTATTTTTTCAATTTTTGGGTCAAATATGACAATATCAGCATCTGTTCCGACCATAAGACTCCCCTTTTGAGGAAAAAGACCAAATATCTGAGCTGGTTTAGTTGACATCAAAGATACCAGCTGAGGGTAACTTAATTTCTGTTTATTAATCAAAAAGTCGTGCATAAGAGGCAAAGAGGTTTCAATTCCTGGGATTCCATTTAAGACTTGATGAAAAGGTAAGCTGCCATTTCCTTTACTCTCGCGTGAAAATTCGCAATGATCAGTAACAATCTGATCAATTGTCCTATCTTCTATTCGTTTCATTAATGCTTGTTGATCTTTGGCATGACGAAGAGGTGGTGACATCAAATTCAGATATCCTTCTGAACCCTTGTATTCTCTTTCATTATACAGTAAGTAGTGAGGACAAGTCTCCCCTGTGACCTTCATCCCCTGTTGTTTGGCTTGGTATAATAAGTCACTTCCTCCTTTTGTAGTAAGATGAGCTAGATGAAGCTTAACCCCTGTTTTCTTGGCAAAAAATAATACTCTTTGAATAGCCTCTTCCTCTACAATATGAGGGCGTGAATGGGCATGAAAAATAGGATCAGTTTTTCCTGCCTGAATAAGGTCATTTCTATAATTAATAATCAAGATATCATTTTCACAGTGACCCATAACCCTCCCTCGACATTTTCTAACTTCACGAAACAACACTAATAATTCTGCATCATTAAGGTTAAGATTTCGCCAGCTATAGGTTGTGAAAAATTTAAAACTTGCTATTCCCTCAGAAACAAGAGTTGGGATCTCATCTAAAAATTGAGTGTCAGTTTTTGAGACATGGAGACTATAGTCAATAGCTACCTGTGAATCTGCATCCTTTTTACGCTCGTAAAAGCTTTTTAAAGGAGATTCCCCTCTTGTCTGATCAGCAAAATCAATTATAGTTGTCACTCCACCACAGGCAGCAGCTTTTGTACCAGAGGCAAAGGTATCAGTTGAGATAGTCTTCCCTAAATCTTGTAACTGAAAATGAACATGAGAATCAACTATACCAGGCAAAACCAATTTTTTATTAGCATCAATGATTTTCTCTGCTTGAAAGTTCTTATCACCTAGGAAAATAGCTTTAATTTTACCTTCCGCAATAGCTAGGTTTGCCTGATAGCATCTATTGCTGTCTACAAGGGTTCCATTCTTAATAATAAGATCCACGTCTGAACCATCCAATATAAAATGAATTAACATCTTAATCTGAAGATTTATTTTCATTTACTAAGTTTGGAGCTCTACGTTTTTCAACGTTTTTTCTTTTCTTATCATCAAAGAATACAAATACATCGCTTCAGAAGTCGAGCTTTGTTTGAGGTTAGTGAACAAATGAAGTATAAATTGCTTAGAACTAAATTTCTCTTACCTCTTTCCAATAAATTGGGACTTAAAACTCGAATATCAGATGGGTTCATTCTTACTGAAGGACAATATATCAAAGAAGTTGGACACTTTGATGATCAAAAAGGTAGAGAAATTATTGATTCATATGGATCAGATATCGAGATTATTGGATCAATAACAGGAGAAAATAAGATTTCTCAAATAAATGGAGTGGCGCTCCCAGGATTTGTTAAGGCCCATGGTCATGACCACGAATCACCTATTATAGGTATTGCGAAAGATGTGCCTCTTACCACATGGTTAGATGCGGCTGTTAACTTGTATACGGGATTTTTGCACACTGAAGAAGAGAGTTTGACTAAACATTTTGGGAGATCACCTTATCTGATTACTTACCTTAAAGCGCGAATTGATGACCTGCAACATGGAATAACGACTGCTCTGGTCCACCATTGCAATTTCAATAAATATCATGTAGACGAACTAGTCGAAGCAAACCGAATGGCTGGAACAAAAATCATGATCGCTGTAGGGTCACAAGATCGACATTATGACCCAAGAATATTAGATAAACCAGTCACAATTGCTATAAAGAGACTTGACGACTTGTACGAAAAGTATAAGGATGAACCTAATCTTAAGATCATTCCAGGGCCAGATCAATTCTTTTCAAATGGACCAGAGCTACTTAAAGCGTTAAAAAAATGGGCCCAAGACCACAATACTCTAATTCACATTCATTCTAGTGAGGAACCAGCGACAACTAAGTGGTTCATAGAATCCTACGGAATGACTCCAATAGAATATGGACATTCCATTGATTTTCTAGATGAAAATACATTTGTTGGACATCAAGTACATAATTCCCAAAATGATTTAGAGATTTTAGCCCAAACTCAAACTAAAGTCGTACACAATCCTCTGGCAAACACTATTCTCGGTTCAGGTATACCTCCCCTCCAAGAATTTAAGAAAAGAGGAATTAAGTTTGCAATATCGACAGATGGATCTGGGAGCGCTGATAACCAGAATATAATCAATGCAGCTCGAGTAGCAGCTCAATATCAGAAGGCTTACCATCAAGATGCTACTTTGATGACTGCTCAAGATGTTCTTGAACGAATAATTATAATACCAGCTCAAATCTTGGGATTTAATACAGGCTCATTAGAACCAGGAAAATTGGCAGATATTGTTATTGTTGATCTTTCAGTTCCTAATTTGACCCCAACACGCTTAGATAATGTGGTAGAAAATTTGATTTGGGCTGCAAATGGGAACGAAATTAGATATGTGATTTCTAACGGTAAACTTCTCATCAACAATTATCAATTTATGTTTTTGAACGTCCAAGATATTATTCAGCAAGTACAAGAATTATCAGAGAAGTTTTATGAGTTTAAAAAGCGTACGGAACCTGAAAAAGTAACAGGGATTCGTGAGAGAGCTTAAACTAATATATATCCTTACATGGCGCTTAATTCTTTCCTTTGCATCAATGGCTGATAATTTACCTTGGATAAAAAAATATTCAAGTAGTATGTAATTTTTTATTGGCTAAGATTTTTACTAACTGATTCTCATCAAGGTAGTTTTAATGGAAGTCATTAATTCTTTAAGGAGTAATAAAAAACGAACTGGTCTAATAATCAGTATTTTAGTACTCATAATAGGTATTATACCTTCATTCATTTTTACTTTTTGGGCTGACTTTTATCATCCCTACACGATACAACAAAAGACGTTAACAGCGGGAGATGGAGTGAAAATTGTCGCTAACATTTATTCTCCACAAGGAAATTCAGATGATCATCCAGGAATAGTTGTGGCTCACGGATATTGTTGTAATAAGCAACATATGCAACCATTGAGTATAGAACTTGTTAAACGAGGATTTACTGTTGTTACCATTGATTTTCGTGGTCATGGCTCTTCTGGAGGATATTTAGGTGATCACAATGGACTACAATTAGATTTAATGGCTGCAATTGAATATCTGGAATCGTTAGAAAATATTAACAAATTTGCTCTAGTTGGTCATTCAATGGGTGGAGAAGCATCTTTTAGATATGTTGAAAACAATCCAGATAAAATTGATGCAATGGTAGCCATTGGAAGTCTTGTTTCTTCTTCATATAATTTAAGTCGAATTCCCAATCTTTTAATGGCTGTTGGCCAATTTGAGCAGGAAGCAACACCCGCAAGAGCATTAGAAGCATTGAGAACATATACGGGCCAAACAAGTGTGGAAATCGGAAAGGTTTATGGGAGTTTCATTCATAGGAACGCTAGTAAAGTTATTGTCAGTCCTACTTCAGAGCATTTGAATGAGGTTCTGGACTATACCATCATCTATGGGACAGTTCAGTGGTTGGAACTCGCATTCAATGGAGAAGAGGCAGATGATGTTATTCTCAGTTCTCATTATCTTCAATTCTTCACTAGAGTATCGCAAATAGGTGTTGTAGCTCTTTTCTTTGTATTGATAGTTTATATTAGTAATTACATCTTCAAGAGAGAAGAGGATTATCCAAAAGAAGAAAAACAGAATGAATTTTCTGTATTAAAATTAAGTATTTACTACATACTTATTTCTTCAATTGGTTTGATATTCTCCCAAGTATCAGGAGACTTATTTAGCACCGTACTCCCTATTTCAGCAGGTGATCAGCTTTTTGCGATTATGGTTGGGAACACAATTGGAATACTATTTATCTACTCCTTATTGGTATTTCGGGGGAAAGAATTCTCTCTAAAAGATCTTCAGTTAAAAATTAAGAACCAATATTTACCACATTCAGAAAGGGCTATTATTTACGGTTTCATAGCTGCACTCTTGGCTTGTTCATTATTAACAGGGATAACACATTGGAATTCCATCACAACTGTTCCAACAGCAAGAGAATTTGGAACAATTTTAATGATGATCATTCTTTTCTTTCCATTTCTATTTATCAAGGAGTCATACTTCAGATTTGTACAAAGTCAACTCCCCCCTAAAAGTAGAATTGATGAATATTTTTCTATGAGCGGAATAGGTATTTTAATGGACGTAACTATCATGATCCCAATAATACTTCTTACTTGGGGGGAGTTTCTATCATTAGCATTAACAGTCATGATTTATATTTTGATAATTCAACAGGTCTTAACTACATGGGTTTATATACATAGTAATTACCAAAGAAGAAATATACTAGGGTCAACGATGTTTTTAGGTACTTTATATGCTTGGATGATGGTCAATTTTTTCCCATTTTTATGATATAATAGGCTATAAAAATGAGAGGATGTTGAAGAATGGATGAAATCAGGACTTATTTGGGGTATAGCTTAATGGGTATTGCAATTCTCATTTATCTACTTGGAATTGGCATATTTTTCTCGTTTGGAGCAATAATCTTGTTTTTCTTGGGGTACCATCTTCGTAATGTCTCTCCAACTGTTCAGGATAATCCAAACAGTGTCTAACAAAATAATCGTAATCCATACCATTTCTCAATAATTTCTGCAGCAGGTTTACTATAAGTACTATGCGCATCGGTGACTAAGATGACTTCATAACCTAACTCCTTACCCCCCTAGAATAGCCTATAATCTCATTAATGTTGCAACGATCAAAAGAAAGCAACAGGAATTCGTGAGAGTACTTAACTCTTCAATCTTTTTATGGTTTTCAAGATTTATCGATTTTAAACGCTCTAAACACCTCTTCAGAATCTTTTGAAGATTCAGGAGATGTCAATCGGGTGATAAATCCAAAAATACCTCCTATTAATGTCCCAATTATTCCTGCAATCATACTGAAAAAAATAATTGTTAGAAAAAGTGCATTAAGATTCTCTTTGCCTTCTGAGACATAATAAATCCAATAAGCGAGAACACTGATTGATAAAGCTGATAACAGAGCACCACCGATTCCCACAACCAAGCAAAGTGTGAGATGTCCTTGCTCTGCTTTTCGTGAATGTAATGCAAAAAGAATGCCCACAACTCCTCCAAAGATGAAGTCTAAGTCACCTATTGCGACAAGAGATATGGGGTTTAAAAGAAAAGAGAAAAAAGCAATAATATCAAAAATCATGATACCAGCTAGGATATTATTTTTCTTCATAAACTCATATAAGGCAGCAATATCCTTCAAAGAAAACCCACTTTAATATTGTTTGTACCTAGATTGATTCAGATGGTAATATCATCTGTAATAATTCGAAAAGAAAGAAAAAAGAGAGGAATTAATAATTAACCCCATGAGACTTCGTGAAGAAGATTTCTTTCAGTCTGACCATCAAAGACCTGAATCATATCATTTGAGAAGGAAACATAAGATTTTTCACCAATCTTTCCACGATATTGCCCAGGAGACAAAGCTTTAGCAGAGAGTCCGTCTGGAAATTCGAATGTCATAAGGGATTCTGCCCCAAGATATTCAATGACGGAAACTGTGACTTCAAAAGTATTCGGACGTGACTCGGGGGTGATTTCAATATGTTCAGGACGAATACCTAGGATAAGCTTGTCACTTGATTTTTCCACCTTCTTAGCAATCTCATTAGTAATTGTGTACCGATTTTCTCCAAAAGCGATCTGACCATTCGCTCCATCGTACTTCGCGTCGAAGAAGTTCATTGTGGGGGAACCAATGAAACCAGCTACAAATACATTTGAGGGAGTATTATAGACTTCTGCAGGGGTACCAACCTGTTGGATGATACCTTCATGGAGAATAGTTATTCTGTCAGCCATTGACATTGCTTCAACCTGATCATGAGTAACATAAATCAAGGTTGTTTCCAACTTTTTCTGGAGCTTAATAATCTCTGCACGCATTTGAGTTCGGAGCTTGGCATCAAGATTGCTTAAGGGTTCATCAAAGAGGAAAACAGAAGGATCACGTACAATACATCTCCCAAGGGCCACTCGTTGTCGTTGGCCTCCACTTAATTCCTTTGGTTTGCGATCTAAAAGGTGTGCTATATCGAGAATCTCTGCAGCTTTTAATACTCTTTCATCGATAATTTTTTTGTCTGTTTTGGCTAATTTTAATGCGAAGCTCATATTATCTTTGACATTATAGTGGGGATAGAGTGCATATGACTGGAAAACCATTGCTACTTTTCGCTCTTTTGGAGGTAATTCTGTAACATCGACATCTCCAAATAATACTTTTCCACCAGTTACATATTCTAAACCAGCAATAATGTTCAAGCATGTTGATTTTCCGCAACCAGAAGGACCGACAAGAACCATAAACTCTTTATCTTTGATTGTAAGAGCAATGTCTTTGAGTACGTGGACATTTCCACTGAAAATTTTATTAACTTTTTCTAATTTTATGTCTACCATCTTTAAAACCTCTTTTGATTTATCCCTTCACAGCACCACTTGTTATACCTTTGATCAGCTGTTTTTGAAAGATTAAAACCAAAATAACCAAAGGAATTGTAGCAATACATGTGGCTGCCATTAAAGCTAGATCTGTATCCCAATTTGCTTGTAAACTTAAAGGACTCTGAACAAAACGGAGTATCGCTCGGGGAACCGTATGGTTGTAATCAGATGTTAGCCATATTTGGGCAAAAAGAAGTTCATTCCATGAGGCAATGAAAACCAGCATTAATGTGGTAAAAAGCCCTGGGATTGTCAAGGGAAGAATAATTTTCCTGAATATTTGAAAATTAGAGGCTCCATCAACTTTGGCTGCTTTCCAAAGATCTTCAGGTATCTCCTCAAAAAAAGAGCGTAATACAAACACTGAAAGCGGAAGATTAAAAGCAGAATAGGGTAAAACTAACCCAATAAGATTGTCATGTAAATCCAGAATTGGTACAAATTCTGAGATAGTTTTTACTTGGATAAAATATGGTATCACAATAATAAGAGGAGGAAGACTAGTCATAGCAAAGATAATCATAGTGACAACACCTTTCATTGGGAATTCAAATTTAGCTAAACTATATGCAACAAAAGATCCTACCAGAAGAACAACAATAGCAGTTAATGATGAAAGAATAAATCCATTAATTAAAGCTCGATCAAATGTAACTCCAGTATATTCAGTATTTTCGAACACAACGAGATACGATTTTAAATTTGCAATTTTTGGGAAAATTTCAAACTCTGATTGAGGAATGTACGGATCTCTTAGTGATCGTATGAAGATCCAAATAAAAGGACCAGCACAAAATAAACACATTAGGATGATCCCTGCAAAGAATAAAACCTTACCAAGTAAACGTTTCCTGCGGATCCATAGAATCTTTGATTCAGAGATTGGAGCAATACTTTTATCTACTATCATCATGTACGTCTCCTAGTAAGTGCTATTATCAGCAGAGCAAAGAAAATAATTAGAAGAAATTCCATAACAGCGACGGCAGATGCAAGACCATATTCTTGAGCAAGTGCCCAAAAATCTACTGCTTGTTTGGTCATAGAATAGACACTTTCATCACGAAAAACAATGATTGCATCATATACTCTAATAGCATCCATCACCCTAAACACAAGTGCAATACCAACACCAGGCATGATTAAGGGCCAGGTAATGTATCGAAATTTCTGCCAACTAGAAGCACCCGCTATATCTGCTGCTTTGTACAGGTCATCTGGGACAACCTGTAAAGCTGCAAGAATTAACAAACTGAAAAATGGTGTTGTTTTCCAAACATCGATAATTATTACAGTAAACATAGTAAATGTGATTGGAATTTGAGTAATAAATGGATCAAAAGGATAAATTACAGGTAAGTTAAAAATAATGTCCACATCAGATCCAAAAAATGTGATGGGGCGTTGTCCGAGAAGTATAAGTATATTATTAACTACTCCATAGGAATCCGCAGTCTCAAAGATCTCATATCTAAAAATAGTGGCAGAAGCAATGGTAGGAAGAGCCCAAGGAATGAGTAATGTCGCTCGTGCCAAGCTACGACCACGAAATTCTTTATTAAGCATTAAAGCAAAAACAAGTCCTAATAAGAATTCCAAGGAAACTGCAACAAATGAAAAGAACAGGGTCTGGTAAGTGAATTGCCAAAAGTCTCTTCCATTTATCCCTCCATATAATAACAATTCATAATAGTTCACTAATGTGATATGTTTACCAAAATAACCTTGAATAGCGCTACTGTCTGTAAAACTTATTATTAATCCAGTAAGAACAGGAAAAAGAATTCCAAAAAGAAAGACTAATGCAGCGGGTGTCATCATTGTCGCTACAAAATTCTTATCAGAAGGAGGGTTTATCTCTTGATCTCTCAAAGTTGAAGTTATGGCTGTAGATTGTGATATACCCATTTTTTTATGATCTCCTAAAAAATATTCATCACTACGAAGTGATTAATTAAAACAAAAAAAAAGAAAGGGAGGGAATGAATTATTTTTTCTTTCTACGCCGAATCTCAAAGATAGCAGCTAATGATCCGAAGGCAGCGATTAATACTGGGAGTTCAAACCCAGGAGTTGGACGTCCACCAATGATTTCAGCGATATCAGCATCCATTTCACCTAAGGCTTGGCCTACAGATTTCACTCCACTTAATAGATCACTGAATTTATCGGCAATTGAGGAGGAGATCAACGAGTATTTTGGATGAACAGGACGAGCTAGAGTCTTATCAAAAGCATCATAGAATTCTCCAGCCCATTCATACCCTGCTGGAAGATCGTCATACGCGGCTTTTAATGCGGGGAAGTTCGACACTTCAGTCAGTTCATACAGTTGGGCGGCCTTGTCTCCGAGGAAGCGAATGAGATTCAGTGCTTCATCCTGATTTTCACTGTACTTCGGAATAGATAAAACTGCACCACCTACAACTGAAGATTTCTCTGCTGCTGCCCCTGATTTTGTGGGTAGGGGCGCCACTCCAAACTGGGTGTAGTCACCATCAGTATCAGTTGCGTTCAAATTTAAAGTACTAGCTGATGAACCGTAAGCGAAAGTCCATTGCCGCATGAAGATAGACTCTCCTGCAAGCCACTTGCCAACAGAGGAGCCTTCATCCATGGTAAGGCCTGACCGGGGAATAATGTAACCTGTTGTTTTCCCCTTATCATCCCACATACCAGTATATCGGGGTGCAATAAGTCCTTTCAAGAACTCCATGGCTACCTGTGCTTTTGATGTGTTCAGGTTAGGATTTCCATCGGCATCAAAGATATCGGTAACCCCATTACCGCCCAACCACTCAATGAAGTTACACACCCCACCTTCGTAAGCATCAAACTGCCCAACATATCCAACAAGGTCTGGTTCTAGTGTTTGTTCGGTTGTATTACCTAAGATTTTGATGGTGTTAGTTTTGAACTCATCCCAAGTGTCAAAGTCGCCAATTGTGAACCCATTACGTGAGATAATGTCCTTTCGATAGAACATAACACCTAGATTCATGAAGTAGGGGTATGCCCAGATTTTATCTCCTTCGTAGGTACAGGAGGTGACCATTCCATCCACATAGTCGTCCATTTCATCTGTTTCTAATAAGTCCGTGAGTTCAATCACCCATCCATTCTCTGCAAATTGAGCGGTCCAGATGGGATCTAATCCGATGACATCGAATTCTTTAGCTTCTCCCGTCATCTGAGTGACAAGATATGTAAGTTGATCGTCTGCTCTTGTTCCTGAAGCAATAACTTTTACATCATCTACTCCATCACCAAGATCACTGGCCAAGAAGTCATCAACAACTCCTTCTATTGCCGGTGCTTGTTGATCAGAGACAATGATCGTTAATTCGACTGCTGCCGGTTTCGCTGAACCCAGAAAAATGGATCCAAAAGAAATCGTTAGCAATCCTACGATTATTGCCATAGCAGCTATTTTTTTCATTTTTTATATCACCAGTTTCTTATTTCGACTAATTCTTTTGACTACTTAAAGTAGTAATATTATAGAATTAGCTGAGTCCCATTAAGAATCATCAAACTATAAAAACTTTATGGGGAGAATTTAGTAAACAGATGATTGAAATGAGCTTATTGACAAATAAAATTCATATTAATAATATTTTCTTGATAACTGAATCAAATTCAATTCTTAAAATATTATAATAACATTAACCAGAATTTGATTAAGGACTATTAAGCAAAGTGATATTATCTGCAGTTATCTCCTCATATTGCGCACGAATTCCCCCAATAGATACTTCTTCGTCACTATCATCTGGTAATAATGAAATACTAAACAAACCACTTGTCCATTGATGATTAATTTTACTTATTTTACCAGTTACCGTGACTGATTTTCCACTCTCTGTGCGAAATCCAGTTATTTTTACACGAGGAATTTGATTTCTCTGCGAAAGATATTCAATTTCCTCTATTGCGTTTTGGATATGAACAAAAGTCCTTGGAAGGGCGGGTTCTCTGAAAATTATTGATGTTGGTTTACCTAAGTACCAATTTGAAAAGAAAAAATGATCTATGAGGGTATGAATGAGTTCTTTTTGTTCGATTACTTGAGCAACTACAAATTCATGATCAGTATCATGATCGAATGTCCTAGTTCCCCATTGCAAAGCTTGGGTTTGATCAATAATAATGTAAGGCATCGAAAATCCTTTTCTTTGTTTGATTCGAAGAAATGCTCCCCATTTCAAAATTATCTCAGAGTCAAAGTCTTCTTCAAAGCTTGAGACCCAAGAGATGCTAACTCGACGCTTAACTGCTAAAATTAATTCTTTCATTAATTCTTTAAACACTGAAACACTAGCTACAATTAGTATCTCGTACTCCGCTTTCTTAATCATGGATTTCGCAGTTGTAATTATATTATTCTTATTCTGAACCTCCCAGATTCCACTGTGGAATTCTCGATGAACACTGGATATTTTTTGAAGTTCCAGTATAGCTTGGTCTTTAGCATAACTAAAAAATGAGAATAAATTTTCTAATCCCCTATTTGGATCTACAGGACGGAATTTCCTTGTTGTTTTTTTACTACTCTCCACTTTAGGTTCTATAAGTCCATACTTTACTAAATTTCCTAATGTATCATATGCTCTCGGTTGAGGTATTCCAGTTTTTTTCACAATCTCTAAGACTGTCTGTGTTCCACCTTGTATCAAAGCAATATAGGCTTGGACTTCATATTTTGTAAGACCTAAGCGGCGTAAAAGTGCATGTAAGCGCCAATTAGCATCTGGGATATTCACTGACTTGAAATTAATAGCTCGTTTAAATTCCTCTAAAGCTTCTGAATTTTTCTGATCTTTCATTTACTTTCCTTGTCTATTTTTCTATTCTAATCATTTTATTTCTTGTAATAATATGGTTCTTTTAATGTTATTTAACAAATTTTAGAGTTTTTATGTAAAATGTTTGTGTAAAAAAGGACTTTAATAACATTGATGGTAATCTTGTGAATGATAAATTGGTTTTTCCCTATACATCAATAAGAATATTATTATACTACTTTTGGTAGTTGCATTTATCACTAAAAAATCATCCTGTATGTGCGATAAAATATGTCAAATCTAAGCTTTGATGCGGTTATATTTGATTTAGATGGAGTGATTACTCAAACAGCTTCAACTCATAGCAAAGCTTGGAAAATGATGTTTGATGAATACCTAATCTTAAGAGAAAGAGAATATAATGAACCTTTTAAAGAATTTGCTCGTGATTATGATTATTTAACCTATGTTGATGGAAAACCAAGATATCAAGGTGTAAAATCCTTTTTAGAATCTCGTGGAATTGATATACCATATGGAAAACCCTTGGATTCCCCCCAAAAAGAATCAATATGTGGATTGGGTAATAGAAAAAACGAATTATTTAATGAGCTCATAACTCATAGTGGAGTGGAAATATTTCCCACTACAATAGAATTTATACGGAAGTTGAAGGACAAAGGTATTAGAATAGGAGTTGCTTCTTCAAGTAAGAATTGTAAAGCAATATTAGAAGCAGCTGAATTAGCTCATTTATTTGATACCCGTGTCGATGGAGTTATATCAAGTGCGCTCAGATTAAAAGGAAAACCTGCCCCAGACATTTTTTTAACAGCTTCTAATAACCTTAATGTCCATTATGACAAAGTAGTTGTCATTGAAGATGCAGTCTCAGGTGTTCAGGCTGGTGCAAAAGGGCATTTTGGATTGGTCATTGGCGTTGCTCGTAAAAGAAATCAAAGAGAACTCAAAAGTAATGGTGCTGATATTGTTGTTGAGGATCTTGGAGAAATAACAATAGAAGAAATTCAAAATTGGTTTCTCCTAGGACTTGAAAAGGAAAAATGGGCATTACAATATTTTGATTACAACAGAAATGAAGAAAAGAAGCGTGAAGCTCTCTTAACAATAGGAAATGGATATTTCGGTACGAGGGGAGTAATGGAAGAGTTTGATGCTAATGATGTTAACTATCCTGGCACATACATTGCAGGTGTATATAATGAATTAGAGTCTCAAATAGCAGGTAGAACTATAATAAACGAGGATCTTGTAAATTGCCCTAATTGGTTATTTATCAAATTTAAATTGGGAAATAAAGATTGGTTTAACCTAAAAACATTTGAAATAACTAAAATTAAGAGAAAATTAGATTTAAAAAAAGGAGTATTATATAAAGAGATGCAAATAAAAGATGATCAAGGGTGGGAAACATTAATAGAATCGTCAAGACTGGCAAGCATGGATAACCCTCATATAGCATGTTTGAGGTACAAAATTACTCCTCTGAACTATTCGTCTAAGATAACAATTAGAACATCATTGAATGGCGCAATCATTAATGCAGGAGTAGACCGATATAAAGATCTGAACTCTAATCATTTAAAACCAATCCAATTTACTGGTGACAAAGATTTTAGCTATCTTCTTGTTCAAACAACTCAATCAGAAATTCAAATTGCCATAGTTTCGAAATTGATTTTTTTGACCGAAGAAAAGAAAATTTTTCCTGAAATCTCATTTACAAGTGATGTCGAGGGAAGAATTGACTCCTATGCAACACTAGAGGTAAAACAGGGAAAATCTATCAGCATTGAAAAGATAGTGGCAATCTATACCTCCAAAGATCCAGATTTTGATGAGGAAATTACCTTACTAGAAGCAGCTAAAAACACTATCCAAACCAAAACCTTTGATCAGATTTTTCATGATAGTGTCAAGTGCTGGGATCAAATTTGGGAGAAAATTGATATTAAAATAGAGGGAGATCGGTTAATACAGAAATTGCTACGATTGCATTCATATCATTTAATGATTACGGCTTCCCTCCATAATGAAAATATTGATGCAGGTATTCCTGCAAGAGGATTACATGGAGAAGCGTATAGGGGCCACATTTTCTGGGATACAATTTTTATACTTCCCTTTTATATCATCCATTTCCCACAAATTGCTAGATCTGCACTCTTGTATAGATATAGAAGATTAGATCAAGCACGAAAGTACGCTGAAAAGAATGGGTATGAAGGGGCTATGTTCCCTTGGCAGAGTAGTCTAACTGGAAAGGAGGAAACACCAACAGTTCACTTGAATCCTCTGTCTGGGGAATGGGGACCTGATTATAGTTCATTGCAGAGACACGTCTCATTAGCAGTCGCCTATAATGTTTGGACCTACTTCTGGATTACAAATGATATAGAATTTATGGAAACCTATGGGGCAGAAATGATACTGGAGATCTGTAGATTTTGGTCAAGTAAAGCAGAATTAAATGATCTTGGATTCTATGAAATTAAGGAAATTATGGGTCCAGATGAATTTCATGAAACGTTCCCAAATTCTTCTAATAAAGGCCTAAAGGACAATTTTTACACCAATATTATGGTTGTTTGGGTATTTCAGAGAGCTTTTGAGATTCTTAGGCTTTTAAACCAAAGGAGAAAAGAAAAAATAAGACAAAAAATAAATTTATCTGATTCTGAACTAACAAAGTGGGAAGATATCCAAAGAAAGATGAACTTAGAAATATCAGAGGAAGGAGTATTTGCTCAATTTGATGGTTATTTCTCTTTGGAAGAGCTAGATTGGGAACATTATAGGAAAAAATACGGTAACATTCATAGAATGGATCGTATTTTAAAAGCAGAAGGAAAAAATCCAGATGAATTCAAAGTTGCGAAACAGGCAGATGTCTTAATGACTTTTTATATTCTCAATCCCTCGGAAGTAAGGCATTTAGTCGAACAACTTGGGCATTCTCTACGGGAGGATTTTTTAGAGGTGAATTATGATTTCTATGCTAATCGAACATCACATGGTTCGACTTTAAGTAAAGTGGTACATTCTTATCTGCTTACCTTACTTGGAAGGGACGAAGAAGGGTATAAATATTTTTTAGACGCTCTAAAAAGCGATTATATTGATATTCAAGGAGGAACGACAGGTGAGGGGATTCACACTGGAGTTATGGCTGGAACAGTCTTATTAGCTATGAAATCTTACGTTGGATTAGATTTGCGATTTAATGAAGTATGTTTAGATCCTGTTTTACCAAAAATTTGGAGAAGTATGAGATTTAACTTTGACTTTAAGGGAGCTACCTATTATCTTGATGTTACTCATGAAAAAATAAGATTTAAAGTAATAAGTAGTAAAAAGAAAGAAGTTATGATCAATATACGTGATATAGTTATATCTATAGAAACCCAAATTCCTACTGAGATTGGGAGGTGGAAAGAATATTCTTTAACTAAGAAGAAAATAGAGTGATTGCTTTATGTTGAACGATGTACTTTTGATAACTGATAAACATAAAAAGGCAGCAGCACAAATAATAGAGAGGATTGGCGACTTAGAAAAGCTTGACAAATTTATTATAGCCATTGGAGGGGAATCTGGTTCTGGGAAAAGTGAAGTTGCGCATATGGTATCAAAATTATTGAAAAAACGTGGTAAATATGCTAAGATATTACATACAGATAATTATTATAAGATCCCTCCCGTCAAACGAAGCCAATGGAGACAAACACAAGGGATCCAGAATATTGGTTACATAGAACTTGATTGGGATCTAATTAATCAACATATACAGGATTTCATTAAGAATCAAGAATCAAAAATGCCTTGTATTGATTTATTAACAGATCAAGTTGATGAATTAATAACTAATTTTGATGGGATCCCAATTCTTATATTAGAAGGATTGTACTGTCTCAAGGCAACTGTTGACTTAAAAATATTTATTGATTTAACTTATCATGATACAAAAGTGGCACAGATGGTTCGAGGGAAGGAAACATTGAATGATAATAGGATTAAAGTGCTAGAAAGAGAACATGAAGTTGTGCAATCATTACGACCAGAAGCTCATTTACTGATAACCAAGGATTTTGAAGTAGTTGAGAACAGTTAATTCTCATTCTTTTACTTCATGCAGGTAGATTTTTAAAGTACCTGAAAGATCATTTACGAGCTGTATTAGATTATTGGTGATTAAAGTGAACATACAAAAAATTCAATATATATTCTTTATTATCTTAATTCTATTCTCTGGATATGGTTTGTTGGCTTTAGGAAGACCTGAACAGGTAACATTAAACATTATTGTTTCAGACCAGCAAAAACCTGGTATAGATGGGATAATTGATGACTTCTTAGCAAGTCCACTAGGAGCTGGAGTGGATAATGTAAATGTTATTGCTTCAGGAACAAGAGCAGAAGACCAGCATGAATATCTTATGACAGAAATGATGGCTGAATCCAATGAATTCGATGTCATCGGATTAGACACCATCTGGCCCGCTCAATTTGCGGAAAATGGGTGGATCATAGAACTTACTGACCTCTTAGAAACCAATGAAATGGATGACTATGTGGATGGGATGGTCACCTCCTGTACCTACGAAGATAAAATCTGGGCATATCCCTACTTCATGAATCTAGGTGTTATGTTCTATCGAAAGGACATTATCTCACGTAATGGGTTCACAATTGCCGACTTTGACACCTGGGACGAGTTCAAAACCAATACAATCAAAATCTTAGGTAATACAACCGAACAAACACTAGAACCAGACCTTGTTGGATATGTTGGGCAGTTTGATGCTTACGAAGGTGGGGTGTGTAACTTCATTGAGTGGTTGGGCGGTAATGGGGTTACCGATATCTTTGATGCCGATGGAAATCCTAACCTGAACACATCAAAAGCACAGGTAGCCATGGAGTTCTTGAAAGGCCTTACCGCTCCCCGATATACTGGTATGTGGGACTATGAAAATAAAACAACAGGGTACATCATCCCACGATCCGCGCTTATCATGGATGAGGGCTCCTCTGTTGGCAAGTGGCTTGCAGGAGAAGCCATCTTCATGCGGCAATGGACTTTTGCATACAGTTTATCAGCTGATGATTTCGATTTAAATGCAGTTGATGCTGATGGCAATTATACTCAGTTTGGTGTGACTTTTTTACCTACAAAGACGGGTGCAACCACTGAGAAATCGTCATGTGTTGGCGGTGCCGTTCTAGCGATTCCTACGTATAGTACTCATCAAACCGAAGCATTTAATCTCATTCGTTTCCTCGGAGACAAGGTCGCCCAACTGTATGAACTGACTGAAGTGGCAAACTTCCCCGCTTTGAAGTCTGCATATGACAATCTTCCAACGGGTTACGAATGGGCTAAAGAATTTTATGATGCTTTTGATAAGACATTAGCTCGCCCTGTTCATCCAAAATATTCCCAGATTTCAATTGAAATTGCTGACAAATTCCAAGATTTATTAACTGGAATAAAATCTGTGCCTTATGCGTTAGGTGAGATGGAGTCTGCTATTTCTGAAATCATTGCTGAAGAATACACTACTGAATACACAACTCCCATGACTACAACTATTACTACTACTAAAACTATTACTACTACTGTTACTACTACAAAAACCGAGGAAACTAAGATATCAACTTCAGAAAGCGAAACTGAAGAAACGTCCTCAGAGAAACCAACTCCAATCGGTACACCTGGTTTTACATTTATTATCTTACTAATCTCAATGGGTATGATATTATCCCTGAAAATCGTGACAAAAAAACGGAAGTAACAGGAATATTGATAGAGTGGACGTGTATGTATCTTCAACCTATTGATATTCTCTAGTAATTACTGCTCATTATGAATAGGAGTGCTTCATTGAAATAAACCTCTCTGGACATCAATAAAAATCAACCAAGGCTGTAATTCTCAACTACATAGTTATAAACTCGATTTGGTGAAATATAAGGATATTATAGAAGTGATATTCAGCTCAATAAATTTCAATTATTGGACTTTCATTCTACCATAAATGCTAAGAACAACACCCATCCAACCAATGTTTGTACTCAATACCCATAATAATCCTAGAATAGCCCATAGTCCCATTAACGTTGCAACGACCAATAAAAATATAAAACTAATCAGGCCTACACCAGCACCTAACCCTACAATAAATTTCCCTAATGTGATATGATTTTTGTAAATGAAAATTGCACCTAAAATTACTGAAAATCCCCCAAAAGCGCCAAAAAATGCACAAATCAAAACAAAAAAGCGGATGAACCAAGCTAAGGTCAGATCAGTTACTAGAAAATAGTCAATAATGAAATTACCAATTACTCCGATGATTCCAGGTCCAGTCCAGTATCCAACTCCTCCCCAAATCATCATTAGACCAGAAACTATGAGTATCCAGAATGGTTTTGTGTTATTCTTCTTCCTCGTTCTTGGCATTATACATCAGCTACAACGATATCTTTCTAAATATAAAAGAGATTTAAAGTTTGTGTGAATATTGGTATATTTTTCACTTTGTTACTGTAATTTCCCTTAGTTAGGATGAGTTTCTTTTGGAAATTGAAGACCCTGAAGTGAAATGTGACGTGTTAATTATTGGTTCTGGAATCGCTGGTTTATCTCTTGCTCTCAAAGTGGCTAGATTTGGGAAAGTAGTAGTCTTAACAAAGACAACACTGTCCAATTGTGCTACTGCTTTAGCTCAAGCAGGAATAGCTACAGTGTTTTCAAAAGAGGATTCCTTTGACATTCATTTACAGGATACAATGAAAGTAGGGGATGGACTCTCCCATTCAATAGTCGCTCGACAAATTATTTCCTCTGCACCTGATCGTATTCATGAACTAGCCTCATGGGGTGTCCAATTCTCGAAAAATGATTTAGGCGAATTCGATCTCGGATTGGAGGCAGGTCATTCACATCGTCGAATTGTACATGCTAAAGATATAACTGGGGCTGAAGTTCACCGTGCTCTTTGTACAGTATTAATGCAGAACCCACAAGTTAAAGTCATTGAACATCACATAGCTATTAATCTAAAAATTCGTGCAGGACGTTGTTTGGGTGCTTATGTTTTAGATAAAAAACAAGGATTCGTTAAAAATTTTCACGCAAAGGTTACAGTTCTTGCAACAGGGGGCTTGGGTAAAGCTTTTCTATTTACAAGTAACCCTGATGTCTCTAGTGGGGATGGTATCGCAATGGCATATCGTGCTGGTGCCACAATAATGAATATGGAATTCATTCAATTTCATCCTACATTGCTATATCACCCCTATGCCAAATCCTTCTTGATATCAGAGGCCCTGCGGGGTGAAGGTGCACATTTGATAGACAATCAAGGAAATCGGTTTATGAAATCCTATGATTCTCGATTAGAACTAGCTCCACGGGATATCGTTGCTCGTGCGATCGATTCTGAACTGAAACGTACAGGACTAGATCACTTATATTTGGATATTACCTTTAAGGATCCTAATTTCGTTAAAAGTCGATTTCCAGGGATATACGATAAATGTCTTTCATTTGGAATTAATATTACAGAAGAACCGATCCCAATTGTACCTGCTGCTCATTATACAATTGGTGGAGTTAAAACAACAATATCAGGAGTAACAAATATCCCAGGTCTTTTAGCTATCGGAGAAACAGCATGTACAGGATTTCATGGGTCTAATCGTTTGGCTTCTAATTCATTATTGGAAGCAGCTGTTATGGCTCATTTTGCAGCTAAGACTTGTTACGATATTTTGCAAAAAGATAGAATGATTCAGTCTTTTTCCCCTTGGCACGCAGGAAACGCTGTTGACAGTGATGAGTCTGTGGTGGTCAGTCAAAACTGGATGGAGATTCGATTAATGATGTGGAACTATGTGGGAATTGTTAGATCTGACAAACGCCTTCTAAGGGCAAAAAAACGCATTCAATTACTTCAAAACGAGATTAACCAATACTATTGGGATTTTAAGATAACCTCTGATCTAGTGGAGCTCAGAAACCTCGCAGATATCGCTCAAATGATTATTGACTGCGCCTTCCACCGTAAGGAGAGTCGTGGTGTCCATTATACAGTTAATTATCCCCATAAACGTCGAACAGCAAAAGATACCTTAATTAGGAAATCGGTAATGAGTGATGTTTTATCTTGACAATGATTAAAATCATTTTCAAAGCAAAAACCTAAAGAAATATAGAGATATATAGTTAATTAGACAATTTTGAGGCAAATTTATTGTCAATGGAAGAACTTCTCACAAAAGAAAATTATCCTGAGTTAGCTCAGCCTTGGGATATCCCGTGTATGATTTGTGATCATCTAGAAAAATGTAATATTGGTCAGGATTTTAATCCCATTGGATGTCCTTGGCTAAACCATTATTTGATGGTACAAAGTAAAGACTAATCTTTTTTAAAAGGTCTCATTCCTTATTTGCCAGAAATAAATCTACTTATTCTTAATTCGCAACTTATATCAGAAATCATTTAATCAGTCAGATTTCTATCCCCTTTTATGAAATTACTTCTTGTAGAACCACCCAAACAGTTTTGGTTTGTGATGGGGGAATATTTACCCCCTCCTTATAGCCTTCTTATTTTGGCAGCAGTAATAGAGAAGGAATTACCTGATGTTGATATTAAAATTATTGATTGTCAAGCTGAAAAGCTCGATTGGATGGGATTAGAACAAAGGATTCAGCAAGAAAAACCAGATATCATTGGTTCTGGTAGTCATGCTACCTGTAATGTGTATAAAACGGTACGTACTCTTGATCTCGCAAAGCGATTAAACCCAGAAGTAATAACTATCACTGGTGGTTCACATTTTACAATGCTTGATGAGGAAACACTCAATGAATACCCAAGTATTGACATTATCATTCGATATGAGGCAGAAAAATCAATTGTCGATTTATTAAGACACTTTCAGGTTCATGGTTGGTCAAAAGATCAATTAAAAAATGTTAAAGGAATAGCATTCAAACAAAATGGTGAATTTCGAAGAACCCCTGATTATCCGCCACTCACAGATAATGAATTGGATGCATTACCTTATCCAGCATATCATTTACTTCCAGACATGAATTTATATCATTTTGCTATGATGAGTGATGTTCCCTATATTCTCCTTGAGGGGTCGCGAGGTTGTACTCATAATTGTACTTTTTGCTCTCAAACCACATTTTATCGCAGGCATTGGAGTACCAAATCAGTCAAAAGGATTGCAGATGAAATGGAATGGATGAGAGATACCTTTGGGAGTCGTTTCTTTTGGTTTACTGACGATAATTTCTGTGGTGGAAAACCCCGACTAATTCGAGAACTGTGCCAAGAAATGCTTTCTCGAGGATTAAATGGTAATGAGATAGAGTGGTTCGCTCAAATGCGAGTAGATAGCATTCTGAAAGTAGGTGACGGCCTAACAGATATGAATCGAGCCGGCAATTATTGGCAGCTTGTGGGTGGAGAATCCCCAAAGAAAGACGTGTTAAATGGGTTCAAAAAAGGGATTCAAGGTAGTCAAACAGTCGAAGCAATTAAATTGCTAAGAAAGAATAATATTCTTGCTCAATTAATGATCATGATTGGTCATGAGAATGAGACACACGAAACGATTCAGGAAACTATGAAATGGGCGACAGATGTAGTGAAACCAGATTTTATAATTACAATGTTGGTTACTCCTTACCCTGGAACACCACTATATGAAGATTTGTCCAAAAAAGGAAGAATAATCGATAATAATTGGACAAATTATGATATGATTCATGCTGTATGCGATATGAAATATCTGTCCGCGACTGAACTACAAGAAGGGTTATATAAGGCATATCGCCACGTATATGACAGCTGGACTCGCCGCTTTGGGGGAATATTTGCTAAGAACAAGTATAAGCGAAGAATTTTTTGGTATTACTTCAAAGCAGGGGTTATTAGTCAACTAAAGCGATTAATTCCATAAATTGGGAATATTAAGACAATAATTAATTTTCAATATTCTGCTAAATTTCCTTCTCGTCTTGCTGTTTGGACTGTACGCCGGAAATACCATATACCAAGAAGAGGGAGTAGAACAGCTGAAATCACAATAATCACAAATTCAAGCTCAAAGGGTAATAATTCAGGTGTTTCTCCAATCATGACGGTACGAAATAAATCCACACAATAGGATAGAGGAATTAAGCGAGAGATAACTTGAATGAATTCAGGAAGGGCTGAGAATGGAAAAAACATTGCACATAGGATCATAAAAAGAAATTGAAGAAAGTTAGTGAAGGTATTCATGGATTCCTTATACTTTAGGGCGAGTCCAGCAAATCCAAATGAGAAACCAAAACATACAAAGAGGCTGAGAAACAAAACAACAATGCCAAGACTCAAGTTAGCAAGCGGTAACCTACCAAAAACTAATGACATAAAGAAAAAGGTGACTATTACATTGAGTCCTGTCCATACAAGGTTTGCAAAGATCCTAGACACCAGGGTAGAAAAATAACTGATTGGTGTCATGAATAGTGATTCTAAAGTTCCTTGATATTGTTCTTCTCGTAATGAATTTCCTATGTCCCAGAGCGCTGTCGAAAGAAACATGAATAGAATGAAAGAATAGAACATTATCCCAACCCCATAAGCAGTTTTTTCCGGGGGAGTCAAAACCAATGCTGCCACTGTAAAAATGAACATAATAAAGAAAATCTGGAAGAAACTAAGGATAAACGATAATTTATAACGAGTTAAGACTGTAAATTCCTTCTTTGTCATTGACCAGAATTGATTCCACCACATCTGAAACTGCTCAGCCATGATCATTCCTCCTAAAATTGTCCAATTCCCTCTGCTCTTTTACTTCTTGCTTCTGTCTTTGCAAAGAACCAATATCCAATGAGGGGACATATGATAGTGAAAGCAAAGAGGACACCTAAATCAAGAAAGACATTACCGAAAAGCCATCTTAGACCAGTCAACGCTGCTTGAATATCGTGAGTCAAATAAAAACCTGGGAACATCAAAGCAAAAATCTGTAGAAATAACGGTAACACAGTAATAGGAAAGAAAATCCCCGATATTAGTGCTAATGGCCATTGGAAAGTGTTGAAGATCGTGTTGGCTTGTTTGACTTTCAATACTATCGCACCAAGAAGGAAAGATAAACCATTAATTGGGATCAGACCGAGGAGAAGAATAAATAGTGCTAGGAGTATTTGTCCCTGAAGTGGGTTGACTCCAAAAACAACACAACCTAATGTATATCCTAACACAAAGGTAAAAAGTGATCTTACTTCAACATAGAGAGTTAAACCAGCCAAAATCGAAAGCTTGTGAGCAGGAGACATAAAAAGAGATTCTAGAGTTCCCAGTGTCTGTTCACGACGAACAAAGAGACCAAAGAGCCAGAACGATGTCATTATTGAAGAAAAGACGTTGGCACCAATTATCATATATGCAATATAATTCGCTTCCGTCAGACCAGTGCTTTGCTGAAAGTTTGCTGAAGCAGCAGCTGTGGAACCAGCCATGGCTTGGCCTAATAAAATCGGCATAGCCGCCAGAAACAGGGGTGTAAGAACATCCATAAATAATGCACCTTTATATCGAGAAATTACTTTCACTCGAACAATGAATGTTCCCCAAAGTACCCCTAAATGATCGATTAAGGACACAGCAGTAGAAGGTGATGTCATTTTTTATCTTTATCCATTAATTTGTAGTATCACTTTGACGAGTGTCATCCATGAGTGAACGACCTGTGATGTTAACGAAGACATCTTCTAAGGTTGTTTCTTGCTTGTCAATATTTCGAATAACTGCTCCTTTATGGTTAAGAGTTGTAATGATTTCAGGAAGAATCTGGTGACTATCTTCACATACAATACTAAGATAAGGTTTCTCCTCTGTGGTACCATTATTGGATCGTTTTACAAGAATATTAGCCGATATGACTCCAGGGAGAGATTTAACAGCGAGTTGAGCGTCTTCAGGGATAGAACCTTCAATACTGAGAATATCAGATTGGTGTAATCCATCTTTGAGTTCTAGAGGATCATCAAGAGCAAGAATTCGTCCATGATCAATTATTGCTACACGATGACACAGCTCTTCTGCTTCAAACATTTGATGAGTACAATAAATAATCGTCTTATTTTCACTCTCATTCTGCTCTTTTACGATATTCCTGAGTCGCCTCGCTTCTTTGACATCTAGGGTGTTTGTAGGCTCATCTAACATCAGAATAGGAGCATCATTGATCAAGGCGCGTGCGAAGACCATCTTCATTTTCATGCCCGATGAAAAAGTTTCAACAGTTCTATCTATATAATCTTCAAGTTCTAAAAGATCAATCAAATTTTCTATTCTGTCCTGACACAACTTTTTTGGGACATGATATAGAGCGCCAAAGTATTTGAGATTCTCTCTACCCGTTAGCTTCCAATAAAGTCCGCGTTCTCCCATTAACATTGCCCCAATTGACATTTTAACCCCTATGTCTTGATTTAATGAGAAACCATTTATTCTAGCTGTTCCAGAGGTGGGTAAAAGTAGTGTTGTGAGAATTTTAATCAATGTTGTTTTTCCTGCTCCATTTGGACCAAGTAATCCAAAAATCTCTCCCCTATTTACATAGAAAGACACATTTTTTAAGGCTTCAACTTGTGTTCTTTCACTTTTAAACAGTTTTTTCCTTTTTTTTGAATGGTAAGTTTTTGATAAAGCAGATACTTCAATTATTTTATCATGATTCATCGTAAAAAACCTTCTGAAGGGTTTATCGTTAGACTTACACGATTGTATATGTTTATTACATCTTACATTATTATGTAAAAGAATTACGTTTTTATTTTAAAATTATTTATGTTGGCAAAAATAGGAAATCATGCAATGGATGGGTTCCGAATTTCCTGATGTACTGGATAGTATTTGGATTCATGTGTCTATTTGTGAAATATTATGACTTTTGATTTGACTCTAAGTGAAATATATACGATTTACGAAGGATTTATAGTAACAACTGAGACAATGTGGGGAAAAATATTGACCTATGACATAATGGCTATCATGTCCACCCTTCTCGTTGCCTCATCTATGTTCTTTGCAGGATTGTGTTTTTATTTACGAAGGGAGAAAAAAGAGTAGTTTTGACATTTCTAATATATAAGCGATTGATCTCAATTGTTAGCGTGGAACTTTCTGCTCAGCTTGGGGAGTTCCCCCAAGGGTTTCCTGAGTTATGTCAGTAGGTCAAACAAAAAGGGTACCCTCCGTAAATCAGGGTGAGAAAAGAGTCTTAGAACTTCTGCGAGAAGGTCAGAATTCATGCTAGAAAAGATAGTTTATCTTTTCTCACTTTTTCTCACCGTTATCAGAGTTAACATTGTAACGAGAAATACAAAACCCGTTATACTTGGAACATCATTAGCTGTTGTAGTAGTAGTAGTAGTATTAGTAGCAGTAGTAGTAGGTATTGAGCCCCATACTTCCCAATAAGGACTATCCCAATCGATGTATAAATTTGGCGGATCTGACCTATACATAAGCTCTTTAATGGAAAAACGAATGAAATCTATTTGGTAGCCAGCAAAATCTGGGCCATCACCAATAAGGTTCACTTCCTTATTATTCTTAATAAATAAAGATTCATTTTCAGGTCCAAGCCCTATAGAGTTCCCACCTCCCATTGCAAATTTAACTGTAACTTTATCATCCATTCCATTCGTGAGCAAGTTGGCAATTTGAATAAAATCTTCATATGGCGTAGTATAGGTATAATTTTTCGGTCCAAATCTACTATCGATTTCTTTTTTGATTAATACTGAATTAACAGCAAAACTCACATT
This sequence comes from Promethearchaeota archaeon, assembly GCA_048938105.1. GTDB lineage: Archaea > Asgardarchaeota > Heimdallarchaeia > Hodarchaeales > Hodarchaeaceae > Hodarchaeum. The sequence goes on from JBHLMN010000026.1 coordinate 28,946, forward strand.
GATATCAGGATTGCCATCTGTTACGAAAGAAGTTCCACTGCCACCACCAAATCTCAATAAAACCACGGATGTAGAAAACTCAGTGGTTATCGATGCATTAGCTGTATTGCTGCTAATTCCAGTCAAAATTAGCATGAACAGTAGGAGGGATAAAAAACACCGTAAACTGTTGTTACAAACTCTCCCAATAGTATGCAAGGGTAAAAAACACCTTAATATATAGATTCCATTGAATGTGCTTTTTTTATTTTTTTTTTAAACTTTTTCGATGTTTAGCTTCTTTTCAGTATCTTGCTTTAATAAAGGAAGTTTTAACACGATAAGATCACTTAGGAGTCATGGTTTTATTTCGCTGATGCTACAGATGAAATATCTATATATTACTCAAGGATACAAACCACTAGTTTTGTTAATGCGGATAGTGTGAAGAAATCTGTTGAGAAGATTTTCCATCCAATCAACTAATAAATTGTGCTTTGGCTATTGTTCGAACTACCCCCGTTCTGGTTCATAACGAGTTTAATTGATTATAGTATGCTCAAATGTTTATTAGGGCATTAAGATTTGATCAATTGGAAGAAAGAATTAAAAAAAGAGAATAGGGGAAAATTGAATAAAGATTACTTTACTTTCTTATCATATCGATATAAGAAAATACCATCACTACAACAAAATCTTATCTCCTTTTTTTTTGTTACTTTGAAGATAAAGTTAATGTCTTGCTTTTTAGAAATTATATGCAAATCATCTTCATTCAACAACCTAATATGTTTTAGAGAGTCAAAGGACTCTAACTTAGAAAAATCTTTAACTTCAAATACTTCAACCATTGGATTACCTCCTCTTGAGTTAACAATAATCAATACATGGATTACTCCAGCTGAAATTCTTCGAAATGCGTTAAATCCACTATATAACCAATGCTAGCATGAATTTGGAAGCGTTTAAAAAAATAAATCCTATTGATCATGAGATTCAAAAATGGTGAAAAATCCGAAAGGAAAGTGAATTCTCATACAATTGATCTCAATTTCAGGGAACCATTTTTTTAGCTCTTTCACTAATTGTGATCACTATTTGTCTTCATTGGGTGAAAAATGTAGAGAAACTTAATTAAATACGATATATCGAAAAGCAATGGTTGTAATAGGAGAAGTCGTATAGCATCTCTTTCATAACGATGGAATTTAGTAGAGTAAGCAAATTTTATTATGAATTTTATTAAGTAATTAAATTATTGAATACAGATAATGAATAGAGTATATTATTTCACTCTTTATTTACGACACATTACAGTTATTATCATCAAATTTACTAATAAGATAAGTAGGGAGGTAAATGAAGAGTGAAATCCGACAGTTGGTTCAGTGGTTGTTTGTACTGAAGTTAATTCAGTGGAGGAATGTTGAGTTAAGAAAGTTGGGAGGATATCCGTAGGCGGTTACTGACTATAAAAGCAGGATAGCAGAAGCATCATATTCTATGTTTGAAGAATTTAATGTGAAATATACGATCAATCCTCCAACGACACAGATGCAATTCTTCCTCCCAGCATGGCCCGCATATGTCTTTGTAAGGGAACCTCTGAACCTTCCCCTTATAGGAGCTGGGTTAGGTTATGGAGCAAGAGCTCATAGTCCGAATGAGTTTCATGTCATCGAGGGCGCAGCAGGTCGTTATAGCCATGTTTATGGATTAGCAGGGGTAGAAAAAAGCATGGTTTCTCTACTATATAACTTTGTAGGAAATTAACGGCTGTATCATTCTTTTCTTTCTCATTATCGCAATTTTCTTTGGTCTTCGATTTCCTTCTTAGGTTTTTCGTAATTTCTGAAGTGGCCCTGCATGGCCGTAAGAAACGAAGGAATTTCCCATAAAAGCTAATAGTGTGTGATCATGGAATGAGTCAAGAACTCCTGAAATGATCATAGATGTTTGTTAAATATTGATCATTATCTGCATGTCTGTTATACTCACATTCACAGTAAAAGCTTTTAAGAGAGGAGAACCTTCCATCATCTGGTCATTTGTTCGGTGCATTGTTTTTACTACATTTAGAGAAGAAAACCTTGGTAAGAAAAGGAATGTGAAAAAAATTGGAGAGAACTGACATGCAAAAAAGTCCACTGTTTATTTCGATAGATAAAAGATTCATCTTCCTCTTGATTATTTCATTCCTCTTAATAATCTTAATTCCAAGGACTCAAGCACATACTGGTGATATTGTCTATAGTAGTTGGACTGCCATTCCTCCAACAATAGATGGCATATTCACGCAAGATGAGTGGAAGGATCCAGTTATCACGAAAACCTTAGAGTATTATAACTCTGACACCAAAGCTGACGAATCACACCTTATGGAAGTGTCATTCGTTAACGATGATCAAGATCTTTATTTGGGAATAATCATAAGAGATGAGGATTTTGAAACATCAGAGACTGGAGGGGTGGATGTTATTGAAGTGTATTTTGACGATGATAACGATGGAACAATAAAGTCAAAAGATGACATTCACAACTTTTGGAATCTGGAATATGGAGATTGGCACTTTGAAACAGGAGGACGATGGAGCGAAGATTCCCAAAAGAATGGCATAGGGGTAGATACACATTCAAATCAGGCGATTGGGGACTATATCTACGAGTTCCAAATCCCTCTGGACTCGGGAGACGAGCAAGATATATCAGTACAACCAGGGGATACATTGGGTATCAAAATACTATATAGAGAAATGGTTCATGAAGAAGCAATATATTGGTCGGCAGGAGAAGATGGGTGGCCAAATGACCAAGATAATGCTAACGGGACAACTTATGGTGATTTAGTTATTGTAACAGAGCAAATGACTATTCCAACTACTTCCAAGTCTACTTCCAATACGACCACTACAACAACACGAACCTCTACTCCAACAGTGTCGCCAGGATTCACAAGCGCCACAACAACAGAGACCTCTACTCCAACAGTGTCACCAGGATTCACAACCGTAGGATCAGTTCTCGGAGTAGGTGTTTTTGTTCTCTTCGAAAAAAGAAGAAGGAAGAAAGATAATAAAACTAAGTAATAGTTCGATTTCCTCCTTTCCAAAGACTAATAAAAGAGGTATCCTTGACATCCTGTGGTACTGTATTCAAATCCTCAACAATAGGTGTGAAGTGGTGCTAAAATCCAAAAAAGGGTATTTAGCTTCAGAACTTTTTGACTATAAAGTTAAAGATCGTCATTCAAAGAGAATCGGGAAAATTTCTGAATTATTAATCAACTCCCAATCTTATAAAATTGATTACATCATTGTTGGGCGAAAAAAATGGCTTGTTCCTGTTTCTTTCATTAATTCTGATGATTCAAGAAAAAAGGAGATAATAATCTCTCAACCTAAGGATCGAATCGTACATCCTCGAACAACAAGGGTATTTTCTAAAAACTGCTATCATTTTTCCGATATAAAGAAATTTATTGTCTATGATATTACAGGCTTAGAGTTAGGCCTCATAACAAATATAGCTTATTATCCTGGCCTTCGGGTAGATTTCTTGGTTCAAAAAGAGGTTATAAGGGAGGAATCTCAAAAAAATGAGATCCGTTTTCCAAATTATTTTGTTATTCCAGTAGATTGTATTTGTCAATTTCATAAACGGTCAGTTATTTTAGGAATTTCTAAAGATGAGCTTAACCTAGTTAATTTTACTGGATTTCATCATCTCTTCCTCCCCTATCAGGTGTTTGATAGCAAAAAGCGATATGTTATTGTTGAAGCTCCTACTACTACAGCCAGCTATTATCTTACTCAGCGTCTCGAAGCTTTGAATTTAGCTTCAGAATCCTTTTTCATTGAGGAACTCGATGTATCTCGTAACACAAAAGTACGTCAATTCGTTAAATTGTTTAATTTGGTGTTAGCAACCTCACCTGATACTTATATCCCCCTAACTACAGAAGATGCTCGGAGATATTTCAAGCACGGTACATTCATAGCCATTGAACATTATAGACCTATTGGATATTGTTTTGTAACAATAGGAAAGCAGAAAGTAACAAACCAAAAAATAGGGGTCATTGCAGGAATTGGAGTTCGTCCTTCTTGTCGTGGTAGAAGTATTGCTATAGCTCTTATTGACAAATCCCTAAGATATATGATTGATAAGGATGTTGAGAGAATTCAAGCTGATATTTATGAGATAAATATGCCTTCTTTACGACTCTTTTCTTCTTTAGGCTTCCGTGAAGTAGGTGAAACGTATTTGGCTTGAAAAGCCGTGAATGCTGAAGGACTTTTACCAATTCCTGTATAATGTAATTGATTAAAAATGTAATTTAATAATTTTTCTCGATCAGAGATTCCATTCACATACTTTTCAAGACGAATTGATGCAATTACTTCTGCTATTCGTCCAATTTCTGGAAGATGATTGTTCTAATGCAAAATAATTACTATATATTTCTTTTTTGTCATTTCTATTGATTTTGCTAAATTAGATGACCTAGGGATGAACTCAAAATGAAGATTATTTATAATTCCAAAATGAGGGTTAAAAGATCCTAATTTTTATTATAATTTAGTAGGAATCTGTCCTTTATTTTCTCCAATATCTTTTAGAATTTTAATTTGTACAAAGTCCGATGCTCTTTTATTTAACTTTGTGATAATATCAGGCATAGTTACAACATTCTGACTGATTCTGTCAACATCTAGAACAAGTAGAGGTGGAGGTTTCAGGTAAATTTAGGGCAAATCAAGAATTGGAGGTATATCACCATCACCAGGGCTTTCCACAATCTCAACAGACCCACTTTTAGTGTTAGCCAATTGATCCCCGTCCCAGTCTTTATCATTGTCCTTCACAATGATTTCTATGGTATGAGTCCCAATATCTCCAGGAACTGTAACATCGTATGATTTTGTGCTGATACCATTGAGGTTTTGTTCGTTAATTTCCTCATTTCCATCAACCAAAATTAAAACTTCATCTAATCCGTCTCCTAGATCTACAATATTAACAGACCAAACACCAGGATCATCTTCGTGACCTTCTCCGTAATAATTAACTGAAATAACTGGTGGTGTGGTATCATCATCAATAACTAAAATATTGCTTGTGGCTGATGATTCTAATCCATTAGTATCTATTGCTGTTATTTCTACTAGATTATTACCAGGAATATTTGATAAAAGATAAGAATCAGAAATAATCGGATCTCCCTGATACGATGCTATAACCATACCATTAAGATTAACCGATACCTCTGATAAACCACTATCATCAGTGATCTCCCATTCAATTAAGATTCCTCCTATCGTTTCTCCATCAGAGAATGTTTGATCGGGTGTTAAAATAATAATCGGAGGATTTACATCTGGAGTTCCACTTGTGATTAACGCTTCCAAAATGTTGTTACAATCAACCCGGAATTCTTCTCTTAAATCATGACAGATGACCCAAGAGGTTATAAACCAGCCTTTATGATGAAATCTTTTGTAACAAAATTGTCTTTTGCTCCAAAATTCTGAAAATTTATTTTTACTCCAAGATTCCTCATTATTATCCGTCTTTAATCCTGTTAGTTTTGGTTTAATGTCATGGAGGAACTTCTCGTATGCCTCTTCAAAGTTTTCATCTAAGATTAACTGCTCAATTTTAGTTAGTTTTCTAATAATAATAGCTTTCCTTATCCTACTTGGTTTTCTCCAACATGAGTTTGGTGTGTTCTGAATTTTTTCTTTTAATTGCTCTATCTCATTATTAAGGTCACTTGGAGTAGCTTCTCCAATGATTATCAACGAACTCACAATAAATATCGCAGAGAAAAGAAAAAAACACATTAATCTCTTTTTGATGTCGTATTTCTCCTTCATTTTATTCACACTTAAAGAATTGGAAATATTAGAATATAATAGAAAAAACGGATATTTAATAGTATCTGTTATAAAGAAAAAAAACCCACATTGACTAAAATTTATTGAATTTTAGAGTACTTGAGTCATTCTAAGAATTAAATATAATTAGCACAAGCGAATGGAAAAACTAATGCTTTTGTACTTTCAAGAAATTTCAGGAAGTTAACTTTCTCCATTTTTTCAACCCCTGGTATAAGAACAAAACACCAGTTATTAAGGCCTGAGTAATAAATTCTGTTGTCCAATGACTGATATAGTGCTAAGTTAGAATCCTCACCATTGAAGGTTATTCTTATACCTCTTGATTTAGTCTAATTCTATCGAAAGATACAGGATTATCCTGAGACTTATTTTCTTCAGGAAGAAGAACAAACCCATACTATTATTTTAGACACTTTGGAGGTTTTATTCGGAGAAAGTATATCCAAACTTCCTCATGTGACCCGATTACAACTCGTCCGCGATTTTTACGTAATATGGTATTTTTAGAAAATATAATCATGTACTGTCTTAGAAGAAAGTAGTGGATCAGCTTTAAGATTTATGATTATTAAATTCTCACATGGGAAAATTGACGAGGAAACGATTGAATTTCAAGTTTGTATAATTCATACCTTTTATCAATTCCAGTCAAATTTGCATGGATTTCATCCATATTTATTCATCCCATCCCTTTAGACTCTAAAGATTTCTTTAACTCACTTAATATAGCATTCCATTGTTTTTTCAGGACAATTTTTAGCTTTATTCCAGTCCGATGAAGTGCCCCATCCTGTATGTTCAAATTTCAGTTTTGTCTTATCTTCTTCTTCAGAAACTCTGCAGATCTGAAATTAATGATGATAAATTCTTTCTGACACAATTTCCGTAATTTCCATGAGATATTTGCTGTCTATCTCGTCAAAGTTGTTGATTCCTTCTGACCCAATTACTATCAATCCTAAAATCTTCTTGTTTTTCATTAGTAACATTTTACATTCCGAAGCGACCTCGGGGCCAATCGAAATTTTTTGTTCAGCGTTAAGATCGTTAATTATTTCTATTTTACTAGTTTCAAGCTGATTGAGCTGAATGATGGTTGTATTTGTTGATTTACCCATGTGATAGCCTAGATAAAACTCCTTTGTGACTGGATTAAAGAAATAGATACCAATCCAGTTAAAATAGGGAATTTTTGCTACCGTATCAACAACGAGCTTATAGATAAAAGTTTCCTCATGTATTTTGGATATTTCAGAACGCAAAGTGGTTAGAACTGAATTGTACAAAGCCATTTTTTGAGTTATTTCCAACCTTGTATCTCCGTGGGATAACTATCTATTAACCAGTTAATTTCCACAGTTTTTAAGGTTTGTATATTCTTTGTCATGGTTTTACTTAGATTTCGATAATCATTGTTAATGCTTCTCCACCACCAAGACATATTGTTGCTAGCCCCCGATGCCCTTTTCGTCTAGCAAGTTCATGGTAGAGAGTCACTAAAATTCTTGAACCTGAACATCCTAACGGATGTCCTAAAGCAACTGCACCCCCATTGACATTGAATTTTTCATCAGGAATATTTAGACTATTTCGTACTGCACAGCTGGCTGAAGCAAATGCTTCATTATGTTCGATTAGATCAAAGTCATTAATAGTGAAACCAGTTTTTTCAAGTAGTTGTTTAACACCTGTGACTGGAGCTTCCATAACCCATTCAGGCTTTGTAGCATTAGTCCCATAAGCCCCGATCTTAGCTAAGATTGGAATACCTTTTTCTTTTGCCTGATCTTCTGACATGACCACCACTGCACTGGCACCGTCTGAAATTTGTGAAGCATTTCCTGCAGTAACATTACCATCCTTTTTGAAGACAGGGGGCAATTTAGCTAGCTTTTCCAATGTAGTATCTGGACGAATCCCCTCATCCTTAGTGACTGCTATAATCCCTTTTTTTCTGTCAGAGATTTCAACTGGGACAATTTCTTTCTCAAATATCCTCTCTTCTGTGGCTTGATATGCACGTTGGTGGGATCTAAGAGCATATTCATCCATTTCCTCACGACTGATATTAAATCGTTCTGAAATAATATCACCCGTATTTCCCATAGCCATATCATTGTAAATGTCGTACAATCCATCGTGGTACATGGCGTCGATTAATCTATCATTTCCGAATCGGTATCCTTGCCGTCCTTTCATAAGAAGGTAAGGAGCCATGGTCATATTTTCCATTCCTCCTGCGACTACAATATCCATATCATTAGTTTTAATCATTTGGGCTGCCCACATAACAGCAGCTAAACCTGAACCACAAACTTTGTTTATGGTTATTGCTCCAACTGATACTGGTAGTCCAGCATAGATTGACGCTTGACGGGCTGTATTCTGGGCACATCCAGCTGAAATAACTTGACCCATTAGAACTTGATTAACCTCATTCGGTTCAATTTGAGACCTAATCACAGCTTCCTTGATAGCTACAGCACCTAGTTGTGCTGCGGAAAAATTAGAGAATGCTCCTAACATTCGACCCATTGGTGTTCTACACATGCTTGTTAATACTGCTGTTTTCAATGTAAATACCTCAAAACTATCGCAAATGACTGTATTATTATTCTTTACTGGCTATCTTTCAATCATTTAATGTATGAAATGAAGATCAATTACTAAATGAAGATGTATAATATAATTACAGTCCTTAATTATCGTTAATTTTTTTACTAAATTGATAGTGATAATCATCCTAATAGTGGTTAACTTATTTATGTCTATGCTCCTCTAGTTTGGTATTTGGTTTCGTAAGGAACAAATATTGAATTAATAGTCAACGATAATATGCAAAATTGGAAAAATAAAACGAATAGCTTATAAAGGCCTATGAGAGAGGATATCGAAAATATAGTACAGGATAAACCATATATCGGATCAATGAAAAAACACCATTACACTCATAAATCGTCGGTAAAGGGTTTAGGAGTTTGGGTTTAAGAAATGAGGAAACAACGTACCTCTCGTGGAACTACAATAAGGCCAGGCACAAAACTTCGTGCTAAAATCGTCTTGATTGGTGATGGAGGTGTTGGTAAAACTGCACTTCGCCGCGCTTGGTTAGGGGAAGGGTTCAAAACAGAATATCTAATGACAATCGGTGCTGATTTTGCTAGTCAAGAATTGTCATTTTATTACCCTGAAACCAAATCAACCTATGATTTAAAATTTCAAATTTGGGATCTAGCTGGACAACCACGATTTAAGGCTGTTCGAGATCTATATTACCGTGGTGCTATCGGAGCCCTCTGTTTCTTTGACATCACGAATCAGGAATCATATATGAACCTTGTTGAATGGATACAATCTTATTGGGCCTTAAATGGACTTGGAAAGTCGCCTCTTCTCATTGTTGGCTCAAAATGTGATCTACGTGACAACCCAGCCTTCCCAACTCAGGTATCTGCTCGTTATGGAAAAGAGTATGCAGCCGAACTGACCAGACTCTTGGAACATAAATATGGATTTAGTGTCCATTACATTGAGACATCCGCTAAGGAAGGCATTAATGTCGATGAGGCATTTAAAATCCTTGCCAAAGAAATTATTAGGTGCACTATTCACCAAGAAAAAGTACGTAATGATAGAAAAACAAGTCAAAAAAAAATGTTGACTGATCAAATTAGATCGAAATAACCTTTTTTATTACATCTTAGTTTTTTTAGATAATTTCACCTAAATTAGGTGAAAAGGCCCTGTAATTATTTTTTGTATAGAACATGACCCCATAAGTATTTTATGAGGATAGCTCTTGTGGTGATCCTAACGGATTAAGCAGTCATTATCATATTTACTTGAGGTACAGTTCATGAAACAAATTACAAAGATTTTAAAGAGTTTCAATTTTTCAAAAGAGGAGCAAGAACAAAATCAGATGATTTTAGACATGGTTTATGAGCTCGCTATGAATGAAATCATCGAAAAAGAGCAGGATTGGGACGAAGAGGGAGCCCATTTTGACCCAGTAACAAAACAAGCGTCTTATCCAAGTGGAATGATGGATCTTTACAAAAAATGCCAAGAAAATGATCTATTTGCGATCATTGTTCCTGATAAGTATGATGGATTTGGTTTAAGCTATACATTATGGACAGCTGTCATAGAATTAATGGCACGAGCCTCCTTAGCTTTCTCTATGTTCTTCCCAAGTCAAAGTCTTAGTATTGAGATTATAAACAACCATGGAACAGATGAAGCTAAAGAAAAGTATCTTCCATTACTTTCAAGTGGGGACGCTATAGGGGCTATGGCCTTTTCTGAGCCTAATGCTGGATCTGATATCTCTGCTGTCGCTACAAAGGCTGAGCTAGAAGGTGATACCTATTATCTCACTGGTAATAAGATATGGCTATCACACGGAGGTGCTGCTGGGACAAATATTGGACTTGCTGTTACAGATAAATCCAAGGGGCCTCGAGGGTTAAGTGCTTTCGTGATTGATCCTAAAATTGCTGGCGATGGATATGAAGTGGTACGAATCGAAGAAAAAATGGGTTTACACGGATCAATAACGGCTCAAGTGGCCCTAGATCGTGCTGAGGTACCAAAAGAAAATCTTTTAGGTAAGGAAAATGAGGGGTTGCGATTGGTATTAGGAAGTTTAGCCTCTAGCCGAATAGGGATTGCAGCACAATCAGCTGGTATTGCGGAAACAGCATTACAGGAAAGTATCAATTATGCAAACCAGCGTGTTCAATTTGGTCGTCCTATAGGAAAACATCAAGCTATTTCATTTATGCTTGCAAATATGGCGACCCAAGTACATCAAACTCGTTTAATTTATCTCAATACTGCTCGAATGAAGGACAACGGGGAAAACACTCAAATTGAATCATCAATTGCCAAATATTATGCTACTGAGGCCGCACAAAAAGTTACTTATGATGCAGTTCAAATTCATGGCGGATATGGATATAGCCGAGAGTACCGGGTTGAAAGATTGTTTAGAGATGCTAGAGTGCTCACAATATATGAGGGAACATCTGAAATGCAAAAGACGATAATCTCACGAGGAGTCCTAGCACGAGCTCAATAATAAAAAAATAGGTACGGAGGAATTAAAAATATGAACATTATCGTGTTTGTAAAAGCAACAATAGATCGGAATGCTCCTCTGAGTTCTGATGAAACCTTTCCAGGGGATCGTGATGACAAAGCTGATGTTATGACTAACAATTATGATAAGCATGCCATTGAGGCAGCTCTGAAAATTGTTGAAGGAAAAGGTAAAGGCAAAGTCACTGCGGTATGTTTGGGTTCTGAAATGGCCGATAAGGTTGTTAAAGAGGCAATTGCAATGGGTTGTAACGAGGCGGTTCGAATCGAGAATTCTGAATCGCGTGTTACAAATTTTTTCGCTGTTGCTAAAGTTTTGGCTGCAGCGGTTAAAAAAATTGGGACTTATGATTTAGTTCTTTTTGGGATGCAAAGTTATGATTATGGTACAGCTACTATGGCTCCTATAGTTTCAGAGTTCCTTAATCTTCCTAGTGCCTCTTGGGTTGAAAGAATTTCACTAAATGGCGATAAAATTAGCGTTGAAAAAGTTATTGAAGGTGGTACCAGAACAGTTGAACTCCAGTTGCCCGCTATTCTTAGTATTGCTTCTACTGGTGATTTTGAAGAGCCTCGCTATACTAGTGTCCGTCGAATTATGAAAGCTAGCAGGACTAAAGTTCCTGTCTGGGAAATAGGTGAATTAGAATCCGGAATTCTTGATACCAATGTTGATTTCACCAAAATTGAAGAACCTCCAGCACGCTTGGAAAAATGTATTGTTTTTAAAGACGACGACGTACCTGTGTTGATAGATAATCTGCTAGCAACACTTAAAGAGAAAGGATTGAACTTAGGAGCGTATAAATAAGAGGTGAAGAAGAATGTCAAACTTACTTGTTGTTATCGAAATTGCCAAAGGAAAAATCACAGGGATAACAAAGGAATGCCTTACTGTTGCAAAAAAACTGAGCGAGGATCTGGGAGTTGATATTGAAGGAGTTATATTAGGACAGAATGTAAATGATTTAGCCATAGAAGCAACTAAATATGGTATAAAGAAAATATACAAGGTTGATGATGCACAATTTGCCAGAATAAACATCCTTTACCATACTCGAACATTAGAAGAGTTAATCAAACAATTTGCACCACCTACTATTATTATGGCTGGAGCAAGTCTTTATGGACAAGAAATAATTCCTCGATTAGCCGCTCGGTTTAATTCTGCTATGTTCGCTTCTGTGAAATCTTTGGTTATTGAAGGTGATAATCTTATTGGAATTCACCCTCTCTTTGAGGAGAAACTTCTCGGGACAATGTCAGCTAATAAAAATCAATTAAATTTTGTAACTATTTTAGGTGGCAATAATCCTGAAGCAGAAATTGATGAATCATTATCTGGAGAGATTACTGACTTTTCCCCTGTAATTTCTGAAGGTGATAAAAGAGAAACTTTTATAGAAGAAAAAATCGCTAAAGTTTCCGTTGATATCACAAAAGCAAAGTTAATTGTTGCAGGTGGCCGTGGTGTAGGGAGTAAAGATAAGTTTGGAATCATAAGTGAGACAGCTAAAGCCCTTGGTGGTGAAGTTGGGGCGAGTCGTGCAGCTGTGGATGCAGATTGGGTGCCTTATGATCATGAGATTGGCCAAACAGGGAAAACAATCACACCTGATTTTTATATTGGCTGTGGAATCTCTGGAGCTATTCAACACCTTGTTGGTATGAAGAACTCCAAAACAATAATTGCTATTAACACAGATGAAGAAGCCCCAATGCTTGACGTTGCTCACTATGCAATTATTGCTGATCTTCACGAAGTCCTTCCCGAACTAATAAAAAAAGTCTAATTGAAATTAATGGATGAGTATTCCAATTGAAAATAGGAGTTACTCCTGTTTTTCCTCTTTTTTCTTGAGTTTAAGAACACATTTTTATGATGTAAGAAAACTCAAAAAGTACTCCTAATATTTTTGAAAGTAAATTTCAATTAAGGGCTTTATAATGAAAGAGTATTTTTTAATTGTTAATCCAGTTGCTGGTGGAGGACGTGTTGAAAAGCTTTGGAATGAGCAAATAAAGCCATTAGTGGATAAATATGGAATAGGATATGATTTTGAGTTTACCACGCGTTCACAACATGCAATTAAAATTGCACAAACCCGTGTTAACGAGGGATACGGAATTATTTGTTCTATTGGTGGTGATGGAACCGCAAATGAAGTGCTTAATGGTGTTTTGAAAGCTAAAAAGCCTGGAGTCTTTTCAGCGATTCCTGTTGGTACAGGCGACGACATTCCCACTGTTTATGGGATTCCAGAGGGAGATTTAGAAGCAGCTGTCCAGTGTCTAGCAGAAGGCCAAAATAAAGCATTTGATGTGGGTTATTGTGAAACTGCTGACCGGTATTTTGCAGGTGTAGCTTCAATGGGTTTTGATGCAGAAGTAGCTGACCGTACCAATAAAGGTTCAAAAAGGTTGAGTGGTACAAAAAACTATCAGATAGCACTTTTGAAGACAATACTAAAGTTTAAGCCATACGATCTGGTGATAAGATGTGACGAAAAGCCCCCCATCGAAGGTCAAAGAATGTTACTTGCCATAGGTAATGGAAAACGATATGGAGGAGGTATGCATATTTGTCCAAACGCAAAAATAACAGATGGAACATTCGCGCTCACAACATTATGTAAGATCAGTCGTATTACCCTTCTTAGAGTTTTTCCCAAGGTCTATAATGGTGAGCATATCAATCATAAAAGTGTTGAAACTTTTAAAGGTACAACAATATATGTTGACTCTCCAAAAAAGAAATGCTTATATCAGGTTGATGGGGAAATTATGGGATATTTACCTGAAACCTTTGTAACTAAATCTAATACTCTCACGGTAAGAGTTCCCGATCCATGGATCTCATATTCAGAAATTTGGAAAAAAAAGATGGATCAGAAAAAAAGAAGAATTAACATGCGATAAAATATAAAAGTCTATCAGTGAGAAAAAAAAGAAAGTTGTATTACAAATAAGCAAGAAATTAATTCATTAACCTTTTTTCAAATATTAGGGCGATTTAAAATGAAAATTAAGAAAATCCATGCAAGAGAAGTGTTTGACTCTCGCGGAAATCCCACAGTCGAAGTAGAATGTACACTTGATAATGGTATTCTTACTCGAGCTATGGTACCTTCAGGTGCTAGTACTGGTATACATGAAGCCTTAGAGTTAAGAGATGGGGGTACCAGACTTATGGGGAAGTCCGTATCGAAAGCGGTTGCCAATGTGAATAATATAGCTACAAAATTAATCGGGATGGATCCTATAAATCAAACGGAAATCGATACATTCCTTCTTAAACTTGATGGTACCGAAAATAAGTCAAAACTAGGAGCAAATGCGATTTTAGGGATTTCTATGGCTATTTGTAAAGCAGGAGCTCAAAGCCAAGGATTATCACTCTATCATCATCTTGGGAATCTTCGAGGTAATGACCAATTTGTGTTGCCTGTTCCAAGTTTAAATGTGATCAACGGCGGAGAACATGGTGGAAATGATATTGCTTTCCAAGAATTTATGTTAATGCCCGTAGGTGCGCCTACTTTTAAGGAAGCAATGGTTTTAGGTGTCGAAGTGTATCATACCTTGAAAAAGATCATTAAAAAGAAACACGGAGTCACTGCTATTAATGTAGGTGATGAAGGTGGATTCGCTCCCCCTTTAAGCCTAGTTGAAGAGCCATTAAAGCTTATAATGGAAGCAATTGATGATGCTGGTCATTCAGGGAGATTTAAGCTAGCACTGGATCCTGCAGCATCTGAATTCTACGAAGATGGAAAGTATATCGTAGATGGCAAAGCTTTAGACAAGGATGCCTTTGTTGATGTTTATGAAGGTTTTATTGAAAAATATCCTATAATTTCTATTGAGGATCCTTTTGATCAAGATGACTGGGAAACTTTTCAGAAATTTACTCAAAGAAATGGAGATAAAATCCAAATTGTTGGAGACGATCTATTGGTTACAAATGTCAAGCGAATCCAAAAAGCTATTGATTCTAAAGCTTGTAATGCACTCTTGTTGAAAGTTAACCAGATTGGATCAGTCACAGAGAGTATTAATGCAGCAAAATTAAGTCAGGATAATGGTTGGACAGTAATGGTGTCTCACAGATCTGGTGAGACAGAGGATCCTTTCATAGCAGATTTAGTTGTTGGGTTAAAAACTGGTCAGATCAAAACCGGTGCTCCATGTCGCTCCGAAAGATTGGCAAAATATAACCAATTAATTCGAATTGAGGAACAGTTAGGTGATCAAGCGACATATGCAGGTACAAAATTCAGGCAGCTCTGAACCTCAATCTTTTCTTTTACGAGAAATATACTATTATACAATAAAAAGGAGTTTTCTCTTTCTTTTTCTTACTTTACTTTATTCTTTCATCATAGAAAATGCTTGAACTACATCAAAAAGACTACTACTTTTTTAGAATTTTCATGATGTCATTATAAATTAAAAACGTAATCCTGTATTAAATTACATATATATATTTTTGTTTAAAAGGGTCTGCTTGGCGAAATAAACTAAATTTAGCAAGGAATTCGTCTCAATCTATAAATATTATTATTAATTCATTGACGTGTTAAACAATGTCGGAAAATAAAAGTGAGAAGTACGTTATCTGGTTTGATGAACTCAGGATCGAAGATGTACCGTTAGTTGGAGGAAAGAACGCCTCTCTAGGTGAAATGTATCATAGTCTCAAAGAAAAGGGAGTTTTAGTCCCTAATGGTTTTGCTATAACTGCGGGTGCTTATCGTCATCTTCTAAAGAACGCTGGAATTGAAGATGCGGTTAAGGAAGCATTAGAAGGATTAGATACTCATGACATTCGTAATCTTCAAGAACGTGGGAGAAGAGTCAGAGAGATAATCCGATATGCCAAACTTCCTAATGATTTGGAAGAGGAGATCCGCAAAGCCTACCGTCGTCTTTGTGATGAAACAAATACAACTGACGTTGATGTTGCAGTCCGTTCCAGTGCTACTGCAGAGGATCTACCTGATGCATCTTTTGCAGGCCAGCAAGAAACTTATCTCAACATTCGGGGAGAAGAATCCCTTTTATTTGCCTGTCGTTCATGTTTTGCTAGTCTTTTCACGAATCGGGCGATAAGTTATAGAGAAGACAAGGGTTTTGGGCATTTTGACGTTTATCTTTCGATAGGAGTACAGATAATGGTACGGTCTGATGCTGCCTCTTCTGGTGTTATATTTTCTATTGATACTGAATCTGGTTTTAAAGACGCGGTTTATATTACTGGTGCTTTCGGTCTAGGTGAAAATGTAGTGCAAGGAGCTGTGAATCCTGATGAATTCTATGTCTTTAAACCGACTTTAAAGGGAGGAAAACGACCTATCATTGGAAAACGGCTTGGAACCAAAGAAGAAATGATGGTGTACACCTCAGATCAACGTCGGCCAACTAAAAATGTTGATACACCAGAATCGATGCGAAGATCTTTCTGTATTAATGATGACGAAATTCTTCAGCTTGCTAAGTGGGCAGCAATAATTGAGGATCATTATGGGAAACCTATGGACATTGAATGGGCTAAAAATGGAGATGGAGATTACGAGGGTGACGGAAAACTCTATATAGTTCAAGCACGACCAGAAACAGTACATTCTCAAAAAGCCTCTAATGTAATTGAAACTTATGTTCTGAATGAAAAGGGGAAAGAACTTGTTAGAGGTCAAGCGGTTGGATCTAAGATAGGACAGGGTAAGGTTAATGTCATTGAGAAATCTTCCCGAATTCATGAATTTAAGAAAGGCGAAGTATTAGTTACTGATATGACAGATCCTGACTGGGAGCCAATTATGAAAATAGCATCTGCAATTGTTACGAATCGTGGCGGGCGTACTTGTCACGCAGCTATCGTTTCACGAGAACTTGGGATTCCAGCGGTTATTGGAACAGAAATAGCAACAAAAGTATTGAGAGATGGAATGGAAGTCACTGCTTCGTGCGCAGAAGGGCAAGAGGGTATAATTTACGAGGGTATTCTTCCTTTCAATGTAGAAAGAATATTCTTAGATGAAATGCCCAATACGCGAACTAAAATTATGATGAATGTTGGTATTCCTGAAAAAGCATTCGACCAAGGCCAAATACCTAACGACGGGGTTGGATTAGCCAGAGAAGAATTCATAATAAACTCCTATATAGGAATCCATCCGCTTGCTTTACATCACTACAATGAGCTCAAAGAAAAAGCTGGTACTGATGGTGAAATTCGAGAAATTATTCGTAAGATTGATGAGAAAACTGCAGCATACGAAGATAAAGAAGAGTTCTTTATTGAAAACCTAGCTATGGGAATCGGACGTATTGCTGCTGGTTTTCATCCTAATGATGTTGTTGTTCGACTATCAGATTTTAAGACAAATGAGTATGCCAATCTAATCGGGGGATCCCTTTATGAACCTGATGAATCCAATCCTATGATTGGCTGGCGGGGTGCTTCACGTTATTACGATCCAAGCTTCAAACCTGCATTTATCATGGAATGTAAAGCGATTAAACGCGTTCGTGATGAAATGGGCTTAACTAATGTCATTACCATGATTCCATTCTGCCGTACAGTAGAAGAAGGCCGAAAGGTTATTGCAGCAATGGCTGAGGCAGGTTTGAGACAAGGTGAAAATGGATTAGAAGTATATGTGATGGCTGAGATTCCGTCTAATGTGATTGAGGCTGATGGTTTTGCTGAAGTATTCGATGGATTTTCTATTGGAAGTAATGATTTGACACAGCTTGCTTTGGGTCTTGATAGAGATTCTGAATTAGTTGCTCATATTTATGATGAACGGGACACATCAGTGAAACGGCTAGTGAAATCAGTGATTGATACTGCTAAAGAGAAAGGAAAAAAGATTGGTATTTGTGGACAAGCACCAAGTGATTTTCCTGAGTTTGCAACCTTCCTTGTTGAATGCGGCATTGATTCCATGAGTTTAAATCCTGATACTGTTGTAAAGACAAAACTTGACATTGCCAAAAAAGAAAAGGAATTAGGAATTGAACCCTAATTTCCTCTCATTTATTTTATTATTTATATTAAATTCCTTCCCAGTCTCTTAGTCTTTTCCAATTTTATATTGTTTTAAAAAGATTAATCTTAGACATTCAAGGCAAGCCTCACCCAAACAACGTTTTTGTGAAATTATTATCTGTTTTTCAGGAGTAGTTACAAGAGAAATCGCTTCAAAAGGGCAAGCTTCAATGACTTTTTCAAAGTCCATTGATTGACCATGAAGATTAATCTGGCGGGAAATGTTTTGGATGGTTGTTTTATGGGGCAAATTAGTACTGAATTTCGCAGATTCCTTTTTAAAAAAGAGACGGCTGACAAGGTATATATTGAAAGCTAATAGGGTCATAAGAAGGAAAATAAATAGAATAAAGGAGATAAATAGGAGCTGAGATGATACCATCATTAATCACTCTAGATTAAATGCGATTTCAGGATCGAAAAAAAGCAATATAATGGGTTTTATAGTGATTGGACAGGTTGAAAGAATTTTTAGAAACCCAGTCATGTTCGACATTTGAGGGGGAATGAAGTTGAAGTACCTGACTTTATTATCAGAAATATTCACTGTTAAATGACTTTCACCAAGAACAGTTGAAAAAGTAGATGTAGCTTCACCGTTTAAAGGCTTAATTAAAGTATCCAGAGTTTTACTTGGAAAATCTTTAAGTAATTGAGAAATTCGATTTAGTGCTAATATCATTTCAACATAACCAACTCTCAATACATTTAATACATTGTTATCCTTAGCATAAGCATACTTAAGATAAATCTGTGCAGATTGTCTTGTAAGAATAGGAGTAGGTGAAATCAATGAGGGAACTAGTCCTGAGGCTCGTGCTATAGGCCCAGTTATCCCTGAAGTTTTTACATTATCTAAAGATAGAATTTCTAACCCTTTTACCGTATTTTTGATCTTCAGCTTTCTTTCGATATATTTCGCTATCAACCATGCATTTTTCTGTTGAAAAAAGATAATTTTTTGAATCTCAGGAATTTTTGAAAGATTAAAAGGCAGGACTATGCTATTTGGGCGAATTAAACCACATGGATATCTAACCTGCCATAAAGACTCAAAAATATGTTGAAAAGAAGAATAACAAGTATAAGATAATTCTGCGATTTTATGTTCTCTTAAAAAACGTAAAATCCAATAAAATAGATAGAAATAGATCATAGTTCGTTCTATGTTTAACAATAATCCTCTATAGTGTTTAATATCCTCAGAGATTAGAGTTCCCCCTATTAATTCAATAGTTTCGGATAAATGGACTTGATTTGATATTGAATTAATGGAATGTTCTCTTTCAAGTAATAAAAATAGTTTAGAAAGAGACATATCAGTTCTTAATTTTTCTCTAGCACGTCTCTTGCTTAAATACTTTGTTAAATCACTGGGAGTCATCGTTGTCAAAAGCTGTGAGAATATTTCAGGGAAAAAATGGAATTTATTTATTTTTCTAGTTTTTTCAATCTCAAAAGTATTCATTTTGGTAACACTGCACAGGTTGGGTCGTTTATGAGACACTTTTTGTTAAATCATTAAATTTTCCTTACTTTCTTTTCTTTTCTCCTTACATCACGCAATTAATTTCATCATTATTTCATTAATTTCCTCGAAATAAATAATAATTAAAATTCTAAAGTCGAGAATCAATTGACAAGGACGTTCCATGGAGGCGTATATTTGGGTTTTCGCCCAGAAAAAATGAATATTGCCAAGATCCAAGTTAATAAAGAGCTAGGAAGGCAGTTTCTTAATGAAATTAGTAGGAATTTCGAACTAGAGATTATCGACTTGGTCAAGAAAGCTCAGCTTGAACCATTGTCATTAACAGATCTAGAAGCAAAGACTATTGACTTACATGCGGAATTCATCCAAATAACAGAAATTTTGGATAGTATAAGTTTAAAACGTAAAGGTAATATGAATTTTGAAAATCTCTCGTTACCTGATCTTAATGATAAGGCAGAATCCTTAATAAAAGCAGCTCAACCTCTAATTAAAGAACTTAAACCTATAAGGAATCTTGAGGAGGAAATCTCTGAGTTTAAGAAAACGATTAATTCATTAAAAGCTATCAGAAATATTGATATCCAAAATATCCAAGATATTGGAGAGGGAACTCATTTTTATGCCGTTCTTGGATTTTTGAAAGGGATTCATCAATTTCGTCTTGAAATGGCGCTTGATCAACTCACTGGGGGGGATTTTATCTTTATACCTGCCCCTTCCAAAAAAACTAAGGTAATATGTCTCGTCGGAGTAATGAAAACATATCAAGCAGCTTTGAATCGATTACTTAGTGGATTGGGTTTTGAGGAAGTAAAATTTCCCAAAGAACTTATAGGTACTCCGACTGAAGCTATCGAACAAGCTGAAGTTGAATTAACAAAACGCAATCAGGAAATCAAAATTCTTCGGCAAAATGTAAAAGACATGGTAGAGGAACATGAGCTAGCAATTCGGGCTATGGAAGAGCAATTATCTATAGAAGAGAAACGGTTGAAAACTCTCCAAAGAACCCAATTACGAAAGCAACGATATATTATCTGGGCTTGGATTCCAGCAAATGTATCAAAACGTTTTATTAAGAAGATTAAGCAAATAGATCCTTCGATAACAGCAGAAATTATTGAACCAAAGCTTGCAAGTAGTGAATTTCCCACCAAAGTGCGTAATAATATCTATTCACGTTCATTCGAGGGCCTCGTTTATGGCTTTGGTGTCCCTGGATATAATGAATGGGATCCCACTAAATTCTTGAGTATCTTGATACCTATCTTTTTTGGGATAATGTTTGGGGATGTTATTGATGGATTAATAGTTTTTCTTATCGGACTTTATGGCTTGTCCTTGAATCCTAAGAAATATTCTAAAAATAACATGCTTGCTGAACTACAGACATACTTTGATAAAGGTGGGCTAATCCTAGTCACTATTGGTATTACTGCCATGATTTTCGGTTTCCTCTTTGGGACCTATCGAGGGCTTGGGGGTCATCATGCATTAGAAGTTGGCTTACCTATTCTATGGTTTTCACCAGAGATTGAGGGGGGTCAGTTTGCATTATTAGAATTAGCGATCTTTATAGGTGCATTAGTTATTGGATCTGCTTTGATCATACAATTCATTGGAATGTTAAGTCGTGATAAAAGTGAAGCGATATTTCTACCAGGAATGTTTTTCCTATTCTATGTTGGTTTAGTATTTTTGGTATTTACTTTTGGCCCAAATCCTACACTATGGGTAACGGCTACGGAGGGAGTCTTTGATTTGAAAGCCTTACAAACAATTGCTCAATATCAACAGGAACTAATGCACCATCACCATATCGACTTCACTAGTCCTGTTGGTATAATAATTGAAAATCTAGGCGTAACGCATTGGGGAATTCCAGTCTTTCCAATTCCTATTCCTGGAATAAAGATGAGTTATCCATTCGCATTAGTCGTATTTCCTCTAATTTTATCAGCAATTTATCATTTTAGACACGGCATGGATGGTATAGGTGAATTACTTGACTATCTTATCACAATGATCTCAAATACAATCTCATTTGCACGTATCTTCGCCTACACAATGGTTCATGGATCTCTTTCCCTAGTATTCATTCAACTGTTCTCTGGTAATGCCCACACCCTTGTTGAATTTCTTCCTGGTATGATCTTAGGAGGATTTGTAGTTATCCCTCTAGAATTATTAGTATCATTTCTTCAGTCTTTACGTCTTTGTTGGGTTGAATTTTTTTCAAAAATTCACTTTCAAGGATCAGGTTATCTATTTCAACCATTTAAAGAAGCACGATTATATACTACAACAGGTAGTTAAGAATATGCAGTAAATTGAGCGTATTAACATGGAACTCGGGCAAATAACTGAAGCTAAGCGGTACTCGTATATAAATGCCCGAATTAAGGCTCGGAAAGGACAGTTATTAACCGCTGCAGATTATGAACGACTGTTATCAAGTTCACTGAAAGAAGGGTTGACCTATCTTCAAGGTACTCCACGTTATCAAGAGTCATTCTCTCCTTTAGATCCAAACTCTAAGAATTTCATCGATGAATTGGAACAACACCTTTACGAAAATGTTTATAATGAAGTATTTAAATTAACTAAAGATATTCCTGAGAAAGCTCGTGATCTTATAGAGTTTTATCTCAAAAAATCTTATTTAAATGCATTAATACGTATAATACGTCTGATTCATAACAAAAAAATCACCTCAACATCATTAGAGGAGTTTTATGCTGTAACTTCGGAAGAAAAGGTTGAACTAACCATTATTTCTAAAGTTGAGAGTATTGAAGAACTAATTCAAAGTCTTCAAACTTCTTGGGTTATAGAAGCTTTGAAATCAGTTATAGTTGAATACCAAGAACAGAAAGATGTGTTATTATTAGAAAAAGCTCTTAATCATTATTATTACAACCATTTATGGGAAACAATAATACCACATCAAAATAAGAGAGATCTTGTAATTGCACAAAAGATTATAGGAATGGAAATTGATCTAAATAATATAAATACTATTTTACGAAGTAAATTACTTAACATTCCACCTGATGAGATTTTTACTCAAGTAATACCAATAAATTATAGATTAGGCTCAAATTTGACTAAAGCAGTTAAAGCTGTCTCATTTTCTGATGCTATAGATAGTTTAAATACTACAATCTACTCTGATCTAATTCAATCTATCTTTCGTGACTATAAAGAAAAAGAAAAATCTATTATTAAGCTTGAACAACTTCAACAGGAATGGTATATTCAAGCATTATTTGATATGTTAGCAGGATATCCTTTTCATATCGGTATATTTTTGGCTTATATAATATTTCGTTTGCAGGAAACAGAGAACTTGCGAATAATCTTTGAAACAAAATGGAAAGGAATAGATCTCAAATTTGCTCGTGAATTATTAATCTACTTTAAATAGAACCGATTTCAATCATTAAGGAAAAAATGAATGTACAAATAAAAACTAAATGGTTGTGAAACTCAAATGAACGTACAACAGAAGAAACAAATAATTAAACTTCAACTCGTGATAGGTCTAATAGCATTAGCCCTTCTCTGTCTCGCAGTTATTACCACTACAGTAGTAGCCAGTCCTGTGGCTACTCAAGAGCCAACCCAAGACACTACTCAAGAAAATAATCTTGGACAGGGAATATTTGGTATAGCTATAGGAGCAGGGATAGCAATAGGACTGGCAGGACTAGGAGCGGCTTTGGCATTGGGAACAGCTAGCTCCGCAGCTATCGGGGCAATTGCAGAACGGCCAGAAGTGTTTGGAAGAACTATCATTTTTATTGCATTTATAGAAGGTATTGGCGTCTTTGGCTTTGTAATTGCTTTTATGTTGTATTTAGCTCTTGGACAGATGATAGCATTAATTTAGTCAAGTTTTTAATGTATTAAGAGCCTATTCCTCCTCATCCTCTGCAGTTATTAGCTCAGCTAACTCCCCATAAGAGGATCTCGAACGAAGCCTTTGGAATTGTTGTTTACTCGCTGCGTAGTAAAGCTCAATCACTGCAATAGTGAAAAAGATAATGGGAGTTCCAATAAGCAACAATTCTCGCAAGGGAGATTCCTGATTTGCCGATAAGAGATACCCAATGATCAATCCCGCAATGACCATGACTGGAAGGTTGAAAGCTGCTGCAGCAATGGTTGCTGAAGTAAATGTTGTACGTTTTCTCTCCTTAATTGGCATCTATAATTATTCCTGATTTAAGCAATCTTTCTAATGCAATTCTTTTGGATTTCTGAATTTGCTTCTTTTGTAACAGGTCTACATTTGGATCGGAAAAGACACCAGATTGATTGATCCCAATTATATTCTGGAATAGTTTCAAAGTGGCCCATTCCTTTTGCAATAATCAAGTCAGTTCTTCTAATAATTTCACGAAATTCATTTGATACTTCATCTAACAGTAAACCTACAGAGTTTGTACCAATAGAAACAATTTCTGGAGGATTCGTAAGTTTTAATTCGTAATAAAAATCTTGTAAGTCCGATACAGTAGCATCATTCAATATTGGTTTACTTTTCCCTGCAACAATCACCTTTTTGCCTTGTTGTATAAGAATGTCAATAACTTTAAGATCAAATATAGCCTCTCCAACATTATCTGTCAGATAAAGGATGGTGGTTGACCCCGCAATCTCAGAAAAAAAAATAGGAAGCAGTTTAACCGAAAATTCATCCCAGTCTCTTTCTGCGTAATCAAAGATATTTTGGATTTTTTCTTCTATATTGAATTCATTTTCGTGGCCTAAGAGATCATACTCAATGATATTTGCTCCAGTAGCTAGAGCTAAAGCTAATTCAAATTGTTTTTCTGGGCTATTGAAAGTATTTACCTTATTTTGGATCATATGCCAGATTTTATTGGTTCGCGCCTTCAAATTTGCTTTTTCTTGATTATAAGTATCGTCCACTTGGAAAATATTTTGTAGAAATCTATCACGTTTAGTACCAATGTAGCTGGGACAAAGTCGAAGAGGATGAGGAATTTTTTCTGAAGCATTAGAACTCACATGATTTGAAATGATCTGAATGACACCAACTAAGGCATTGAATCGAAGCTCCTCATCTGTAGTCAACCTTTCAATTTGCTTTTTTGCCCTAAAATACAGACAATAAAGGCAATCTGACTTTACTTTCAAATAAATACCAGCGTTTGATCTTTATTTCCTAAGAATGACATTAACTGAATAATGTTTGGATTATTCTGATGAGTTGGAGCTAACTGCGAGTATTGAATCAATTATTTGTTCATAACCAGTGCATCGACAAATGATCCCATTCAATAAATGTTCAATTTCATTTTTTTCAAGTGGTTTGCCCTGTGATAGAAGGTAATGCCCCATGAGGAGAAAAGCGGGGGTACAAAAACCACATTGCACGGCCCCGTTGTTAATAAATGCTTCTTGAAGCTTTGAAACGCTCCCTTCTACTGCTAAACCTTCAACAGTCGTTACTTTTTTGTTGTCAGCTTCATAAGCTAATACTAGGCAAGATTTAATGGGAATACCTTCAAGGAGTATAGTACATAGTCCACAATCGCCTTGCCAACAGGCTGCTTTGACAGATGTGATGTGTAAATGGTTACGAAGAATATCAAGAAGGGTTTCATTGGGTTTAATTAGGATTTTATGAGTCTTATCATTCACAGTAAGTGTTATCTGTTTTTTCATACGATTATCTCCTTGAGGATTAATCTGGTTAAAATTTCAGTAATATGAATACGGTAGTCTTTACTGGAACGAACATCTGTGATTGGGTTGATTCTTGATAAGATTTCTTTCCAAATAGTTTGAAATATATCTTCATCCATTTTTTTTGCTATAAGATTAGAAACATCTAGAAAGACTGGAGTTGGAGCAACAGCTGTGAAACCTAAGTAAGTGTGATCCTGATCATGGACTCCTGAAACTCCCACTAGTGCTAGGTCTTCTGTTCCTCTTTTCATTTTCATAAAAGCTGATTTTGTATGAATAGTAGGTTTAGGTAATGTAATCGACACTATAAGTTCATCTGGCGCAAGATCACTTTTCTTGACCCCTTTGAAGAATTTATCAATTGATATAAATCTTGTTCCTCTCGAGTGTGATTGAACTTCAATAACAGCTTGATGAATGTAAAGAGGGCCAGCAGTGTCGGCTGCTGGAGAAGCTGTTGCAATGTTTCCCCCAATGGTTGCTCTATTTCTTAGAATTGCATCACACATGTCATTAAGAGCTTGATATAAAGCTGTATAATACATTTTTATTTGAGATAGAGTTAAAACTTCGGAAATAGGTACTGCTGCCCCAATTTTTAACTCTGTTGGAGTATTTTCAAGTTTCTTTAACTCAGGAACGTTTTTCACATCAATAATTACATTTGGTTGAATCAATCGATGACGAAGATCCACTAGTAAATCAGTTCCTCCTGCAAGAAGTTTACAATTGGATTGGTGAATATGAAGTAATTTCAATGTGTCTTCTAAGGAACTGGGGACTTCTATTTCGAATTTAGGCAGACTAACATATGAAATAGTTTCTGTCATTATTAATCCTCTAAGATTTTCTTTTTTAATGAAATCAAGAGTTCTGGACGAGTTTGTTTGATTTCTGCCCATACTCTTTGAGGTGTGAGAGGTAAGTCATTAATTTGGACACCAATCGCATTAAAAATAGCATTCCCAATTGCAGCAGGAACTCCTAGCATTGTTAGCTCACCTATGCCCCTTGCGCCATAAGGACCATCTTCTTGTGGATTTTCTATTAGATAAGAAGCAAATTTTTCTGGAATATCAGCCGCACGAGCAATTACATAATCTACCAGATTTGGATTAAGGAGTTTACCTTCCTCATTGTATTGTAATTGTTCATTCATAGCAATTGATAGTGCCATTACACCTCCCCCAATAATTTGGCTCCTACATAATTCAGGATTAATCGCTCTCCCAATATCAAAAGCAGATACTAAGCGTTTGATGATGATTTCTCCCGTCAAAGCATTTATCTCTATTTCGACCCCTTGAGCGCCAAATGTTTCAAAAATCGCAGGTTTTCCTGCTCCTGTTTCTGGATCTAACATAGTCATTTTTGCGATATATTTTCCTCTCCCAATAATGGGTCCTCCAATTGATTCACCAGTAGGATACATATATCCCATAACTAATTCAGCTAGACTCAAATGTTTCCACTTCTCACCTTTTGAAAAAATTAATTCATTTTCAAGGAGTAAATCTTCTGCTGGGACACGTAAAACTTGGCTTGCGATCTTAAGAATCTGATCTTTTGCATCTCTACAGGTATCTTTGACCGCGTTTCCATCCATGAACAGAGAACGAGATCCTACAGTTTGCCAAGTATAAGCGTCACGATCAGTGTCACAGTCTCCCATAATTTTAACTTTCTCAATAGGAAGGCCCAATTCCTCCGCTGCTATTTGGGCAAGACTTGTGATAGTCCCTTGACCCATCTCTGATGTTCCAACAGAAACTAAAACTCCCCCATCTTCATTAAATTTAACGTAAGCCGAAGAAGCACTATTTGGAGGTTGAGCAGGACCTTTCATAAAACCTGCAATCCCAATCCCATGAAAAAGCCATGGTTTTTTCGGAGCATGCTCTGAAAAGTTTTCGTTCAAGTCAGACCAGACTTTATCAAGACATTGATCAATGCTTCCTGCATCAGCCCGAAGGCGCTCTTGATTCACTGTTATGGATTTTCCTGGTTTAAGAGTATTAATTTTTCGAAATTCAACTGGATCCATCTTTAGTGTATTAGCAATGGTATCACGTTGTCTTTCAATTGCCCAATGGAGTTCCATATGACCGAATCCTCGAAACGCGGTAGCATAAGGTTTGTTTGTATAAATAGTGTAAGAATCAGACTTGACATTGTCAATATCGTAAGGTCCTATTGAAACGTATCCACCTGCACGACCCACATTAACCGCATAATCTGCACACGCACCAGAATCCCAAATATATTCAATTTCTTCTGCAACAATTTTCCCATTAGATTTTACTCCTGTTTTTACATTTGCTATCAGGCCTACTCTTATAGGAGCACTAAGGAAATTCTCTTCTCGTGTCAATCGAAGCTTCACTGGCCTATTATCTGCTTTTCGAGAGAGTAAAACCACCAGAGGTTCAAAATTAAGGCCTGCTTTACCTCCAAAACCACCACCGATGAAAGGAGCATGAATAGTGATGTTTGATATAGGTATGCTAAATGTAACTCCAAGCAAGTATCTTACTGTAAAGGGTGATTGCGCAGATGACCATACTTCGATAGTACCATCTGATCGATAATGACCGATTGAAGTAAGTGGCTCGAGGTACGCATGGGCTACTTGAGGCATAGAATATGTATTTTTTATTACTAAATCAGCCTGTGAAAAACCCTTATTAATATCTCCTTTACGCAAAATGAAATGATTGGCAATATTAGTACCTGGAACTGGATTAAAGGCAGGTGAATGTTCATATTCAACCATTTTGTCATGTACGAGAATATCTGTTGTAGTTTTAGCTTTGATTGGATCAATGACACTTGGTAGTATTTCATACTCTATTTGAACAGATTCCAGAGCTTTAGCTGCAATTCCTTCAGATTCTGCTGCGATAGCAACTACTGGTTGTCCAATCCAAACAACTTTCTCTACTGCTAGAATATCTCGATCTCCCGCATATAATCCTATTTTTACAGGCCAATCTTTACCTGTAGCTATTGCTACGACTCCAGGAATCTTTTCTGCTTTTGAAGTATCAATAGAGACAATTCGAGCGTGAGCATGTGGTGAAGTCAGGAATTTACAGAATAGCATATTTGGAATATTAACTATATCAAAAGTATAAACAGCAGAACCAGATACTTTGCTGATCGCATCTTTACGTGGAACTGATTGACCGATATATTTTGTCATTTGTCAGATCACCTGTATTTACTTCTGATTCTTATGAGACAACCTCCACCTACAATTGGAAGAAATCCCAAATGATCGATTAAAATTCGATCTTGAGCACTAAGAACTTTATCTAGACCCCATTCTGATTTATCAACAACATGACCATTAACTAATAGAATGGTACCACGACTGATTGTGTTTCCTCTTAATAATACTGATTCTAATTTGGGATCTTTTTTTATCAACATTTTTAGGACTTCACGGAGCGTTGGATCTTCCTTCATAAATTTCAACTCGATATCAGAACCTATATGTGCTCCTAATTTACCGAATAATTTAATTCGTAGTTTCATCATAAGCACTAATGATATTTGTTAAAAACATTGAAAAAGATTCTTCGAGTTAAGAGAAGAAGTTTAAATATTTGGAAAATCATCAGTCCTGCTGATGATACCTCGAGAAGTAAAAAAAGAATTGATGAAGTTTGTACGAAGGGAGGTGAAAGAGAAAGGCGCTGAATGGGGAGAATTACGTCGTATTAAAAGACTGATTGTCATCAAAAAGGGACTACCAAGTGTACCGAACTTAGTTATCGCAACTGATGCAGGTCTATCTTATGTGGTATTAATCCATTGGAAAAAGGAGATCCGTCTTTATCTTTTTAACGCAGAAGGAATTATGCTTCATGGACATTCTTATTTCTCCTCTTTTGAAGAGGTATCAAAAGATCTTTACTCTAAATCAAAAAAAATAGCTCGTTATCCTCCTCCCAAAAAGATTCTCACTCATGCCCAACAGAATTATCAACTAGACAAAAAATTTCAACGAGTTTGGGTTCGATTAGCAAAAATATTAAAAATTCCTAAAACTAAGCGTCGCCAACGTCCATTAATTAAAGGACTAATGCGAGATGCTGAAGGAATCTTCGGTACCAAGTTTGATAAAGGTTTCATTTACATTCCTTATAAAAGTTCAAAATTGGGAGAGATATTTTATTATTATTCCCTTTTTTCCTTCCTCCCTTCTTCAATAAAACAAAATAAGCCTCTAGCTGAGGCTATAGCTGTTAAATTACTAATTTCCTTCAAAAAAATTAATTACAGATCTATAATTGAAAATCATGATTCACTCGAAATTCTTCAAAAAATGAATCCATGGGATTCATTAAAGCCTTTAACTATTTTGAATCTCTTGAAAAAGATAACTATGTATTATAGTAACACATGGAGAACACAAGATTTTCTCTCTTTGTTAGAATTACCCCTGAACCTTATTAAAACTCCTTCTCGTAAAAATTTACCTGAAATATTCTGCCAATTATTTACTATTAGCCAGAATGAAGCTTTTCATAATTTAGCTAATATTCTTGGACTACCCTTTAACATTGAATGCACTATTTCACGAAAAATTTCCGAAGATTCTTCCGTATTGTTAACCTGGTTAAGAAATTGGCAAATCTCTACTGTGCTTTCTTATTTGCAAAAGGATTATTTAGAAATAACTAAAGGTCGGTTCCGAGCAATAGAAGAAGCCATGAATTTTCTATATGCAAATGTATTGCAGGTAGAATTAACTAAGAAAGGATTATTTGAAATTAGGAATAAGTCAGATACCCCAATTATTCTAACATCAGCAATACAAATTTTACCAAATGGAACTGAATCAGAGATCGTATTTCAAAAAATCCATCTCAAAGCAAATTCTACAATTTTATTTGATTTAAATTCCTTAAATATTACAGAACAATATCCTCTACGTATCCAATATTTACTGGTGAGATCAATCGAGGACATTTCTCGTCCAGTTTTTACTGGGACTCTAATTCTTTAGGTCTACTGGAGCCATATTGTGAATATTATATGATGTTAATTTTATAAGGAATTTTAGTGAATAAAAAAATGTTTATATTTATTCAACGTATTATTAAGAATAGAAACACTCAAATCAGCAGCTTTTGAAACTCTAGAGCTCCTCTCCTTCTTTATTGTGATTTATAATTCAAAGACGAGGAATTTATTTGATAACAGGAACAAAGATTCCAGAAGATGAACAGAATTTTTCGAATATTAATATATTTAATCTGCTTCCTGATCCTGCGTTTTTGTTTAAACAAAAACCTGATGAAATAGTCATTTTAGAAAAAATAAATGAATCAGTTTATACCAAATTGGGTAAAAAATTCAAAAAATGTATAGGAAAAGAACTCAAACAGATTTCTGCGTTTAACTCAAATATTACATCAATAGTTAAGAGAGTTATTGAAACAGGAGAGCCAGTGAGGGAAGAAATTAGACAGGATAATATTTCTGAAGGAAATAAACTGGGGATTGAATCAACAGAGCAAATTTATCTCACTGATTTTGTCAAATTTGGTAACAATGGTGTATTAATGCTTACCAAAGACATCACCAAACTTAAACAGGCTGAGAGAGATTTTCTTGAGAGTCAGGAATTTAATTTTGGATTACTTGCTGAATATGCTCCTCTTGGGTTGATGGTACTCTCCCAAAACGGAACCATCAAGTATACTAACCCCAAGTCAACACGTCAATTGGGTTTTTCAGAAAAAAAAATACAGAATGTCATCGGAAAAAGCGTTTTTGAATTACCTATTATTGAAACTAATCAAGAAATTAAAGATGGGATCCAAAAATTACTTTATGGAGAGCCCCTTGTTAGATTGGAGATTAAAAATTCAAAAGGAACCCCCTTGTCATTTTTTGGGAGTCCTCGATTTGCACCAGATGGTTCTGTTAATGGTGCTGTCTTTATGTACTTAGATTCTGTACGACTCGAAGAAATGCAAGCTGCTCTTAAGGAAAGGGAAGATTATAATTTTAATTTACTCGGAGAATATTCTCCGTTAGGTATTGTTAATTTAAATACTGAAGGTGTCATTACCTTTGCAAACCCTACCTCTACAAAGCTGTTTGGATGGACGGACGGGCAGGTATCTTTGGTAGAAGGTAAAAATATCCTCGAAATTCCTTATATATCTAAAGTGCCTGAAATTTCTGATAAAATTAACCAATTACTTGAAGGGGAGCCATTAGTCGGCCTAGAATTTCCCGTAAGTTTTATGGGAAAAGAAAGAGTACTTAGGGCTTATGGTTCCCCTCATTACAACCCTAATGGACTTCTCAATGGCGCTATCCTGATGTATGCTGATATTACTGATTTAAAAGAAACACAAGAGAAGCTCCGAAGGCAAAAAGAGGAACTCAGCGAGTTTGCTCATCAGATGAGTCATGATCTTACAACTCTGATTGTTAGTATTCTTGGTTACTCAGAACTATTAAACAAGGAATATAATCCAATTTTCGTAAAAAAAATTTCAAAAAACGCAAAAAGAATGCAAACTTTCCTTAAAGCTAGCTTAGAATTAGCTGATGCAGGAAAAGTAATCGAGAAGAAAAACAATGAGAAACTAAGTGAAATAATAGATGAGGTTGCTGAAATAGTTATCCCTAGTAGCATCACCTTTCAGAGAGACGATGATTTACCCATAGTTTTTTGTGACAGAGAGAAAACTGCCCAAATCTTCTTAAATCTGTTCAAAAACGCTGTTATTCACGGAAAACCGAATGAAATAGAAGTAAAGTGTATTTATTCTGAAAAGATGAGGGAGAGAGCAGCTACAATTCTTATAACTAATGATGGGACACAGATTTCCGTAAAAACACGAGAAAGGATCTTTAAGAGAGGTTTTACTACAAGAAAGAATGGTACTGGTTTTGGGTTTCATATTATTAGAAAACTATGTGAGGCACATTCATGGCAGTTTGATTTGGATCCATCTCCAAAGACCACCTTTAGGATTTTCATTCCACAAATTCAGCCTGGTTGAGAAATTATTATTTAGCTTCTCTTTTCTCCCATTCTTGTCTTAGCATGATCCTTTTAACATCTGTTAAATGATCTGTTGCAAGGATACCATGTAAGTGATCTGTTTCATGTTGAATCAATTCTGACATATCATCCTCGAACTCCTTCTCCTGCTTTTTTCCTCTTTCATCTTGATATTCTATTCTTATGTTCTTATGACGTAGAATTTCAACGAAAAAAGCTACATCAAAACTATAACAGCTATCCCATACCCAGAATTTCTCTTCGCTTTTGAAAATAATTTTTGGATTTACCATTGCAAAGGATTTCTTGGGAAGACCGTAATAAATAACCTTTTTCATATGACCTATTTGTGGAGCAGCTAGAGCCCTACCAATTTTCTTAGATTCTTGAAGATGTGTAAGCGTATCCTTTAAATCTTGTATTATTTCTATTAGGCTTTCTCCAAAGTCAGAGATATCAGAGGAATGTTCTCTGAGTTTTGGATTCCCAATCATTAAAACCTCTTTTAGTGCCAAACGAATCACCATTCATTGCATTAGTTGTGTTTTGAAGATTTTATTAATATCTTTTTGAATCTAGAAGCTCCGTGAGTTTATCTAGATTCACATCTCTCTTATAAAGCGGATCTTTGTTAGTTTTGTATATTGGAAGATTTTCTTCAAAAGTGAATTTTGTGGTTGTATAAAAAACACCTAGGGGGATCTTTCCTTTCTCTGTTGCCCGTTTGAAAGCTTCAACTTTATTTTTGGGATCATGAGATTCTTCTAAATAGTAAATGTTCTCTTTAAACCATTTCCATGTATTTATTCTGTTAAATGAAACACATGGTTGCAATATATCCACAAATGAATATCCTTTATGAGAAATTGCTACTTTAATTATTTCTTTTGTTTTCTCTTGATCTCCAAC
This sequence comes from Promethearchaeota archaeon, assembly GCA_048938105.1. Classification (GTDB taxonomy): domain Archaea; phylum Asgardarchaeota; class Heimdallarchaeia; order Hodarchaeales; family Hodarchaeaceae; genus Hodarchaeum. The sequence goes on from JBHLMN010000026.1 coordinate 62,140, forward strand.
GAATACACGCGCTACAAATGCTGCATCAAGAGCTATTGCTAAAGCAATTGGATTAAATGGTTCGTTTGTTACTCCTTGGACTTGAACAGGGGTAATAAAACCAAATTGACTCGTAGGAGAGGCTTGGCCTTTAGTCAGACCATAAACCATATTGTCATGAGCAAGATGGACAATGTTAGGATTTCTAAGGATATTATGAATGAAGTGATTACCTCCTTCTCCAAAGGAACATCCGTCTCCAGTTTCAACAATCACTTTAAGAGTAGGGTTTACAGCTTTTATTGCGAATGCAGCAGCTACTGCTCGTCCGTGAAGACCATTATATATATTTGTTCGAAGGTAATGAGGAGTTTTGGCAGCTTGACCAATACCTGAAACCATTACCATTTCTTCTGGTCTAATATTTAGCTCTTTTAGTGCTGATTTTACTATACGAAGAATTCCAAAGTTACCACACCCAGGACACCAAGCAATGTCAGTATCTTTGGGCATATCAAATATTTCAGTTGTCAATTTAACTACCCCTATATTTTGTCAAGATATGCTATAACTTCCTCTACAGAGAAAGGCATACCATTGTATTTGAGAAATTTCTCATCTACGTTAAAATCAAGTTCCAATTTGAGTACTTTACCAAATTGTGATGTTGCATTGTTTTCTAGGATAATTGTTTTCTCTGCTTTTACTAGATACTCACGAATCTTAGGATTTAATGGATAAACCTGTGAGAAGTGAAGGAATGCAATATCATCCTTACCAAGATCTTCAATGGCTTCCTTAATAACACCGTAAGTAGACCCCCACCCTATCACGAGTTTCTTATAATCTTTGTTTCCTATTAATTTTGGTTCTATAATCTCTTTTTTAAGCAATTTGAGTTTTTTATAAAGCCTCTTTTCAACCATCCTTGGTCTAATCTCATGAACATCTTCAGTAATATGACCATCTTCATCGTGCTCATCACTGTCGACATTTACAAGACCTTCCCCATAACCAGGAATTCCCCTAGGGGAAATTCCATCATCAGTGATCTGATACCGGTTATAGTCGCGATTTGTTTTCACAATATATTTGTCTTTTTTTATGTTGGATAAGTCTAAATTTGGGATAGAATAGTGTGAATCAAGGAAAAACTGGTCTGTTAATATGAAAACTGGGATTTGATATTTATCTGCGAGATTAAATGCTTTTTGGGTTAAATTGAAGGCATCTTCTGGCGTTCCAGGTGCTAGAATAACCCTCGCAAATTCACCATGACCTGCATTTAAAACATGTTGTAAATCTTCTTGACCAGTTCTGGTGGGTAATCCTGTCGCTGGACCAGGGCGTTGGCCGATATGGAGAACCATTGGCGTTTCAAGCATACCCGCTAATGACACTCCTTCAGTCATTAATGCAAAGCCTCCTCCAGATGTTGTTATCATTGCTCTTCCGCCAGCATACCATGCGGCAATACCTTTATTGATGGCTGCTATTTCATCTTCAGCTTGATCAACTATTATGTCAAAAGTCTCTGCATGTTGAGACAAGAACACAAGGACACTTGTGCTTGGTGACATTGGATATGAACTAATAAAATTACATCCTCCTGCAATCGCCCCAATTCCAATAGCTTCAGCTCCACTTAAAACAATGTCATTAAGTACTGAATCATCTTTGTGAAGCGGATTCTTAAACTTTCCAGAAGAAACCAGATCAAGACCTATTAAATAGCCTCTTTTACATGCTTCGATATTCTGTTGAACTATTTTACTCCCTTTTGAAATAAATCGCTTAGAAAGATAACTCTGTGATATCTCTTCTTTAACCTCAAAAAATGCTAAAAATACTCCCACTGCCGCAATGTTAGTAAAGATAGTTCCGCCTACTTCTTTCGCAATTTCAGAGAATGGTACTTTGATAACCTGTTTTTGGTTAACACAATAACGTTCGTCTATATTCTTTTCTTCTCCCAGAATAGTAGTGTCTGATGTTATTCTATGTTTAAGGTGTGGTAAAGCCGAAAAATGAAGAGGAACTAAAATATCAATGCGATCAACGAATGTGGGTTTAATTCTATAAGACGACACTCTTATTAAAGTTGAATTTGTGCCTCCGCGTATCCTTGACATAAATTCACTGGTACTATAACAGTGATAACCTGCCTGCTTGAGAATGCCAGTGAGTAATTCTTCCACTGTGGCAATACCTTGGCCTGCTGCGCCACAAATGACAATGGCAATATCTTTCATTCTCCTTACCATCCTAACGCTTGTCTAATCATGTTTCTCTTAAATATTACGTCATTAAATACCGTTAACGTATTCTTTAGTTCTTTTTTTATCTCTTAGTGGTACGTTTATCGAAATTATTAGAATAAAATACAAACTTTAATATTTATAACCCAAGGAAGAATAGTACAGCTATCTGCTTAGTGTATAATTCTTATTTTTAGATTAAAACTAGTGTTTTTGTCTTACTCCAATGTTAGCTTTGATCTTGAAGTATTACTGCAGTATGGGGAGAAAGAAAAATATCTTCTGTAATTTTTTCCATTTCTTTTTCCGCTGGTGATTGTTTTTCGGGTTTCTTTGGACTTGTCATCAATCTCCATAAAGATCTTGAGTCCTTAACTTTCTCTATGAATTTGTCTAATTTCTGAAGTGCAGAATATGATTGACCTTTAAACATATAACAACATAATAATGACTCAATAGGTTTCATAAGTAATGTATGTTCTTTATGTTTAACACGTTCAATGGAGCCCGTTGCAGAAAAGGTTTCTTGAATAAAACTATTGATTGCGGTCAAGAGATCTCCAATAATCCTATCATTAAGAATCTCTTCGGAGACAAATTGTTTTGAAAACCTTACAGAACCGCTTTCGGAGAGAATCAATAATAGAGCTGGTTCCTCTTCAACAAATTTAGGTGTTTCGGCCTTTTTTCTGATAATTCTTGTGACCATACCTTCTAGTTCAGTCAATTCTAGTTTCTCGATCATCGGAACATTTTGATCAATTAGATCTGTCCATTTACCTAACTGATCCATTAACATATCATACTCCCCAGAAATCATCATTGCTAATTTCTGTAAGCCTTTTTCTTCAGCAATTTGTTGTGCATCGTCTAATAATTGACGAGCTGAATCAAGATCTAGCTCTAACAAAGCCATTTTCGATTTTAATAAATAAGTGTCAACTAGAACTGAAAAGGAGTTTTGATTTTCGGCAATAGTTTGTAATTTTTGCAACATTTCTTTGATTTCATATAGGACTTCTTCATTACCAGAGGTTCTTAATTCCTGTAACAGTATCTCACAAAGGTTTAACATTGCTTGAACTGTATTATCATGCTGAATGATCTCTTCTTCAGCGATTTCTTGGAATAGCTGTTGAGCTTCAGCTTGTTTGATCACTCTATCACTAGTTCTTAAAATGATAGCTCTTGAAAGACGATAGATTTGGTTAATAGTTTTATTTTCTTCTTTATCATTAATTTCTTGAAGCTTTTGTAAGTATGGTTGTGCATCTTCAGTTCCTTCCCAATGTACAGCCATATAAATCAGATTAAGAAGTGCAGTACTTGCCTCGAGGTTGGTTCCAATTTCTTCGAATAAATCCAGACTCTGCTTGTAGTATGATATCGCCTTGTCAGAATCCCCTCTAGTTCTGTATACATTGCCTATATTGTTAAAACTAACTGCAGTATCGTATCTTGTATCTTGTATCTTTCCTATTTCTTCAAATAATTTTAAACTTCTAGTGTAAGCTTCAAGTGCTTGGACTAATTCACCCTTGCTTTCAAAGATATTGCCCATATTGTTGAGGCACATTGCAATTTCGTTTTTAGAATCTAGTTCTTCATGCATTACTAAGGATCTTTGTGTATAATCTAAAGCTAAATCTAATTCTCCCTTATGCAAATATGTTTGACCAATATTTAGTGATAGTGCTGCAGCATTTTGCTTATTTCCGAATTTTTCACTTAAATCCAAGCTTTTTTGGTAATAATCCACAGATTTATCCAATTCGCCCTTGTAGGAATATATTAGTCCAATATTATTGAATAATTTAATTGTTGGCTGGGTTATTCCAAGATCTTCATATGTTACTAAGCTTTGTTGAAGATGTTCAAGAGCGAGATCAAATTCTCCTTTTGAAGCATGGATAATACCGATTGTATTAAGTAATCCCGCTTTTTCGTATAAATTTTTGAGTTCCTCCCTTGTGGAGAGAGAATGATGTAATAAATCAAGGGCGCCTTTGAAGTCACCTTTTCGTCTTTGAACTTTTCCTTTTACCTCGAATAAAGCGGCTTGTTTTTCAGCTAAATCTATTCTTTTATTGCGTTCAATCGATTTTAGCTGATTTTCACTATCTTCAATTACATTAAGACAATCATCAAACTTTCCAAGACCCAATAAAGCATTAGCTTGGCAGATAATGGCATCTATCTTTATCAATGGTAATTTTAATTCAGTACTTTCTTTCATTACCTGTTCAGCCAGTTCTAATCCTTTTTCATAATTCTGTTTCTGAATTAAAATGTTGCATTTTAGGATTTGACATCTAAGTCGTAATTTTTTATCTAGACCATCCTTTTCTTCAATTATCTTAACTTGGGTTAGAGCTTCTTCCAAATTTCCTTCTTGAATTAACCGTTCTATCCCTTTTAATTCCTGAGTTGGGAAACCAATACCTATTTTTACCTTAATACGTGTGATAAGGTCAGTTATGAAAGAGATTGACAAAATCATTACCTCTATTATTATATCTTGAAATTTCTACCTGAATATCAAGAAAAAGGCAATATGTATTTCAAGAATCAATAAGATGTTTTTTATCTGGAATATTCATTTTCTCGTTATGTATGAATAATCCCTTATATATATTAGTTGGTATAAAAGTAAAATGTATCTAGGTAAATTCCATGCCTAATTGTTGCATTCATCTTTTGACCAAAGAAAACTTCCGATGTACTCTCAAGTAAAGATTCAGGCGATGAAAGAAAAGTTTTTGTAACTAAATCTTCAATTGCTGTTTCTCCAGAAATGTCTAAACCTATTGAACTGGCCTTTGTCAACCTATCCCAAATCGTGTCTGAAACCTTCACTGTCTCACTAAAGTTCCGTAATTTCTGAAGTGCATAATATGATGGACCTTTAAACACATAACAACAAAGTAATGGATCTGTGGGATTCATTAGAATCGTATATTCTTTGTGTTTTATACCTTCAATTGTACCAGATTCGGAAAAAGCTTGTTGAGTAAAAGCATTGATAGCAGTGATAAATCCACCAATGAGCTGATCAGCAAGAAGACTATCTGAAACAAAATGTTTAGAGAACATACTCATCCCACTTCTAGCAAGAATTAAAAATAATACTGGCTCTTCTTCGGAAAGTTCAGCGATCTCCGCTTTTTTTCTGATTAAACGAGTGACCATACTTTCTAGTTCTGCTAATTCAAGTCTTTCCGCCATAGAAGCTTCACGATCAGGTAGATCTGTCCATTTGCTTGATTGGGTTAATAGTGAGTCGTATTCTCTTGAAACCATTACAGCTAATCTTTGTAATCCTTTTTCTTCCGCAAGCTGTTGCGCTTGATTTAATAATTTCCTAGCCGAATCGAGATCTAACTCTAATAAAGCCATTTTTGATTGCATTATATATACTTCAATGAGTAATGAACTGGATTGCTGATTTTCAGCAATGGTCATCAAATCCTGTAAAATTTCTTTTATTTCCTGTAAAATTTCTTCATTCCCTGAGGATGTTAATTCTTGAATAAGTAATTCACAGAGATTTTTTTTGGCTATCACTGTGAATTCATGTTGGTATATCTCTTCTTCTGTTATTTTTTGAAAGATTTGTTGAGCTTCAGCTCTTTTAATTACCCGTTCACTCGTTTTTAAATCGAGAGCATTTCCTAAATTATATATTTGACTAATAATTCTATTTTTTTGTTTATCTTCAATTTCTTGTAACTTCTGCAGGTAGACGTGAGAATTTTCTTTTGAACCCAGTTGTAGATTCACTAAAATTAAATTATACAGTGTTATACTTGTATCAAGGCTGTTCTCAGTATTCTCAAGCAACTTTAGAGTTTCTTGATAGTGCGAGATGGCTTTGTCAACATCTCCTCCATCTAAATATGTATTACCAATGTTATTGTAACTCATAGCTATTTTAGGATTATTCCCAAGTTCTCTGAAAAGGGCAAAGCTTTTTGTGTAAAAGTCATGAGCTTCAAATAATTCTCCCTTCAATTCGTGAATAACACCAATATTGTTAAGGCAGATAGCAATTTCATAACTACTATCTAAATCTTCAAATATTGCTAAGCTTTTCATACTGTTTTCTAAAGCAGCATGCAATTCCCCCTTTGTATGGTAAATCTGACCAATATTTGTGAGTAAAGTCGCTTTAGAATGTAGTTCTCCATATTTCTCTGCTAAAATTAACCCTTCTTGATAGTACTCCAAGGATTTATCCAATTCGCCTTTAGAAGCATAAACTTGACCAAAATTGTTTAGTAATTTGATTTTAGCATGTTCTATTTCAAGGTCTTCATAATTTTTCAAGCTTTTTTGAAAAGAGTCTAATGCAAGATCCAATTTTTCTTGAGAAGCATAAAGGATACCAATGCTATTAAATAATCCAGCTAAAGCTTCCATTTTTTTGAGTTTTTCCACTATAGAGAGGGATTGTTGGAGAAAATCAAATGCTGTTTTAGTATCCCCTTTAAATCTATGTATTATACCTTTTAAATCGTATAGCATTGCTTGTTTTTCAGCGAATTCTCCTTTTTTAATGTGTTCAATTGATTCAAGGAGATTTTCTCCTTCTTTTATAACTTTAAGGCATTTTTCATACTTTCCAAATCCTAATAGAGCAAGGCCTTGACAGAAAATAGCATCAACTAGTAATGGTCTTTTCCCGAATTCTTCAGCTTCTTCAAATATCTGCTTAGCTAGACTAAATCCCTTTTCATAATCTCCTTTTTGGTTTGAGTTGAAAGATTCTGCAATTTGATTCTTGAGCTCATTATATTTCTCTTGATCTTCTTTAGATAATTTGTCACGACTGAAGTACTTCGGTACAAAACGACTTGGCAATTGTTTGATCCTCAAATGATGTTACAAATTGAGGTTTATAATAAATTTACTGTACTACTAATCAAGAGTCTATGATGCTTATTGATAGAAAGAAAAGAAGGATTCTTGAAGTAGGTTATTTACCTACTTCAAGCTTTTTTCACGAAGTAAAACCTTCGAACTACAACAGCTGCTATCATAGGGGCAAATAGAAGAGATAATGTCAATCCTGATGGCTTTTGAGCCCCGTTGATTTGACCAATGAGAATTTGCTCTGAAGCATCTATCATAGTCTCTACAATCTGGTCTATGAATTTCTGGGTTGGCTTTTCAACTGGATTTGCTAGTTTCTGGTCAATGGCTGCTGCAGTACCATCTGAATTAAGGATTTTTACGATATCGTAACCGTAAAACTTCAAGAAGGCTCCGTTCAACCATCCTGTAACATTAAGCTTGACATTGATAGGGAAAGTTTCATTCTCTAATTTCCATTCCAGGTAGCTGACTAGCGTTGGTCTGCTGAATTTTACGATTAGGGTTCTTGGGTTCTGAACCTGAGCTTCCTCTGCATAAATAAATCCATCAGTATAAATGCTACTGACATTAATATTCGTTACAGAATACCCTTCTGGAAGTTTAATTTTGACGGTCTCATAATTTCCTTCGTTTTTTAGGTTTAAAGTCTCAGATTCGTAGTCCACTTCTGCATCTAGATCAGCTAAAGCAAGGCCTAATTCTTTTAGAGGTTGTACAGGGAGAGAATTCGGAGTATAATCAGTACTGCCCGCATCTCCGTCAATGTAATAAGGATTATCTGAGGTACTGTCATTATTGTAATCAGTATTATCGTGGTCCACCAAAAAGTTATTGGAGAATTGATTTCCTGAACCATCGTCGTTGATTTGAGATGTTCCTCCTACATTATTTCCAATGAAATCGTTCCAACTTATACTATTATCAGCAGAGACATTTGATATGCTTACTCCATAAAATTCATCATTATAGATTACATTATGAGACACATTAGTACTGATGGAACCTTGTAAGAAAATACCATACTCTGCGTTGTTACTAATCTCATTTCCGTCAACAAGATTATCGGAGGAACCAAGTAATTCCACACCTGTTCCTGTGATATTAGAAACAGTGTTATTTATGATGATGTTATAATTGGAAGGATCTAAGAAGATACCCCGACTGATGAAGGCATTCACTCCAGAAATTTTGTACTTAATGTTTTGTGAGGAGGGACTCATAGGATTATTGTCGGTATGGAGACCCCACACATCATTGTTTGTAATGCTATTGTAATCTGAGCCTGCGAGGAACACACCATTCTCACCAGCGCTGTTATCAATCATATTTCCGTCAATAAGATTATCAGAGGAGTCTAGGAGTTCAACACCTGTTCCAGTATATCCAGAAATGCGGTTATTAGCAATAGTATTGTGATTAGAGGGATCCAAGAAAATACCCCGACTGATGAAGGCCTGAGTTCCGTCCACTTTAGATCGAATGCTCTGTGATGAGAGGGATGAAGAGCTGGCAGCACCAGAGTCAAAAATATCATTATCCATTATGGTATTATAATCCGATCCCGCGAGGAACACACCATTCTCGCCTGCGCTGTTATCGATCATATTTCCGTCAATAAGATTATCGGAGGAGTCTAGTAACTCCACTCCTGTTCCTGTGTAGCCAGAAATATTGTTGTTAGAAATAACATT
>JBHLMN010000050.1:0-4510 GCA_048938105.1 Promethearchaeota archaeon
GAAAGATCATGGGGAGAAATTTTATGGGACGTTGAACATTGGACCCGATTACCCTTTACTCATGGTATAGAAATGGAACTCATTATTGCAGATGATCAAGGGAATTATCCACCTGGTGATGAGATGGTCTATCGAATGAAAGAGATTGTGAAAGATGCTATAAGAATAATGGATCAAATTTTATATGAAGGACGAGATGATTTCTATCCTGTTCCAGATTATATTCGCTCTAAAGTTACAGCACGCCCATATGGCCGTGAGGATTTAGAAAAAGGTTACGCTATGGATATAAGATATAGATTGCCAGATGGTGTTGAAGTGAACATTGACACTTTTGCTAGAGATGGTAATGTAACTGCGGTCACTTATATATTAGAACTTGTAACACCCCCTTGCGAGTATGTGGAAGAATTAGCATATTGGGCTTCAACATTATTTCTGTTAGCTAAGAGTACACTGCCTACTGATTTGCATATTATTGCTTCAGCAATTAATCCTGCAGCAAAGGAGTACATGAGAGGATTGAGTCAGGCTGATCATTCTCACATCGGTTTTTTTCAATCAGATGTGGAAAAGGTTCAAGCTTATTGCATGATAAGGAATTTTATACCCCACATTATCGCACTAACATGCAATTCTCCTATTATCAATAATAAACCGACAGATGTTGTAAAAGTCGTCAATAACCGCATTACGGCACCCCAGTGTGTTCGTTCTTTGCGCTTAAAAAGTAATACAACAATGTTGAGTAATAATGATCCTAGGCATTTTATTCCATATATCACCTCAGCTGACCAAGAAACTATAAATTACTTTCTTGGAGTAATTCAAAAAGCAAGTCTGGAAGATGGCAGATTTCAAGATGTTTTCCCTTTTACTGATTGGAATACTATAGAAGTTAGAATTAGTGATGCTCAAATATCAATCTGCCGAAGAATTGGAATTGTACTTTTATTACAAACCATGTGTTATAAAACACGAAAATTACTTCAGACGGGGAGATGGGTTCCTGATGCTGGAAGTGAAACAATTGCAAGTAATAGAAAGGGGACTATTGAAAGAGGTTTAATTTCGTTATTTCGACCAGCTCCAAGTTTAACTCGAGAACACCTTGCACAGTACGATCCTGAATTTGCTGAGCAATACTTAGGACCTCAAAATCAGCCAGTAAGATATATGATGCAAGCAGTCCAACGAATGTTTTTCTATTTAAAAGATGAATTAAGGGAACTTGGCTTTCTTTATTCCCCATTTTTAAAACCAATTCTTCAGTCTGTTTTCGGAAGTGTGAGCTATGCCGAGCCTCCCATAACCGAAGCAGAATACCAGCTGAGCTTATACAAATACAAACTAGATAATGGAGAAAACCCGAACATTTTATGGGATTTGATTTATTTTACCATTCAGTATTGCCAAGATCCTTTAAATAATCCTTTAACGGGAGTATTAACATTACCAAAAGAAATGAGAGAATAAAAATTCAAATAAATTGATAAAAGATGCTAACTGCAACAATAGAACAAGGCGGAAAAAAGAGAGTTGAGCAAATTTTTGTGATTGATGCCCATTCTCATTTAGGGGAAGATGTAGATGGGGCTACCATGATGAATCCATTAGCTCCGGGCTCGGGAACTTTTGATTTTTGGGGTAACATTCAAGGTCGGATTAAGGCAGATTGGGAAAAAACTGGTGAACAATCTTTTACGACTATAATGGATGGAACCTCAACTCGAGTTTCGTGGTCATTTACACCTTATCCTTTTACTGATAAATTATATATTGAATTGCAGAAATTGGGAAAAAGATATTCAGATTTAAAAGAAAAATCTAAATTTTATTCTTTTGTTGATCAGGGAGTAGTATTTCCGTTCCAAGATGTGTTCCGAGATAAGAGGCCAGAGGCTTTATATCGAGCAAGTAATATCAATGTTTCTCGATTTACAACACGATTTCCGTTTTCTATGAAATTAGTGGGATATGGACGAGTTGATCCTATGGAAGGGGAAAAAGCGGTTAAAGAAGTAAGCTATGCTCGAGAGGTATTAGGATTAAGGGGTTTAAAACTCCATCCCCGTTCAGAAAGATGGATTGATGACATAAAATCAAGTAAGGCGGTTAATGTTCTTGTAGAAGCGGCTAGCCATTCAATGCCCGTGATTTTTGATACAAGAGGAAGAGGTTCTATATTAGATATTGCGGAATTGGTAAAATCAACAAGAAGTGTTATAAGTCAGCAATATCCAGAATTATTAGCTCATTTCAAAGTAATTATTGCTCATTTTGCTCAGGGGAATATTGGTGATCATGATGTCTATAATGCAATAGTGCAACCAAATACCAATGGAGATCTTTCAATGCTCCATGGAGAAGGTGCGGGAAACTTTTTTGAGGATTTTCGAAAATGGTTTAAGTCTAATAATAAATACACGGTGGATAATAGAGATTGGTCAGAATATCTTCTATTTGCATCAGATTATCCGTATTTTGGAGATGTACATGCGCAGAAACTTCTCAAATATGTTATTAATAAGCAATTTTTTGATTCAGGAGGAAATCTTCGAGATGTAAGGAATATACTTGGACTAAATCAAATAAGATTGTTACCCGAGTATAATATCCCTTTAGTTAGAAAAGACCCTAAGCCATTGCCTAGTACAATAATTTCTTCTGCTTCAAATATTAACAATAACTCCTATGAAATGACATTAAGAATTTTAGCGAAGTTAATTACAGAGAATAAAATTGATATTAAAAGTTTTTGTTTACAATTTAAGGAAACATGGGATAAATTTAATGATAATATCTTACTCAATGCTGTTAAATCTACTACAAAAGAGGAAATTCCTTTTATATTAACGGATTTGGTAAAAAATCATTTATCTCTTGTAGCTCCTTTAAATAAAGGAATGGAATGGAACAAATTTGGGTATAAATATTTTAATCCGAAAGATCGTGCATTTTTTGCGTCTGCCTTTAAACAAAATTTTTTAGCCACTGATGAAAATCAGATATTAAATTGTATTACTCAAATTTTTAATTAATATCTATATGTGGAATATTTGCAAATTCTATCTTAGTAAAAATTCTGAGAATTTGATGATTTAAAAAGAATTTAAATCATTTTTTTGGTTATAGAGTTATATTTAAAAATCTCTAAGGATAAAATAAATAGAACCAAATATTAATATAATATGAAAATTACTTGAGATTGTCAATAATTTATTATTACGTAATTATAATTATTAAGAGGTTTTAAATTTGAAGGGAATTATGGTTTTAGGATTTAATGATAATGCTAAAGTATTTATTGATACTCAATTTCCTTCAAATCTTAGTGAATTCCTTGGTATCACACCCCAAAAGCTTAAGGGTTTAGTAGAAGACCATATGAAAAGAAAGATGGAACCAAATTATACTGAATTAGTTCTTGAAAATGAAATAAGTATAGCAAGTTTCTATACGGGTTTTTCATTCCGACATTATGTTGGAAAGCCCAATTATGCGATTACTGTTTTTTTATCCAATGACGACATTCTCTCTAAAGATTTTGAAGGGATGATGAGAAGAATTGCATATGAATTATTGCCAAAAAGGGAAGCGCTTAATTTTGATGATATTTTTGGGAGATATTATGATATGCTGAAAAGTGAAGAATTAACTCCCTACTGGGAAGAGACTGTTGAAGGTGAGACTAGTAAAGTGTTAGTTAAAATAAAAGATGAAAAAGAACATTTAGATACTGAAGAAAAGCAAATTGAAGATAAAACGAAAGAAGAAATTCCAACAGAACTTGGAGGTTATGAATTACTAAAAGAATTTGAGGCAATTAAAGAGAAAAACCAAGAACTTGAGGTTATGTTGGAAGAGAAAACAGGTAAATTAAGAGAATTAACAAACAAATACACTGAATTAATGGAGGAGAAAAATCAAAACAGTGAGCAGGTTGAAAAGCTAAAAGCTGAAGTAAGTGAGCAATATGTTAAATTGGAAAAATGGAGTCAGCAAATGGCTGATTTAAATGAAAACAACGCCAAATTATTAGAAGAAATAAAGGAGCTTAATGATAATATTTCTCTTAGGAAAGATGAATTGGAAGTAAAGGAAAAGAAGATTGAGAACCTAAAAAAGGAATTAAAATCAGTAGAGGAATTTGAAAAACAAGCTGAAAAATCATTAAAAGAAAAAGAAGATCTGAAAAGGATAAATTTAAGTCTAAATGCTGAAATTGAAAAGTTCGCTACTGAAATAAAAAACCTGGAGGAACAAGTAGAGAAGTCCAAGAATGAAAATTCTATTCATATAGATTCAATTACCAGTTTAAAACTTGAAGTTAGGACTCTAAAAGATAAATTTTCTTCTGAAAAGAAAGAAAGAGAGAAATTTCAAAACGAGATTTTTGATCTCAAGAAAGAAATTAAAGTTCTAAGACGAGAAAGGGACCATTATAAAAAAATTGTTAAAGATAATAATCTACTTTAAATTTGTTCATTTCAAAAATGATAGAAACATA
>JBHLMN010000011.1:0-207708 GCA_048938105.1 Promethearchaeota archaeon
AGAACTTTGAAAAAGCAATAAATAAATTTAAAGTAAATCTTATTAAGAAATTAGAGAAAAAATGAAGGCCTTAAGAGTAACTGTTTCAACATTTGGTACTATTCTTGGAATAGCAGGATTAGAACATGGTGTAGGCGAGATACTTCAAGGAAATAAGACACCTGAAAGTATATTCATCCAATCATGGCCTAACGACGAATTATATGAGATCTTAAATGGAGAACCAGCGATGACAATCATACCTAATTACTTACTGACTGGTATCCTTGCTATTCTTGCGTCTATAATTCTAATTATTTGGGCTATTTTATTTATTGAAAGAAAATATGGTGGATTTATCTTCATCTTACTCTCATTTATAACCATGCTTGTTGGGGGTGGTTTAGCTGGTCCTATCCTTATTGGCATCATTGTTGGTTTAGCTGCCACTAGAATTAATTCTCAATTCACATGGATGAATGAACATATTTCTACTAGAGATCATTTGTCACAAATTTGGAAGTACTCCTACGTGGTGAGTGTATTAAGCTGGTTCTCCTTATGGCCTGGGCTTATTATCCTTGGTATTTTTCTTAAAGTGACTGAACCATTAATTGTAATCTTTCTAACATTACTCAGTTTGGGAACACTAATATTAACAATCTTTTCGTCCTTTGTTTATGATAGTCTCAACATACAGGAGGGAAGGGGTTAGTATTGTGAATTTTTATTGAATTTATCTCATAGAAAAAATAAGGAAGAATATTTGTCCCATAATAAAAAGTATTTAAATCTATCTTTAACCTTTTTAATCCTCAACAGGAATATCTAATGTGAGGAAAACCTTTTATTAAAGATTTTATTTTAAAATATTTTGGTAATTGTGACCTCGACAAGGAAGGAGGAGACAAGAGAAATCCGAGCGATTGAATACCGGAAATATTGAGCCAATCACTAGAAACTAGTGAGTGCACTTTTAGGAATGTTTATAAACATGTGTTGATGAGTGTTGATTAACTGTTGATGAACTGTTGGAACAGCAGGGTTCTGGCTGATACGCTCATTAACAGTCTCATCCATCGTTAGGTGCATAATAATGGCAGCTATTGACTCAAATGAAGTAATTGAAAGTAACCAGCCTGATGATAAGGTAAGACAATTACCCAAATCAGCTCAAGAGGTGTACTCACTGCTCCTGACTAATGGCGCCTTGAAACCTCGCGAGATTGGGAATTATACGACTTTATCTAATCGTACCATACGGTATGCTTTGCGGATCCTCGTTGATGACATGTTAGTGAAGAGGATTCCTGATTTACATGATTTGCGGTCTCACTTTTACACGGTGAATTAGTTCAATTCTCAATCTTCAATTGGACAATTTTTGTCGGAAAGAGATCTTATGTATTTGGAGAAAGAAGCCGATGTGTTAAGTAACAAAATATAGAACATGTGAAACTTTCGTTTTGGGCAAAACAAAACAATTAAATTCATTCCCTTTTATATCATCAACAAATCAACATTAACATTTTGGCGTTTTTCATGGATTCAACAGACGAAAAAAAAGAACAAAATGAGAAAGAATCTGTTGAATTCAGTGATTTGGGCTTAAAGCAAGCTATCCCTCAGCTAATTCATCAAAGTCTTCAAGGGGTTCGTGAAGACATTCAGAACATCCAAATTATGATTCGGGGTATTCAAGCTGAGATTCAAGATATCAGAAAAGAAACTGAAAGTATTGGTCTTAGGTTTGATCGTGTCTTAGACACATCAGAGATCAAGAAAACCTCCAAACCTCATATCAAAGAAATCTCTACTGGTTTAGATATACTCACTCAAATTCCTCACCATCTCAGAGATACTTTTCAAACCATTCTTAAACGTGATAAGGGGGCGTCTGCATCAGAAATATCCAAGGAAACGGGTAAATCTCGCTCTCTTGAAAGTGATTACTTGAATCAATTGGTCGATCGTGGTTTTGTGGTTAAAAAGAGACGAGGAAAGCGAGTTCTCTTCTTCAAAATTGGTGAAATGGATGAGGAGGAAAATCACAAAAATTCTGATTTTAATGGATCGCTTGCTTATATTACTGAGAAAAAACTGGCTGTGGACGGTGCCAATCATCTCCTTGACAAAAAAACCGTCCATATTAATATTGATGATGAATCTTAACCTTTTTACCGTGTGTGCTTATGATGAGGATAATTGCGTTTCATTCATATAAAGGTGGAACTGGTAAAACCCATTTATCTGCTAACTTAGCAACTGTGTTAGCCCGGAAAGGTCACAAGACTGCACTACTTGATTTGGATTTCAGAGGCCCTAATTTACAAACACTCTGTGGTGTTGACTCTGATATCACTATCAACGATTTATTATTCGATCCCGATCTCCGAGGCAGCGATTTACTTGTCTCTTTTGAAGATCAATACAAAATACCCCTTTTTGCGGCTTTTGCCTCCACAGACTTCCGTAAAATGAGTGACATTGTACGAGCTGACAAGAAGCAGCGTCAGCGCTCCCTAAAACGCATTTTGCGTCTCCGCGATGAGCTCTCTGAGTCTGGTTTCGACTATACTATTATCGATACCAGTCCTGGCGTTCAAATGGAAAGCATTGATGGATTGGTTATCTCTGATGCTACCTGTCTTGTCTTAAAAGCTGATGATTTTGACATTTCAGGCACAAAATCAATGGTCCAGCAGCTCTATAGCTTGTTAGATTCTAAGAACTATGTTGTGTTAAATCGTGTTGTGGCTGAAACTTGTCCTCCTGAAGAGGGGGTCTGGAGTGACAAGGATATGGAGTTAGTTAGCGCTTTTGAAAAGACAATCACCGATGAAATGCGTATGCAAGTTTTGACTTCCATTCCTTGCTTTTGCGAAGTTGCTCGAGAAGGATCACGGAGTATATTTAGTTTAGAGCATCCTGATCATCCCTTCAGTAAAAATATTGAAGTTCTTGCGACTAGAATTTTAGAGGGCTTCTCAAAAGAATAGATGTTGAACCACAATATCTTTAGGTTAAATTAAATCCTTCAATGACAATACATAGTAGACTTTTACTTGATTTTGTTGTTCAAATTCCATTAATTTTTCCTTTGTGGAGGCTCGATTTATGACTACAAACATTGTGTCAACAATCCCCCCGTTTTCTCGAATTGCTTTTAATATTGGAATCTTACTCTCCCCAGTAGAAATTACATCATCGACGATTAGAATACGTTTTTTTGAAATATTTCCCTCGATTAGTCTCCTAGTACCATGTTTTTTGGGCTTTGAACGAGCTAAATAGAATTCTTTATTCATTTCAAGCGCTAATGCAACCCCTAAGGGAATCCCTGCTAATGGTGGTGCAACGATACCATCAAAAGACCCGATATCTGTATTGCTTCTTATTGAGCTTGTTATTATCTTTATAGCCTCTTGAAAATCCTTTGGATAATTAGGTAAAACTCGCAAATCAATATAAACCTTAGATAAACTACCATTTTTTAGTTTAAAATTACCAAACTTTATAGCATCTATTTCTTTAAGAATTGAAATTAATTTTTTTTCTAAAGATGAGGAGAAGTGCTCCATGGTCAAGACCAACTCTCTTATTTTCATGAATTTTGTGTATGTGTTTCTTAAAGTTCTTAAAGATTTCTTGGAAAGACTAAGAAAGTATTACCTAGTTCTTATAGATTTTCTCATTCAGGCCAATTTAACAATCCTTGAGGACTTAATTGCTTTTAGTTTTGCCAGTAAAATAAATAATAAATATTCATAATATTGTTATTTATTTAAATTAATATGAGGTTCTTTTATTGAATGAAACAGAATTTAGGGCTTTTCTCAAGCAAAAGAAAAAACCAGATGCTACTATCAATAGTTATATTAACCGTGTGAAAACATTTGAGGAATATCTGGCTTCAAAATCTAAAGGACTTGATGAAGTCACTCGGGAGGATATCGAAGATTTTGCCTTTGTTTGGGGGAAAGAAAAGGGATTGAACACTTATCAATATTTATGGGGAGTTCAATATTATTATTTGTTTACAAAAGATTTAATTTTGCATAAAATCGCTGATGAGATCAAGGAATTAGTTCAACTCGAGAAATATAATCTCAGAGATTTTCAAGATGTCAACAAAGAATATATCAAGATGCTCAGTACACAGGAAATTAGAACGGCCAATCAAATGCTTGACAAAGGCCGAACTCCTGTTGGGAGAACGGAACTAGCAAAAAAATCAGGTGTACCCTTGGACTACATTGTAGAACTAGTGAAATTATCCAATCTCGCCAGAATAGGAGGATTAAAGAAGAAACGGGCACGATTATTCTTTGATGCTGGTTTAGACACCTTAGATAAAATTTCGAGTTGGGATGCGCATGAATTAATGGAAATGCTATCTGAATTTGTATCAAGGACGGGATTCCAAGGTAGTCCTTCTAATTTATCTGAGACAAAGCACACGATATCAAAGGCGAAATTTCTCCAGCGAGTAGTTGAATATTGAGTTGCATTCAGGTCTAGTTATCATTAGGATGGAGGTTTTGGGCTATCTCTTATACATTGTCTGACAGTAATGATTTGACCAATGTGATAAGAAGTATGTTGAAGGAGAACCATATATAACTTAATTGTCGATAATTCAGGAAATCCTTCTGAAGTTTTCAAGAAATCTACGTTAGTTAACAGCTTGTTCGCTTTTTCAACATTGGTATAAAATTTTTCTAATAGTGTATTAAAATTAGAGTCATCTTTCATGGATTCTGTTGTCGGCCAATTGTCCTTGGCTTCTATCTTATTCCAATCGAGGGTTTCTCCTTGAATATTTCTAATAATGGCATCCTGCCAAATAACCATGTGATGAAGAAGCTCCCAACACGAGTGGGGGCTCCCATCAGGTTTTTTTCGTGCATTTGACGGAGTCAATCCAATTAAAGCGTATTTTGGATCGATATGAATCCATTCACCATACAAACCACTAGAAATTGCATTAATTAATTGATCTTGCATGTCAAGAGAGGATTTCTTTTATTGTTAAGAATTTTGTGTTTCACACTGTTATAATGCTTGTACTTTTCCTATTCAATTTATTATACCTCTTCAATGCCCCAAATGCGAGGATAAAGATACATAAAAATCCTGAGTAGATAATTATTTTTTGACCAGTTGCTAATATCAAAAATCCTTGTTCTGTAGATATATTAAGACCTACTGAGACTATTACTGTATACAAAGCGAGAATAATTGCATATAACAAAATACCATAACCAAAGCGATTTGGATAAGAGTCGTTTGCAATGATAGGGACTGCTACTAAACATAAAGCAATGACGAAAAAGATACTAAACAGTATAGTAACTGTCAAGTGAGAGGTGGGATATAGATCAGCAGGTAAAAACGCTATTCCTATACCAAATAATGCCGATACAGTTTCACTAGATGACGCTAAATAACAAAATAATCTTTCACTTCTTTTTTCGCTAAAGAAGTAGGTCATCGCAAAGTAAAAAGGAATAAATAATAAATTCACCGAAACCACAGCAATCATAAACAGAATCATGGAGAATATATTTGATTTTCCTGAAAGTGATTGAATTCGGCCCAAATCGCTCATTTGATTTAGGAAAAAGGAATATCCTGATATAGTTGGATTTAATTCCGTACCACCTGGGTAAAACATCATTGCTATGCTACAGAGTAAAATATATTGTGTTACCCCTATCATTGCTAGAATGAAAGCAATTTTTCTCCAATTTCTGAATTTTAAGAGATAATCTTCCTTAATTTTCATTTTTCAACACATAACTAACTGAGCATTGCTCATTTAAGAAGTTTAATTTAGTGACATAGATATTGTATTTACTATGGAAAAACCGAAAAAATTTACTCGTAATAAGCAGGAAAAAATCAATTCTATTTACAAGACTTTTTATGAGCTTCTTAATCAGAAGGGTTATGATAAAATCACTACTAATCTTATTGCAGAGAATTCAGATGTTAGTATAGGCACTATCTACCGTTATTTTCCTGATGGTAAATCTTCTATCGTGAAAGGAACTCTAGAGCACACAGGTGACATAATATTTGATATTGGTGACTTTAACAGTATGAATGAACGAAATTTACCAGAAATGCTCGAACATGTAATCCGAAAACATCTAAGAGTTCATCGTGAGAACTATCAATACCATTTAGCTGTCAATCAGGCGATATTATCCAATAAAGACCTTTTTAGGGATTACAGTGATAACATCAGTCAATTATTTGAGAATATTGCTACAAAGATCCGAGAGAGAAATGATTTTTTCCAGAATGTCCCAATAAATTTCCTAATCAATACTTTACTAGTGGTCTTTAACACATTAGAAGCGTTTATGCACCGTCATTTGTTTATTACTCCAATATTCCCAACAGATGAAGAGTTAATACTGTTCTTGAAGAAAATCGTTCTAATGATTATAACTTCCAATTAAGAAGAATTAATTCTTTGTACTTTCGTAATAAAAGAATGGGGATATACAACATTATAACCCAATCTTATATTTCTCAAAAGTTTGGTTACATGCTGTTTCTTGGGTTTCTTTTACTTTTTTTTATTCCTTTGATAAATAGTACTGCTAGGATGCAACCGATGAAGGAATATCCGTTTATGTCTTTACTATTTTCTTTGATTGTCATTTTTACTATTTCTAATCCGTCAGATCCATCTGCAACGAAAGCTATATTATCTTGTACATATAAATTAAAAGCTACTCCACTATTGTCTGAATAAGATCCTATTTTTTTGGGTTGTGTTGGATTGGATATATCTACAATTTCTATTCCAGCGGTACTACAAGGTACATATAATAAATCCTCATTCACGAAACATTTGTGAGCAATATCGGATCCATTATATTTTGAGACTAAAATAGGATTATTTGTATCACTTATGTTTATTATATGCACTTCACCGGTATCTTTCTGGTGATTGGTGGAAAAGATTAAATTTTGCTGGAGAACACAATAAATTAAGTCAGCACCTAAGGAAGAGTAAGTCCCTAATTTGTCAAGATTTTCTAGATCTCTTATTTCTAGTCCCCCATGATTATGATTAACACCTACAATAAAGCCTGCTGAGAGTTCTAAAGTAGGACATGAATAGGGACAACTTGTAATTTTAACTGGTTTAGAGAGATTAGTAATATTTAGTTTGATTAAACCGTGATGAACATCACCAATAAAAGCAAAATCTCCAAAAACCTTGACACTGGTCGTATACATATCAGCTACTTTGTACGACCCTATTTTCACAGGGTCGGATGGATCACTTACATTTAATATTTCCAAACCATCTGATTGATCAGCAACATAAGCTATATCATCTCTAACGGCAACTTCCTGAGCTAAACCCCCATCATAAAATCTACTCATTTTAATAGGATCTGTTGGATCTGAAATATCGAAAATAAATAATCCTCCAAGATTGGTTGTTATATCACATACGTATGCATAATTATCAGAAATTGTAATGGCAAATGCTCCTCCACCTGTATTAATTTGGCCGATTTCTTCACAAGTGACACTATAATCACTTTTTGCCCTTCCTGAAGTTACACCTGAACTTACTGCTATAAAGATAAATAAAAACACTAATTCCTTTTTCATTAGTATTCCACGAAAATAAGTCAGTGAAAATATAGTTAGAATAGGTAAAATTACGTTTATATAAAAAAAGTAAATATCTGTGCAAGAATTAACGTTAAACAATGGACTGCATGAGGAGTTGGTTTATTTTTAAAAGAAAGTGCCATAAATGATTATTTCTATGAGTTGAAATAAGCTAAATCCGATACTTAAACTATACATGTTTGAAGATTTCTTGTTGCAGACCCATTCAGACAGAATAATATAGATCTAAAGATCTGGTGAAGTCCATGAGCTTTCAAAAAGAGCATTATGTTTTTACTCTGGTTATTATCCTATTTTTATCTCAAATTACGATCTTAATTTCTCAAAATTCATTTAATAATTCTTATATGCTTCAAAACAATTTTTCTGGTGAAATACATGATGAAGTACAAATTTCTAATGGAATTTTATATCTGGAAAGTGAAAGAATCCGTTTAGGATTAGATTTAGCTTCTAAAGGATCCATTCACAACATTTTGAATAAGCAAACACATCAATACTTTCAGTTTGCTAATCAATCTCCTCGTAGCTTTTGGTCAATCTTACTTTTGACCTACAACTGGTATTCTGCAGAATCCAGTTCCACTTTTAGATATTCTACGACAACGAACTCTGCAGTTTTGAATTATTCAATTTCTCTTAGTGAAGGGTTAATGAATGTCAGTGTTTTTTTTCAGGTAAACGAGCCTCACCCTGGCATTAATTGTAGAATGTCTATCGAATGTTTAAACACCTTTCCAGGTATCTATAAGGTCTTTCTTCCTTATCTTAATGATTTAACGGGATGGGCTTTATCAGAACCAGAAGAGATTGCTCTTGCAGATCGAGAGGGGTGGTTAATGACAGATGCAATACAAACCCTTCAGACATCATATTTTGGTGCAGAGTATCCAGGAACATTATCTATGCAATTTTTCGTCTTATCAGAACCAAATGTTGGAGGTTTTGTTATTTCTGCTAGGGATCCCAAGAGTAATTCAAAGGGAATTGAATTATATTCCAACCCTAATACAATGATTACATGGTACCACTATTCAGATAATCTTCAGTATCATCAAGGAAGTGATTTCTCTATGGATTACTGGATGGTTATAGATGCTTATCAAGGAAGAACATGGGCAACTGGTGCTGATCAATACAAAGAATGGGCACTAAAACAATGGTATGTTAACAAGGGCCCAATTTCACAGCGAGAAGACATACCAGAATGGTTGAAATCAATAGATTACGTCTGGAAAGGATCCTCATACTCTACGGATCATTCAACTGGTGCAATTATCAAAGAAGGTGATTCTGTTGATAAGATGGGGCAGTATCCTGTGATATTGTCTCAAAATGGTTTGTCAGACAAGTTGCTGATAGATTGGTGGGCTTGGAGTAAAGAGGGACATGACCGGGCTTATCCAGAATTTTTTCCTGCAAGGGATGGAAATGATAAATTAAAGACTGGAATTAAAGAAGCTCACAACCATTCTGCAAAAGTTATGCTCTATTTTAATGCCCGTCTTGTTGACACGACTACAGAAATTTATACCAATAACCAACAGTATATGACTGCTTTTGAAGATGATATTTACATTGAGCAGTATCATCCTTACTTTGCAGCAGCAGTAGCCGATCCAGCTTCTGATTGGTGGCAGGAAACTGTAACTAATTTTAGTGAACGTGCAGTAGAAGAATTCAATGTTGATGTAGTATATCTCGATCAAGTATCTGTAGCTTCACCCATGTTTGATTATCGAGATGTTCCTACTCACCCACCAGGTAAAGGAAGCTGGTGGCAAGAGGCAGAAAATGAATTATTATCAAAAGTACACCACGCTATTAGAAACCACAATCCAGAAGCCTGTATTGGTTCAGAAAACATACTTGAAACCTATCTAAATAATATTGATCTGTTTTGGAATTATCACACGAGTTATGAACTTGGTTATTGGTATCCTAATGGTCATACTATTCCCTTATTCAGTTATGTGTACCATAAATATGCCTTATCTAATGGCCGAGGAGATATTTGGCCTGGAAACAAGCGAATTTTTGTTTGGGCTGTCAGTGAGGAATTACAGTACGGGTACATACCTGGTGGAACTGGGGATATTGCAACTCTGAACTATATGGATCAATCTACTTTTGATATCATTAAAAAAGCATATGTCACAAGAAAAATAGGTAATTACCAATTCTTCCGTGATGGAGATCTTTTAGCTCCTGTTGATTGGGAAGATTCCCCCACATTAATTCTAAGTGATTGGGGAAACTCAATAACTGTGGCTCAAGGAACGATTCAGGCCTATCAGGGAGAACATGACATCGCAATTCTCTTTTCTAATAGAGGTTCATCGCAATTAACATGGCATGGTAATATTTCTGAAATTCTTCTCGATTCTGGGGTCAGTAAACAACAAATTAATAATTTAAAATCATTTAGTATACTAAAGAATGGTAAAATAATTGACAGTCAAGATTTCAGAAATAAAGAATATTCAATAGGAGTTAGTGGTGAAAGTTTTGTAGTTTTTTGGTTATATACTAATACCACCACTATTCAAACTACCTTTCCGACTACTCTTACAAGTATTTCTAGTTCTTCAACTTCTTCTACCCCTTCTCCAGGATTTCTCTTGGGACTTAGTTTGATTCCCCTTCTATTAATTTTCTTATTAAAAAAGAAAAGGGATATGAGAAAGATATCTTAAACAAATCGTCCTGATGACATTTTATGCGTCAAATCAGCGTATTTTTTAAGATCCTCGTTATGTGTGACCGTTAAGATGGATGTGTCTCGTTTTGTAAAGCTCTTAAGAAGTCTCATGATCGAAGCAGCATTATCTAGGTCGAGATTTCCTGTGGGTTCATCTGCAAAGATTATTCGGGGTTTACCAACCAGAGCTCGTGCAATACCTATTCTTTGCTGCTCTCCTCCACTTAATTCATCAGGAAAATTATCAGCTTTGTCCCACAGACCGACTTGTTTTAAGAGTGAAATGGCACGAGTTCGGATTTCTTTGCTTTTAATTTTCAGAGGATAAAGAGGTGACTCTATATTCTCCAAAGCAGTCATGATAGGAATAAGTTCCCAATTTTGGAATATAAATCCAACATTCCCTCGTCGAAACTTAGCTAACTTTTCTTCATCCCAGTCAGCTATGTTCTCATCTTCATAGAGAACTTTTCCTTCTGTGGGTTTGTCTAAACCAGAAAGGATGTTTAGCAGAGTTGATTTTCCTGACCCTGAGGGCCCTGTCACCAAAACCATTTTTCCCTTTGGAATTTGTATATCAACATCATTAACTGCCATAACAACTTCTCTTTTACCTCGGATATATTCCTTCGTAAGGTTTTTGGCTTCAATTAACACTCTATCACTCATTTTTCAAACCTCATTTTTGTCTGAAAATTTCTATAGGACGAACAGAGAGAATTCTGATCGTTATCAGGAAGAAACCAGGAATACATGAGAGAACTACTGCAAGAAAGGACAATATTGCCGTTAGGGATGGAGTGAGAAAAGGGAGATTATATGAAAAATTGATGAACTGATAAAAGTATGTACTTGGACGAATAAACCATACATATCCTTGAATCGCGCCTAATCCGATTATGAATCCTGTAATTGCGACCACTAAAATCTCACACAAAACTACTATTCGAACATCCCAGCCAGAATATCCCATGGCTTTAAGAACTGCTACCTCACGCCGACGAAATCGAGTAATAAGATAAGAATATAATGTACTTACCATAAATGTTCCGAATATTCCAAAGAGTAGGGAGAGAAACATCATATTTCTTTGTGCATCTTTATCTGTCTTTGAGGTATAAATGGGGCTCCTATATTCTGTTCCGAGGCCATCAAGGCTAGCTGCAATCCTGTCAACATTACTATAGGATGCACCAGAGAATACATCGCCGCTAGCAATTATAGATATTGAGTGCACATTTATCTGAGCATCTCCATAGTCAAGGTTTTGGCCACCTATTAATGTTTCAAAAGAATCCTCTGGAATAAGGATCCATTCCCTTCCAGAAGCTATATTAGAAGGGGGATCAGGTTTCCTAAAAATACCAGAGACTTTTAATTCGAAAGTAGTTTCATTACTAATCCCTATCTTAAATTTTGCCCCTACTACAGGCTTTGTAAATATTCTAACTGCTGGAGTACCCTCTTCATCGGAAATCGTGAGTAATAGTTTATCTGAAACTAGTGTTTCCCTATCATTTTCAGGAAAACTACCACTAACGAGATCATTAGGTTTTATTTCGGAAAATGCCCATTTATATTTCGTGCTAATACTGCAGATTCGTAAATTGTTTCCAAAATCCACATATCTATAATAAATAACCGCCTCAGCACCTGGAATGTTTGGGACAATCGCTGTTTTAGCCTCACTATAGTCTACAGTTCCTAAAGTGCTAACCTCCACCACTACACCGCGATGGATAAGTAATCCTTCACGTGAAAAGTTATCAAAATTATATAGTAAGATAATTGTTGCGCAACTAAGAATGCAAAAGATGATGACAAACGGGAAGAATCGCCGTTTTGATCGTGTGCTAAAAACAACGGACTTCAGAAAGAGTTTAAATATTCCCATAACAGTTTAACTCCAGTTTAAGATTCTTATTCTAACATTTGCTTATAATTGTAACAGTATCATGGATGTAGTGCTAATTTTTTCCAATCAGATTGGTTTTTAAATCACTCGTGATAACTTGCTACTTTAGGTGACTAATCTACTAGATATTTGGATGTTACTTAAAACTAATCTTTTAAGATATTTTCATATCTTTCTGTTAAGTTTATCTTTTTTTCTTTATCAATAATTTAGCTAAGTTGTTTTTAAGTTTCAAGTTCTGTTATTTTTTCTATAATATCCCATTAACAAAGAAATTCAACCCGATAAGAGCGAAATTAAGGATAAATTCAACCTAGTTGTTTCACCCGAAGAAATAACTTAATATTCATTTCCAAAAATACTATAACAATCCAAAATTACTTTGGGAAAAATGAGACATGGAAACATTAGACCGAATGGATCCTCGTTTGAGTTTGTTTAAAGAATGGATTCATAACCATTTAGATCTTGTCAGTCTAACCATCTTAATTGTCGTTGGGTGGATCCTTCGAGTCTATTTTGCTGTTAACACAGGAGGCATGGTTCATCCAGATGAGATCTACCAGTCTCTTGAAATCGCTCATGATTTAAAATATGGTTATGGTTATATTCCGTGGGAATTTCAGATTCCTACCAGTCCTGAAGAGGATGGAGCTGCACGTTCCTATCTTTTCCCCTTGTTGTTTTATTATATTTTTGAACTCTGTGAAGCACTAGGTATTCCATATCAGATCGATGGTACCCTATTGGTTGTGAGGATTTTTTCAGCTACCTATTGCACTTTACTTATCCCCATTGTTTATTATTTTTCTAAAGAGCTCCTTCCTCCTCAAAAATTTCCATACACCTTCTCATTATTTGCAGCTTTTTTAACTACATTTTGGTTTCAGTTCCCCTTTTTTGGAATACGTACCCTCACCAATTCTTTTGTCACACCTATTATTTTTGGAGCTTTGTTTCTTCACTTACACACTACTAAGAGAAAGAATGGATACTCCTCTCTCAAACTTATAGTACCAGAATTTAGCGCAGGTGCTTTATTAGGATTAGCCTGTGCTCTTCGAATGGATTCAGTTGTTTTTTTTGTCCCCTTTTTTCTCCTTCGTCATCAAAATAACTGGAGAATGTTGTTACAGTATATCTGTGTAGCTATTGGTTTTATTGGAATGTTTTTCATACAAGGATTGAGTGATCTGGTTTTTTTTGGAACTTTCTTAGCCTCCCCCATCAATTGGTTTAGATTTAACATTATTGAAGGGAAGAGCTCGATGTTTGGGGTTCAACCTTTTTTTTATTATTTTGGGAGAATATTAGTTCAACAGTTTTACCTTGTCAATTTTAGCTTTCTTATTGGTATGTTAATCTACAAAATCCAAGTGACTCTCCATAAACATGAAGGAAAAATTCGTGATGAATGGTTCTTCGCTACTTTAGAACTCTTTGTCTGGTTCTTAATGTCAGTGATTGTCATGTCCTTTGTTGAACATAAAGAAGAACGATTCATTTTTTCTATCTTTCCAGTTATCATCATTCTTCTTGCTGCAGCTTTGAAAGAATACCATCTACTTGTTAAAGACTTCTATCAGTATATCTATGGCCAAGTTCTCCCAAAATTTAACATTTCACGGAAAACAACCCAGAAAGAACTTGCCTCTTTACAACTTGGTGTACTTGTTATTGCTAGTTTGTTTACGGTTATTTCAAGTGCTGAAAGCGCTGATAACGTTGATTGGGCTTTTTTTCATGATGTTAACAAAGCGCTCGAATGGGTAGGGGATCAAGAGAATTCAACAGGGGTAATAGTTTTTTCACAATGGTTTTATACAGGAGGATGGACATACCTTCACAAAAATATCTCTATGAATTTTAAAAATGATCCTGGAAACAATTTCGGTTGGCGAAATGATCAGCAATATGATTTTCTCACAAAACAGTATAGATATGGCTTTAATTACCTAGTATCACCTCATTATCAATACTGGCGAGCAAAAAACGATTATAACATTTCACTTGTGCAAGAACTCAACCTCACCTTTAATCTAGTCAAAACTGTTGATGGAGGAGTCGATATTTGGTTTAGGAGATAAGAACGAAGGATTTATGTTCACAGAGTGTTTTATATTTCAAAACTGGATTCTATCTAAATTAGAGGCTGCTAATCAAACTTTTAATGCAAATCGGGGAACCATTCGAGCAACAATCTCACCTAGTCCTAGATCAATGGTTTGAACCAGAACCTGTCGCCCTCGGTAGGAAAACTGCAATTCACGGGGCGTCTCGAAAATTTTTGATCCTATACCTGTTCCCAGATCCACTGAAAAATATCGTCGTTTCTCTACTGTCTCAAAAATTTCAGGAATCGCTACAATATGAGGGAAAGTATACCCTCCACCATGGGGAAGTATGTTTGCACTACTTATTCGTTCCTCTAAATTAAAGGTTCGCATTCGTTCTGCGAAATTTAATGTTTCTATCGCGTCTTCATTAAAATTAGGGAATCCTTTCATCAAATAGCAGGGGATATCTGAGCGTAATGTCAATGGGTACAAGTCAGTTCCGTTTCTATTGTCAAAGACATGAGTACCGAGTGCCACTTCGTTCATATGTATCATCCCTTGATGAGTTTTATTTGTGATCACTTCAAAATCACCAAATAATAGTTTTCCTGCAATTTTTCGCCGTTCAGCTCCTATTCTATCAGCCCATTGGAAAAATTCTAGATATTTGTATGCTGCATCATCCACTAAATAATGAATATCGCCAAAAGGTGTCTCTAGAGTTTCCGAAATCTCTTGTAAATTCTCAGACTGATGATAGTATAATCCTAATTCACGAGGATTATTGTCGGATTTCAATTCTGAAGGAGAACTATGAGTGATAAATGAATATTGGGGCAGATCCGCGGAATCAACGACAGCTGGATTGGGAAAAACCTCAAATACATTTATGAAATGGTTCCCACTACCAAAATTCCAGTGAATGGGTACTCCCTCAATTCGTATTTCCCCACTCCGAGCGTTCATATCGTGGACTCTTTGAATTAGCTCAATAGGATCAGGAATTGCATCTAATGTCCCTGCAAGCATTCCACATGCATTGGGCATAGTATCAATGAATATTACTGGATCTGTTCCATCTCCCCATGTCACCTTCCCTCCATATCCAATACCATTTCGCCAACGTTGTAAATTTCGTGTTATAGTGCAATCGGGGGCAGCAATAAATGTGGCTGTAGGATCCATGCCTAGATGGTCTTGTACAAGATGCATTTTTGCTAATCCATAGCGAAAATTCAATCGACTGAGCTTTGAAGCACTATCTGTAAGAGCTGTAGAGAAAATAAATCTCTTAGCTCTTTCTAGTAATTTTCCTCGACTCATCTTCTGGATTTCTTGCATTTTTCCTTGTCACCAGAACCAGATTGAACTTTATTATGCTAAACAATTAAAATAACTAATTTTCTTATATCAAGGAAGGAGTAACGTTCTTCATGGAATTGATTTTCAATAAAGTTTCATTGTATAAAAAAGCATTCTGACGAATATTTTTCCCATTAATTTTTAACATAATAGAAGCATCTCTATTAATAAAACTGATACTATTTCTGACAAAAATCACATATTGCTTATTGACTGTGTATTTCCTAAAGGCTTCAATCGTTGATCTTCTAGAAGAAATTACTTACATGGTAAGATGTATACTTTTAGAGAATTTCTTTCTATGATAAGCTTTTAACCACAATTGGAAAAACTCCAAGCTACCTCTTAATTACTATAATTAAGGTCTTATCCTATGAAGAAAGACTTCAAGACAACTACCAAAGATTTATTTGTTTCAGAAGGTTTCTGGGGAATATATAAGAAATTAGAACTATTACCAGACGTAAGACTGGATCCGTTTCGAACCTGCATTGATAAAGATGGAACAAAGATTGGTCATTACTCTTACATCAGTACATTAAGAGCTGATCGCCCCGATGAATATTTTAACGATTGTAATGAACTTACATTTAAACAACTAGAGGAGGGGAAAGATTCGTTTTGTCAATTGATTGCTGGTGAACTGCCATCAATTTGCGTTTCACAAGATTTAACTTTGAGTAAAAGTCCGCTTAGTACGGAACCATCTTTAGAAGAACTGAGTAAAGCAAAAGTATTCTCTATTATTAATTTATTCACTCCAATGGCTCGAGTTATTCCTCCCAGAGAAAATATGTTTCATATAAACAAGAAAATAACAAAAGGAATTCCTTTGTTACATATTTTTTCCAAACATTATCAGATTGTTGAGGAAGTACCTATTGATGAAATGATTCTTTATTTGAAAAATATTATTCTTACAATACAGGCAAGTCAAGACATACTCTCGGAGGGGGACAACAATACTACCACAGTATTTCATTTTTACAATATTGGCTCAAGAGGGGGAGCTAGCATTCCTCATTTGCATAGCCAGACTCTACTTTATGCGGATGGAGGCCACGGTTATATCGGCC
Organism: Promethearchaeota archaeon; assembly: GCA_048938105.1. Lineage (GTDB taxonomy): Archaea > Asgardarchaeota > Heimdallarchaeia > Hodarchaeales > Hodarchaeaceae > Hodarchaeum. Next base: position 16,759 of record JBHLMN010000011.1, read on the forward strand.
ACGGTTGGAAGGATCATAGTTTCTTCCTCTCTTTTGAACAAAACAAACAATTAGTTAGAAAACCTTCCTATTGTTTGGGATGTGAATATACCAGGAAATTAACTGCTGATCCCATTGGTCAGCGATTGAATATTAGGGAGAGAATGATTTGGGAAGATGACAATTGGTCAGTTTTTACAGCATATGCGCCTGAAAGAGACGGACACATCCGACTCCTACCGAAACGTCATGTTTCATCTCTATGGGAATTAAAGACATCTGAAATAAATTCTCTAGCAAAAGCGTTAATATTAGCCAATCACGCTCTAACTTTATTTGTTGAAGAGTATGGAAGAAAATTACATATTTTCATGGATAGAAATATTCTATTTCGCCAAAAACATTTTGGATTTACAACCCCAATTCACATGCTTATCGATATCATTCCAGTTCAACAAATTGGGGGAGCAGAAATCCTAGATGATCATCGACTATCTCATGTCTTTCCTGAAGAGACAGCAAAACGAATGAAAGAATTGTCTTCTGAATCCTTATAAGATGATTTCTTCACTTGTTTGGGGGAGACAAATTTTTGAAATTCGATCAGGTAGTTCGAACACGATTTTCGTGTTGATATTTTTCAAATAAACCCATACTAAATGAATAATTAGAGAAAATAATCAAGTTAAGTCAAAGAGTACCATCTGCAGGAAACCTTCAAGCATTTAGAGTCATTATTACCCGAAATTAAGAAATTCGGAAACAGTTAGCCCTTGCGGCTTATGGACAAACCTTTCTTGCAGAAGCTCTGATAATTCTAGTCGTTTCTGCTTCACCCTCTCTTTCTGCACCGAGATATGGGGAAAGAGGGAGAACTTTGTATTCGCTTCAAGATGCTACTATTTTTGCATCTTACTGTGAATTGTTATACACAAATTTTGGATTAGCTCCTATTTGGGTAGGCAGGTTTTCCGATGTTCAAGTTGTAAATGTTCTCGAATCCCATGTTCCACCGCATTTGATTGAAAAGTCAATAGCTTTAATTGGCATTGGATACTCTAAGGAGCGACCATCTCTCATCACCCAACGAATTCCCATCAAAGATCTGGTTTATTCACTAGAATGAGCTGTAATCTTTTTAATAAGCTTTTTTACATTTTCCAGAAATTTTCATCTCAAAAGATTGTCAGTTTGAATCGATGAAATAATTAATAAAGGACAAAAATTATGACCCATATGAACCATATGGGTTTTCTAAAAACATTGTAATCTTTACGATATCCCTTAATAACTGCTATTTCAAGATGATAAATGCTATCTAATTGGTGGAAAAAGAGTGTACGAACTAAATGACGATCAAAACCGTATCATTAATGTTTTAAAGGATCCTTCTCATTATATCATCAATAGTGAGGAGAATGGAATCAAAGGGATTCCTTATAAGGAAATTATGAAAGCCTCTGGGCTCACACGTGAGAAAACCTTACTTTCTCTTGGCTATTTAGAAGCCAATGACATTGTGCGGCATGAATGCGCAGTACAACGTCAGATAGTTGATTATCATGGAAGATCTAATGTAGAGATTGCTGGGCAAAAGATTATTAGAATGTTCTCTCTCACTTCTAGAGGTAAAGGCCTCTGAAATCAAAGGTTAAATAATACTCTTTTTCTTAGAAGATTTATTACGATATCTCTTCTATTCTCTTTTTTTTGCTAACCCATATTACTCATACATGAGTAGGATTTTTTTATTCGTTTAGATCTCATTATCCCGAATTAAAGAGGTAATAGAATTAGGATTAACTTACTTCTTTATTAAGAAAATTAATGAGTTGAATTTTTTGACAAGTAATACAGAATTAAACGAAGATCAACGAAAAGTTATCCTTGCACTACATAATCCAGAAGAGTTTTACAAAGGCCACCACAGTGTGGCTGGAATTAGAGGGGTGCCATACAAAAAGATTATTGAAAAGACCGAGATGACATTAGAGAAAGTACTATTATCATTAGGATGGTTAGAGGCAAAAGGAGTAATTGCACATGATGTAGCTATCGTTAGAAAGGCTCTTGATTATCTAGGCCAAACCAACGTTGAAATTGCTGGCCAATCTGTAGTGCGAATGTTTTATTTAACTAAAAAGGGACATAAAATTCTTAATAAACTGCTAAAGGAGGAGCAATAGAATGGCAAAGACAAAAGCACGAGTGGGAGTAGTTGGGTATGGGATTATTGGCAAAAGAGTTTGTGATGCGGTAGCAGCACAGGCTGATATGAAATTAATTGGTGTGGCTGATATTATTTCGGATGTACGATTACGTATTGCTCAGGAACGCAATTATCCCATCTACTGCAGTGTTCCAGATTTTGAGCCTAGTATGCGTGCAGCAGGATTTGAAATCGTGGGTTATCTTGAAGACTTGATTAAAGAAGTAGATTTAATTGTTGATTGTACACCTGCAGGTGTGCCTAGTAAAAATTTACCGCTCTATAGTGAGGCAAATGTTAAAATAATCGTAGAAGGTGGCGAAAAACATGTCCTTACCAATCGAAGTTTCAGCACTTTTGGTAATTATGCTACACACTTCGGCGTAGATATGACACGAGTCGTATCTTGTAATACAACTGCGTTGACAAGAGTTATAGCAACATTAACTCAAGAATATGGGGTTTCCGATGTTTTTGTAGCTCTAGCAAGAAGAGCTGGTGATCCAACACGTACCAATCGTGGACCTATTAATGCTGTTGCTCCAGTCTTAGGTGTATCACATCATGGACCCGATCTAGGAACAGTTATGCCTCAATTAAAAGACAAGATATATTCCCTAGCAATTGCTGGAAGTTGGACTCTTTCCCATGTTCATATGCTTAAAGTTACTTTAGATAATACTCCTTCTAAGGTAGACATAGTTGACTTATTCAAAAGGACTCCCCGTATATTAATTGAGCCAGGAAAACAAGGTCTTTATGATTCTGCGCAACTAGTTGAGTATTTCCGTGATTTAGGGCGACCCAGATACGATAGGCCAGAAGTGTTCATCTGGGAAGAGACACTTAATCTTGATGACCGAAATAATTTGTACATGATTTACGACGTCCATATGGAATCCATTCCTATCCCTGAAAACATTGATGCGATTCGTGCAATGCTTGAAATGGAAACAGATGTCATGAAGTGCGTAGAGAAAACCGATAAAGCTCTTAATATATATAAACCTGGAGCGTATGAAGGAACATTATTCGGTGGAATGATTGCTAAAGAAAAAGCAGAGGTAGGCGTATAATTACCACTTTTTTTTTGCCTCTTGCACTGTTATTGCATTTATTATTATTATTTTGAATAATATTCCTTTATGAGGGTTTTCAACCTTTTTTATGACCCAAGCTTCTTGTTTAGCTTCATATTTTTCTAGGGATAAATAGGCTTTTTTCTACTTAAAAAAGGTCACCTTTTTAAGTTGGATTAAGTGGAGAGTAACTATTAACTCAGATCCTACAAGATGCAGTAAGAGGAAACATCCTATGAAATCTATTCCGGAAATTGATATAATTTTTGAAGAATTATTTGAAGATCCCAATATAGAGCAATGTATAGTTGCTACTATTGATGGTTCACCTATAGTAGGGAAAACTAGAGGGAAAGAGGAGACAGGGGAGGATTTGTTCATTATCCCAGCAGCAATATCTAGTGCACTAGCTATTTCTCAGGGTTTCTTAGAGGCAAATTTGAACGATAAAGTTTACGAATATATAGTATTCCAGGAACGGTCAATAATAATAGCTACAAAAAAGGCTAATACTGTTTTAATAACAACCGTTACCGTTCCCAAATCTTCTTTTGAAACGCGCACCCCTATTGACGATTTGATTGATATATTACAAGATGCTGCTGCAAAAATCGACGCGATAGTGAAGACATTAGAAATAGAGGACAGCTTAATTGAAAAACTTCAACGAGCCATCCCAGAAGCTAGTGCAATTTTATTACTCTCTTCTGCAGGAATTCCTCTCAGTGACCTCTTGTCTAGTTTAGATATTGATTCAGCTCAATTATCGGCAGTCTCTTCTGCTCTCAGCTTACCAACTCGTGTTCTAGGTCAGGAATGTCAAAGTATAGCCGTTACAGGTAAAGAAAACATTATTCTGCTCTACTCTTTAGACGCAGATCGTATTCTAATGGTCTCTTTAAAACCGAAGCATAGTGTTGAATCCTATCTAACTCAGATTTCCAGAATTGTTAGCCATTAATAATATATAAAATCAATGAGAAAAAATATAATTTATTGAATAAGATATATTTAAAACAATTATTATGAGACTAAATTACGAATTAGTACGAAAGGTTGAACCTTCATCTATCTATTTAGTGCTCAAATTGTTATCAGTTGCCCCATCCTAGGAGGCGCGCCCCCAAGACTGAAGGAATGTAATATGGATATAAAGCATGCCCTTAATGAAGCCAAGACACTTATTGTCGAGAAAAAGGCCGAACAAGCCGCAGAACTTCTTAATAATGCGTATAATATACTTCAATCGCAACCCCCTGATGATATGGAACGGGCTGAAAAATTATTATTAGAAGGAGAGATTCAGGAGAGTCTAGGCGACACAAGAATTCTCCAACAACAAGACCAGGAGGCTTTAAGCCATTTACTTATGGCATTGACTCAATTACAAACATTAGAATCCGAAACTCAAACCTTACCCCATGAAAATCTTTTTCGAGTCTATAGGAAATTATCTGGAGCATTTAACCGTTGTGGACAGCAATTTGAAAGTGAAAAATACCTACGAAATGCTGGTGAAATCAAAGCGAGGATTCTAAAAAATGAGCTGTCTGTACGATTTAAACAAGCTGGTTACAAAATGAAGGAGAATATTCGTGCAATAGAGACTGAAGCAACTCCAGTAGATATTATGGCTGAGAAAGGGGGATTTAGAAAGAAACGTGTTGCAATATGGTTTGCAATGGATGAAGCTGAACTTGATACTATTGCTTTTCTCACCAAAGGATATGCAAAATACGCAAAGGATCGCTACATTTTGATGTTAATGGGTCAAACAACAATCCCAAGTCTTCAAGGAGCAAGAGTGGTTAACTCAATAGACGATATCAAATTTTAGGTTATTTTTTCTGTTTTGAATGCTCATCTTTTTTTGATTACTCGAGAGTACAGTGTACTAAGATTTATGGGAGAAAATTGAGGGGAAGAAAAGATGAAGAGCTTTATTTCGTCTGTTGCGCTTCCACATAATCTAAATAGACTGACCCGAGCATATCAAATGCCGCAGATACATTCAATCCTGTCTTTGCGCTGGTGGGTAGATACTTAACTGGAAAACCTGATTCCATTGTTTTCTTCGATAGATTAGAGCCAAATTCCTCTGCTTGGCTGTCTGTAATGTGATTGGGGAACTGCTCACGCAAGTCAACTTTATTTCCAAGGAGAACTATCGGAATCATGCCCTTACCATTATGTTTGAAGATTTCCTCCAACCAATTTTCTAAATTGGTGAATGTATCAGGTCGTGTGACATCAAAAAGTAAGAGTGCACCTAAACAGCCATAATAATATACGCTTCTTACTGTGCCAAATCGAGGCTGACCCGCAAGATCCCATATCTGAAATTTGATATTCTTTTCTCGAATCGTTGCTTCTTTAAGGGCAAAATCTGCCCCGATTGTCATCATATAATTTGAACTAAAGCCCTTACCGAGGTAACGTTCACGTAATGCAGTTTTACCCACTGCACCATCACCAGCAAGGACAATTTTCATAAGGAAACTCATTTCTTGACCTCTTTCCAACTTTTAATGGAATACAGCTTGTTTTCGTGCGTTAACGTTAAGGATATAGTTGTTATTTGAGTTGTATTGTTATTATTATTAAATGTTATCTTTAGTTTTTAATGCGAAATATTTCATTCCTGTAAATCTACAGGAAGAGGAGGATTCAATTAGAAAGATTTCCAAAGTTCTATCTAATAAAGCTTTTCAATGAAAAAAAGCCTGTCATTCCAAACGAATTCAACTTTATAAGGAAAATAATACTTCGTTATACTCTCCGATGCCGAAATAATGCATCTTCTTCCCAAAGTTCAATTTCTAGTCGTTTCCAACGTGTTGTGATACGTCCTTGCCTTCGTGCGATTTCTTTACCCATCCATATCCATTTCCTTGTAAGAATTAATATTCTCTCAACACCCATAAACTCTAGCGGAGCTAGACTCAAGATTTCGTTCAAAATTGAGCCTATTATATGTTCATCAACTTTATCTTCCTGTACGACAATCCATACAATCCCTCCTGTTTCCTCGTCAAGACCAATTAAGTCCACGGTACCAGCAATTTGTCCAGGGACTATCGAAGATAAATAGGAACACTGAAATGTTTTAGGATTTATTAAAGCACGGATGATCAAATCGACCCTACGATGTTCTGAACGAGTTATTAATGAATTATGTATTGATCGTATTATACTAGCCTTTTTCCCAAATATGTCCCAAAGTAGAGATTTTTTATCAAGGATTTTTTCTTCAGGACGATACTGAATGTCTGAATGGAACATTAGGTCAATAATATGTGAAGTTTTCAGAGGTTCATATTCAATTAAATCTGTAACAAAATCCTTAGGAAGAATCATACTCCCTCGAGAGTAAAACCATGTACGTCGTATTTGATCTATGGGTCGCGGGCTCTCTTCAGTTCGAATCATCCTATAACCGAAAGCTAATCCCAATTGACTAGCCCTTTCAACAGTCATTTCAGCCACTGTTGCGTTACATGATGGGCATTGATACTCTGAACCTTCTTTCTTTCTACCTAATACATCATTACACAGGTATTTCTGTTGGCAACTACGACAATAGTATAGGATGTCCTGTCCTTGAGTATTAACATCTTTTTCTCGTTCATGCTTACATAACCGACAGGGGCCATCACAAATAACTTTGGTATCATAACCTGAATCTTCTTTCGCTTCAGAGGGTAGCAGTGTAATCACCAAGCGAATTTTAGTAGGCTACTTTTTATACATATCCGTTTGAATTAAGCTTCAACCCAGTGTTTCAAAAGATTTGATTGACCTTCTGTTCTTCAGGCGCATTACTCAAACCTTTCTTTCCCAAATGGACAGAGTAGAGGATGATTAAATTAATTTAAAAATAATAAAAAATCTGGTGCCTTTGAATTTATCACATCCATGATCCGTATGTAATCTGAAAATCTGAATATTGAGGTTTTTCAATATCCTCCCATTTCTCCTCTGTTCTATCAATTCGTGAATATGGAGAACCTTTTTTCTTTGCCCAGACTGCAAGTTTTCTTAATGAATCTTCAAATCCTTCTGCAACGATTTTGACTTCGCCTGAAGGGAGATTTTGAACATAGCCAGTTATCCCAAGATTTCTAGCAAATTTTTGGGTGTACACTCGAAAAAAGACCCCTTGAACACGTCCGGTAACAACTATCCGAACACGTTTCATATATTTCACCCTTTATCCATTAATGATGTCCCAGTTGAATATTTTACCATCTTTTTCATCAATTCTGCTTAGATGGCACGATTCCCTACTATGAACTCTTCAAACCTCTTTACAGCATCTTGTTCGCTAACATACACAGGTGGGAATTTGAATCCAAAAGCTGACACAGATATAAGGGGGCCATCTATTCCTCTATTTAATGCTAATTTGGTGGCACGAATAACATGTATTAAAGTTCCTGCAGCATTAGGACCGTCCACTGTCTTGATTGTCAAATCTATCTTAAAAGGAGTATCTAGGAAGTAACCTCCATAGATCCAGAAGAAGCCTGTTCTTTCATTGCCTAAAAAATCCAAATAATCAGTTGTTCCCGAAGCAATATCATCATCAGTAAGATGTGGAAGAGTTCGCTTGATACTATCGGTCTTTATCTGACGTTTTTCTAACCTACGATCTGTATACAAAGTGTTCATCCCCTCACTTCCCCCAGAGACGTCTAATTGATAGGTATTTTTAACTTTAGCACCAAAAGAGTTAAGCATTTCCAATAATCCTTTATGGATTCGTGTACCTCCTAGTTGGGATTGTAAATCATCACCAACCACAGGTAGGTTGGCTTTTTTGAATTTTCTTACCCAAGTATCATCAGAACATATACGAGTTGGAGCTGCTTCAATGAATGCTAGGTCTGCCTCAATAGAAGCATTAGCATAAGCGAAAGTAGCCTCTCTCGCTCCTGAAGGCAATAATGAAATTACCATATCAGCATTTGTGGCTTTCATCTCTTTTACAAGATCGACTTCAGATGCTGAACTGATTTGGATCGTTTCAGCCAATAACGGAGAGATACCATCAAAAACAGGGCCTTTTTTCACTTCAACTCCCAACGGGGAAGTATAGTTCACTAACTGTGGAGCAACATTTGGTTCTGCAAAAATGGCTTCAGTGATGTCTTTTCCAACTTTCCCTTCAACAACATCGAATGCAGCGGCAATTTCTATATCGCTAATTCTCATGCCACTAATTGTTTCATATTTCAGTCCTGTTGTCTTATGTTTAGAATAATATTCCAATGCTTGTACAAAACTACTCGCTGCATTTCCCACACCAATTAGAATGACTCTTGCATTTGTCACTATTACAACATCCCGAGCTCAAAGATTCATTTCACACGGATATGAGAGAATTGAAAAGTGATTAAGAACTTTTTTAGTTCTTATAAGAATGAGACTAATTTATGTTTCACTAAATAATCTGTTTTAGGCCTCTTTACATTAAAAATCATGTCAAAATAATACTCTTAGAAGAAAGAGTGGAGATTTATCAGACTATTTTAATAACTACATTAAGATTGATGATTTCAAAAATCATATTCTTAAAGAGGGTGAGCATATTCGTGATCTCACCATTTTCGTCGGCGATATTAAGCATTTTATATCAAGAAATCATCAAACTCCCCATTAATGAATCAATAATATTTTATAAATAAAAATTATAATTTAATCAGATGAGTTTTTAAAACCTCGTAAAGAAAATATTAATAGACTCCTATTAAGAGGAAAACAAAAGACCTCAGGACGGACGAATCGAGTGGTACGACTCTTTAAAAAGAAGTCTCAAAAACAAACAAGAGATTTCAAATTTGAGACCTCCCTGAAACTAAAGGAACTCCCAATGGAAGAATATGCCCATGTAACGTATTCGTTTCAAACGGCACTTCTTCGTTTTGAGCGTATGTTGAAAGAAAGCTTACTTGAAGGGTATATCACTTCTACAACTTTGGAAAAAATCTCGCAAGAATTTCGTCTTGCCATCGTCCGAGACTTAGAAATACCATTTACACCTTCTTTAGAAAAAATATTTGGCTCAAAATCACCCACACAATTGGCAAAGCAAGCGATGCCTGACGAAATGCCAGCACCTAGTACCGAAGTTTCTGAAGCTCCTTCACCACAACCCATTGCCACCAAGACCCCTTCTATTGCCCCAGTAACATTTACAACACCAATTACAGAGCCTTCACCTGATGCTAAGCCGTCTCCCACAACTATTCCTACAGAGCCACTGGTAACTCGTCCTAAAATCAGTTTCTCCTTCCCTGAAAGACCAGATGAACCAAAGGAAGTTCCATCAGCACGTTCTCCTTCTCTTGCACCTAGCGAACCCAAAAAAAGTGAAATTACACCTCCAACAATCCCAAAGATTTCGTTTCCATCAATTTCTAAAACTACTTCACCACCATCACTTAGTCCTCTATCTCAACCCAAAGGACAACGGGAAGAAGATCGCGCAACGGGAATAGCTATTCTTCGTAAGCAAATGTTAACTGAATTGAAAAAAATTCGTTCTGTTGTTTCAGAACAGGATCGCTAAAAAATTTAAGAAGGGAGATGGGAGAAAGAGAGATTATCTTCGTTTTTTTCTTAAGTACATCGTAGAAGTTATTCCTGCAGCTATCCCTGCTACCAATGCAACACTAATCAGTCCTAAAACTGGCAAGATCTTTTCGGGGATAAAAAGATCTTCAAGCTCAATGTATTTAGAAAATGAATCACTAACCAAGACATTCCCAGCAAAGTCAATTATTTCTAAGTAGATTTGACTGTCTCCATCGCTTATTCCTGTAGCTATGGTTCTCCATTCATCTATTTCTTTTGAACATTCAAATACATTCCAATCAGACTGCTTGATAAACACTCTAACACCTGCAATTCCCCAATTATCTGAAGCTGTTACTTCTATGCCCAACCCAGTTTTAGAGGTGAGATAGGTTTCTTTGATAGTGATCTTTTCTAGAGTTGGTAGTTCAAAATCTTGTACCACTGCCCCAGTCGAGTCAATCGAAATACGGGTATCTCCTAGGATTACTGGCAAACTTTTCACTTCCCACTCATCATACATACTTGACAATCTTGCGGGAGACACAAGTGATTGTCGGACATTCATAGCAATTACACCATAACTAACTTGAGTAGTTCCAACTTTTAATTCAGGGAAGAAGAAGGTTATTCCAGACGTTGTAATCTCGAATGTCTCGGCTGAATGCTTGATAGTGCTTTTATCAAGCTCAAAGCCAATCGGAATATAGTCTTCTACCATGAGGAAATTCTCAACTTGTTTTGTGTTTGTAATAGATAAAGTGACGGTAACAAGATCCCCTCTTTGAAAACCATTCATCTGTGAATAGGTTCGAGTTAATTCAAGCTTGGTTGAACTACTGACGTGTAACTTAACTTTTTCATCATTAGATGTCAGGGAGGGAACAGAAAATGAAGGAACGTCTAAAATAATATCTAAAAGAGACTCGGAAATAGTTAACTGAACGGGGCCGTACCTTCGAGTAATAATTCCGGGGGAAAATTCTGTTTGATCCAAATTTGATAACTGATAGGTGATTTCAAACCCAGGGATTTCATAAATGCCTGTTTGAGAGGGAGTAGCATAGTTGAATTTAATTTCCGTTTGCTGAGTAAGCTGGTCAATCGATTGAGGAAGATTGATTGGTGTGAGATCCCCTTCAAGTGGAATAACTGATAGATTAAAAGCAAAAATTTGAGAAGAAGTAGGTGTTAATGTTAGTGGAAGGGTAACTTGTTGGCCAGGAGCACCACTTATTTCAGTTTGAAGTTTAATAGAAGGTAGGCTTCGTAGTATCTGGTTTCCATAAAAGTAATAACTCACATTACCCACACCTTGCTTTTCCAGTTCAACAATGTTATCACCTGTAAGTAAATGTTCTTCCAGATCTAGATAGATTGTGGGTTGAGATGAGGTTGAGAGATCATAACTCCCAATTATATTCCCATTGATAATTAGAGTGACTTTTGTATCTTCATCAGAACTAACTTCACTTTGACTAAGAGCCACAATTGCAGAGATAGCCGCCGCTGTATCAGCTGTATTACCCCATCCATACCATGATTGACGCTGTAACAACCATTGAACTGCAGAACGAATGATTGGCATTGAAGCAGCGGGATCATTTTTAACTAATGCTATCAAAGCCAAAGCAGTTATTTCCACATCACCTCCTAGAGATCTCCAGTATTGTCCATCTGTGGTATAAGTCCAATAATTACCATCAGATGACAGCTTAACCTCATTTTTCAGATAAGTAAGGAGGGTTGTTTCAAACGAAGATTCACCAAAACCTGATCCAGGAACACTATCTAAGTATAAGCAGGCCAAGTATGTAGATCGACTGTCATCGTTATTCCAAGCATTAGTAATATAATTCAACGCTTTTGAAACAGTAGTGGCATCAAACAGATTATTCCACTGTAGAATTGATCTTAAAACAAAGGCGGTGAATGAGGTTTGATCCACTCCTCTCCAAGAATCAGGTACCCAATATCCATCTGAATTTTGATGAGTACTAATCATTGTAATAGCTTCTTTTACGATATTAGGATCAATATAGAATCCACTTCTATTCACAATTCCTAAGCCATAGAGTACTAAACTGGTCATATATACTCGTGAGGAATCATCGTACCACCAACCCCAACCTCCATCATTGTGTTGTTGGCTATAAAGGCGAGATAAACCTGATACAACCATATCTCGAATTGATTCTTCTGTTTCATTTGTGAGTTGATCCAATTCTTTAAGGTACTTTAGAACCAATGCATCAGGAATAAGACAGGAGATTGTCTGTTCTGTACATCCATAAGGATATTTAATCAACCTCTCCCAAGATGAGAGAGCTATTGATCCCAAACCAAGTGAAAGCTCAAGAAACTCAGATTGTTGGGCTGCTTCTGAATAACGGACATATGAAAAACTAGGATCAGCGGAAATAAAACCACCAGCCTTAACTTCATATGTAACTCCATTAGGAACAATCTCCAATGATTTTCGAATAGCATCTCGATAACTAGTCCCCTCTACGAGGGTGCTACCATATAGTGTGATATTAAAGAACCCAACACCTTGAGCTAAACAAGCCCAGCCTATAGAACCCAAGAATCCACTTGGAAGCCTTAGAGTTTGGATATTTCGACCTAATACAAGAATTCCAGCCTCAGTTTCAATCTCAAGAGTGATCTCAATATCGTCTAGTTCATCAAGATAATTATACACAATCCCTTTGATTATAAACACATCATCTTGCAAAACAAAAGGTTCTTTATCGATTTCAACGAAAAAGGGAAGAAAAGTCTTAAAAGAGTATTTATGTAAGACTCCTTGTCCTGATTGAGTAGTAGCTACCACACGTACAGTCCACTCACCAATAGTGTCAGGTAAAATCAAATCTATTTCTAAATATCCGTTTTCAACAATTACCAAGGGACTCCAATATGCATTTTCAGGTAAATTATCACGAATTTCACGGTTTGTTTGAGCTGACTCATCAGTACCCGCGTCTTTGCGAGAGGTATATCCAGGAGGTTGATCCCAGACTATTTCAGCAGCCTCTTGAGTATAGCCCATATCTTCCAGACCGAAATATCCCCCTCTCATGATGGGGTAGAGATCCCACCACCAGAACCACCAAGATCGTTGTTGATTCTTCCATGACACAACCGTCCAGACCGAAGGCCAATATTCCTGTTCTTTGAAATGTTCTCGTTCTGCTTCGGGATCTGGCTGGACTCCAAATACAGAGCTGTCTATGAAAGAGACAACTAGAACAGCTGGAAGGTCATTGTTTTTAGAATCAAGAATCTGAATACTAATCTTTGCCATGTCTCCTGGTTCATACACAGATTTATCAGACCAAACTTCCACTATGAGGGTGGTATCGATCTCCAAGCTAAGACTGGTTTCAAGAATGGTACCATCATCAAGGATAGCGAATGAATACACCCAGAAACGAGGGGCAAGAAATTGAGTATTTTGGATCTGAATATCAAAATCTGTATCAGAAGATACATCAATATACTCAGTAAGCACTATTCCTTTTTTAACAAATTGAACCATCACTGGAGCTTTGGTTTGTCCTTGGAGCTGCCCAGAAATGGAAATACTATCAGCCAAGGAATAATGTTTCTTATCAGTAGTAAGTGAAATTTCATAAGTAGCTCCAACATGAAATTCAACTGATTTGGAAAACCGATAGTAGGTCCATGACCCATATTCACTATCAAACGTGGTTTCTAGATAGCAATATATGATATATTTCCCATTTGGGGCATTAGAGGAAAGCTGAAACTCAATAGTAGCCCCCTGAGATGAAATCTCCTTTACATCTTCCCCTATTAGGTCATAATCGGAATCAAAAATACGGAATTGTAAGCTTCCATCAATGGAAGTATTTGAAACCACATTACGAATAAATACTTCTAGTTCGAGTTCATCTCCTGCTTGGTAAGTACTAGCACCGAGGTCAACTTCGACTGAATTCCTATCAACAGTGAAATAAAAGGTTGAGGATCCTTCTCTACCATCTCCTGTATCCATTTCCACGATTCCCCTGAATCTGTTATATGAAGTCAATATAGATCTAGAAAGATCAAGTTCTTTCTGCCCCTGTCCGTTAATATCTGTTCTGGATTTCAAAGTTGTGATTAGTTGGTAGTTTGTATCAGATATTACTCCGTATAATTTAATTTCAACCTCTGCATTTGCTAGAACCCGCCAGTTCCACCATGACCAACCCCAGTCTGAATATTGATATGCACCAAAGTAGACTGTGACATTTTCGTCTACTTTTGGAAACCAAGGATTGATATATGCCCAAACATAGATTTCATCAGTAATTTGAACTGATGAAGAAGCAGCGACCTCTCGCCCCACAGTATCAATTACTGTCACATTAATCGAAATTGCACTCATACCCTCAAGAGATGATTCCCCTGGTAATTTGTATTCAAATTCCCAAAATCCATCTATGTCAGTGAGACCTATAAGAACGTCTAAATCTCCAATACTAAGTTCAACTTCACCATTTGAGACTGGTTTTCCGAAGTAGTATTCTGCAGTAATGTTACCAGAGACTTTTCCCCCTGGAGCAACATATTCGTGATCTAAACCTAGTGTAACTCGAAAGGAGGGTTTCTCATATTTATCGACTCGGATCGGTAATGAACTGACAATATCTTCCTTTTGCGTTATAATGGAATAACTTCCTAATTCACTATCAGTGTTTAGGGTGAAAGAGTAGGTTGCAACTCCATAAGAATTAGTTGTGACTTGACGATGAAGCAAAACATGTTGAGAGGGAGATAGGAATTTTAGAATAAAGGAAGTTTGTGCAGGTTCCTTGGTGGCTTTCAGATAATCATTTTTCCAAAGAAGAATTCGAGTTTGGATGGTTTCACCAGGGGAATAGATTGGTTTATCAGTTGTTACAATAAAATCATATTTTTGATATTCAGTATAACCATCCCACCCCCAGTAATATCCACCACGATAAATATCACGCGATACATAGACTGTTTCACCATTATAACTAGCACTGAGATTAGCAAGGAAATAATAATTCTCGGAAATGCTACTAGGTGGAATAAAGTCTATTTCAATAATTCCTTTATCATCTGAAATTCCAGAAAAGAGTTGAGTAGTTTGAACCTCATATTCACTATGTTCATAATCATAATCATATGTAATTCCAGCTAAGTTAATTTCAGCATTGGGAACTGGAGAAAAATCATTTGAATTTAGGACATATGCAACAGAATAATGATGCTCTCCACTAACATATTCGCTCGAAACACGCCAGAATAAGGCTATATTGGCCACAGTAAAAGATCTAGTTTCCTGAACATAATCAGAAGATGACGTACGAACCAAAATAGAATAACGGCCAGAGGAAGGAGGAGTGAATTGTCCTTGGTATTCTCCATTCGAATCTGTGGTAATTGGACTAGCTGATGTCCAAACTATACGTTCTTCATAAGGAATATAATCTTCTAGCCAATAGAAGTACCAACCATAATACTCACCTTCAATGATATCTACATAAAGTATTTCACCTGGAACAGGTTTAAATCCGCGAGTTACTTGAATAACATAGTTGAGGGGAGTACCAGGGGAAATAACTTGTTTTTCTAAATCAATATTTATAATTATACCCCTTTCTTGATCTTTTAGGGAGTAAGAAGGATCTGCAGAGATATTATTTGTATTCAATGGTCCTGGTTGATAATTTGAAGGAGAAGATGTATGCAACTGATCTTCAATTGCTTGAATTTCGCGTTCTACATCAAAAGCATTTGTAGAAGAATTCTCTTGAGTTAGTTCCAAATTATTATCCAGTACTGCCGCATCAACAGACTGAGAAAAACCGATAGTGAAAAATACATTAAAATTAAGGAGTAGTAACAATAAAATACTTAAAATCTTTCTTTTCATCTTCTTATCACACGCTTCGACCTTATTAGTGAATAATTCGTTAATAGAAATCTTTAATCTCGAGTAATAAGATACCACACATTAGAACAGAAACTGAAAATATGTTCTAAAAATTAGACATGTGATTAGTTCTTTACAAAATTAGTCATTAAATGCTTTAACACTCTAAGAAACATTAAAAAGCCTTTTTGGGGAAGAATTGATCGTTTATTTTAAGAAAACGGTTAACGGAATAATAAGAGCTCCTTGTTGCGCCTCACTTTCTTTAATATGAATCCCAAAACGTTTACTGGCTCCAAGGATTTCCCTTACATAATGTAATCGGTCAATTTCTTTCTCTTCCTTCTGAAAAACATCGGGATGATAAGCTCTAAGATATTGGGGTTCATTAGGAGGACCTTTTGCAATAATATAAGGGAAACCATCCCACTTCTTCCATTCTTGTTCAGGATCTAGACTCATCTGTTCGCAATAATGTAAAAAGGCACCAATTGCTGGAGTTTTTGATTTATATTTGGTTGGAGAGCGCCGCAATGGGCCTCGAATCGTTAATTCTTGAATCAACTGAGAAATTGGATTTCTTAAAATTTCTCGACTGATGTTAAAAATCACTCTGCGAGCATTTTCTCTTCGTTCATCCGTTAGATCTGTCAAAAGCGTTTCGAGGAGCTCTCGTTGTGCTTTTCTTGCTAAAGGTGACCAATCTGATCTTACAGCCTCAAAACCTCTAATAATGATACTGTTAGACAACAAAGATACATAGGCATAGGCTTTCTTTCTTCCTTTCTTCAATATAATTCGAGAAGCTATATCCTCAAGCTGTAATTCAAGGAATTCGTGCAATTTTTTAGATAAAAATGATCTATATTCATTTATCGCATCAAGAATCTCTCTTTCTTTTGAGCTTCTTACCTCGATTGGTATTTCTGGTTGAAAATCTGCTAACTGTATATTAGGCAATTCAAATTCAACAAAAATTGAATCAGTATCTCCATATCGAAGATACACATTGTATTTATGTCTATCTGAGTAATCATTAGTCCAATTCTCTAACTTTTCACTTAATAATTCCCTAGCGATGGCTGTGATACTGTTTGCTATAATGTGGTGATAAAATCTTCCTCGGGGATAGTTTGATGCACCTAAAAGAGAATTGGCCATTAATTTTAACGATATTTGTCTCTTTTCAAGGAGATCTGTCTGTTTTTGAGAATTCTGTACCCCATTTTCATTTATTTTTGTTAATTCCTCTATTGTTTGATAACGTTGCTCAAGAATTCGATCCATCAAAATTGCAAGGGCACCACGAGGTTCTTTTAAGAAGCGTTTCTCTGGAGGAAATCTTTCTGAATCCGCAATCAAAGTTTCTCCAGAAATATTATGTGTCCTGACAATATTAGGGTATAATGATCTGAAATCGAAAATTCCCACCATCGTAGCTTCGTCAACAGAAGGATCTATTACCCACCCACCCAAATGGGGGTATTTTCGACCAAATTCTTTCCTTGCTTTTAATTCTGTAGGAGTGGGTTTTGATGGGATAAACATGTTCTTTGAATGAAGAATCCTCATTAACTCGAGCTCACCGATATTTCTACTCGTCGAAAGAATCCCTTCAGGTATTGGATATCCAGTTAGACGACATAATTCAATTGAATTTGAAACCCCTAACTCAGAAGCCAATTTAAACGTAAGAATTGCATCTCTTAATGAATACTCTCGGAATAATTGTGCATCTTCTTTGGATCCAAGTGACCCATCTCTCCACAACTCATCAAGACTCTTTTCCAGCTTGATTTTAGACTCACCTAATACTTCTTCTGACACTGAGTCGAGTGTCTTTTGTCCACTAATAGGGTGAATTCCCCAGGTTTTTGGCAACAAATCTACCACTGCTCGTCCCTTCAATCTGTAACTTTCTACAGGAATATTTGATTTAATGATGTCCTTTTGAAGTCCTGTGAAAAGCGCCAATTCTCCCAAGGATTTTCCATATTTTGATAAACGAGCCGTTAAATAGGGGATGTCGAAAAATGTTCCATTAAATGAGAGTAAAACATCAGGTTTAATCTTCTTAACAGTCTTCAGAAAAGTAGTTAACAATTCATTTTCAGCATTATCGCTATCCTTTTCTAGAATGATAACCTTCGAGTCAGGGTTCTCTGTTTCTACAGTACCCCAAGCCATTGAAATTGCTGTAATTCTTCTTTTTTTCTCAAGTAATAATTCATGTATAGTTTCACCCTGCTTATAATCAACTTCAATATCAAAAGCGAGAAGAAGAGGTTGATAATCACTAGAAACCTCCGTTTTTTGCGAGAGGTTTTCAAAAGGTGCTTCTACAATAAGAATGTCATTATCTCGCTTAATTATCGTTCCTATCACTGTGACTGCATGTAAAGCCCGTATATTCCTATCAATCAAGAAACGACGGGTAAATGGAATGTCTGCTTCATGAACAACGATGTTTGCATGTTGAAGAAGTTGTTTGATTTCAGGAACACGATAAGGGATGTTTCCAACCAATTGGGTTACATCTCGTGCAGATCCACCAAAAAAAATTTGTTTTTTACATCTTGAAGTTTTAATTAACCATTCTTTCGTCTGGTTTCCCCCTTTGGTCAGAATTTTCCTTATATCTTCTTCTGAAGCTTCTGCATAAAAGTATGGAAGAAAACCACTGACTCGTATTTCTACTCGTTTATTGCTAGATCTACCCCAGAGACGAAGAAGCGGTTTCTTAATTCCTTCATCCACATAAATCTCGTAATCAGCATCTAAGAGGATAAAGTCGATCGATGTGTTCACTATAGATTACACCGAGATGTTCTAACTGTTAGTAACTTCGATTTGTAATCATTTAAGTTTAATACTAAAACTATATGTTATGTCAGATTTTCATGATATTGAAGAAAAGAATCGTTTGGAAGAATCAAAGACATCTCATATTTTGAATTAACCAATAGTAGAAAATATGAAATAATGTGGGAAAATTAAATCGAAATCGGGGAGAATTACTTTGAAAACAGAGTAAAGTGCTTTAATAAATTATGGTTATAGTAAATATTCCTGAGTTCATCATTTTCAGGATAGACTACGGTATGGTAATGTTGACACGGAAATTTACAATAAACCCTACGAAAGACCAAGTAGAAATTCTGTGTGAATTAGCAAACGTGTGCCGATTGCTTTACAATCATGCCTTAGCAGAACGAAAGTTCTGCTATGACAACTATCGAGTGTCTCTTTCTTATAAAGATCAACAAAACGCATTATCCTCCCTCAAGCGTAAATATCCACTCTATCAACAAGTCTATTCAAAAGTCCTCCAAATGGCTTTGAAGAAACTGGATAATGCATTTAAAGCGTTTTTTGGGTTACAGAAGAACGGAGAAAAAACAGCACATCCCCCCACATTCCGTGGGAAAAATCATTTCTTTACATTATGCTATAACCAATCAGGTTTTAGAATCAACAAGAAATCGATCCAATTTTCTCATAAACACCCTAGTAGGATCCCATTAAAATTTAAAGTCCCATTCGATTTTACCTCCAGGAAAGTTAAACAAATTGAGATTTTTCAGGATCGATATGAAAAGTGTTTCTACCTCGCGGTCACCTACGAGCAGGATGAACTCCCCTATTATGATAATGGATTGTATCAAGCGTTTGATTTAGGAATAGTAAAACATATTGGGATTAATTTGCAGGGGAAGTTTCTCAAAACAAAATTGAAACGCCCAGACAAGTACTGGGAACCTAAGATCCACTCCTTACAGCGTAGGAAAGATCACTGTAAAAAAAATAGTCGCAGGTACCGCTTATTCAATCAACGACTGATAACCATTCAACGGAGATGTAAAAATCAGACGAAAGATTGGCAACATAAACAAGCCTTGAATCTGCTGAAAAATACTAAAGCTAATACCATCATTGTTGGTAATTTATCCCCAAAAAGGATGGTACGGAATTGTAACGTTAGATTGAATAGTAGAAACTATCTGAAAAAAGTCAATAGAGGTGTCCATAATACTGGGCATCTTGGTCGCTTTGTTGAATTACTGACCTATAAAGCTCGAATTTTAGGTAAAAGAGTAACAGTAATTGACGAACGTGATACTACAAAGACCTGTTCTGGATGTGGACATAAAAAGGAATTTATGCCCCTCAATCAACGCAAATATTCTTGTGAGATTTGTGGAACCGTGCTAGATCGTGATAAAAATTCGGCTATCAATATCATGAAACGGTTTCTCTCCTATAATGCTCTGTGGACGAGCTATCATATTTTTTTGAAAAATCTTGATAATCTGCGACATACAGCCAATGGTCAAACGAAAGTTCCCTATCTACAGTTAGATGGGTTCAGAGGACTCGCAGAAAGTCTTTGAATGAATTCAAGGATAGTTCACGTTCTATATTTAATGGCAAGAAAATTAATAACCTCTGCTGCATCTTCAGCAGAGTCAGCAGCTTGCTCGATTATATTAATAACATCTTTAATGGCATACCAAGTCCCATAATGCATTCCACGAGAAACAATGAAAAGATGTTGATTCATCATTTGATACAATAAATCAAGATCTGATTCACGATCACGAATTATACGATAAACCCCAGTAACAGCGTCTAACTTGATCTCGAGTACTTGAAGAATGTCTACTGTAGTTCTAACCAACCCACGTAACGCAATTGCGGCATCATGTAGCTTCTCTTGAATCAAGGGGGGTACTTCTTCAATAGGAATAGTTTGAATTCGAAATAATGCTCCTAAGGTTAAGCCAGCAACACGATCTAAGCGTCTTGCAATTCGTAAGAAATTCCCAGCATCAGGTGTTTTAACCATACTTTTGTAAGTCTGTACTGCAATTTCCTCTAATTGTTGATCAGCTTGCACTTCCAATTCTTTTGCTTGTAATGAGTATCTTGTCAGTTTTTTCTGAAAATTTGATTTTTCCATTGCTTCTTGTTCGAGATATACTATTAATCCCTTGGTTCCCTGTATTACAGATGCTTCTACTAGTTGAGCATGTTTTAAACATGTATGGAACTGAACCCAACCTGGGTGTGTCTCTCGGACTACAATAGTACTAAATGCTCCAATCAATAACAACAAACCTGCTGTATGTAGAGGTACATGTAAAATTTGGTCTAATCGCTCTGGATTTGAATCAAACCAAATTTGAGTAACGAATCCAGCTACTAAAGGACCAGTAAAGTAACCAAAATCCTTCACAGCACGATAAAAGCCAATAATTCTTGGTTTTTGGTCTTCAGGAGCGATATCAACTGAAATCGATGGTAATATAGGATAATAAAGGCCCACACCAACTCCTCCTAATAATGAAAGGATGAATAAAACCGGGAATGGGGAAATTCCTGTTTGTAAACCGAATAAAGCAAGAGCTTCAACAATAAGACCAAGAAATGTGGGTGCTTTTCGACCAATTTTATCACTAATATTGCCTGCTAGAGGCATTATCGCGGCCCAAGATAATGTAAAAACTCCTGTGATTAATCCCGTCTCTGCAATTGAAAGCCTATAACCATATAATGTACTACTGAGTAATAGAGGGAGAAATAATACAATGATACTATCCACCATTTTACTAATGTGGCCGTTTAAACAGGTGATAATTACGGTCGGCCTAATTATGAGATTTCTAAATCGTAGAACAGTTCTGGGTCTTTCAATTGGGGTACGAAGCTTTTCTAACATTTCTTGAGTATCAGATTTGACACTTGACCTCACAGCAGTTATTGCAATTATTAAACCGAAGAAAGAAACAATAACTGAGAATATGAAGACTGCACCAAACTTATTTGTCATCATAGTTATCCAGCCGGCCGTTATTGCTCCAAAAGAATACCCTCCAAAAACTGCCATTTCCATGACACCCATCCATTGAGCACGTCTAGATACAGTACTTACATCAGAGAGGTAGGTCATTGCACTAGCATAAAGCAGCCCTTCACCAACACCAAGAATTGAATTTCCAATGCCTAAAAATAAAGGATCTCCCTCTGATAATAGAAGAGGAATAGCTCCCAAGACAAAACACCCCACCCCAAGAAGAATCATAATTTTGGTGCCGATTTTCTGAGTATATACGCTTGTAAAAAGCCCTGCTAAGGCTTTAAAAAACCCAAAACCCGCTAAAGTAAAGGCAATAGATATCCATGCCCAATTTTCAAACCATTTTGAAAATTCAAGTTGCTCTTCAGCGAAGGTTGAGAGAATGGTACGTTGAACCCCGTAAGAAGAAGCAACAAAAAAAAGGACGCAAAGAATTCCTACAATTAAATATATTCGATCTGGTTTTTTCTCATTGACAGTTTTTTCCATATTTTCTTCCTTATCTATCATGAAAGACTACCCAAGGAGTTGTTCAAATTGAATTTTTTTCTATTACCTTTTCTTATTAAATGTAATTATCTCATAATTTATAGTATTATAAGAGAACTCAGTTAATATCCAAACCTAGAGATGAAAATAAACTCAAGGAAAAAAAAAGAAATTGAGGAAAATTAATCACAATACTGTTGAATTTGAGCTGATGAACTCAAATCAATCTACGTTATATTTCCCACGGGATACTATATCAAGGAATCGAACAATGAGAAACATTTCAATAATACCCACACCGATTCCAACTACCAATAACACTATTATAATGAAGATAACTGCACTAGTAACGTCAGTGAAGAAATCTGGTTGGGATGCTAACACAAATAATCCACTGAAAAATGTATATATACCCAGAGCATAAGATAAAAGCAAGTTTTTTCGATGAAATGCTATTGTCCTATTTGTAAGTCGTTCAGATCCAATAATTAATGAACTCAGTACCCGATTAAACATTAGATATATCCCATTTAAGATTTCAAAAATCCTCGTGGGGGCCGTATAAACGAAATTAAACGATTTTGAGACAACTTTTATAAAAGCTGAAACTATTCCTGTTTCTGATAATACTATCAAGACCACAGCAATAATGACTCCCACAACACCAATTCCTATAAAGAGAGTTAAAGGATTATCTACCAAACCACCCCATATAAGCTCGATTAGGAATCGGAGAATATCAATAATCCCACTTCTACGTTCGGTTCCATCAGGTCTATAACCAATTCCAATTACTGTTAATATTACTTCAATAATTAAAGCTGAAATGTCATAAATCGCTTGTAAAAAGCCTTCAAGCCCAGTAATTTTTTGGAGAATCTCATCTATAACATCTGTTCCGAAAAGCCATACTAGAATTGATAACAGAATCCCTGAAAAAAGTCCGACGAAAATAAAGAAGGTTGGAATGCTTTCCATAAACCAACGTTCGTCTTCATTTAGAGCTTTTTCTGCTGCTTCCTTGGTTCTAACAAAACGGATAGAACGCCCGAAAACACGAAAAATCCAGACATATGGCCAAAAAATAACTTTAAGTACATTCTTAATGAAACGCCAAATACTAGCAAAAATGGCCTTTAAATCTTCTGAACCAAAGCCATCACTCAAATCAAAAGTGTATCTACCTTTTTTAACTTTTTCTGTCAATGAGA
This sequence comes from Promethearchaeota archaeon, assembly GCA_048938105.1. GTDB lineage: Archaea > Asgardarchaeota > Heimdallarchaeia > Hodarchaeales > Hodarchaeaceae > Hodarchaeum. The sequence continues at coordinate 40,076 of JBHLMN010000011.1, forward strand.
CAACCTCATTATTGAATTAAAGGGTTTTTCTTATCAATTTAGGTTAATTTTTAAGACTATTACCAAAGGAGTTAGATACTAATTGTCTCTCTTAATTAATTTTTATATGTTTTGATATTCTTATTACTTACTAGTGCGACAAACTGATTGGTAGGCTTTGATCAGAAAAATAATTCCATCTTAAGTTTTTTTATCAGAATAAGACGTTAGTCTTTTATGAAAAATAGGAGATTTTTAAAACGGAACTTAAATTCTTCTAGATTCATGTAATATTTATTTGGGATTGTAAAAAATGCTACCAAGTATTTTTTACATTGTTTGGTGATTTAATGAAGATTGTTATTAGAAACGGAACACTTATTGATGGTACAGGTGTACCCCCTCAACAAAACAATCTTATTTTGATCGAAGATACAAAGATTGTAGCTATAATTCTAGAGTCAGATGATTCCGGTATTGAAACACAAATCCCTCACGATGCACAAGAAATTGATGCAACTGGAAAAACAATAATGCCAGGCCTCATTGATGCTCATTTACATCTTATGGGTATTCGATCTATGCAACCTGTTCAATGGACACTAGATATGCCCGCTTTGAGAGCTGCCAGGGCTACTGCAGATAGCAAAAAACTCATTGAAGCTGGATTCACAAGTGTGAGATGTGCTGGTTCGGATGTAAGCGTCTATCTCAATAAAGCCATTGAAGAAGGCACTATCCCAGGTCCACGTATTGTAGCTGCCCATAAAATTATCACGCAAACTGCTGGGCACGGAGATACGCACGAATTACCACTGGAGTGGGCTATAGGCCCTTATTCCATGGCAAGAATAGCTGATGGGGTAGATGAATGTCGTCGTGCAGCTCGAGAACAAATCAGAGAGGGGGCTGGAGTCATTAAGATCTGTTCAACAGGTGGGGTCATGTCTGAAAAAGATGCCCCTACTCAGGCACAATTTATTGACGAAGAGATTGCTGCAATAACAACGGAAGCTCACCGAGTGGGAATTAAAGTAATGGCACATGCTCAAAGTCCGGAGGGAATACAAAACGCGGTTAAGAATGGGGTTGATACTATTGAACATGCTATATACCTAGACAATGAAACTATCAAATTATTACTAGAATATAATACTATTGTAGTACCAACCTTTGCAATAGTCAATGCTATTGTAACAAAAGGAGTTGAAGCCGGGGTGCCAGAATATGGCTTAGTCAAGGCAAAAGCGTCCCATGAAGAACACATAAGATCTATTAAGCAAGCTTATCAAGCTGGAGTGAGAATTGCACTCGGAACAGACTTTTGCGGCCCTGACATCATACCACATGGTGAAAATGCTGTTGAATTAGAGATCTTTGTCAACCAAGTAGGCATGACTCCAATGGAGGCAATTGTGGCTGGAACAAAAGTTAGTGCAGAAGCTCTAGGACTAGAAAATGAAATTGGTACACTTGAAAAGGGGAAAAATGCAGATCTGTTAATTGTTGATGGAAACCCACTTGATGACATTAGAATCCTTCAAAACAAAAAGAAATTACTGGTAATTTTGAAGGATGGCCAAATTAAAATAGATAGACACTAGGATACTTTTCTTAAGGATGCTATATTATACTAAGATCTAGTTGGAGGTAGTGATACCCTCAATTATTCTGCTAAAAAGGAAAATTAACAATGTCAAACCTAAAGTTAAAGAAAATAGATTGTATAATGTTTTGTGTAGCTGATTTATTAAAAGCTGCAAAATTCTATGAGGAAGTTTTAGGATTAGAAAAAGGCTGGTTTGATCAAAAAGAAGAAATGATGGGCTTTCTTCTCCCAAATACTGAGTCTGAAATTGTCCTACACAAAGATTCTACATTGCCAAACCCAGATATCAGTTTTCAAGTTGACAATGTTGATCTATTTTGTGATTATTATCTGAACAGAGGATATAAAGTTGAATTGGAACCAATAGAAGTCAGATGCGGAAAATACGCGGTTCTCCTTGACCCTGATGGTAATAAGATACCGATTATTGATTTGACGAAATTTGAGGGAAAACCGAGATACAATGAAGTATGATTGAATCTCAACGAGAATGTTTTCTTATAATACCTTTTTTACCTTTTGAGATCTCGAAAATCTTTTTTTAATTGGGCCATTGTTTTCAAAAAATCACGATATGGTTTCCTTTTTATGCGATAATAGTTCTTAATTAATGATAGGGGAATAAGACGACAAAGAAGTCTGATAAAATACCAAGGATAAGCTCTACGGATATTTGTATTGAAAAGCCAATCTAAGCTTTTGAAATTATCATATAGATATTCTGTTAATATTTCTACTTCTTCTGTAGTCAAGTAGGAGGTTTTTATATTTGCTGACAAAGCATCATATTTACTATAATCGTTAAGATTAGTTACCAACTTTTTTTGAAGTAAAATCTCACGAATTTGAGTATTTGGATAGGGAGTTAGTACAAAAAAAATTGGAGCATCTGCCTTTATTTGCTTAATGTAATGAAGAATATTTAAAAAATCATGAGTATTATCGTCTGGATTACCAACTATGAATCCACCTAATGAAATCGCCCTGTAACCCCTGATTTGTGCTACGACTGCTTCAGCCTTACTTGCCATATTTGAGACAGATTTTCCAATTGTTTGTAATTTGTTTTGACGTGGATTCTCTATTCCTAAGAAGAATGCGGTAAAATTGGCTTCTAAAGCTTTTTTTAACAGCTTAGGTTTATTATACAAACTTCCAACATGAGCTTGAGTGGTATAATGGATATCAGTTAGACCTCTTTCAATGATTCCTTCACAGAGGTTCTGAAAATGGTTAGAACTCAAGCTTATATTATCATCTGCAAAGAAAATTGCTTTAACTCCTTGTTTCTTACAAATCTCAATATCATTTAGTATACGCTCTATTGGATAAGTCCGAAAGCTCCGTCCATACATTTTATTTATAGAACAGAACTTACAAGCATATTTACATCCTCGGGAAGTTTCGATTACATCTGCTTTCCGTCCAAGAATATGAAATCCTTTCTTTAATAATCGGATATTTCGGTTTGGTAAATTTAAAATAGATAAATCGGTTAGAGATCTCCAAGGATTGTGAATGAACCGCCCATTATGCTGGTAGGACAAACCTTTGATGTTTTGTAAATTTGTTTCATTATTATCAAGAGCTAGAAGTAATTCTTGAAAGGTATGTTCCCCTTCTCCTTTAATAATAAAATCTAGGTCATTTCTCCAGGAGTATCCGATTTCTTGAGGCAGCATGGAAGCATGATAACCACCCAAAGCGATTTTGATTTCTGGATCAATGGTTTTAATGAATCTTGCGATAGATCTAGCAGTTTTACTCTGAAAACTCATAGATGAGAGTCCAACAAGATCTGGTGTATGTTTTATAATCCTAGATTCTAGAAATTTCCTGAAGTTTCGCCTTATAAGGACTAGATCCGCAATAGCGACCTCATGTTCCTCATTAATATTGCCTGCTAGAGAACAAAGAGCTAAATTAGGAAGTACTGCAAAATGATGGAAAAAATATGCTGTATTAGGCATGGCTAATAATAGTACACGCATGCATTGCTCCTCTGTATATCTACTCCAATAGAATAAATTGACAAATCATCTGGATCGAGTTCCCTTTATCTATATTTTCATAGTCTAAGAAATCTAATTTCGAATTTCAAAGCTAAAGACTATAAACTAGAAAACAAAAGTGAACTATTTGTGATTATTATGGCTGATTTGAAAGGTCTTGGACGTATTTTGGGAGCACTAGGGGGATTGATCATGATTGTGTTTGCCATCATCATAGCGGTTTCTAATCTCGCTGCTGATTTAGTAGAAGCATTTAGTGATATACTAGACTTAGCTACAATCAATGTTGCTGGACAAGCTCTAGGTTCAACCGCGTGGATCATCGCTGCTGCAATTACTCTAGTTTGTGGTGTGATAGCAATCTATGGTTATCAAAAATTATCCTCCAAAGATAAAGGAGATTTGATTTTGTGGGGGATTATCTACATAGTTATCGGTATTGTAGGTGGAACTGTCGGAGGATTAATTGTTTTAATTGCCGGAGTTATCCTTGTAATAGATTATTTCATTTAAATACTATTTTTTCTTTTTTTTCTTTTTTTTAGCAATAAACAGAGGTTCTTGAAAGTATAATCTAATTTTTTTGTTTGGAATTATTCAATTATCCTATTTCATCTGACTAAGCAAGAATTTATTACATGGATTGTTTTAAAGGAAAATGATGGTCAATTGATTTTGAACAAGAATATTTTTTTCTAGTTTGAATTAAACTAACAAGTTAATCATTTTAACTTCTCAGCTTTACGGTATAATTTGCCCCTATAACTTTTTTTAAATACCCCTTAGTACCCAAGGAAATTAACACGAAAAAGTCTTCTCTAGTGACAATAATCATCATTATATTGTGTAATTGGGTTGTAAAATTATTAAAAGGATTAGAATTACATGGGTGAGTTTGCCAAATGAAAAAAGCAACGGCAGTTTGGATTACAATTATTTTTATCTCCACTGGAGTCTTAATGTATACAACTATGCATAATATTGATTCAATCAATTCAGCTGTAAATTTTGGTCTTGATATTTGGGATGTAAGTATCATAAAGAATGAAACTGGTGTTCCTGAACAATTACAAATCTCTGCTGTCGCTAGTAACCCCTCATTCTTTCAACCTTTAAAATTAGAATCGATTCGGGGAACTGTCTATTTAAACGGACAAGAAACAAATTATCTTCGGGGATTAAAGTGGTTTTCTAAGTCTTTACAACCTCAGAGTCAGGATGAGATTTCGTGGTCCTATGAGATTTCATCGCAAGATTTAGAATTTCTTGAAGATGCTGAAACCAATGGAATATGGAATTGGTATTTTTTCCTATCAGTAAAACTAAAAGATAGTTATCTTGAATCATCTCAACTTGATAAATCTCAACCCTTCGGAGGGGTGAACTACATAACAAAATAATCAATGATTGGTGGTACAATGTTATCAATAGCGAAGAAATTTAATGATCATGTTAATGAAAATTCTTCATACATCCTTTCAATTTTTGGATCAATTATTATTACAAGCGCAATTTTTCAGCTCCAATACTCCAAGTTGATTGATTTATCTTATGGTTGGATCTTCCTGCTTCTAAGTATTCCTCCGATTTTCACGGGAATTCTAATTGATAATGAGAAAAAGGTGTTTCATGCACTCTTTTTTTCGGTGATAGGCAGCCTTACTTTAATAACTTTTATGCGCACTTTACCAGCATTCTTAGGTATCATCTCAAATCAAGAAGATATTTTTATTTTCCAACAAATCACAGAGACAATTCCCTTAATTTTCCTTATCTTTCCTGTTTTCATCATTGGATCAGTGATTGGTGTTGTTATCAATGAATTTCTTCTAAAATCCCCTTATAGTTCTAAGAAATCAATCTAACTCTAATACAATTTATTAAACCCATTTTAGTAGAAGAAAAGGTAAAGTAGTAGAAGTATATTTACAAATTATTATTTTTTTTATTTTCTTTATTCTACTGCTTCCGCCTCATTTATCACTAAAGATATTATTTTTTTTCTACTTCCATTAGGAATGTACCTTTTAAACACTTGAAGAAGCCATGAAATACTCTCTTCTGGAGTGAGGATAAGTTTAATTGAATAAGAAAACAATTTTCCGCGCAGTACGGGGGTCAGAACTATCTTTTTGATTCATCAATTCATTAAAGATTAGTGTAGCCCACTTTCTTTCTATGTAATAATTCTGGAGAAAAGGATAAAGAGAAGGCGAAATACTTGACTAAAAAGGCTAAGACTCTAGAGCTGATGATATCTAGAGAAAAAATCGAGATAACATCACACTCAGAAGTACTTCACCCATTGGAACGAAAATATGGAAAAGAACCAAAAATAAATCCAAAAGATTTGTGGCATTGGCACTAACTTTTGTTTCTCTTACAAATTTCTACACCACGGAGATCAATTAGAATCCTTAAACAGGGATCTATTTGAGGAAGTTCTATATTTGACAAATGAGCAACAACCACTGGCTAATACTTCTGAAAAATCTTCCGAAAAAGTTCACACGGATGAAAGAGAAAGTCAAATCCTACCCATAACTACTAAATTGATACTATGGGTATTATTTTTAATGCTGGGAGTTATAGTTACCTTAATGATGCTATTTATCTCCTTAGCGTATTGGGTAGTTACCAAAGAACCATTATTCTTGATCAGTGCAATAGTTGGGGGTTTTCTATTTGTGATTTGGGTTTACAAGAACTTATCCCCCATTCAGCGAAAAAATGAAAGGCTATATTAAATTCGAGCTATGTATCAATTCTATTAAAAGAAAGAAGTATGAATAACGAATTCACACGTCTGAATTATTCTGAAATATTCTGAAATATTTTCCTATATACACCCCTCTTGTTATTTAAACCTTACACATTTCCTGTTTTCTTTATAGGAACTATATTGAAGTGGGTTCCTTCTTTGATACCATATTTAGTAATTCTTTCTTTATTCTCTGGTTTAAACTTAAATTCGCCCGTATCTTTGCGGAGATGACCAACATATATTTTCTGCTCTTGACCATTACTCCCATACCATAAATGAATAAAATTAGCGAATTGTGGTTCTTTCGAGCTAACTATCTCTAGCTTACCTAGTTTTTTTCCGTCCTCAGTTAACTCTAATCCATAACCTATAGCTGTTGGTTTGATGTCATCTGAATATAACGATGTTTGATGACTTGTTCCCCGCAATCGTTCCTCCTCTTCGTCTAAATATTCATTTGCAAGACGTGTGGCTTCTTTCACTGCTTCAATAATGGCAGAGTCATCTTTGATATCCAATTCATATTCAATCCAAATCTCCTCTGGTTCAAATTGACGCACTTGGATTTTACGACTCCGAGCAATCCTCTTAGGTACAACCCTAAATTTATCCTTCATCCTGAATCAAACCTTTTGCTCTGACTAAGGGGTTAAGTTTATTTATAACTATAGAAGGGAGAGATAAGTAGAAGTAATGTGTGTAAAATGTTCCTAGCATAATCATAAAACGTTCATATTACGGCTGTAAGCAGACTAAGACGCAGGATTTCCTTCCCACAGCCAAGTGGTTCTTCTTCTCATTATGATTAATATGACTCTTTTCAGAATTCTTCTTTCGAATAAACTTAGTTATAAAACAGATCAGTATTCGAGATTTAGAGCTCTTTTATGTCCGAGAGTCTCGCGTTTAAATGAGCTACTTCATTAGCTATAATGTTTGAAGTAATGAATGAAGGTTCATCTGCTGCTTGTTTCTCTAAAATTGTAATTTTCAATTGAATAGCTTCCAAAAGAATTTCAGGTGTTTTGGGATCAAGTCCTTTGATGACAGGATCAATAACATGTAACGCGAGTTGCAGATTTCCTTGTGTTAATAGCTTCTTTGCATGGTCAAAATATGCTTCAGCATTATTTATCTTTAGGAATTCTCGAGCAACAGCATTAGACTTAGCAGGAAATAGATCAGTAGGATTTCCCCCATCATACCACCCATGATACAGTCGATAAACCGCATGAATAGCAAATGGGTAGCATCCATAAATTGGTTTGAGATAGGGATGTTCTTTAAACCTATCAGGATAAATCTCCAACATTTCATGGTAGATCTGTTCAAACCATTTTCCCTGATTCATTCTCTTGACCACTTCATCATGAACAAAATGCATCACTTCAGCTGTTATCGACAAGACATCTTTGACTTTCTCTTTACTATCGATAAGAGGTCCATGGCCTGGTGCTAAATATTCAGCTTTTTTTAACAACATTCTTTCCATTGCCAACGCCCAATGCTTAGGATATCTCTGAACTTTGTAGGGATTCCCTACATTGGGAAAACCCGATATTATTAAATCCCCTGAGAAAATGACTTTTTTCTCTGGAAACCAAAGCCAGATCGCATCATCAGTCTCCCCCTTATCATGAAAGAGTTCGAAAGAGAAATCTCCAAGTTTGAATGAATACTCATCTTGGATAATAATTGTCGGATCTAACGTTACACGGGCTGAAAGTCTGAAGTTACTATCATCCCCTATAACTGAGGCAAATTGTTGACGATTTAACCATTTATGATACCCCTCAAGTATTCTATACTTTTTCCAACGATTTAGAATATTTTCATGAGCAATTATCTTAGGCATATCCCACCCTTTCTGCTTGATTTCCTCCACAAAGGGAGTAAAACCAAAACAATGATCGAGGTGGCCGTGACTATAGATTAGGTACTTAATAGGCTTATCAGTAAGACTTCTAAGTTGATCAAACACTAATTGACCGAATTGCTCTTGAGCAATGTCAAAAACGACTAATCCCTCATCTGTCTCAACAACACAACAGTTACCAAAACCACCGATTAAATGACACATATCAGCGAATGATGTGGTATTTCCAAATCCTAAGAATGATAAAATCGTTTCCATTTTATGTTTTCCTCTATTATCTCATAATTATGAGAAAATTATAATTTCTAAAAATATGTATATTAGATCTGCATTAGAATTTTGATTTAAAATAAACCTGATTTAGCGTACTGTGTCATGCGACATAATTAATAAATCATCTATAACAAGAAAATATTTAGCTAACCAATGAATATCTCAGAAACTTTTCAAAGCGGGAATTTTAACAAGATGACAAAATCAGATTCAAAATTAACTCTTGACCATGCAAGTCTTAGCCCACAGAGCGATGTTATAGCTGGAAGTTATGGGACATGGACCTTGACCTTAACGGTAGGAATACACGGTATAGATGATGGAGGGCACATAAAAGTCGCCTGGAGGGATGCATCTGACTGGAGAAGACCCCAACTGGGAGACCCAAAAGGCCCGAATTACACGATTGTCACAACAACAGGAAAAGCTGATTTAAATGTTTCTTTTGAAGAGAGAGGCTATATCCGTCCTTGGAGGCCCTGTTTGACTATTACGATTTATGATGGTTATCTCGCTGAAGGAGATATTGTAACTATCATTTATGGTGATACTAGTAAGGGAGGACCTGGTTCAATGGCCCAGACGTTTGTGGAAGATAGCTTCGAGTTCCGAGTGTTAATTGATTCCTTTGGAACAGGCCAATATAGATTAATTCCTAACACACCTGTTCTTAAAGTGGTGGCTGGTGAACCCGAAGTATTAACAGTAACCACTCCTTCAGAAACTGTGGTTGGTAGTCCTACTTGGATCTCAGTTAGAATAGAAGATAGGTGGGGGAATCCCACATCACAATATACCAAAACAATTAGCTGCTCTTCTAGTGATTCCAAGGCTTCTCTTCCAAAGTCTTACACATTCAGACTCAAAGATGGAGGTATACATCGATTCGATAAGGTTACATTCCAAACACCTGGAATTCATTATATCACGGTTTCTAATAATAAACTGAGTAGTACTAGCAATCCGATTGTGATACATGAAAAGGAATTGAATATGAGGCTTTATTGGGGAGATTTACACGGTCAAACGGAAGAAACTGTTGGTTCAGGGACTGTTGACCAATATTTTAGCTTTGCTAGAGATGCTGCCTCCCTAGATTTCGTGGCTCATGCAGGTAACGATTTTCAAATCACCAAGGATCATTACAAAGATACGCAAAGAGTAGTTAAAGAATTTCATGACCCAACGAGGTTCATTACCTTTTTAGGGTATGAATGGTCAGGTAATACCTCAACAGGCGGGGATCACAATGTCTACTTCCTAAATGATGACCAACCCATTCATCGTAGTAGCCATACGCAAGTAGAGGATAAATCAGATGAAGATACGGATCGATACACAATTTCACGCCTTTTAGAGACTTTTCAAGGAAGAAGTGATGTTTTAGTGATTCCTCATATAGGTGGACGACGCGCAATTTTAGATTATTATGAGTTTAATTTAACTCCATTTATAGAAATATGTTCAGTCCACGGACACTTTGAATGGTTTGCGCAAGAAGCAATGGAAAAAGGGATTAAAGTAGGGTTTATAGGGGGAAGTGATGACCACACATGTAGACCAGGAGGAGCAAAACCCACATCTATGGTGGAAGCTGTGCGTGGAGGGCTTATGGGAACTTATGCTAAGGAATTGACCCGAGAGTCACTCTGGGAGGCATTCCGAAAGCGGCATGTTTATGCAACAACTGGAAAGAGGATCATTCTACGAGTGATGTGTGGTGACGCGATGATGGGGGACGAGGTCACCATTAATCAACCACCAACAATTTGTGTGGAAGTCATTGGAACAAATAGTTTAGAAAAAGTGGAAATCATCCGAGGAGTGGAAATTATATACACCCATCAATTAGTCCAGTCTAAAGTAGACTCTGAAACAATTAAAATAACATGGAGTGGGGCCAGGGTGACCACAAGACGAAGAAATACGGATTGGAGCGGTGAAATCAAGATAGACAAAGGAAAAATAATATCTGCTGAGGAATTCGCTTTTGACCTCCCTTGGCAAGGGATAATTGAAAGGACTGAACGAAGAGTAGTTTGGTCCTCAACAACTTCAGGGGACTTTGATGGCATTATCCTAAGCCTGGAAGCATCGGAAGATGCTCATCTATATTTCAACACGAAACCAGCTCAGTTTTCATTCCGACTAAACCAGCTAAAGGAGCCTTTGATCATAGGAGCTGGTGGAATTGAACAAAAGGTGGAAATATCGCGTGATGCACAAGAAGAAGCACCAAAAAATGTGAAATTTGAATATATTGATCGAAAAATAAGCCCAGGTATTAACGCTTATTATGTAAGGGTTGTACAAAGCGACGGGGAAAAAGCGTGGTCAAGTCCCATCTTTGTAGATTACGATAAAAAAAAGCTAGAATATCGAAACATAGATAGAGAAATCTAATTATGTAATACAAAATACTAATCTGAAAATATTTCAAAAGGAAAGTGGGAAAATAAGTGAGAACCCCTCAAGAAGTGAGAAAGGAGCCTATAACCTGCGAACTGTCACTGCTCATTCAACTCCGATGTTTATAGAGTATGAGGAGAGGGTCGTTTTACTCATGGGAGGGGGCTTTCCAGAGAGAAAAATCTGTGCTAAACCAATAGAGAGATGATATAAAAGGAGGAAACAAAAAGTACAGTAATTTCACGCCGATCAGGTAAATTTTTATTAATACCCAATGAAAGTACATAGGTTATGTCATCACATGCATAATAATGTAAAATGATGTTATTGAGAAGGTAATGTTTTATGAAACAAGAGTCAAGAAAGAACCATTTTTTAATATTTATACTCTTATCTGCCCTTATATTATCACAATGCTCATCATTTGATCTGTATGGGATGAATAACAGGTTAAATTATGCGAAAACAGAAAAATATACCAGTACAATGGGTAAGAAGTCATTACAAGAAATATCTAATTCAGTTCCAATATTACTAACGACATTATCTGATCATTCATATTCGGTAGAAGCAATCGAATTCTCTCCAGATGGACGAGCATTAGTCTCTGGAAGTAGTTCTGGAGATCTGATTATCTTTTTAACAGAAAACGGTAGTACTCTTGCATCTATGAACGATTACAGTGTTTCAGTAAGTATAATTAGTTTTCACGCTAAAGGGACGTTTTTTTCAGTAAATTATGACTATCCATCTGGTATTGGAATTTATAATACAAAAACGTTTTCAAGAGATTCGTTCCGTTCAAATTTCATCCCCGGAACATGGGGGGCCCCAAACCCAGGGATAAAGGATCTAGTATTTAGCTATAATTCATCATGTAACATGTATTTAGCTGCAATTGATGAACCCATTATGTGCACGGTGGCGGATGAAGCTGGCAACATTATGATTTGGACAAATTATTTTTTTTGTCGAAAAAGCTTTTGGACGGTACCGACTGAAAATTTATCCAATCTGGTTTTTAATTCAAATGCTCAAATACTAGCAACTGGAACCACTGATGGAGTCCTAGAATTATGGGATGTATCTTCGGGTACTCTACTAGACACATTGACAGGCCATACAAGCGGGATTCATAGTCTACAATTTACCTCAGACTCATCAGTCCTAGCTTCTGGATCAAACGGAACAATAAATCTATGGAACGTTTCCGATGGATCACTAATTCATACCTTGAATAATCATTCCGACATTGTCACCTGTTTAGCATTTCAACCTGGTGATTCAATCCTTGCTTCAGGTTCTACTGACCAAACGGTAAAAATCTGGAATGCTTCAGCAGGAACGTTGATAGAAACATTTTCAGGACATTCAGATACAATCAATAACCTTGCCTTCCATCCAGGAGGGTGGACATTAGCTTCAGCATCAGCGGATCGCACGATAAAAATGTGGAATATTCTACCAGCAGTAACACCATCAAATGCTACAGATTATGATTTCGATGGGATGCCCAATACATGGGAGGAAGCTCAGAACCTAGATCCTATGCATTTTTGGGACAAATTCCAAGACAATGATGGAGACAAGCTAAGTAATTATATGGAGTACTTGGTAGGGACAGATCCTCACAATAGTGATTCTGATAACGACACAATAGATGATCACTATGAATATTTTAACCAATTAAACAACACCAGAAATGATGCAAATGAAGACAGAGACGGTGATGGGATGCTAAATTGGTATGAATACCAGTGTGAACTTTGTGCTGACATAGATGATACCTTAGGAGATAATGATGCTGATGGCTTAAGTAATCTAGAAGAATACCAGAACAATACTCTTGCTAATGACTATGATAGTGATGATGACGGTCTGAGCGACCATTGGGAATTAAAATATTCTAATACAAACCCATGGAAAAATGATACCGATGAAGACGGTATGCCAGACGGGTGGGAAGTGAACTACTATTTAGATCCCTTAGTTAACGATTCTAATAAAGATCCGGATCGCGATGGTTACACAAACATAGAAGAATATATTAATGGAACCAATCCCATAGTATCTGAGATTTCGACCACCTCGAGTTCTACTACTACCACTACTACAGCTTCCTCTACTTCAGAGGAAACAGAGGAATCTAAAACAAAAAAAGCCACTACAACAACAAAAGCTGATACATCACCTAGTTTCCTATATATTACGTGCCTAATGGTATTTATAGTTTTAATAGTGTTCTATCGACGACAGAGATAGCCAATATTTTCAAATAACTTTCAATGTGCTTGTAGCATCTGATTTATTTAATTGGAAGAAACTTCCGATTTAGGTAGGCCTGAGAATGTTTATTTGGCCGTCTGTAACAAACACTAAGCGCATCACCCCTCTCTCCTCCACAAAAACCACCCCAGACCCAAGAAGAAACCGAAATTTCGAGTTGAAAGATCTGTCCAAAGAATTAGGTAGGTTTAGGTTATAAATTAGATAAAGTGAATCCCTCTATCTTTTCACATTGTCGTACGAGAAGGGAGAATGAAATCAGCTTAATATCATTCAGAAAAGATATAATTTGAATAGAGTAGGTCTCTTAAAAATATCTATCAAGTATGGTGGACAAGTTGAGTAAGCTAAAGAGAGATTCGGAGATACGAGCAGAATATCCTCGCACAGAAAAGAAAATAGTGACTGAACACATGCATGGGGTTCCAATTCAAGATTCCTATCAGTGGTTAGAAGAAACAAGTGATACTACTGTGGCTTCGTGGATTGAGGCGCAAAATCAACTCACAGACGAGGTACTGAATAACTTACGAAAGAAGGATTCGATTAAAAAGCGGTTAACACAATTACAGTACCGTGACGAAGTTCTTAAAGTTAAGGAAAGTCGAAATGGTTTATTTATTCTTAAAAAGCTCGCAAGTGAGGAGCAACCCATATTGTATTTCCAACCTCGCGACACACCTGAAACAGAACAGGTGTTAGTAAATACAAATCAAATTGATCCAGCAGGAACCACATCATTAGATTACTATTACCCAAGTCACGATGGCAAAACACTTGCTTATGGATTGTCCGAAGGAGGATCGGAATGGGCGACCCTTTATCTTCTGGATGTTAACACTGGGAACCAATTGAAAGAGAAAATTGAAAGAGCAAAATGGTCTTTAATTCAATGGACAAGTGACGATTCAGCATTTTACTACACACGATTTCCTAAACCAGGAGAAGTTCCACCAGGAGAAGAGGTTTTTGGATCACATGTACGTTATCATAAGCTAGGAGCAAATCCTGATAAGGATCCAATCATTTTTGAAAATCCTGACAATCCTCAAGAATATCCCTATCCTGTGTTATCACCTGATGATTCATTCATGATTGTAAGATCGTATCGGTTTACAGCGGCAGATCTGTACATTGTAGATTTAACAACAAGTCCTCCCCAAAAAAAACCAATTGTCATTGAGAGTCAATGGCTCCTTACTCCTTTTATTGGAAAAAATCGGATTTTTATTCTCAGTAACCATGAATCACCAAATTTCGGGTTTTACAGTGCAGCGAAAGATAATTTAGAGATGACATCCTGGGAGACCATATTAAAGCCCCAAGCAGACATTCTTCAAGATGTTCAATTGGTGTCAGACAAAATCATGGCACTATGGCTCCATGATGTCAAAAGTAGAGTAACACTTAACGAACTAGATGGAACTTTTGCATCTGATATTCCCATCCCAAAGGTAGGTGCAGTGGATCCATTAAATATGGGTGGGGGCTTTAGTGGTGGTTTAGCTTATAATGATGTTTATTTCAATTACATGTCTTTTTTTCAAGCACCAACAACATATAAATATACTATCTCTTCAGGAAATCTTACAGAATTCTTTAATCCTGATTTAGGTCTGGATCCGTCTCTATACAAGATTACTGAAGTATGGTATCCCTCGAAGGATGGAACAAAAGTACATATGTTTATCGTTCATCCTCACAACATGTCAAAAACGGGGAGAAACCCCACAATTCTCTCTGGGTATGGAGGATTTAATATCAGTAACACTCCATTCTTTTCACCCAACTATATCCACTGGATAGAAGAGGGAGGAGTATTTGCACTAGCGAACATTCGTGGTGGAGGAGAGTATGGCGATGATTGGCATAAGGCTGGAAACCTAGATAAAAAACAGAATGTCTTTGACGATTTTATAGCTGCTGCAGAATCCCTGATTCAAGAAGGATATTGTTCACCGGATACATTAGCTATTGTTGGAGGAAGTAATGGAGGACTATTAGTAGGCGCGGTAACCGTACAACGACCAGAACTTTTCACAGCAGTTTATTGTGCGGTTCCCCTTCTAGATATGCTGCATTATCATCACTTTTCCATTGGGAAAACATGGATCCCCGAATATGGAGATCCAGATAAACCCGAGGATTTCCAATGGCTCTTGGCTTATTCACCCTATCATCATGTTAAACTAGATGTGGAATACCCCGCTATTTTGCTTAAGACCGCAGTGAACGACAGTAGAGTTGATCCAAGTCATGCACTAAAGATGACAGCCTTAATGCAGAGCAATACCAAGACAACCAAGCCTATCTTATTACGAGTTGAATCGGCAGCTGGCCATGGAGTGGGACGTTCTATCACCAAATTAATTACTGAAGGGACAGAAATGCTGTCGTTCTTTCATTGGCGCCTTAAATAATTATGATGAAAAGCTAGTTGAATTAAATAATTCTTCTTCTTTATCTAGACCACTTCTAGGTTGAGTAACGAAAGGCAAATTAATTAATTTTTTTTTATTTAGCTTTTATTCTATAAATAATTTATTATCTTCTTCTTTCCATTAAGTAGATACATTTAAGAGGATAAAAATGTCAAAAAAAGGTCAAAAAGATAATATTGGACTGGTATTGTCAAATCAATTTGCTAGTAGTTGGAAAATGCTACGACAAGCAATTAAAAATGTCCCTGATACTTATTGGTCTAAAGAAATTAATGATTGGTCTTTTTCCTGGAATATTTATCATATCATTGAAACAGCTGATTATTATAAACAATCCACTCCTACAGGAATGGAATGGGGAAAAAGAGTAAATATTAATTTGAAAGCAGATTCTGAAAATACTATTAAACAGAAAAAAGCCAAAATAACGAAAGATCAATTGTTAGGTTACCTCGAGGAGATTGAAGACCAGGTTTCTGATTTATTAGAAAATTCCAGTGATGAAGAGTTATTAGGAAAGGACGAATTTGATGATGGGCATCTTATCATTCTTGAAAAAATCCTTTACCTCTTAAGACATAATATGCATCATATTGGAGAATTGAATAAAGCATTACGAGACTGGCAATGTGAGAGAATAAAATGGCAATAAAGTGGATTCCTACATAATCTATCCATTTCAAATTGTCACTCCAGATAATATCATAGTTATTTTTCTCTCTCATTCCACTCCTTTAGAATAGTGTTTTCAGTTTAATTCAGCTTGATTATCAATGTTTCATTATTTCTAGCTGTTTTTCACCTCTTTTTTCCCGATATTTTTTGTTTAATACGTGAAACTATTGCCACTAGAAACAGTGACAAGAGAATAGCAAGGATTGGAATGGGTGTTCCCTCTGTTGTCATTTCTGAAGTCATTGTCGTAGTTTTTGTTGAGGTTGTGGTAGTAGTTTCCGAAGTCATTGTCGTAGTGGGAGTGGTTGTTGCTGAAATTACTTCAACAATAAACACCTCACCATTATCAGCGATGAATTGAATATTCCCAGCCACATCGATCGCAACAGGAATGAAATAATATGTCCCCAAAGAGGAAGTGGGTAATTTGAAATTATAAGATCCATCAGAATCTAGATCGAGAATCTCGGTAATCTGAATCTCTTCTTCATTGAATGCCCAGACAAGTAACACCCTATCGATTCCGCTTGAGATTTCATTTGTAGGTGTTGGATCTTGAACATTCACGGAAAAGGACAGATCATCACCTTGCGTAACTTGATTCGGGATAGCATCAAGCATGTTCATTACTGGAGCTGAGATGTCACCCGTATCAATTAACAATTCAATGTAGCCAGTAGCATTGACTTTTCTTCCCGCATATGACTCCCCAAACACGGTAACATCTATTTGTGCATTCCCTCCAGGATAATTCAATGGCACTTCAACAATAAAGCCATCACCACTTGAAACTTGATCTATTAAATCACCATAAATACTACTTGCATTGTAGAGAAAGAGCTCAGAGGATGTGTTAGCTGATCCTGATACTCTGAATCCCACATTATCGACTTGGATATTGATATAGAGTAAGAAAATCTCTCCTGGATCAGGAATCCCATCGTCATTCCCATAGACAGAATCATCGATGGAATAACTTAGCAGAGTGATGATAGGCGTGGGTAATTCTGTAATATCAATCGTAATATTGAAAACTTGAGCTACTTCATGCCCTTTCACGTCTTTTGCTATCAGGTACAATGTAAATGTCGCGGTTTGATTCCTAGCTGTTTTTGGTATTTCGATTGTAGCCTTGGTAGATGTAGTGCTTGCTGCAGCAGCAACATCACCAATGGTCACATTGGCTTTAGTAATATTTAGATCAGGATTATCGGTAGTTATGATTCCTGAAACATCAAAGGCATTGCCTTCCCCGATATTTTGTACAGTAAATTCAATTTTAACCGTTTCGCCCGCTTCAAACAAGCCATCAGAATCAGGTTCATATCCCACAGCTGAGACAATATCAAATTCAGGTTTTGGTAAAAATATGGGGATTGCGAAGTAAAGTAAATCAATATAAGCATACGTTGCGTCTTCATAATAGACATAGAAGTAGAGATAAATCAACCCATCGTCATGAGCAGTTGTAGTAGATATATTAACAAATCCTAGTGTCGTTGATGAACCTATTGATAGACTTGAGGAGTTTGTAATCCCATTAACTAAAGTCGCAGTATTAATCGTATCTGTATCGAATGCACTAATTACTGATAACTCAGCATAGGTTATATCAGTAGATCCGCGGTTTGTGACATTGAAGTATATCCCCACTGGGTCACCTGTTTTCCAATAAGTCCCAGGATGATCTAGAAAGATCGCACTGATTTCCAGATAGGAATCTCCAGGCTGAACCACGCGGAAATATAGTTCGTAGAAGTTAGTATAAGTTGAGCCATTGGTAGCTAAATATTCAAATGTTGCATTAGCGAGGATAAAACTTCCTGAGTAAGCTGATGGAATGGAAAACTGAAATCCAGAGTGGAGATCATAATTCCCTCGATTTCGTTCGAGGAGCGATGTTGAGTCTTGCCCTGAAACGGTCACATTCACTGAGTCAACCGTTGAGTTTACCCCAAGCGCGGATCCATCCCCGAGATTAGTAATCCATACAGAAAAGTCAACAATATCACCAGGTTCAAGGATACCGTCATTATCTCCATTCACATCAGAAAAGTTATAATTCACCCCAAAGACAAAAGGAAGCTTTTCAGAAGGATTAACATTAATCGCTAAATTTAAGGTATCAATATTTTCTGTTTGTAAATGAGCTTTTGCGATAGGGAATGAAAATATTGGAAAACTAAATGGTAGCTTAAATATTGCAAGCCCTATGGTTATGTCCAAATAAAATACTAAGCTCAATGTTGCCTCCATATCAAAATCAAATAGATCTGTAGTAATAACATTATCAGAATAAAATTCAGGAAGTTCTAGTGAAAATGATTGAATACTTCCATCTTTTCTCCATTCAAGTTTGTTAGTGGATAACCTTGCTGCCAAATCATTCGATTTTACTGATGCAGTAAAATCCGAATCGATTTGAGGTCCAATAGAAACTCCAATATTGAGTAATGGAATTGCTACAGGAAATTGAACACCTCTTTTTTCGAGAATGGCCTTTCCATCCATAGGAGTATTAAAAACCCATTTTTTACTGAAAGGGAGACTCCCTGTGCCTGGGCCAATAACTGGGCCAATCCCAAATATTTGAGCCTTGAAAAAATAGTCTAGGCCAAATTCGACTGAAAACCCTGCATTCGCTTGATAATTCTCATCAACAATTGTTTGAGTAATGATCTGGGTTCGATCATTTGCATTCATAGTCGTGTTTCTATAAGTTGCAAGAATAACAGGCATACTGGAGAAAAACGTTGTGGTGATAGTTTGATTAAGATTATACTGAATAACCCCAGAGGTATCTTCTTGATGCGATTTGGATTGATAGACTTTATTATAAGTAAAATTCAGAAGCCAATAATCGACGCTATCATAAGCAATATTCGTTTGAGACGATTGGATACTGTTTAAAGGGAAGATCGATAACTCTTTTGTGCCTGAGATCTCCTCTAGTTCTGAATACACAGTTTGAGTATAGGATTCTTGAGTAAGTAAGTCATTAAAATTGCTGACACTAATAGGAGATTCATCTTGAATTGTATCTATTTGCTTTGGTTCAGGTGGGATAGTCACCAATAAACTAATAAACACAGAAATCAGCAGTATGCTTATAATAGTAAGCATAACTGGTTTTTTCATGACATTACCTCCACTATATCACGTCTTCTCTTTGAGATTTTTTAAACAATTAAGATATAAGAAATGACATTTTCTTGAGGTTACATTGTTTCGACTGTTTGTTTCCTAGTTCCCAAAATTTTTTCGTAAACCTCCTTATTGCCCTCTAATAGCGCTTTCATTAAGATCAAAATCACTCAATAGATTTTAGCTCAATACAACCTGAAGAAAGCCCCTACCGCCATCTCTTGGGTAATACGTTAATTAGTTCAAGGATTATATTTGCGAGAATACATAAGGACTTAGAATGAGCTGGAAATACTAATTTTACCCTCCTTTGTAATTTTCAAAGGGAAGTTGCTTTGGCAAGGAGCAGGGAAAGAATCACCTCATCAATGTTCAATTTGGTTTTGGTGAAAGTAAAATTATGTAAGGAATACTCCTCAGCAGAGATTTTTATAGCAAAAATCCTAGAACAAATAACCTCTTGGAAAATGTATTTTTTTATCCCTGATATCTATTTAAAGTCTTATACCTACGCATTCAGGAACCTATTCCTTCGACGAGTAAGAGTGGGATAGGGAAAATTGATTGTGATTTTAGTAAAAGTAGGTGGTGTGAGAATTGAGACCTTATTCTATGGATATATCTAAGAAATTTAAGCAAAGTATTGAGCTACTAGTAGGTGATATTACAACTTTAGATGTTGAGGCGATTGTAAATCCAACAGATGCTCATATGACGATGGTTGGTGGATTGAGTCCCAAGATCAAGAGCGTTGGAGGTCAGGAACTAATTGATGAAGTTGAAAAACTCCGCGGAGATCTGACTAAATTAAATCTAGGAGACGTCCTCGTTTCAACAGGCGGAAACTTACCTGCTAAAAAGGTTTTCCATGCTCTTTTACCTCCATTGCAGAGAAGAGAGACCATTTTTGAAATAAATCCTGCAGATGTTTTTAACATCATGGAAAAAATCTTAAACTTAGCTAAGACCGAAGGATTGAAAAGTATAGCCATACCCGAACTGGGTACTACTGGTGTATTTGGACTTGACCCCAAGGTGTCTGCTGAATCGATGTTGAATGCACTCACTAATTTCTTTAGCGAGGAGGAGCTACCAATGAAGACCATAATCGTTCTATCTAAAAAAGAACTATTCGAACCATTTAAAACACAACTTGAAGACCACCAAATAGCTTTAAGAAAACCAGAAGAAATAGCACAAGAATTTAAGACTCAAATTGAAGAAATTTTTCAACAAGAAGGAGCAAAGGTCGTCCCAATGAATGAAATTGTCCAAAAGCTTCAGTTATCAAGTCCACTTAATCTTGCTGATTTACTCCTGGAACACCCTATCCCTGAATATGATTTTGATTGGGATAGAAAAGTGATAAAACGGGTCACAAAGAGGAGATAGAAATGCCAGAAAGTATTGATGAAAAAGTCTATCAGGTTTTTCGATTTATCTCACGTAGAAGTTATCAAGGTCAGAAACATACCACCCTTATTGACACAGTCGTTGCAAAATACTTCAACCAAGACCAAGCTGAATTTGATTCGTTCATTGATAAGTGCCCGATAGAATTTAACATTGATGATAATAACAAAACAATCAGCATAAAAGATGCTATCGCTACATACAGACACGGAATCCGATGTATTATAGAAGAGACTAATGCAGTAGAAACTGATTATGATGAGAAAATTGAAGGTTATAGTAAGTATAACTTATATTTGGGGATAGCTGTCATTATAATTGCAGCAATTGCAGCCACCTCAGCTTTTCAAATAATAGATCAATTCTTTGGTGGTTTATTAGCTGCAATTGTCGCTAGTGTTAGTACAATTCAGACTGTATTGAAAGAAAAGCATTTTGACCCTGAGACAAAAGAATCAAGAGAGAAAATATCAGAATGCCATAAATTATCTACTCGGGCTAGTACCATATACACCAAGCTTATTGAAAAACTTTGCAAAGACCCTGACAAATTCATAAAAGATTACGAGGACTTAACTGGAGACTACAATAAAATACGAAACAAGAAATCAAAATTGTGTATTGATGGTGAGTAAATCAAATCAATGAGAAAAAGAGGAATAGGGAAAGTTACCGAATATAATTGATAAGGAAGGTAAATATAATGATCTTTAATAAAGAGTGTGATCCACATCCTTATAATAAGAGTACATTCATGACGACTCATAATTCCTATCGATGGTCAATAACCAAACAACTTGATATTGGAATCAGAGGATTTGAACTGGACATACATGATACTTGGACATTACCTGAAAGAATATTGGGAAAGTTATCAGGAGGTAGATATAAAGGGAACTTCAAGATAGGTCATGGTTGGGCTGGACATGAGGTGCATCATCGAAAAAGGGGAAATCCTTGGGGAAATAATGTCGAAAAGTGGTTAGGGAAGATAGCTGAATGGTCGAGAGAGCATAATGGTCATCCTCCGATCACAGTGTTTATAGATATTAAGAAGAATTTGGTTGATGCCAATAACAAACCACCTGAGCAGTTCGGTCTTATCCGTTTGAACGAACAAATTCTCAATGTGTTCAAGAACAACGAAGCTAGATTGGTTACTTCAGAAGATTTTGCCAACTTCTTCAAAAGACAGGATTCAGGCCCCACTATTGGAGATTTACGAAACAAGATCATTGTTGTTTTAATGAGTTTTCACGTCCCATTGGAAAAAGAGTTACAAAAAAATCCAAACCTCATCAAGAGAGTTTTTAGTCGGCTTATTAAGTCCTGGAAAGAATTACCTATCCATTTTTTTATTGATCCAATAGGTGCAATGAAAACGAGGATAGTTTATCAAAAAGGGAGGATTAAAAACGATATACCCCTTGATGCCATTTGTTGTGTCGCTTTCAACCCTCAAGATCCAGATGAATCTGATTATGAACCTTTCCTTGAGGAAAAATCATTATTTGTTACACCATACTCTCCCGATAAATATACAGATTATATATCCCGTTGTTGCGAAAAAGGTTTGATTGTACGGTCAGATTATAAAAAACGAGATGGTTCTTGGCCCCCTCTTCCTCCTTGTGTTAATTTTCCCGTAGCTGACGATTGGGAAGATGACGGGTATCTAAACGCGACTGACTGGGTGAAATAATGATTTCAAAATCATGAATCTAGACAGCTAATTCCAATCTTTCCTTTTGTGGTTCAAATATAGACATATCAACAGGAATTAAATCAACTTCTTGTAGTAAGGGGTATATCCATGGATCGCACACAATTTTTCAAGGGTTTAAGCGTTCCGATAATAGCATTAATTGTTTATTTGCTATTGTATAGCTAGATAGTATCAACACACAGACCTCCAGATGGACGGTACAGTGGTTATCTTTGCAATGAAGAAGAGTAGGATAAAGTACGCAAGTGTCCACGGCGAGTGCGTCAACGGATGCTAGTACTGAATCGCAGCCCGATGCTTGAACTGCACCCCTTCATATTGAAAGCTCGCAAGCGAAGGGGTTCACATTGTCATTTACAGCTATTCTTATTTTTGTTAAACTTAATGACTCAACTAGATTTTCGTATTGTCCATCTCAAAGATGATTTGAGCTTAGTGATCCTCTATTGCAATCAGGACCCGTCATTCATAACTAAACTAAGAGAAAAAATCATCCCACAATATGAGGAAGACTAAAAAAAGGGTATTTTTTTCAGGTAAGGCAAAATGATCATTATGGTTACTTATGACAAATCCCTCTTAACTGGAGATATGATGATTTTACACTTGGTTGATGGAAAAATCGCTCCAATCTACCAATCTAAGAGTCAAACTGCTAAAATCGAGGGGAACTGATAATCCTGAATCGCTTCAAAAAGTGGGAACATGTCGTCGATACAACAGAAAATTAGGTACTTCAAAAACAATATTACTCCTCACTCCCGTAGCTACATTTATTTGGGGACTGGTCTCATCATCACGGGTCTGATTTTCTTACAGGTGTCGTCAAACATTTCAGTATCTTATTCTGCCTATATGGGATTTGAATACAAGTTTGAATGGGATAGTACACTCGCCTCTTATAATTATCTGCAGATTGGAACGATTCCACAGGGATTGGTTGGATTACAACTTGACATGCCGGTTCGATTCACAGAGAAGACCAATCATAGTTTTGTTCTTCATGTATTTTTATTACCTGAAAAAGGAGATGTTTTGTATCATTATACAGGGGTATTCCCTGATCTTATTCCTGAACTCCGTAAGGATCTTACTCCAGAGATTCTCTCTTCTCACGCTGTTTTCGAGGACATTCTTAGCTTTGATGTACAAGGGACACAAGAAACAACCATTTCGATGAAATTCCCCTCCGATAATGCTTACAATGTGGTTTTCTTAGCTGATTCCGCCTCAATCTACGGGAATCTTAGCGGAACACTGATTGTTGAGAATTACTACTTACATGGGCATGACCAAGGAGGAGTACTGATCGGTGTAACTCTATTGGGGTCAGGAATGCTTTTGTGGGGAGTTGTTGTTATCTATCCAGCTGCAGT
Source organism: Promethearchaeota archaeon (assembly GCA_048938105.1). Lineage (GTDB taxonomy): Archaea > Asgardarchaeota > Heimdallarchaeia > Hodarchaeales > Hodarchaeaceae > Hodarchaeum. The sequence continues at coordinate 64,059 of JBHLMN010000011.1, forward strand.
ACCGTTCATACAACAATATCGACAGAAAGATAATGAAGAAAAATCCTCGTTTGGTAATCTTTTCGAGAATATGAAATCCTTTGTTAAGGAAAATAGGATGTCAGCAACCCAACGACAATCCCAAAATTTCCTTCTACTTCTTAAATATGAATTTCATCAGGTTATTGGAAGCCCATTCATCATTGGCTTTATACCATTTGTCGCATTCATTCTCCTTGAGCGGTTGCAAGAAGTCTTTCGTGCGTGGGAGCCTTCAGGTGGCTATAGATTTGGCGAGTTTGGCACAACCACAAGGGTACAGGGCATTGGTATATACATTATTGATTTAAGTCTTGTTCTTGTATTTGCCCTTCTCTTTCTGTTCCGAGAACAGGATGAGGACCTACATAGGGTGCAACTCGCACTTCCATTCCGTAGGACTGGATACATCATGGCAAAGTTCTTTGTAGTTATGATACTTTCCTTTGTGCTGTGTATTTCATTTGTAGGTGGCACATTTTTTCTAGTTCCCGTCAGAAATCCAGCAATTGGTTTTCAGCCTTTGTGGTATATCTGGGCTCCTTTTCTTGCATATATTAGTTTTACATTTGCACTTACTTCGTTAGGATTCTGTTTGGCTATTATCTTGAAGAACTCCCGTCATGCGATCTTTTTTTGGGTGGGAATTTTTGTTATTTGGTTCTACGCGTCACTCGACCTTCAAGGGGGAATTTTGCCTTATACTGAACATTACGCTAGGGAGCCACACCTGCAAGAGACATTTAACTCTCATTTTTCACTTCTTTCGGCCGAACGAATAATAGAATACTTTTTGTTGAGGCCTCAAACTCCTACTTGGGCGATGAACGACCTACTATACTTCCATGACACAATTATAAATCCGTTGATTGCTCTGGGATTCATGTTGCTAGTAACAGTGGTATGTTCTATTGTTGCTTTTGTTATATTCAGGAGGAGAGACTTATGAAATTGATGGAGAAGAGTACTCCATTTGTTGTTGCAGAAAACCTCAGTAAGAATTACACAACCGTCAAAGCTTTATCCGAAGTCACTTTTTCTTTAGATCCAGGAATTTGGGGTTTAATCGGGCCAAATGGCGCTGGAAAGACCACACTCCTCAATTTAATATGGGGTATTATCCACCCTTCCTCTGGAAGCCTCTCAATCTTGGGTTTTGACCCAACACAGGATGATCTTCGGTTAAAAAAACAATTAGGGGTTTGCTTCACGTCTCAAGGATTTTCTTACGGGTATTCTTGTAAAGATTACCTTAGAATGGTTGCAAGCGCATATGATATCCCTCTTGTGTTTATTAACTCTTTAGTGTTTTTTCTCTTGGAAACCTTAGAATTGGATTCCGTGATAAATCGTGACACAAGAGAATTATCTTCTGGAATGAAACAAAAACTTGCTATAGCCCAGTGTTTGGTAGGACTTCCCCACCTTGCTATCCTAGACGAACCTTTTGCTAATCTCGATCCATATGCTAAAGTATATGTCAGAGATCTTTTTCTAAAATTCTATAACACTTTTGAGACGAACTTTCTAATTTCTAGCCACTCTCTTGAGGATTTAGCGGCCTTTTGCACAAATTATCTCTTTATTGACCGAGGAAAAGTGCTTTGGCAAGGTTCAAGTAAAGAAGTTCCCAAGGACGATCTACTTGATTTCTACCTGCGGATAACTGCGACCGCTGACTGATTTCAATCTTAGGACCAAATAAATCTCTCAGAACTATTTAAATGATAGAAATATAAGCGCAATTATTATGGGGCAGAAAGTGTGGTTTGTTCCAGACCCAAATATTTTTTTCATCCCAGGAATTCAGGATTGATATAATAAATATTGAGATTAAGAGTATGGATACTAAGCCTATATTTTTACCTTTCAAAATTCTTCTCTCCATCATTATTTGTCTGTAGTACCAAAAAGGGGGTTAGAAACATTTAGAAAATATTTCAATTGGCCTTCTTTAGCCATTGTATTCTCTCACTTCCTTTTTACTCTCTCACTCGCTTGATTAACGCCTTTTTATCCTCAATTATTTACATAAAGGAGTCTTCTGGCGAATACGTTTATTGAAATTATGATATAATTATAGATATTTTCAAATAAAAGCCTTTTCGCATTTAACAAATCATCCCATTTTATGGCCTAGAAGTCGATTTGAAATATTAATCTTACTCCAATATTTCAGGGATTTATTTCACCCTGTTTGACTGATGAACCCTACACGACATGTCCATAGATAGAAGAACACCCCACCCACGATCACACAGGTCGCAATAATCAAGTTTAGGGAAGGAGGGATCGGAATTTCAGTCAATGCGATGAGAAAATAGGGAATGAACCACCCAACGACAATTAACGGAACAAAAACGAGGAGAGTAATAAAGAATCTTGATTGAGAGGAAGGAATCTCACTGATTTCCGCAATATTGGCAGGAACATTCCATCTAGTGAGAAAGAAGACCTTTCGTTTAATGACAGGTAAGAGAGAGATTAAGAAGATTAAAAATGTAATGATGATACTAAGTTGTCCAATAACAACTAAAATAGTCATGAGAGGGATAAATGAGAGGAATTTACGCCTATAGGCGTTAATTATAATTGAGACCAACAACCTGCCCCACCACTGTGTACAATAAGACACAATCACAACACCAGGATAATACAATAACCCAGTATGGATGAGATGTTTATCCCAGTAAACAGAGAAAGAAAAAGCAACAAGAAAAAAGAGAATGGAACATAAACCCAACATGATGAAGAACAAAGTCATGAGGAGGTAATGTAGATTGTTCTCTATGAGAGGTATGGGAATAAATCCTTTATGGAAGGCGGAGAGAATTGGAGGGAGGGGAATAACCATGACAATGCCACAAATTGGAAAAACAGAGTAAAAGAGAATTTTAAACAGGCGAGGAACCTCAGTAGATGAGGTTGGAAAATCAATTTGAATCACAAACATTAAGAAAAGAAAGACTCCAAGAGTTAAGAGGGGAAGATAATGATATTCTGGGAGTAATATCAGGTCAGACGCCAATCCTGCATCCGCCTGAAGAAACTCAATCCAAGAGAAACCCGCAACACTAATTCCCCACAGAATTTCCTTCATCAACACGGGATAGTTGAACCCCGTCACCACAACAGCGAGCAGACACATGAAACAATAGAGCAGGGGGCGAGTTTGGAGGTGGCGTAACCGCTGATACATTAATAATCCCAAGAATTTATATACAGGCGCCGTTGCTCTTTGTAATAGGCGTGGAGGCGTGGGGGAAGACCTGACACACAAATACGACCAATGGAAGGAGGAAGAACCCGTAAGGGATTGTTTGCTAAAGAAAGGCACAAGGTCAAGGAAAGATTGCCAATATTCGCAGGAAGCTCCTCTAAACAATTGGATTCCAGAGATAAGAAATCTAGTGGGAAATCACACACAAAATCAGGAAGATGGGAGATTTGGTTATTGGCTAATTCTAAATTCCGAAGCTGCTTCAAATTCTGGAGAGTAGGAGGAAGAGTAGTTAATTGGTTGTTACTTAAACATAAATTTCTTAATTTCGATAAGTGACAAATAATCTCTGGGAAATCAGAGATCTGATTGCTATGTATGCTTAAATCTTCCAACTGTGTGAGGTTACCAAGAGTGTTTGGTAAAAATTGTAACTTATTATTACTACAGAAGAGAGTATGCAGCTTAATCAGGTTACCTACTGACTCGGGTAACGTGGTTAATTGATTATTACTTAAAATTAAGACTTTAAGTTGAAATAATTCGTTAATTCCCTGGGGAAGAGATGAAAGATTATTATCACCTACAGACAATCCTTCCAGCTGTTTTAGTTTACAAATCGCCTCAGGAAGCGCTGGAATCTGATTCCAGCCTAACCTTAAAATTTTTAAATTGATTAGATTACCAATGCTGTCAGGACATGCTGTAAGGCGATTATCCGAGAGATCAAGCAGAGTCAAGCTGGTCAAGTGGGTAATTTCTGCTAAAGCAGTCTCATCTAACGCATTGTTCGCTAAAGAGAGCTCTCTCAGGGCAGTTAAATTTCGGAAACATGATGGGATTTGTCGCAGTTGGGCATTCTTAAGAGTTAACGCCTCCACGCGAGGAAACTGACAAAATAAACTGGGTATCTTCCCTAACGGGTAATTTTCCACCTCCAACTCCTCGAGGTGTACCAACTGAATGATCGAAGGAGGGAACACAAGCTGTGTGTTCATTTGGTCGTCCGTAACGAACAATAAGCGCACCACCCGTCTCTCCTCCACAAAAACCACCCCAGAACCAGGAAGAAACCAAGTCCACCCTTCCTCTTCCGTGACATCTTCCTCACTGACATAGACAAATCTGATCTTCCCGAACTCCTGTAGGATGTTCACTTCCTCCCGCTCGAGATACTCTAACGGATCGATAGGCTCTCCTTCCGTATCTATACTGCGCCGTTGTGGCCGTTGGCGTTCTCGTTCAAAGTACTTCAAGCTTCTTTCCGCTAGGAGCCTCTCCATCCGATCCCTCTCGGTTTCGTTTTTTCCCATATGCCTCACCGATTCATCCGTATTGGCTTTTCGTCTCCTCTCTTTCTCCATTGATTGCTATTAGCACTTTTTCCTATTTAAACCTTACTCTATGCGAACCTTTATAAACCCCACAGGTGTATTTTTGAAAAACTTCCTTTCATGGGTTCCATAGTAATCTCTTCCCATTATTCCCACCATTTCCACCGACTGTGAGGTCATCCACCCCGACTTATTAGACATCTCTTATCATATGGTTCTCTCCTCCCCCTGTTCTTCCTTAGTTCACGATTTCAGGGGATGCCTTTTACCATTTTTCATTTCCCCGTTTCTTCACTGTTGGTTTTTCTTAGCACCGACCCGACTTTTTTTCTTCGAACCCTATTCCATCGTACGGGAGGGGTTCCGCCTTCTTACCATTTCTATCGGGTTCGTTGGCTCTTTTCTCCTCACTCAAACTCCCTCAAATAAAAGCAATCTTACCTTAAAATCAAAACCAAAGGTTTTTAAAACAACGGAGGAAGGTGGTACTTGCATACGCAAAATAAAGGCGTCTCCGCCAGTTGACTGAAACGGTGTCTGAGACGTTTATAAATGATCGCTTTGTAAGTGATCTTTTTTTTGACAAAACTACTCTGAAGTGAACAAAAATGTCTGTAGCAGAAGGAATTACTGGAAAACCCCTCGTCATCGATAATGGGACAGGGCTTAGTAAAAATGGTTATGCCGGTGAAGACCAACCCCGCTCAGTGTTCCCCACCTTAATTGGTTACCCCAAATATCAGTCCATTATGTCTGATGTGGATCATTATGTCCGGGAATACTACGTGGGAGAAGAAGCCATGAACTTACGTGGTGTCCTCAAGCTTATCTACCCGATTCTTCATGGAATTGTGACGGATTGGGATGCCATGGAAAAGATTTGGCATTACACTTTCCATAATGATCTTCGTGTCAATCCAAGTGAACACCCCATTTTATTGACCGAAGCTCCTTTGAATCCTGGATCTAATCGTGAGAAGATGGCTGAAATTTTATTTGAGACGTTCAACGTCCCTGCCATGTATGTCTCAATGCAAGCAGTGCTGTCACTGTATGCTTCTGGTCGTACCACTGGTTTAGTTATTGATGCTGGTGATGGTGTGATTCACATTGTCCCGATTTACGAAGGCTTTGCGATCTCCCATGCGATCAGTCGTATTGATATTGCGGGTCGGGACATTACTGAGTATCTCCGCCGATTACTCCGAACCCGTGGTCGGGCTTTGACCTCCTCTGCCGAGAAGGAAATTGTCCGTGATATTAAGGAACGGTTGTGCTATGTCGCTCTCGATCCCGAGAAAGAGCTGAAGCTTGCTGAGAAAGTTTCTGGTATGGAAAAGCAATATACTCTCCCTGACGGCGAAACCCTTACCATTGGGCCTGAACGATTTTTGGCTCCAGAAGCTTTCTTCAATCCTAGTGCCCTCGGTAAAGAAGAAACACCTCTTGATGAAGCCATCTATAACGCTGTCCAGCTCTGTGATATTGACTTACGTAAAGAACTCTATCAAAATATTGTTCTTTCTGGCGGCTCTACCATGTTCCCAGGCTTGAAAGAGCGTCTTCACAAAGAACTCACTGAACTTGTTCCTGAAAATGTTGAGATTCGGATTGTCGCTCCTCCCGAGCGCCGTTATTCTGTTTGGATTGGTGGTTCTATTCTCTCTTCTTTAAAAACCTTCCAGCGCCTCTGGGTCTCCCGCAAAGAATATCAAGAACAAGGCCCTGGCGTTATTAAACGCGCTATCTAAGTTCTTCCAATCTCCCCTTTTTTTTTCTTCTTTTTCTTTATTGAATTTTCTTTAGCTATTTGCGAAAATGGCTTTTGAACCAATTAATCTTTCTTGATGAACCCACAACGTGCATAATTTTCTCGATAGTTCCAGGTAAGAGGTTGAAACTCCTAATTTTGTGATAGAAGTGATATTTAGGAGTTTTTTCACTTAATTGACGTATTGCAGTGTCTCTCTTTAATAAATAAGAATGGCTAGCATCTTTCAATTGATTTATCTTTCCTTATTAGTACTAAATTTTCTTTGCTTATGCAACCTTTTAATATTTTTCATAATGGAATCCATCATTTTCCTTTTCCTGCTATCAAAAGGATATTAAGAGCCTCTGTACATCCTTCTAGTCCAAATAATGAGAGAAAAAGAGAATGAAACCCCTACTACACCTCAAAATCAATGAATTTGACATCCTAACATTAAGATTTTTGATATAACTCCTTATGGAGCGCGGTAAGGCTGGGATTGTAGTTGAGATCGCGTGTGATGTTTTTTTTCATTAAACAGAATTCTTTCTACTATTTGTGGAAAAGTTATTATACTAGAGATATCTGTATACATGGAAACAACCTGTTCAAACAGTCTCCCTACACCTTCTCTGAAACTGGAGGGGTAATTATCACAAAAAAGTCCATTTAAAGCAATATGGTTGTTTTAGATTACCATTTTGAAGTATTTGGAGAGTTAAACTATGCAAAAGGGAAGAACAACATTTATCCTATTATTGATGTTAATTATGACAATAGTGCATTATAGTTCTAATTCAATGGTATCAAAACCAGTTACATCTATTACAGGAACGACAGAATATGAACAACACGATCCGATTAAAATTAGCAATGACAATGATTTTAAAGCGTATGGCTTCGAGGGATTTGGTACCCCTGATGAACCGTACCTGATTGATGGTTATAACATTACGGATTCCACAACAGACTTGATCCGTATTGACAATACAGTTGTGTATTTCAAAATTAGCAACTGTTATCTAAATGGCCTCGTAAAAAATTTTCGGGGAATTGTGCTCGGTAACGTCGCTCATGGGATAATTGATAGTAATATCATTTGCAACCCTGATTTTGGCATTGTTCTGGGTTCCTCCAGCAGTAATACACTGTCCAGTAATACGATCTATAACTGCAAATATGATGGGATAAGGCTACATCCCTCCAACACTAATAATGTTCTGTCCAACAATACGATCTATAATTGTCTTAGGGATGGCATTAGCCAGTATTGGTTCAATAACTATAATACACTTTTCAACAACACGATCTATAACTGTGCTGATGACGCTATTGAACTGTCGGTTTGCAATAATTATCATACTATTTCTAGCAATACGATCTATAACTGCTCATATGGCATTAATTTTGATAACTACAATCACTATAATACTCTATCTAGCAACATTATCTATGATTGTTCTAGTAGTGGCATTTTCCTAGGGATGGACTCCAACCATAGTATTCTGTCCAGCAATACGGTCTATAATGTTAATGGTGGCATTAGCGTTGTTGGCTCCCATTGCACTCTGTCCAGCAATACGGTCTATAATGCTACTGGTGGTGCCATTAGCATGAGTCAAGGCCTCTATTGTACTCTATCCAACAATACAGTCTATAAATGCAATAGTGGTATTACTCAGTATTTTTCCAACTATTGTACTCTGTCCAACAATACGGTTTATGACTGCTCTTATATGTGCCTTAGCCTGTACAATTCCAACCATTGTACACTGTCCAGTAATACGTTTTATAACTGCACCCAGTATGGCGTCCTCTTGAGGGATTCCAGTAGCTATAATACTCTGTACAATAATACGATCTCTCACTGCTCTGATTGGGGTATTTATTTTTATGGAGGTGATTCCTGTAGCTATAATACTCTGTCCTACAATACGATCGATGATTGTTCTAGGAATTGTATTTACCTTGATTGGACTAGTGACTCCAACACTCTGTCCTACAATACGATCTCTAATTGCTCTGGTACTGGCAAGCTCCATGCTGGTAATGGTATTGTCATGTTTGGCTCCAACCATAGTACTCTATTCAGCAATGTAATCTATAACTGCTCTATAAATGGCATTTACTTGGACTATTCTCACCATAATACTCTGTCCAGTAATATGATCTCTAACTGCTCGAGTGGCATTTCCCTGGATTTATCCAGTAATTATAATACTCTATCTGGTAATATGATCTCTAACTGCTCCAATGATGGTATTTTTTTGTATCAAACGAGCGATGATAATACTCTTTCCCACAATACGATCTCTCACTGCTCCGATAATGGCATCGAACTGTATTATGTCTTCCATAATACTCTTTCCTACAATGCAATTTCTAACTGCTCCAATTATGGCGTCGGACTGTTTTCCGCTAACGATAATTTTCTATATAACAATACGATCTATAACAATACCAACTATGGATTTTACTTCGGAATTTCTGATCAGTCCAATGATAATATTGCACAATGGAACAATTTCCTCAACAATAGTGAGGGTACAGAAACAGCTCAAGCGTGTGATGATAGGTGGAATGATGCTCCAACTAATGTATTCAGCGAAAACTATTGGCATGATTACATACCTCCTCCTGGTTATTATACCTTAGATACTTATAGTGGTAGTTCTATTCGTAACAATGATACATCTCCTCTAGCGACTCCTGGGCCTCCTCTGGTGAGCATAGTTACGCCTTTCGCGCAGGATTACAGTGCTGATGTGATCACTGTGATATTATCTGGAAATGCTGTCCAGTACTGGTACTACATTGAGGGAATTGATGGAGATAATCAAACTTGGAGGACAAGGGAGGAACGAACGTTAGATGATGGCACCTACACCCTCCATGCCTATGGAAAAATATTAAGAACTATTACTCATGTCTCAGTCACGTTCACCATTGATACTACTCCTCCTACCTTTAACATCGATTCTCCTACTAGTAAAACTTATACAACGGGAACTATCACGGTAGATCTCTCGGGTGATGCTGATATTGCCTATTATTGGTACTATATTGAAGGATTCCACGTTGATAATCAGATCTGGACAACCCCTATTTCATGGACTTTAGCTGATGGTGCCTACATTCTCCATACTTATGCTATCGATACCGTTGGTAATATTGCGTATTTCCCAGTCGCTTTCAAAATTGAAACAGTGGCTCCCATCATTACTTTGAAGTCTCCTTCACATGATACAAGCCATAATTCGATGACAATCATCAAACTTGATGTGATTGATGTTTTTCTCGATACCGTGCTCTATAATTGGGATGGATCCACGAATAAAACGTGGAATCAGGATTATGAGTTTTGGACGCTTTTACCAAGTGGTGATGCGCAACATTTCCTATATGTGTATGCCAACGATAGTCTTGGTAGATGGACCTCGGAAGTATTTACCTTCACGACTGATGACACAAACCCCACTGTAGATATTACCAGTCCGACAAATGACACAACGTACGATCAAGACAGCGTCACATTAGCCTATACTGTTTCTGAGGGGACAGTCACTGTCTATATTAATGGGGTAACGAAAACTGTCCCTAGTGGGACGATTTTTTCAAATCTCTCGAATGGGATTTACAACATTACTATCACTGCTGTAGATCAAGCGGGGAACATTGGGACAGATACCATCATATTCATTATTGAAATCGTAGAAGAGGAATCTTCTGAAACAACTTCTGAAACATCTTCTGAAACAACTACTAAAACAGAATCCTCATCAGAAGTAGGCTCTTTCCCCAGCGTGTTTATTTTATTACTATTCATAGTTCCTGTAATACTTTCTCATCGAAGGTATAAACGCAAAAGCTAACAAAGATACCGATTTCGACCAGATCGAAACTGATCCATAATTCACCTGTGGATGCCTTCATATTCATCAAAATATTCTAATTTTCAGTCAACCAAATATGAATCTAAAAAGAAAGTATGAAAGTGGGGATTACACTTCAAAATCCATGAACTTTACGTCGTCCAAAGTGCGTAGAAATTTGGTGTGCATCCACTCAAATGGCATACCTATTTCTGCGAACATTTCTAGATTCAGTTCTTCGGCTTTTTTATTATCTCTTTCCCTGTCTAAAACCGCCCAATTATCTATTTCATACCACATTTCAAAATCGTGATCTGCAGTCGCATTAATTATGATGTACACTCCAATGAATTTCATCCCAGGTATTAATACTTCTTCTATTCGTTTTTTATTTTTTCGCATCCATTTTATCCAAGCAGCATCTTTTAGTTCTTTGAATTTTCCATACCACACCATGTACAAACCATGTCACATCCAATTTTCCGTTGATAAGTGAACAGAGAGTAATATGGTTGAATTTATTTTATAAGGTTTTTTCCCTCTATCTTTGAACATCCAACTCAAAGCCTAAGATCCTGTTATGGTTGGGTTAAGTTATTGATCGTCTGTTGGTACATGACGAGTATCTCGTCTGATAGCTCCTGTTCTAGGATGAAGTTCATCCTATCTAGTGCGCGTTGAATCCGTTCATTGTCTCCCGCTTCCAATACTCTATCCAACAATATCATCAATGTTTGTACACGAGTCTGTATTAATTTCTGTTCGTCCTCTTCCAATGATGATACTAGATAAGAATCTAAATATTTTGATAGATGTTCCCGGATTTTCTCTCCTTCATTGATGACTTTTAGTTTTCGCTGAAGAATGAGATCGGTTTCGTGGGCAATTTCTTTTAGTAATGCCTTTTTATGGTGAATTGGTTCTCCTTGATAGTACTCAAAATATTTTGTAAAAACTGCTTGAATTTGTCGTAGGTCTATCCACGCCATCTCCATAATAACTTGAGGTAATAATATTGACACCAAATTGATACTAAACCCACCACGATTGGTTTCTGACGTTTCATAAAGTACAGTGCAAACTGAAAACAACTCATGTTCTGGAAAAGGAATAGTCGCAGGCATTTTCGAATAAGAAATATGATTTGGTCGACTGGAAAAGACCGACATCCCTCTGAGGGATATACCAAACAATAATTTATCCGATAACGTTTTTGGAGTCCATTCAACTGGCATACCTCCCCTGATGTCATCAAATGTCGTCCACACCACTCCTACGAGTATTTTATATGGCCTTGTACTATTATTCTGAGATTTATCGAAAAACATTGCAAATCTGGCCTAAAGAGTACTCATTGACATCCTTGTGTCATTATTAAATACATTTCCAAGAATCAATTAAAGAATTTCGCTAAGTTGAATATTATCACTTAAAATAACTCTGGTGTGACTGATTGTTTTTTCTTTATGGATATCATTCTTGTGATTGAAGCTTTTTAGCAATAAGATCCGCCACTAGCTCGCATATTTTCAAAATTTTTGGGTCAGACAACGAATAATAGACTTCATTAGCCTTTCTACGCGTTATCACTACTCCTTTATCTCTTAACACACGAAGATGTTGGGAAATATATGGTTGTGGTTTTTTTGTTGCTTCTTTTATATCAGAGACATTTTTTTCCCCATCTTCTAGAATTTGAAGAATTTTTAGTCTAAAAGGGTGGGTTAATGACTGACATAATTCTGCTTGGAGTGTTAAAGAGTTTTTTTCATCATCTAATGAGCCTGGAGCTTGATCTGAGGACATATCTTCGCCAGTGAAAATATATTGTGATTCATATATATGGATTACGGAATATTCAAAGAACGCAATATTTATAAAGAATTGATGAAAGTGTCAAATAAAGTCATTAAGGAGGATATTACATGTCCGAAAGTAAAGTAAGAATCGAAGAGAAAATTTTGACCGAAGTCCGTCAAATGTTTGATGGATTAACCTCAGATGTAACACTACACATGTTTACTAATAAGAATCATTGTTTATTATGTAATGAAACTCTCGACTTAACAGAACAGATAGCAAGTCAATCAGATAAAATTAAGCTAGATCATTGTGAATGTTCTCTTGATAACGAAAAAGCTCAGACTTGGCAAATCACAAGACATCCTGCGATAGCTATTGAAGGGAAAGGGAAAGGTATGATTAGATTTTTTGGTATTCCTTCTGGATATGAATTTGGTAGTCTCATTGAAAGCATTATTATGTCTGGTTCGGATAAAGAGAGTGATCTAGACCCTGAACTGATTGAGGAGATTGAAAAAATCGACCAGCCCGTTCACTTACAGGTTTTTGTGACTCCAACTTGTCCCTATTGCCCACGAGCAGTCTTGACTGCATTTAAATTTGCTATGTTGAATGAAAACATTACTGCTGATATGATTGAAGCGACAGAATTTCATGAATTATCAATGAAATATCAAGTGCAAGGTGTTCCGAAAACAATCATCAATGATGACTGGATTGAGGAAGATGACGATGGTGAGATTTTTAAATATCCTAAATGGAGCGTTGTTGGTGCTGTACACGAAAAAACTTTATTAGATAAAGTTAAAGAAGCTCTTGCGTAAATAAATAAGAGATTAATTGTTAAACGATTCCATCAAATAAATAATCCATATCAGGAGACACGAGACATTGCTAGATCGAATAACTCAAGAATTCTATGAGACTGGTATCTCTTTTGAAGATTTCTTAAAATCGGGTACAGAGGACGAACAGCAGAGAATTAGTTTATATCATCGCAGGCTTGTGAACAAATTCTCCCCTGACGATTTCCGTATTGATTTAAATTATCCAGTCAATCTGCTGCTGATAGCTACCACATGGTGTTGGGACTCTATAACTAATGTCCCTGCCCTTGTTAAAATAGCAGAACATAGCCCTAATGTTAACTTAAAAATATTCAACAAAGATCACTACCCCTTCTTAGTAGAACGGATTAATGGCGGGGAAAAAATCCCTCAAGTTTTAGTTTTTTCAAAGGATTTCTATTATCTTGATCGTTGGGTTGAACGTACAACAATGGGTTATCAGCTTTATTCCGATGTTCGAAAAGAATATGGTTGGGATGAGAGTGTTTCTGATGATTTCCTGAAGGAATATCGTAAAAGATTCCTCAAAAATCAAAAGAAACTCGAGGAAGCTCTCCTCCAAGAGATTAGAGCTTTACTAAAAAGAACAGATACCATTCAAGCTGCAACTGCGCGTCATTTTAAAAAAATAGAAGAATAAGGGAGAGAGATCTCAAATCTATACCAATCAAGAATAATACTAACTCTATTCTTTTCTTTATTCCTTAGTAGCTAAACATTCAGAATTTAAAATCCTTTTGAAAAGGATTATACTTTATTTTCAATTTGATTAGTTTCTACGAAAATTGATAAGCTCGAATGTCTTTTTTTCAAGAAAGGCAGTTTCCCCTAATCAATGATTTCTATTGTTTATATTATCATTTTTAGCAATGATTATCATTCAGCAACCTGTTGAGATGCTTGGGTTTGAAAAAAAGAATAATTGAATGGAATCTTCCACTGGTTGAGATCTCAAAAGCATCTACACATGAAAAGAGTGTTCGTCATGGCCATCCTAGTACTTTGCATTTATGGTGGGCCCGTCGCCCATTAGCATCATCTCGAACTACCGCTTTTGCAGCGTTAATTGACCTTCCTTCAAGTTCTAAAGAAAAAAAAGAAGTTTTCAACATAATCAAAGAAATTGCACCTTGGAATACTGTAAAATCAAATTTAACTTCTACGATTCTTAAAAGCCAACAACTAATCGGCAAACAGTGGCAAAAGAACCCACCAAAAATAATTGATCCGTTTTCAGGTGGAGGATCTATCCCTCTCGAAGCTCTCAGACTTGGGTGTGAAACTTATGCTAGTGACTTGAATCCTGTAGCTGTTTTGATTAGTAAAGCAACACTTGAATGGCCCCAAAAGATCGCTAGTACCAAGCTTGCAGCTTTGATAGAAAAATGGGCTACTCACATTCATAATGAAGCGCATCTAGAGTTAAGCCAATTCTATCCAAACGACCCTGATGGAAGTATCCCAATTGGTTATTTATGGGCAAGAACCATTCCATGTCCCAATCCAAAATGTCTTGTAGAAATGCCCTTAATCAAGCATTTTTGGTTGGCTAGAACAAAGACACGCTCTATTGCATATAAACCTATTATAGATAAACAGTCAAAGACTATCTCTTTTCAAATTCAGGAGGGGGAAAATATTGACTTTAATCCCTCCATAGGAACTATTTCAAGAGCTAAAGCTAGATGTTTAGTTTGTAATCAAGTAACAAAAGCGAAAAAGATTCGTGAACTCGCACAAGAGGGAAAAATGCAACAAAAAATGACTGTGGTAATTCTACGAATTCCAAAGAAGGCAAAAAAGCATTATCGTATTGCCAATGAGAAAGATATCAAAAATTTCGCTCAAGCAGAAGATTTTCTCTCTCAAAAACTTTCTAATCTTGAAAATTTGGAATCTCTCTTTCCAAATGAAGAATTACCACCCATTGGAACCTTAGGTTTCGGTGTTCAACACTATGGGATGACTAAATGGAAAAATTTATTTAATTCACGACAACAATTAGCGCTTATTACCTTCTTGGAGCGTATAAACGTAAATTCTCAACAAATTATGCAAGAACATCATGATATCATTGAGACAACTCCTCAACCAATTTTACTTTCTAATATCATCATAGCATATTTAGCAATTATTTTGGGACGCTTAGCTGATAAAAATGCCAATTTAGTGGTTTATAATGCCTATGGTGAAAAAATTGAACATGTTTTTGGTCGAACAGCGTTACCAATGGCTTGGGATTACGCAGAATTGAATGTTTTTTCTGGGGCAAATGGCGATTGGCTCCACCAAATGGATTGGGTATTACGCTTTTTAAGAAATAATTGCTGGAAATCTCCCAACACATCACAGGTTTTTCAGGCATCAGCGACTAATCTTCCTTTTGAAAATGAATATTTTGACGCTGTTTTTACCGATCCTCCTTATTATGATAATGTTCCTTATTCAGACTTGTCAGACTTCTTTTATGTATGGTTTAAGAGAGCAATTGGAAATTTATTTCCTAATCTTTTTGCAACTCCCCTTACTCCCAAATCAGAAGAGATTGTTGCTAATAAAGGGAGGCAAAAGAATCCTAAAGAGTTTTTTGAAGGAATGATTAGTGAATCTTTCCAAGAAATGTACCGAATTCTGAAGCCTGAAGGTATTGTAGTTATAGTCTATGCTCATAAGTCATCAGAGGGATGGGAAACGATGTTGAAGGCATTAATACGAGCTGGATTCGTTGTCACAGCCTCATGGCCTATTCATACTGAAATGAAAACCCGTCTCCGAGCTAAAACCTCTGCTGCCCTTGCCTCCTCCATTTACCTCGTCTGTAGGAAACAACCTCAACGTAAAGTAGGATATTTTCATGAGATTCAACAAAAAATGGAAGCTCAAATATATAAACAATTACTACGATTCTGGAGAGAAGGAATTCGTGGTGGAGATTTCTTTATTTCAGCAATTGGACCATCAATGGAAACTCTGAGCCAATATCGGCAAATAGAACGTTATTCAGGGCAGATTGTTACTTTTCGTGACCAGCTAGCTTATATCCGCACGATCACAACGAATTTTCTTGTTCATAACCTCTTACAAAACTATGAAGAGATAAAAATGGATGCAATATCTCAATTCTATCTTGCATACCGGTGGACATTTCAAGATTCTACAGTTGATTTCGGAGAAGCACAAAAACTGGCTCAAGCGTGTGGAGTAGAATTCAATATTATTCAAAAGAAAGGATTTCTAGAGAAAAAAGGATCAAAAATTACGATTCTGGACGCTTTAAAACGACGAATTATCAATCCAAAAGACACCTGTCTAGTTAACATTATGCATCAATCTTTAATTGCTTGGAAAGAAGGAAATGAAGCAAAACTAGAGAAATTATTATTTTCATATAACATATCTAATCGTGGATTTTGGCAATTTTGCCAGGCAGTTGCTGAATGTCTTCCCCGAAATAATGTTGAAAAAAGATTACTTGAAGGACTTCTAGTCTCTAAGCATAGTAGATAAAAACTATTACCCTCTTTAACTTACTCTTTTTCCAATTTGATGAGTTTTTTATTCATATTTGTCAAAATGTTTTCAATAACCTTCTGACTTTTTTGAATATTTTTCATGTCTGAAGCTAAGGTTTTGATTTCATTTTCTATGGTTTTTATTGTGATTTCCATATTTTCAAGACGTGATGAGCTAGTGGTTGAGCTTCCAAACTTATAATCCATGGTGTTAGGGGATTGTGTCTGTTCTTGAATGGAGGAACCTGACCTCGATGATATGTGAGTTTCTGCTGTTTTAGTGACTGGAGGAGAAGAAAACCCAAAACCGTTTGTAGGAGGGGGAGGTTCATCAAAGTCACCCTGTAATTCGGTAGGAATTATAGGTTTGAATTCTTCAGCTGAACGATCATAAAATGATTCATCACTACCACAATGTGGACACGGAAACTTCATCACATAATTATGACATTTTTTACAAACGGGACTCATTTGAAACTCCATCAATAAATGAATTAATGTTTAAGTTCAACCTCTATTTGTCATAAAAAAATTTTTCCGAAAGATAAGATCTGCAATTCTTTGTTATCACAATTATTGTGTTGCTGTGGTAATTCGACAATCTTTTACCCGTATAGTTGGAATCCATGTAGGAGTCCGCACCTCCCACCATTTAACCTGTACCCGATCGTTCCCCATTGCCTCAATATTGGTAAACTGTCGCAAGAGATTATCACTTATACGAAAGTTCTTCAATGGTTTCCCTAATTCCCCATTTTTAATGAGGAAGGCAGCATCTCTAGGGATTGTACTACATTCAGTTGATATTCTGCTGGTAAACCGAGTGTACCAGTTACAGGTAACCAAAACAGCTGGATTTGAACCTTCTAACAGTTCAGCAAAAGTATGATCTCCATTATTGAAGATTATATTTGTAAGAGCGGGAATTAAAATTTTACTGCCAGTCCGACTCCCCCATATTGATCCCAAATCAAGTAATTCCCCATTTCCAGTTGATTTTCCTTGAGACATCTTACCTGTTGAGGTATTATGTATGAAATTGATCAATATTCCTTCATGAATAATGTCTGTTTTTTGTCGTGGTGTTCCTTCAAAATCAAATGGTGATGAAGCCAGCCCCTTTGACTTTAATCCATTATCTGAAACTGATACAAATTCAGGGGTTAATTTCTCACCCATTTTATCACCTAAGGCACTCATTCCCATCATAATAGAAACTGGATTTGCCATAGCTGGAATATTTCCTAGTAAATTCGCTCCAACTGCAGGAGCCATAATAATATCATACTTGCCTGGTTTTGCTTGATGAGCTCCTTTATGTAATTTAGAGAAATGTCCAGCACGTTCCCCTGCAGCTGTTAACTCCTTTTCAGCCGTTGTTGGTATTAAACCACAAGCTAAACCTTGGCCAGATGCATCTAATTCTTCTTGAAATCCTCTAATCGTAAGATTAAAGAAGGTTCTAGAATAGTTCCCATAAGGCCCTGCTGAACTGCGTAAATAGAAGTCCTCTTGGCCAAAAAGAAAAGACCCAGCAGCTCTTTTAGCACCTGTAGCAATTGCTGTATCGATACTTGCATTCACAAATTGTGGTGCTTTTTCCCTAAAATCTTTAATTTTAGAATCGAATATCCCTGACAAATGGGAATGTGTTGTGATTCTTTCCTCAACCCCATGAAAGAATGGACTAGGAGACATTTTTTCTGCAAATTTTACTAATTCTCTGACCTGTTTTCGAACATGTTCATCTGAACCAGGAGAAAATTCAATTACCGCTAATTGATTTTTTTCAACAACCACAAATAATTCCAATAACTCTGTTTGCCATTGTTTGTTAATATCTATCTTATTTTGGGAGAATCGTATCTGGTTGTAAATCCTATTAACCCCTCGTCCAATAATCAGATCAACGTTCATATCTTGTCCGTAATCAAGTGCTAAATCTGTAAACGCCTTCATTTGTTCTGTCATTAGTTTCTCACCTATCCTAATCTAATACCCCGCATTCTAACGTGTCCACCACCAGCGTAAACTGGTACTCCTTGCATAGGATCACTTTTTCCACAGATCCCTGGAAAATCAAAAGTAAGATCTCTAGAAACACCGTCAATTGAAGAAAATAATCCCACAGAAGTAAGTTCCATTACTGGACGACGAATCATTATCTCTGTAATTTCACCATTCACTATTTGGTAACATTCAAAACCAACATATTTACTTTGATAACGTCGATCATCAATATTCCACTCCGTAAATGATAGCATATATATTCCATGTTTCACATCTTCAACCAGTTCTTCAAACGTGAAATCTCCTGGTTTCATATAAGTATTGGACATTCTTATTATAGGCTCACGATCAAAATTTTCAGATCTAGCTGAACCATTTGACCCAAGACCAAATTTCACACCAAATTCTCTATTTAGTAAGGGTTCATTAATTATTCCATTTTTAATCAGAATTCTTTCACGTGCTTTCACACCTTCATCATCATATTCATAATAACCGCCTGTACCTATAAGAGTAGGATCTTCACAAATTGTCACATGTTCAGAACCAACACGAGACTCTCCTAACTTTAAATCACGCCAAAATGATTCCCCAGCTTGGGCACCTTCACGTCCCATGATTCTATCACCTTCACTAGGATGTCCACAATTTTCGTGACAAATAATACCCACAACTTCAGGCCCAACAACAAAGTCTACTTTTCCTGTAATTCTACTGTCTGATTGAGCTGCAACTTTTGCTAATCGGGCGCAATGATCATCATATTCATCTAACCAAGTTTTTACTCCTTCCCAACCAGTACTACGAGTTAAATCAACCCACCTTTGTTCAGAGTCTAGAAGTCCTTTAGCTGTTATAATTGAATAATATTTTAACATGGATAGATTCCCCTCGATCTTAGTCCCCTCAGAGGTTATGATATATTTTTTTGAACTCTGTGCCTCAAAGGTAGTTGCTCTAGTATTGATATTATGATTTTCTGCCATTTTATCCATTTCTTGCAATAGTTCGAGCATTGTATCGGTATCAATGTCCTCTAATTTTTCTTTTGTATGAACCTCCCATTTTGCCTCATTCGTGATCGGATCACCAAAATCTATCTTTTCTTTAGGATTAGAGCGCTTTGCCATTTTCACTCCTGAGATAATAGCCCCTTTTACTTCTTTTTTTGATATTTTGTCCACCGATACGAAGGCTAATCCTCCATTTACAAGGATACGAAACCCAATACCCAGCCATGGTTTATGTTCTCCTGAAATTAATGTACCATTATGTAAAAAGAACACAGTTTTTTGTCCATCAATTAATCTCGCTTCTGCATAATCTGCACCATTTTGGTGAGCTAAGTCAACCCCATATTCAGCCAAATCTTTTCCAACTGACATCCTTATCAACTCTAGAAATACTATTACCATAGTTTTATCGGTATTAGCTAATTTATTTTTTATCTGCAAATATCTTTCTCTCGGGTTTTTTAAACTCTTGTCAAGAAAATATTAAACAATTTCATCTCAATGTAGTAATGGTTAAAATCAAGCTCGAGTCTTTAATTTAGGGACTGCTTTTAACAATAGAAATAATTGAGGCACACAAAGGCATAATTACAGCTCAGAGTGAGGGAATGGGTAATAAATAACCTTTTGTATTACCTTATTACGAGAGAAATTAATAGAACCTAAGTAAAAATAACTAAACAGAACAGGATAGATTAATGCCAGTACCAACGCATTTTCTCTAATTCTTCTGCAGAAATCTTGGGTTCCTTGCCGTACTTCTTTTCCAAATCATTGTACTTCTTAATAGTACCTTTGGGTAGGTTTTTGTGATGAGACGATGACATACAATTTTCATTATAGTATGAACCCTTTAAACTCGAAAGAGAGAGAGTTAATCGAAAATGAAACTATGGTAGTGAATGAAGATTTATAAAGAGCTTAATCATCTATATAATTGATGATAAGTATGACATTTAAGAAAAATCGCTCTTCTCCACGATTAAAAAAACACAAGATCAATAAAGAGGTTGTAGAGCAAATAAAAGACACTAAACGTCGTATGAAAGAGAAAATCACAGAATCTAAACCTAAGAAATAATAGATCAAAAATTTTGAGTGGTAATCCAGCAATCCTTAGTTATAATAACAATACATACAATTTCCAAAAAAGCTAATCGTTAGAGGTGACCATATGCCCCGAAAAGGAAAGGGAGTTAGACGTATTCTCCGAGAAGAAAAAAGATTGCGAGAGAAAAAAAAACAAGGGAAAAAATCTTGGCGTTTTAAAAAAGAAAATATCAATATGGACTGATTATATGATGTGGAGTGATTGAGTATGCGTTTAGATGAATGGCTGGTTCAAACGCAATATTTTTCTTCCAGATCAAAAGCTAATCGCTTCATTCGAAATATTGGGGTAATTATAAATGAAAAACTTGTGAAAAAACCAGCTTATAAAGTAAAACTTCATGACCATGTTAATATTGAGGAATCAGCACTTCAGACTTTTACAAAACCGTTAGGTTATGTCAAAATGAAATGGTTATCTTCAAATCCTCATTTCCCTCCCATTAATCTGCAAGATAAATGCTTAGATATAGGTGCAAGTGCTGGAGGATTTAGTCTTTATCTGTTAGAACAAAATGTACACTCTGTGCTAGCAATTGAAATCTCACCAGATTTTAAGCCATTTTTAGAAGAAATCCAAAATAAATTCCCTAATAAGTTCTCATATTGGATAAAAGATTTTTTTAAAATAACTTCCAATAGTTTTCCTTGTCTTTTCAATCTTATCACAGCTGATTTAACATTGGATCCCTATTTTTTACTTGAGAAATTAGAGCTTTTTACTTCACTCTTACAACCATCTTCAATTCAAGCACGTCTTCTATTAACAATTAAAACTGGGAAAATCACAAATTTTAAAGATGTACTGGTGAAAATTGAGCAAAATGTTGATGATCTTTGTACAGATATATCCCTTAAATGGCTAGAATCATTACCAGATAAACAAGAACAATTTCTACTTCTTTTAAAGTCGTAGTTTATAATATTAAAAAATAATTTTGAATGAACAACGTTTTCTATTCCATTAATAGTCAAAAAATATAAACCTAATTTTCTTGATCATCCTTACCAAAATTCTCTTATCAGGAATGTGCATTTATGGGTGATGAAAGTCCTAAATTAAAATATCTAAGTGAAAAGTGGCTAGAGGAAGTAATAAAGCGGATTAAAGCGAATTTAACTGCTGAGGATATGAAAAAAGTTTCCTCTTCAATGAAGAATATATATCAAAATTGTCCTGATGGGAAAATCCATTACTTATTTTTTAAATTCGAAAATGGTCTCCTAGATGAAGCTTTAGTTGGAACCGATGAAGATGAGGTGGCAAAGAAACCATCTGAATTTCAAATTCTTGGGGATTATGAAACTTTCTCCCTAATCTCTCAAGCCAAATTGGGAGCTAGGAGTGCATTAATGAGAAATAAAATTAAATTGAAAGGAAGCATGGTTAAAGCTTTACGTTTAGCTAGTGTTGTTGATCGTCTAAATAAAATCATTGCTACCGTACCAACCGAGTTTTAAGGGATATATTATGGATTATTACTATTCAATTGATCATAAAAAGCGATTGAAACTAATACAAGATAAGATGGAAGAGTGGGGATTATCCGTTTATCTTGGATCCCGATTACGAACCTTAAGCTATGTCGGTGATGTGTTTTGTCCTTGGCGCTCCTTTATTGTAATCCCTCAATCCGATGATCCAATAATTTACACCTTTATTATTGATGCTGAGAGAGTACGGGACGACAGTTGGCTTGAGGAGGTTCGTGGATTTGGCCCATTAGGAGGCGGTCATCAGATCGACGTTATTGGAGAAGCTCTAAATGAATTTTTAACTGGTTCTGGAGTAGGAAAGATTGGAGTCGAATTAGGTATGTCCAATTACTTACCTGAGGGTCATTTAACAACAGAAGAGTATAACGCTTTAACCAAGACTCTTCCAGATGCTGAATTCATCAACAGTATTGACATTATTGACGAAATCTCTATGTTTAAAGACCCTGGGGAAATAAATCGTTTTCGAAAAGCTTCGGATATCGTTGATATTGGCCATCAAGCTGTTTTGGATGAACTAGAAATTGGAATGACAGAAACTGAGATCGCAGGTTTAGCTGAATATGCCATGAGAAAAGCAGGGAGTGAGTGGGCCTGGTCCTTTACTGGCGGTAACGAGATCGCTTCTGGTTACCGAACAGCTTATCCTATGGGAGCTTGCACTCCAGCCACGAGACGAAGAATCAATTCAGGGGAGCCACTTATGGTTGATCTGCATGCAATGTTTAAACTAGGATTAGGAGATCATGCACATAATTATTTAATAGTTCCAGTAAATAAAAAGCAACAAGAACATGCAAATAACTTCATTGAGACAATCACTCGGGTTTTGGATCTTTATCAACCTGGTATGACTCCTGGAAGGATGGCTGATGACATGATGGATTGGGCAGACATGAAAGGTTTTGCACAATTTCTAGTACCAGGATTTGAACATGGAATAGGATTAATGGGAGATGAATGGCGTATCGGTATGAACGATGGACCAATTCCTTATTGGACTAACCCTGATCACGTATACAAAGAAAACATGATGTTAATCTGTGCTATGCAATATATGTCTCCAGAAGATGAAGTAGGCTTTCGTTATGAAGCTCCAATTGTCATCACAAACGATGGGTGTGATGTGTTAGCCAAAACACCTCTTGAAGTTACTATTTTTGGATGATTTGGGTTTGTAGATATCTTTATCTTTCCCTTTCCTCTAATTTTATGAGATTACCGTTTGTTGTCTCATAGATATAACCAACAACTTCCACTCCAGTTGGTGAGATTAAAGGATGTTCTCGAATACTTTCAACCGTTTTCTGGATCTGTACTTTAACATCTTTAAAACCACGAAATGCTTCTGTAGGATTAGAGGAGTTTAGCAGATGTAAGACTTTTTCACGTGAAATACTTGCTTTTTGGGAAATATTGGACAATAACTGGTTCATATGATCCTCTGTCATCTTCCCTCCACAATCGGTGTGACCACAAACCACGATTAAATTTACATTCAGCTCATATACAGAAATTAATAAGGAACGAAGACTATCAAGAGTTAATAATGCACCTGCAGTCCTAATAATGATAGCTTCTCCTGGATCTTCAATCCCAAATACACTAGAGACTATCCGACAATCTATACACGTTAGAATGGCTACTCGCCACATAGGTTTGTTTGTTAATTCCCCATAAGGAAAGTAGAACTTAAGATTTCTCCATTTTTTAAATTTAACATCTAAACTGTTAACATCCATTGTTATCAACAAGGAAATGCTTCAGGTAATTCCTTGTCAAAGCACTATTTATACCAGCTCTTGTCAGACTTAATGCTTAAAGAAGAAGAAAGATGATCATAATCAAAACTAAATTTACCCAGTTAAAGAGAAATGAATGTAAAGTATTATTACTTATTCTGATGGTTCATATGTTTCTAATGGTGGTAAATACAAAGTAGAGAATAAAGAAAGATCAATTTCAAATGAAGCAGCAGGGACAAATATTTCCCAATTCTCAAGTAATAATGGAGAGACCTCACCAATTAGCCCGATTTCATCATCATCAACTAATATTCTCGCTGTTCTTCCTTGAATAAATTCAGGTGATTCAGTAACTTCAAGTTTGTATTTAGTTCCTAATGTTTGAAGTAAAGTTTCTAGAATACTGTGACAATGCTCGAATGAAACTTCAGCGCCAGCTAGGATAACTGCAGCCTTGTTGATAGTTTTAATTGTGTTATCCCCTACTATGACAACTTCTCCTACTTCAAAGAGGTATTGTGGATACTCTGTATGTGTATTTCGAGATAGAAAATCAAATAATCCAGGTAAGAGACGATTCCTCACAACTGAATAGGTTTGACTTACTGGATTAGCAACTTGAACACAAGAAGAAAGGACATCACCATCATATCCCATTAATGAAGATAATTTTGTTGGGTCAGTGAGGCTGAAGTTGAGAACCTCTTGCAATGAGCACCCACTTAAAATTTCCCGAACATAATTCTCACTTACCGTTCGAGGAGATAATCCCCCTATTGTTGGAACCTCTGAACCAGCGGGTTCAATGTTCATATATCCATATGCAATTGCTACTTCCTCTGCCACATCAACCCAATGAAGTATATCTACTCGGTAGGGAGGGTATTTAACAACTAATGAACCATTTTTTTCAACAGCATCCAATCTTCTTTTACGAAGTAATTTGATAATGTCTTTTACGGTTAAATTAAGATCCAAATAATTCTCAATATCTTCTGGTTCTACTACTATTTCATTTGGTTTAGTTTCAGGAGTGACTAGTGTACTAGGCGCATCTCCATGATTTTTTGGGTAATGAATTTCTACACTATATACTTTACCGTCACGATCTCTTATTGCTTGCGTAATCAATGTGTTGACCACTTTAACGACTTCAAGGTTAGTTCCTGTGACTTCCACTAGGACATCAGTTGTTTCTTCGTTTATACGTCCAACATCATTACTATTAATTATTGGAGGCATGGAAAGAATGACATCATTCACATCTCGAAGAATAGGTAGATCTCCTTTAGAAGGTAATATGTTACCATACTCAATACCTTTTTCATGTCTTATTAGGATTTCATCTAACGTCATTTTCTCGTTATATCCAAGGGGATAGAAAGAAGTTGATCGTGGGGTAAGGCCATAGTAAATAGGACTTTCTAGCATATTAGCATTATAAATTCCAATAGAAGAACGACGACGACGACGTCCATATGAAAAATCAACTTTCTCCTGTAATTGGATCAATTGTTTAATAAGGAAATCAGAGAACTTTACTCCTTTAATAAGGGAACAAGCAATGTATGGACGAATGGGTTTAATTCGGGGGTCTACTTCTATTACAAAACCACTAGGTTCGGCAGAGATCTCAGTCAATCCTTCTTGCAAGCCTATTATACCACTGATCTCTCTTACAAGCCCTTCAACACCCCAGATGTCTGGTCGATTAGAAGTTTTGCAGTCAACTTTAATATAACCCTCATCGGCCAAATCATGTTCTTCGATTTCCGATTTAGCAAAGCTAAAGAGACGATCCAATTCCTCTATTGAAGTATTGTCAGGTAGATTAAGTAATTCAATTATATCAAAGTATGATATTTTGAAAGCAACCAAGATTTACACCTCTAGATCAAAGGAACTTTCCGTAACCAATTCAAGTTTTGGGTGAAGAGCTCACGAATATCGCTAATTCCTCGATTTACCATATAGAGTCTATCCACCCCGAGACCCCATGCAATTACTGGATCAGAAATGCCAAAAGGCGCAGTAACCTCGGGACGAAAGATACCAGAACCGCCAAACTCAATATAACCGAGCTTAGGATGATAAGCACTAAGTTCAGCAGAGGGACTAGTGAATGGATAATAATCAGGCTTGAATCTAACTTTAGATGCCCCTGCGATTTCAATGGCAAAAGTTTTTAGAAGTCCTAGAAGGGTACGGAAGGTGATAGAGGGATCACAGGAAATTCCTTCCAGCTGATTGAACTCAGAAAGGTGAACAGCATCAACTGAATCAGGTCTATAACATCGCGCTATAGAGAAGTATTTTGCAGGAATTTTCATCTTATAAAGCGTCCTAGCACTCACAGCTGTTCCTTGAGGTCTTAATATCAATTGAGCAGCTTTTGATGGATCCCATTTATACCGCCACCCTCGTGAACCTACAGGTTCGCCAGTCTCATGAACAAGTTGAACGTTTTTAACGAGCTCCTGATCTTTCGGAAGGTTTCCATGAGTTGGTTTCTTTATAGTATACACATCAGACCATTCACGCGCTGAATGATCTTGGGCTTGGAATAAGGCATCAAAGTTCCAGAACTCAGACTCAACAAGTGGGCCCCTCATCTCGGTAAATCCAAGACCCACAAGTTTTTGTTTTACTTCATCCAAGAACATAAGATATGGATGTTTTCTACCTATTGGGATTTTTTTAGGATGACTAGTAACATTATAGCTTTTTAGCTTTAAAGATCGCCATTCACCAGATCGTATATGATATGGAGTCAATCGTGACACAGTTTCTACAATTTGAGTTTTTTGTAATGCTTTGGATCCTGAATTAGTTATTTCAACGGTTGTACGTTGTCGTTCTTTTAATTCAATGAATCCTCTTTTCGAAAGTACTGGTAGTATTTTTTTTGAAACGGGAAATAAATGATCTTCAGATAAAGATTTCAAGGTTGCTTCTAATTCTTGATTTAAATTTGCTTCTCTTTCAACAGGAATAAGATTTCCTTTCTTAATTTTGATTAAATCCGCATTTCTTAATTTTCCAATTCCAGCGTTTACTTCCTGCTTAGTTAAACCTAAATTAGAAGAGAGCTGAGCTATTGGTATTCCTTTAGGTTTATTCTTTACTAGTTTCAATATCTGATTTTCCGGTAATCCCGCATTAACAATTTTTTGACCTTCTCTTGTTAATACAACACGAGTGATAATTTTTACATCTCTACTTGCCAATTTTTCTTTATTCAATTGTGAGGTAATTTGTTCTACTTTGGCATGGGGTTTCCCAACAATTTCAGCCAATTGATCTATTGTAACGGGCCCACTTTTACTCAATTGATCTAAGATTTCCGCCATATCTGGAGTAATGATGATAGAATCCTTATTCAACTCGTTTGAAACTCCTTTATCTGAAAAATGGTAATTCTGCTTATTTTTTGTAAGATTCGTGATCGATGTAAAAGTAATTGTAAAAATAGATAATTTGACAGGTTTAGTGATGCCTTATTTAATACAAAAGAAGAGTCATTTTCATTTAGGGCTGTGTAAAGTCCAAGGCATCTACCTCAACCAGAGCCAGAATAAGAGTTAATTTAAATGTTTCGATTATTCTCTATTTTGTTCTTTAGTTATCTCAGATTTTTATCACAAAGGGTGTTCTCTCTGATTAACAGCCCAATCTTTCCCCCAGATCTTAGATTCACCTCATTAATCACTAGTATCACTTAATTCCACCGCTATCTTTCAAATTTCCATTCAGGTTTAACTATTATCCCTTCTCTCTTCCGTCCGTCAATCATAACCAGAAGAGGATCTTTAGTCCTGATATGGCGAATGAATTCAGTCTCTATTACTATATTTTTCTGACTGTTTAACCAATCCCAATCAATGAAGTCTTTTTTTGAATTATACTTTATAAAAAAGTATCCAATGTTGGCTGTGGTGATATTTTGAAAGAAATGACTTCCCTGAGAGTGTTCTACATGAAAATCTGCCAATCCAGTTTCAATCAAAACTTGGGCTCCCGAGATATGGTTCCATTTCACAGGAATCCCCAAAAAACGATCAAAGGTTCCCCAACGACCAAATCCTAACAGGATGTAAGGAACTTTTTGGTTTCGAAGACGCTGATTTATTCGATCGATTTCTCTAACCATTTGTTGAGTTTTCATTTTATCAAAAGATTCGGGTTTAACATAGACAATATCATGAATGTCTTTTATGATACGATTGCCAGAGATTTGTGATGAAAATGCTAACAGCTCGCTCTTGGGAACTGAAATGACTTCTTCACTCAATAATTCGTCTTGTTCGATAAATGGCCGTATCTGTAAGAGATAAAAAGTAGTTCTTTTTTTAGGAATGAGTTGGAAATTACCTGCAAATTCAATTTCCACACTACAACCCATCGCTTTCTCTCCAAGCCCTAGGATTTTGGATATTGTTGTAGCAAAAGGGAATGTTCCATATCTCAACTGTTTACTGAAAGTTACAACAGGAGCACCTTCCCCCATATACCCGCTTCTGAGTGCTCGATCATTGTAATCATAAGTGTCCACAACTTCAGATAATAACTCTCTATCAGCTTCAAAAATGCTAGTTTTTACCAAAAAGGAATCTTCACCTTCAGTAATATCAGTTGCTGTTGATGCTAGATCTATTGCAAAGAAATCTTTTTGGCTATTATCTAATAATTGGTCATGAGTTGAGTAAAAACTTATTTCAGGATATTTAGGGCAAAATCGAAGAGCAATACCACCATCTACAATAGTTTTTCCCAACCCAACTGCAAGAAAGGCAATTCGGTCAGTAGGTTTCATATAAGAAATTGGGTAGTAATTATAGGAGGAGGCGACTCCTGAAAAAGAGGGATAAGACAAATCTCTAGGATGTTTTCTCCCTACTACCTGTTGAATAACCACTGCCATTTTCGATTCTTCAATAGATTGATCTGTGGTTTCAGCATAACTTTTAGCCTTTTTCAAGAAAGATGAAGCAAAAACTAACTTGATTGCATCACAGAGTAATTTCACTCTTGTATCCATATCTTGGTTATTAGGTAAAAAATATGTTTCAAATATACCTGCGAAAGGTTGATATTGAGAATCTTCCAACAAACTTGAAGATCGTACAGACAGTGGGCCTGTAAGTGTCTGTAAAATATATCTTAAATCGTTTTCTAGACTTTTAGAGATCTTTGCTTTTAAAAAACTCTCTTTAATATCTTTGTCAGGAGCATCAGAAAGAGCTATATCATAGAGCTCATCGTTCTTTTGCATAAAAAGATCAAATTCACTTGTTCCTATTACAAATGTCTTAGGAATGCGAATATCGACATCAAGAGAAAGTTCATCTGCAAGCAGAAATGTGTTTAGGAGAAATTGTAAAAAGGCAATTCCACGACCTTTTCCTCCCAATGAACCTGGTCTCAACCGAGTAAATCGAATTGCAGGATGGTGACTTTCTCTATCCCAATCATGTACAACACCACCTGATTTTTCAACGAGGATAGCGTTTATCGAGTCGAGAAGGAATTGTCGTAAACCTTCCTCTGTCATATCAGTGACTTTCACAGGTTTAATCTTTTGAGCAATAGCAAACTCTGCTCGATTCATTAACCAGCCAGAAAAATGATCATGTGATCCATGATGAATTAAAGACTCATTAGGCACTACAGAAATAGCTTGATACAACTCCATAATATTTTTTGCCCGACCAACGACAGTTCCATCAGCTAATCGAAAAACAAAGTCACCAAAGCCTAGGTATCTCAACATAAATTGTCTTAGATTTTGTAGAAGACGTCTTGCTTTCTTATGGATGAAATATGCTCCTAGTTCCTCAGCTCGTTGTATGTTCTTAAGTTCACTTGATTGCAATGCACAAGGAAGGGTTAAATTGTTTGTTTTCACCTCCTTAATGAAATCTAAACCTGCATTTTTATCAACCTTCCCACCTCTGGGAAATCTAACATCAGAGATCACACCTATGACATATCTTTTGTATGTTTGATAATATTTCATGGCTTCTTCATAGGTGCAGGCTAAGAGGATTTTTGGTCTTGCTCGCATTTGTAATAAGTTGTAGAAATCATTTATACCAGATGAAATCAACCGATGTGTTTGCTTCATGAGTTCACTGTATATTAAAGGTAAAAAGAGTGAATAATAACGGATAGAATCCTCAACAACGATGATCACACGAACAAGACCTACTTCGGTATCATGTGCTACATTAAGCCGATCTTCTAAGTGTTTTATTATCGCTACGAATACTGTGGAATCTCCATTCCACAAAAAAATTTGGTCTATTCCTTGTCTTTTTGATAGAGGTGGTAAATATGGGATGATACTAGCATTGTTTAATAAAAGAATGACTGGTATATCTCGGATCTTTTTAATATTTTGTCCAAAAGCAAAGGCATCGACATCACCTAGACGCCTCATAGTAATAATTAAGTCAAATTCTTTTTCTTTCACTAATTTTAACGCTTCTTTGGCTGAAGCGACTCGTGTGATACTTGGTAATGTCCGAAGATTCAAATTATGGAATTCTTCAAATATTTGATCAGAAAGCCTCCCATCTTCCTCTAAGATGAAATTATCATAATAACTTGAAACAAGAAGCACTTTATTAATCCTTTTAGTCATTAAATCATGAAAGACACGATATTTTGGTTTATAATCAAGACTTAAATCATCTTCATCAATTATATTAAGGGGAGTAGATTTAGTCATTCTTTCTCAGTACTTTCACAAAATTTTCACCTTGAAAAAGTTTCGTTGTTTGTTTTTTATTACTCTAATTATAAATCTAAAATCCGCTACTATCCTCTTTTTCTTTAGATTGGTTTGGAAAAGAGCCTTTTAAATTTAAAAAAGATAAATTTCTGATTAAATTTAGTACTGTCTATCAAAAATTTCATTAAATGCGTTGTACTTTCCTGTTCATATCTTTAAGCCGATTACTCATAGATTTAACATCTTTATATTATCAATAGAGCGAAATAATTCCTTCCATAGTATTAAAAAAAAGACTCCTAATTGCACAATTCCTAACAGATAAGGTACTTAAACGTCTGTTGTTGACTTATTACGTAAAATAATTCATAAATGTTGGAAAGAAATCTTAAAGAAAAGGGTTTTGAAATGACTTACGTTGATGAAGTATTTGATTGGGTTAAAGAAAAGAATCCTGGTGAGAAAGAATTCCATCAAGCAGTAAAAGAAGTATTAGAATCTTTAGAACCTGCGATTGAAAAACATCCCGAATTACGAAGACACAAGATGCTTGAACGCATTGTTGAGCCCGAAAGGCAACTTATGTTCCGGGTGCCTTGGCAGGACGATCAAGGTGAAATCCATGTCAATCGAGGTTTTCGTGTCCAATTTAACTCGGCAATTGGTCCTTATAAGGGGGGTTTACGATTCCACCCAAGTGTTTATCTTGGAATCATCAAATTCTTAGGATTTGAACAAGTCTTTAAGAATGCATTGACTGGTCTCGCAATGGGTGGTGGAAAAGGTGGATCTGATTTCGATCCCAAAGGCAAAAGCGACATGGAAGTCATGCGCTTTTGTCAAAGCTTTATGCAAGAATTATACCGCCATATTGGACCTGATTGTGATGTTCCTGCAGGAGATATCGGTGTGGGTGGTCGTGAAATAGGATACCTGTTCGGCCAATACAGAAAAATTATGAATCAATTCCACACAGGCGTATTGACAGGGAAAGGATTGGATTATGGTGGTTCACTCATCAGACCAGAAGCAACTGGCTATGGCTGTACCTATTTTGTAGTTGAGATGCTTAAAGCTCGGGGTCTTGACTTCAAAGATAAAATTTGTACTGTTTCAGGTTCTGGAAATGTAGCTCAATACACAACAGAAAAAGTAAATCAATTGGGCGGTAAAGTTGTAACACTATCTGATTCTAATGGCTTTATTTATGATCCCGATGGTGTCACTTTTGGAGAGAAATTTGATTTCTTCCTAGAGCTTAAGCAAGTTCGTCGTGGCAGGATAAAGGAGTATAGCGATCGGTTTAACGTTGACTACTATCCAAACAAACGGCCGTGGGAAATCAAATGTGATATTGCTTTCCCCTCAGCAACGCAAAATGAGATTGAAGTTAATGATGCACAAGCTTTGATAGATAATGGGGTGATCGCAGTTGGTGAAGGAGCCAATATGCCTTCTACAATTGAAGCAATCAATCTTTTCCTAGAAGCTGATGTTGCTTTTGGCCCAGCTAAAGCAGCAAATGCAGGTGGAGTAGCTACTTCAGGTCTTGAAATGTCTCAGAACAGTTTACGACTATCTTGGTCACGTGAAGAGGTAGATCAACGACTTCATGGTATCATGGTCAATATCCATAAAAGCGCTCGTGAAGCAGCAGAGAAGTATGGGGCTTCAGGCAACTTAGTTGTTGGTGCCAATATTGCTGGTTTCATGAAAGTGGCCCGATCAATGATGGCACAAGGCCTTATCTAAATTTTTCCTGTGAATGTATTGAAGAGAAAAGATACAGACACCCCTCTTTTTTTCTTCCTTTCTCTCTATTTATTTTCTAAGATGAGATCAATTCTCTGGGAAAACGGAGCTCAAAGACATTTCCTTGGGGGTTAGCTGACCGAATTTTCAACAAGCCCCCATAATATTGCATGATGACTGAAGCAAGAGCAATCCCAATATTATGACCAATAATTTCCCATTCATCCGTGATTGTCCCAGAGAGTTTTAAAATTATTTCTTGTGGTAATGGTTCTGAACACCAATCGCTAATATAAACACAGTAAAATGATGGGAAATAAGATCCTGTAATATTGATATTCTTTTCAATACTTATGATTTCATCATAAGAACTCAAGATAAACGTTAATATTTCATTAATTACATCTTTGAAACGTGTATCGATAAATGCTCTTGCATCAAGAGTCTTCTTGTTAATATTGATAAACTTGGAAGCTGCTGGTAATTCTAAAACAACTTCATTAATCATATTGAGAAGTTTAACGCTATCTTTTGGTTGATTAAAAGGAGTTTGAAGAACTTCAAAGATTTTATTCACTGTATCAATAGTTTTAGATGAGTTAGAAGCGATGGTAATGATTTGATTTATTATATTGTTATCCAGTTCGAGGTTGGACTCGTACATTAATGATAGTAATTCTATATTATTGATAATCTTTTGCATGTCATTATTTATGAAATGAGACATCATTGCATGATATCGTTCCTCTTCCAGTTTTAGTTGCCTTAGTGCCTCTTCAGCCTGTTTCCGTTCAGTGATATTACGTGCAATACCCAACATACCTACAAGTTTCCCATCTTCGCTAACCTGAACTGAAGCTTTTATTTCTACTGTTATATAATTACCTGACTTAGTTAAAAGTCGCATTTCAGCTGGAGACAACCGATCACCTTTCAAGACACGTCTAAATCCATCTATTATAATGGGAAGATCACCTTCATGCACTAAAGGTGAGAATGGTTTTCCAATCCACTCATTTTGAGCAAAACCTGTAATTGATTCCACTATAGGATTAATAGAAGTAAGAATGCCATCAGGAGAGATTGTAAAAATAATGTCACGAGCATTCTCTACATAACTCCGATACCGCTCCTCTGACTCACGTAATTTTTGTTCAATGGCCTTACGTTGAGTAATATCTGTAAAAACGGATAAAACTCCTTCAAATTCTTCTTTAGGAGAAAAAATAGGGGTCGCTGTTATGATCACTGGAATATGGCTACCATCTTTCGCTAATAAGCTTGCCTCATAGGTTGTTCTGTATCCCTTAGGACGCTTAGCTGTTTCATTATATATCTGGTCAATATATTCGCTCGGGACGATGCTTGACCAATGTTTTCCTATTAATTCCTCTTTCGTATAACCTAGTAGTTTGCCAGTCTTTGGATTTATAAAGGATATGAACCCTTTTGCATCTTCTAATAGAACTCCCTCTTCTAGCTTTTCAACAAGCATTTGATATTTCTCTTTGGACTCTCTTAACTCCTCTTC
This sequence comes from Promethearchaeota archaeon, assembly GCA_048938105.1. GTDB lineage: Archaea > Asgardarchaeota > Heimdallarchaeia > Hodarchaeales > Hodarchaeaceae > Hodarchaeum. The sequence goes on from JBHLMN010000011.1 coordinate 97,810, forward strand.
GGCTTTTTTGTGCTTACTAATATCACGTATGATCGCGAGGTCAGCTTGTTTGCCCTGATATGGGATAATACCAGCATTTATTTCAACTTCTATCACTCTATCATTTTTCAATAAAAAAGTGGTTTCGTATATCGGTGAGATACTCTGCCCAGCCATACGTTGTTCGTATCGATTCACAACTTCAGAACGAAAATCTGGATGAATATAATCCATGAATGGAGTATCAAGCAGTTCATCAGCAGTATAACCTGTAATTTTAACTAACCCTGGATTAACATACTTTATTAATGAATCTTGAATTAAAGCAATACCATCGTTCGCTCGTTCGACTAAATTTCGATACTTTTCCTCTGATTCTCTCAATTCATGTTCAATTTGGTTAATACTTTTGATTTTTCTCTGAATTGCATCTTTCACATCCCTAGGAATATCCTGCCTATTAAACAATTCCTCAAATTCCATTAAAATCCACTGTCAATGATAATTTTTCTTATTAGCTCAGATAAACCTGATTCAATTCAGAGATTTAAATTTACTCAAATGATTCTACTAATTTTTTACAGATTAATAAAAATACAAGCTAGAATTCGTTCTTTTCCATTAACTCTAGAATTTCTAAAGGTTATTTTAAATGAAAATATTTCTGATTTTGAAATGAAAAAATTCTTGTTTATTGTTACTGATATTATCGAATCTATTCCTTGTTAATATTACTTGAACCTTCGATTAATTTAAGCGGAAAGAGAAGATTGAACTCATTTCCCTTAGGATCTTGGGCATGGATTTCAAGTGATCCACCATAATATTGCATGATGACGGAAGCTAGAGCAATCCCAATATTATGGCCAATAATTTCCCATTCATCAGTAATTGTCCCTGAGAGTTTTGAAACTATTTCTTGTGGTAAGGGTTCAGAACAACAATCGCTAATGAGAACACAGAAGGAGGTAGAGAGAAAGTACCCCTCAATATTGATACTTGTACTGATATTTACAGAATCATGATAGAAACTCAAAATAAAGAATAATATCTCATTAAAAACGTCTTTAAGATGATTATCAGTAAATATTGATACACCAAGGCTGCTTTTGCTAATATTGACAAGTTTGGAAAAATTTGATAATGCAGAGACAACTTCATTGATAATATTGAATAAAGGTTGACTTTCACTAGGCCGAATAAATGGAGACTGAAGAATTTCATAAATATTGTTAACTGTATCAATGGTTTTTGATGAACCAGAAGCAATGGTAATAACATTATTTACGATTTGTGGATCAAGCTCTAATTTGGATTCATACATTAAAGAAAGTAATTCTACGTTATTGATGATCTTCTGCATGTCATTATTTATGAAATGAGACATCATTGCATGGTATCGCTCTTCTTCCAATTTTACTTGGCGTAATGCCTGTTCTGCTTGTTTACGTTCAGTAATATCACGCACGATCCCTTGAATGACCTTTTTACCTCTGATCTCAAAAAGACTTGATGACACCTCAGCTGGAAACACCTCACCACCTTTTTTAATGAAGTCGATCTCAAAATTCACAAATCCCTCTTTTGAGATTGTTTTAAAAGCCCAATCCGATGTTTCGATTGATTCAGCAGGATGCAGGCTAGGAATTGAAATCAAAATTAATTCCGATTTCGTATATCCGAAAAGTTCCAATGTTTTCTCATTGATATCTATTATATTACCATCTAAGTCATGTAAAAATATTGCATCATTAGAATAATGGAAAAGGTTACTATATTTCTCCTCACTTTGTTGTAACTCCTCCTCTACTCGCTTACGTTCTGTGATATCAGTAGATAATACAAGAACTCCTTGGTACTCTCCAGTACTTGAAAAAATTGGTGCTGCTGAAACTATAACTGGTATAATTGTTCCATCTTTTGCTAGGATGTTGCTTTCATAAGTACTACTGATTCCTTTGGAACGTTTTGCAGTCTCCATATAGGATTGATCCAGGTCATCCTCAGGAACTATAAAACTCCAATGCTTACCTATTAGTTCGTCTTCAGTATAACCTAATGTTTCCAATGTTTTAGGATTAGCAAAAGTAATAAATCCATCAGGGTCTTCTACCGTGAGTCCCTCTTCTAGCTTTTCGACAAGATTTTGATATTTCTCTCTTTCATCACTCAAAGCTTTCTCTATCTCTGCACGTTCTGTAACATCACGAACTATACCCCGAAACCCAATAATTTCACCTTCAAAATTATGCATTGGAGAAATAGACGCTTCACTGACTCCCCTTGTACCATCTTTTCTAATAAATCCAAAATCAAAGATTCTAGCAGTTTCTCCTGTTCGATAGACTGTATTAAAGGTTTTAAATACCATTCTGGCTGTCTGTTTATCCATATACTGCTGGTAATTCATACCTAACAATTCAACATTTGAAAAACCTAAAATTTTGCAAAGTGAATCATTGAAAAAAGTGAAATTCCCTGAGATATCCACCTCATAATATCCTTCTTCGACTGTCTCTAAGATTGTACGATATTTTTCGGCAGTTTCCTGCAATTGCTTCTCAACAAATTTACGTTCAGTAATATCTGTAAACACAGTAAGGACCCCATCGAATTCTCCACTGGGAGAGAGAACAGGAGTCGCTGTGACAATTACGGGGACATGACGCCCATCTTTTGTTAGATTACAAACTTCATAAGTACTACTGACTCCTTTGGGGCGCTTTGCAGTCTCAACTTTCACTTGGTCAATATATTCTTTTGGTACAATGTAACTCCAATGTTTTCCTATTAGTTCCTCTTCAGTATAGCCCAATAATTCGGCTATTCTAGGATTTACAAAGGTAAATACCCCTCGGCGATCTTCTAAGGCCACTCCTTCCTGTAATTTCTCCACAAGCATTTGATATTTATTTTTAGACTCCTTTAATGCCCTTTCAGTCTGTTTACGCTCAGTAATGTCGATTAATGTGACTAAAGCCGCTGTTTTACCCAAGAAAGTAATTGTTTTCGAAAAATTATCGACCCATTTTAACTGCCCACTTTTTGTTATTAATTTATAAGAATAATTGGTTACAATTTCTTTTTCTCCTAACTGTTTCTTTCGTCCCTGTTCCGTCACAAAAGGTCTATCATCAGGATGAACCACTTTTGCTGATTCACCTGGTTTCCAATTAAGTATTTCATCTATTGAATATTCAAAAATATCTGCTAATGCCTGATTTGCGTATTTTATTACATCATCTTGGAGAATACATACTCCCATCATGGTTCGTTCAGACATTACCCTAAACTTATGTTCGCTCTCTTTTAATGCTTCTTCTGTTTTCTTCCGCTCAGTTATATCTCTCACTATACTAATGAAAGCAAAAGGATTCCCATCTACATCAGTTATTAACGCTGCACTCAATTCTGCAGGATAGATAGTTCCATCAAGTTTCATTAACCTATATTCGTAGTTAGAAATAATTCCTCCCTGTAATGCCTTTTGAAAATTATCAATTACACGGTTTCGATCCTTTAGTGCAATTAACTCCATTATGTTTTTCCCAATTAATTCTTCAGCGATACTAGCACTACTCAATTTAACAGCTTGTTGATTAACTGCAATAATATTGAAATTTAGATCAGTCAAAGTGATAGCATCAGGAGAAAGCTCAATTAACCTCCTATAACGGGCTTCACTCTCCCGTAGTGCTTGTTCCACCTCTTGACGTTCGGTTATATCTCTTACAATCCCTCGAAATCCGGTGGGGGCACCTTCAGGATCGGTTACTAAAGAAACTGACGCCTCACAGATCCTTCTAGATCCATCCTTTCTAATACTCTCATAAGCGAAAATTTTTGTGGATTCACCTGTTTGATATACCTTATTAAAGTTTTTATATACCATTTTGGCAGTTTCTTCATCTGTATACTCTCGGTTATTCATCCCCATTAATTCTTCCCTAGAATACCCATAAATTTTACACATAGCATCATTGAAGAAAGTTAAATTTCCAGAAAGATCCACCTCATAATAGCCATCTTCTATGTTCTCTAGAATTGTCCGATACTTTTCTTCACTTTCTCGTAACGCATATTCTATCTGTTTACGCTCAGATATATCACGAATAATACCCCGAAATCCAACACGTTCATCCTTGGAATCATATATTAAAGAAACTGATGCCTCAATGTATCCTCTGCTCCCATCTTTTCTGATAAACTCCCAATTAAACTCTTTTGACGGTTTACCTGTTCGATAAACTTCATTGAAAGCTTTGAATACCTTTGAGGCGGTTTTATCATCACAATATTGCTTGTAACTCATTCCCATAATTTCTTGTTGGGAATAACCAAAAATAGTACAAAGCGAATCATTGAAGAAAGTAAAACGCCCCGTAAGATCCACCTCATAATATCCCTCTTCGATGTTTTCAAGAATTGTACGGTGCTTTTCTTCACTTTCTCGTAATGCTTGTTCAACTTGTTTGCGTTCAGTAATATCACGTATGATCGCGAGGTCAGCTTGTTTACCTTGGTAAGAGATAACTCCAGCGTTAACTTCAACTTCCAATATCTTATCATCTTTCAGTAATAATTTTGTTTCATAAATTGGTGGAACACTTTGACCAGCCATACGTCGCTCGTAGCGATTAATAACATCAGAAAGAACATCGGGGTGAATATAGTTCATAATTGGAGTGTCAATTAGTTCCTGCTTTGTAAAACCAGTTAATTTAGCTAAACTTGGATTAATATACTTTATTAAGGAGTCCTGAACTATCGCAATACCATCATTCGCTCGTTCAACTAAGTTTCGATATTTCTCTTCTGACTCCTGTAAAGCATTCATTGTTTGTTTGTAAGCAGTGATATCTCTGATAATAGTAACAACACGGATAACTTTTCCCTCATCAATAATTGGGATCTTTCGTGTTTCAGTAATAAATTCTTCATCACCGATTGTAGTACCTTCCTCAGTGACGAGATATTCGCCAGTATTAAAAACGTGCTTATATTCACTAATGACCTTTTCTGATAAGAAAGGGAAAACGTCAGTAATTCTCTGACCTATTACATCTCCTGGTAGGCCCAATTCTTCATTCCATTGCTCGAAAACTGTGTTAAAAAGCAAAAAACGCAAGTCAGGATTAACAACATGTATTGCATCCCCCATCGAATCAAGCGTTTGACGTAATTGCTGTCCTATTTCATATTCTTCTTGAATATGCTTTTGTTTGACTAAATAGCTCTGGATAGCTTCTTTCACATCTGTAGGAACATCTGGCCTATCAAGAATTGTTTTTAATTGCATTTCTACTCACTGAAAGTTGAGCTTTTCTCTATTTAGTATTTATTATAACATGATTATTATATGGTTTTTCTATTAGAATTTTCTTTATCTTCGACCAAAATTAGTAAATTTAAGTCTAATATTTCCCTAATCTTCAATCATTACTTTGATATTTCAAAACAAAACATTCTAACAACAGATAATTACCATATTATACCATAAAATTGAAATATTAAAGTAAAAAGTACATATTTAATGTGAGACAATTCGTAGAGTTATGATGGAAGATGACAAAAATCCTCGTGCTGGGAGGAGCTGGAGTAGTTGGTAAAATAGCGGTTAAGACACTCATCACATTTCCTGATTTCTCTAAAGTGATTATTGGTGATATTGATATTAAAAAAGCTCATGAAATTACTAAGGATATTAACTCAGATAAAATTGAGTTTCGAGAAATCAATGTAAACAATTTAGAAAGTCTTAACAATATGATTAAGTCCGTCGATGCCGTGTTAAATTGTATTGGTCCATTCTATAAATATGGTTCATTAATTTTGAAGTCAGCAATAGAGATGGGAAGAAACTATGTAGACATTAATGATGATGTTGACGCGACACAAAAAGTACTTTTGATGGATAATGAAGCGCAAAGAGCAAATATTACAGCATTAATTGGAATGGGAAGCTCCCCTGGCATCACCAATTTACTGGCTAAATTTGCTGCTGAGCAATTACTTGATGAAGTGGATTCAATTGACCTCTATCATGCTCATGGGGGGGAACCGTTTGAAGGTCCAGGGGTAATTTACCATCGTATTCATTCTATGAGTATTGAAATACCAATATTTATTGAGGGTAAATTTATCACCTTAAATTTCTTTGACGATGTTGGAAAATCCCTAGAAGAAGAGGTAAATTTCCAAAAACTTGGAAAATATCGAGTTCATCCATATCCACATCCAGAAACTATCACGCTACCAAAGTATATTAAAGGTGTTAAACGAGTTACAAATAAAGGAACAGTATTACCCCCTAAATACTTCTATCTAATCACAGACTTGGTAAAACTTGGTTTAACCGATGATAATCCTATAAACGTAAAAGGACATAGGATTTCTCCACTAGAATTTACTATTTCTTATATTATCAACCAAAGAGAAAGAATACTGAAGGAAACAAATTTTGGATCCCAACGGGGATGTGTGAAGATTGTTGTAAAGGGGAAAAAATATGGGAAAAATCACCAGTATATATTTTCTTTAGCGTCTGAAAACCAAGCAATGGGCGAAGGTACGGGAATTCCTGCTGCGATTGGTGTTATTCTTATGAATAGAGGATTGATAACAATTAAGGGGGTTGTACCACCAGAAGCATGTATTAATCCTTTAGATTTTCTCGCGATTATGCAAGAGCATCTCAAGCTTGAAACAGTAACAGGAGAGGGATCCCCCTTAACAATAGAATCAATTGATGAAGAAGGAAAAGTTGAAACATTAACACTTTAATCAAATAAAATGTGATTGGTGATGTCAATACAAACACAAGAAAAAAAATATGTATTAGCCATTGACCATGGGACATCAGGAGTCAAGACCGCGCTTTGTTCTGTGTATGGAGAAGTTTTAGATTTTATCTTTGAAAAAACACCTCTATATTTAATAGGAGAAGGGGGAGCAGAGCAAAATCCTAATGAATGGTGGGAAGCTATCTTAAAGACTTCAAGACGTCTAATCGATAAGTCTCTTGTTCCTATTGATGATATTGTGGCTATTTCCTGTTCAAGTCAATGGTCTGGTACAGTCGCTGTAGACGCTGATGGAAACCATTTGATGAATGCAATTATCTGGATGGATTCGCGAGGAGCACCATATCTCAGGAAAACGCTAGATGGTTTCCCAAAAATTTCAGGTTATCCATTGAAAGATATTATTCGATTTATCCGTAAGACAGGAGGAGCTCCAGGTTTGTCAGGAAAAGATCCAATTTCACACATACTATATTTGAAATATGAACATCCTGACATCTATGAAAAAACCTTCAAATTCCTTGACTGTATTGATTTCTTGAATTTAAAATTCACAGGAAAGTTCGCTGCCTCTACTGATTCAATTACTCTTCATTGGGTGACCAATACTCGTGATATCAATAATATACGTTATGATAAAACTCTAATAAAGCGTCTTAAAATTGAGAAAGAAAAACTTCCTGACTTAAAAGGGCCTACCGATATTTTAGGAAATGTTACACCAAAAGTTGCAGATGAAATAGGTATTAATCGAGATGTAAAAGTATCAATGGGAGCTCCCGATCTATTATCTGCAATAATAGGCTCTGGGGCCGTTAAAGACTACCAAGGGCATGTTTATCTTGGAACCAGCTCCTGGATAATTTGTCACGTCCCCTTCAAAAAAACAGATATTTCTCACAATATGGCTTCTATTCCTGCTGCTATTCCAAAGAAGTATTTTGTTGTGAATGAGCAGGAAAGTGCTGGTGCCTGTTTAAATTTCTTACGTGATAACATTTTCTTTATTGATGAAGAGAAATACTTTGAAAATGCTGAAGTTTACAGAATCTTTGATGAAATTGTCGAGAATGTTCCAGTGGGAAGTGGTAAAGTTATTTTCACTCCTTGGTTATATGGTGAACGAACGCCTATTGAAGATCATACTGTTCGTGGTGGCTTCTTTAACCTCTCTTTAAACACCAAGAAAGAACATATGATAAGAGCAGTGTTTGAAGGAGTGGCTTTTAATAGTCGTTGGGTATTGAAATATGTTGAAGCTTTTATAAAACGAAAAATGGATCCACTGAATATAATTGGAGGGGGTGCTCAATCTAATGTGTGGTGCCAGATCTATGCTGATGTATTGAATAGAAGGATTCGACAAGTAAAAGATCCTATTCAGGCAAATGCTAGAGGAGCAGCTTTTATTGCTTCTGTTGCCTTAGGATACATCACTTTCGATGACATTCCAAATCTCATTCAGTATTCAAGAACATTTCATCCAGATCCACAGAATGTTAAAACTTATAATTGGCTCTTTAACGAATTCTTAACTATTTATAAGAATAACAGAAAAATGTACAAACGACTGAATTGATCATATCTTACCTAATTAGGATTGACAATGGCTAGTAGGGATTGAATCGCTTCATTTACCATTAATACAGCAAAAGCAAATAAAATGATAGCTGTCCCTCTTTGTACCCATACGAAGAGTTTTGGATTTGGTAAACGCCCAATGACGGCAAGTAAAGTCGTAAAAAACAGTTGCCAAAGTAATACCCCTGATAGAAACATGAGAACAATTCCTAAACGAAAAGCGGGGTCAGGAACGTTAAAATCGCTAAATAAAATCAATGTCCCCATTGACACCCACCAAAAGTAAGACCACGGAGAAGTGACGACAATTGAGAACCCAGTTAAATATTGTCTAGCTAATCGAGAATAACTTGGATATAATGATTCATTTTGAGTATTTGGACGATTTTCAAGAGGAATTGGTTTAGAAAAAAGAGCTGAAGCTCCCAAAAATCCTAAAATTAGTATATTAACCGAAAAAAGCAAGAATGTAATAACTGGATTTGAAAAGATATCAGTTAATATTTCTCCACCTAAGGTTAATGCTGAAAAAGCAACAACGAAATCCCCAGTCATAGCACCAACTCCTGTTAATATAGCTAAAGCCCAAGCAAATTTTTCACTAACAGTTTTATTTAGTGCCTGTTTGATTACCTCGGCATTTATTGGGCCAAGAGGAGCGGCTAATGTGAATCCCAAAAACCCAACGAAAACCCATAGTTCTAAAACACCAGCCAATTCAAAATTTACTCCAAATTTAATTTTAGAAAGATGAAAAAGCCTTTATTCTTTCATCTTCTTCGATTAATGCCTTAGTTTCTTTTGGATTAACGTATTTTTTGATTGATGTTTACCAGAGAAAATTTGAATTCAATATAAATTATGCTTTCTTGTTATTTGTACTATATCAAGTAGCGAATAGTGGATGGTAAATAAATGGTCGATGGCCCGAAAATTGTCATTATTGGTGCAGGAAGCGCAAGTTTCGGTTTAGAAAACCTTGGAGGAATTATGCGGCATGAGGACTTACAAGGATCTACTTTGGTTCTTGTAGACACAAATAGTAATAATTTAAATTTGATAACAACCTTAGCTCGCCGTATGAATCGAGAATGGAACTCTAAGATGACGATTGAATCAACAACTGATCGTACTGAAGCTTTAGCGGATGCAGATTTTGTAATCCTTTCTGTCGCTGTAGATCGGGAGGAAACTTGGAAGAAAGATCATGAGATCGGTAAAAAATACGGCATTTGGCATTATGCCGAAAATGGTGGGCCAGGTAGCTTTAGTCACACAGCACGAGGTATTGCTTTCATAATACCCATCCTCCATGACATCCACGATTTAGCTCCAGATTCGTGGTTAATTAACTTCACAAATCCCGTACCACGCATTCATTATGCTGCCAATTATAATGAAATTAAATGTGTAAGTTATTGCCACCAAATTTGGCATGGTTACAGCATATTAGGTCGGATACTAGCTGCTGATCTTAAGATAACAGATTATCTTGACTGGACTTTTGAATGGACCGATGAAAGTTTTGCTAAAAGTGCACTATTCTTAGTTAATGCCGCAGCAGAATATGATATTCATGCAGCTGGACTTAATCACTTTACATGGATGATGGATGTCAAACGTCAGGAAACAGGAGAAGATCTCTATCCATTAATCAGAAAAGAAATCTCTAATCTCCCACCAGACTTTGAACCACTTACTCAGCATATGTTTAATATTTTCGGACTTCTACCAGTGCCTGGTGACTGTCATTTAGCTGAATACCTCCCATATACAGTTACCAAAGAGAACTGGATACGATATGGTATCCAACTGTATGATTTTGAATGGAGTCTGAAGCGGAGAAATAAAATGTGGGAAGAAATAACTGGAATGGCAACAGGAAAGCGGTCTCTTGATACCTTTGTTCAGAATCCTTTTGATCGAGGAGAATATGTCATGGCAGGAATTTTTTCAAATTCAAACTCATATGAGGCTGCTTTGAATATTACCAATAATGGAGCTATAAGCAATCTGCCAGATGATGCAGTAGTAGAAGTTCCTGTGATACTTAATAGAATGGGAGCTTTAGGAATGCGAATGGGGGCGCTTCCTGAAGGAATAGCAGCTCTTTGTCAGCGTGAGATTTCCCAAGCAAAATTAATCACTAAAGCCTCGATTGAGGGTGACCGAGAAGTTGCCCTACAAGCCTTTGCGATAGATCCAATGATTAATGACCTTTCACTAGCAGAAACACTTCTCGATGAATACCTTCAGGTTCACAAGAAGTATTTACCTCAATTCTTTACTTAAACCATGAGTATCAAGTACTATTAAAGACAATTTGAGGGCAATCAATGAACAAACCAATAAAATTGTTAATTACCGATCTTGATGACACCTTAATCCGCTCAAATATCAATTATTCAAAGATTCGACTTCAAATTGCTGACCTTTTTCCTGTGCCACTCTCTACTGAAATGATAATGAAAACACCGATTCTTGGATTGTTGAAAAAATTAAAACGAGATTTTCCCGAAAAATTCATTGAAGGTTATCAAAGAATTGATGAAGCTGAAAAAAGAGCAACTAAAACTGCTACTGTAATACAAGGAGCTGAAAAAATACCTTTAATAATAAAGAAACATAATTTATATTCTGCAATTTATACAAATAACTCTAAAAGTACAATAGAACTCTATCTAACCAACCCAAGATTTTATTTCCTCAAGGAGTTTCAAATATTAACCAGAGAAGACTTTAATAACCCAAAACCAGATCCTGAAGGCCTTATATCGATAATTGACAGCTTTAATGACAAACTGATTACAAAAGAAAACACTGCTTACATAGGTGATTCATATATTGATGCAATTGCTGCCCATCGAGCCAATATCAAGTTCATTTGGTTTCATTCTCGAGATATAGATCAAAATCTTTTTCCTGATACTCCATATCAAACTTTAACTGATTGGGTGGATTTTGAGTCCATTCTTTTAGGACAGTGAAAAATATGATAACTCCATCATCGAATTCAGAGAAGTTCAATCCATTAAGAAATCTTATTGCCTTGTGTTTAGCCTCTTTTGTCGTGGTAACAGGATTTGGAGTTATATTGCCATTTTTCCCTTTATATGCCAAAGAGATACTGTTTAAATATGATTTTCTGGGTCTACCAATTGGGATAGCTTTTCAAATTGGCATTATGACTTCTGCTTTCATGTTTACACGATTCTTATTAGCTCCTTCATTTGGGGATTTATCTGATGTTTCTGGTCGGAAACCGATAATTCTAGTTGGAATGATTATTTACACTTTCCTCCTATTTGGATTTGGACTTGCTTTTGACTTTTTATCGTTGTTTATACTTAGAGCATTACAAGGGATAGCATCTGCGGCTGTATGGCCAGTTGGGGAAGCGTTAATTGTAGATACATCAACAAAGAGGACGACTGGAAAGAATTTAGGTTATTACATTATGTCAATGCAAGCAGGGATGGCAGCAGGGCCATTTATTGGTTTTATCTTTTATGCTGGATTGAATGGAATAGTGGGGTTCCCTCCAATTTTATCTTATCGATTAACATTCTTTTGCCAAGGAGTATTGGGCGTCTTAGCAACTGTGATTGTAGCACTATTAGTAAAAGATCCCAGTCAATCAAATTCTGAGAACTTAACAGTTATAGGTAGTTTTACAATTGCAATAAAACAAATGGGAAGAAAATTAATTCAAAGTCCAAAATATCTTGTGACAACATTCTCTACTGCTGAAAAATATAGAAATAACAGCCTTTATACGATCTATCTCGTCGCAATAATTAATGGCTTTGGGAATGCAATGATCTTTCCAATTATTGCACTATTTCTTGATGATTATTATTTCTTGGATCCTGAATTCATCGCTTTAATCATTGGAATAGTTGGTATCCTAGCACTTTCTGGTAATCCCTTGGGTGGGACATTAAGTGATAAGCTTACTCGAAAACATGTTGTGTGGATATCAGGTTGTCTAAGAGGAGGACTTTATCTTGTATTAGGGATCCAATGGGGATTGTTAGCAGTTGTTATTGCCTTTGCAATCCAACGTTTTCTATGGGCAATCTATCAACCAGCATTTAGAGCAATGCAGAGTGACTTAATTCCAGAAGCAGTTAGAGGAAAAGAATTCGGAATCGTGCAAGCACTCTTTAATTTTGGATCTGTACTAGGACCAATTATTGGAGGCATACTTTACGATTATTTTTTGGATGTTACATTCACTTTAAACGGTTTTGTGTACCTAGGGGCTGGGGTTACATTTATACTTGCAGGAATTCTAGGAATAATAGGAAGTATAACCCTTCTACTATTCGTAAACTCCTTAGATTATCAAGAAACATGATTAAGCCTCCAAAAATTCCCTCCAAATAATGATTTAAGCAATTAATTAACCAAAAAAATGTTGTGAAAGCCTTGTCTAATTCATTTAGAAAAATCTTCGATCTTTCTAATAACTCTTATCACTTCATCAAAAACAACTATAAAGCCCTTTTAGTAACATTAATGGGATTAGTTATTTCTATAACAATCATTTCAACAAGCTCCATGCTCGTTGAATCATATCGATTTGAATTCGTCCAAGAACTACTCTTTTCGGATTGGAACGAAGTTGAGGGGGATATTCAAATCGAACTTTACCCAAATCCTTCTTCTGGGGAGATTAGTTGGATCAAGGACTATGCATACTATGAGCAATTAATTGCCAATTCTTTTGGCGATCTGGGTTATCAAAATTATTTTGAAAAACAGTTCTGGTTTACTGAGATTGATTTAGGTATATTACCTAGTGAGGAAAATTCTGAAATTAATTATTATCTAACTCATTTAAAAGCAATGAAAGAGCAAATATACACCAAAATCGAGCCCTATTTAAATCCTGGAGGGCGATTACCAGTAAATCCATCTGAAGTAATCTTAATTTCCAATGAAAGTGTTTTTAATTATGAATTGGGTCATCAAATAACACTAGTTTCCCGTATCGGGGGTTTCGGGGCTGATCCTACTAATGTAACGATTGTAGGAATGATTGAATACCCCAAGATCGAATCATTTGTTCAAGAGTATCTTTCCAAGGATGAAGATCCTTTTTCGTTTACTTATACAAAAGAGCGGGGAGAATCTGTCTCAAATTGTTTCATTCTAGCCTATCCTCAACACTTGATAAGTATAATGGAACAATTAAAAGGAAATAGAGATTTTCTAAGCATAACAAAGATCTTTGGTAAAATATATCTTGATCATTGGAATATTGACATTTTTAACTGTAATTATGAAATTAACCGATTAAATGCTATACTGCATGAACTTATCGATAATACTTTCGCAGAGGAATTAAATTATGCTGATATCTTGGAGAATTCTAACATCTATATGCTTATTTCCACTCTTGAACCACTTATAGAAAGGATGCAGTTATTACAAATCCTCCTACTGTTAATTGATCTTCCTGTTATCGCCATTGCGCTATATTTGGTAAGCTATTCATTTAGTTTGATCAAACGTCAGAAGAGAGAAACCATTGGCATTATTAAAACCAGGGGTGGATCTTGGCAACAAATCCTCTTGTTTCTCTTAGGAGAAGCAATTGTTACAATTGGATTAGCCAGTGTTGGAGGAATGGTCATTGGATATATTCTTACTTCTTTCCTCTTAAGATCAGCAGACTTTCTTGATTTTACTGGAGCTGAAATAGTAGTAATAGTTTCACCAACACTGATTCTAATTCTAATCATCTTTGCTTTATTTATCACATTCTCCTCAAATTTTTCTACAATCATATATTATACTCGTATGACTATACTAGAATCGATAAACCCAATAGAAAAACGACCACCCATCTGGAAACGCTATTATTTGGATATAATCTCTACTATCTTAGGTTTACTTGGTTATCTAATTATTTCATCATTAAGTAGTGTTATAACAGCTGCAGAACTTAGTGATCTGATATTCTTAGTGTTTCTGTTTTTAGGTGTTCCAACACCGTTCTTATTATTCTTTGGATCTATTCTTTTGATTACTAGGATTTTCCCTATCATAATCAATCAGTTAGCACTAATCTTATGGAAAATAAGAGGTAGACTCTTATCCTTTTCTTTAAGAAATGTTGTCCGTCATAAACAGTCAGCCACGCATGTGGTCATCCTAATCACTTTAGCCATCTCGTACACAATAATAGCTGCATCACTGGCATTCTCTATTGATGAGACGAAAAGAGTTCAATACCTTTACGATACTGGAGCTGATATGAGTATCAATATCAATTATCTAAACGAAACTGTTATTGATTTTTTACAAAACAATGTATCAGGCATCGTTAGCATCTCTCAAACAATCACCGGATATACCCCTAGCGCTCATGGACTTCATCAATATTCAATGTTCTTTGTAGATCCAGAAACTTATGCGGAAACAGCTTTTTTTAAAGAAGGTTTATTCGGGTTAAGTTCCTCACTACCCACATTAATGAAAAAGCTTGCAGATAATAAATCAATTCTGCTTTTCAAGGGAAACTTGGATGATCTCCCGAATGTGAAATTGAATGATCAGTTTTGCTTCCATCTTTATAATAAAACGTTGTTCGCGAAGGGGGAAGAGGCTCTGTTAAACTATACAGTTATTGGTTCATTTAAATACTGGCCACAACAACAATATGATATTCAAGGGGCTCCTGCTGACAGCATTTTCGCGGTGGGAAGCCTTGGTATGTTTTTCTCTTTAAATAGATATGAATATCTCGCAGTTTCCGACGCAAGATATTTGATTGATCTTGAACCTAATTGTGACGTTAAAAAGGTTAAAGATATTGTCTTTGGTTATGTGGTCCAATCAATAGACACAGGCCTTCTTGATTATCAAGAATATCTAGGAAGCATTGATAGACGTTTCGAACTCTCCGTTCTCAATTCAGCACTTCTCGTTTGCATCGCTGTTTCAATTGCTGGTGTCTTCATGTTTGCTCTCTTCACATATATAGAACGCAGTAAAGAAATCGGTGTGGAACGAGCATTGGGCATGACTAAAATGCAAACAGGAATCTCATTCATTATTGAAGCGTTATCAATCCTCTTCTTTGGGATAGTAATTGGCTTAGTTACAGGATTAGCCAACACATCATTTTTTCTTATCGTAACCCAACTTGGGAGTATTAGAACTCCTATAGCTGTTGTATATCCTTTAGATTTTATATTCAGATTTCTAGCCCTTATTATCGTGATAGCTTTAGTAGGTAATCTCATTTTAACCTACCAAACTACTAGAAAAGACATCAGTCGAGTATTAAAGGTGGAATAATGTTTCTGGAATGTCATGACGTTTTCAAACTTTACACGAATCCAGTCACAAAAATCCAAGTTCCTGCTTTGCGAGGTGTAGAGCTTTCTTGCGAGGAGGGGGAATTAATCGCGATCATTGGACCAAGTGGAGCTGGAAAGAGCACTCTCATCAATTTAATTGGTGGAATTGATAAACCATCCTCAGGTTCAATAACCGTTGATGGTAAAGTTGTTAATAAAATGAAAAAAAAGGAGCTGAATCAATATCGACGTCAAGAAGTTGGTTTTCTTCATCAATTTCCAAATAGAAATTTAATGTGGAACATTACTGCTTTTCAGAATGTTATTTTTCCAATGAAACTTACAAGTCGATGGGGACTTCAGAAACAAAAAAAGAGAGCTCTTGAATTGTTATCGAGAGTCGGACTAGAAAATAGAGCTCATCATAAACCTCATCAGTTATCTGGAGGAGAAGCCCAACGTGCGGGAATAGCTGTTGCCTTAGCCAATGATCCAAAAATTATTCTTGCAGATGAACCTACAGGTGATCTTGATAGCGTGAGTACCTTTAAAATTATTGATTATTTTCAAGAAGTAAACAAAAACCTGGGGAAAACATTTGTTGTAGTGACGCACGATCATCGATTCTCCAACATGACTAAAAGAGCTGTGAATATTCTTGACGGCCAAATTGTTGGTATGCATCGAAGAGCTGATTTCGAAAAAACAGCTTCAGAACGCGAAGAAGTTTTCTATTTAGACGAACGTGGAAATCTTCACATTCCTGAGCATCTGCGGAAAAAAGCAGGGGTGAAAAAACATGTGAAGCTCGAACTAATTGATGGTCGTATAACCATCATTCCAGTCAAAGGTGATCATCATAATGAGTGAGCTGTCCTCAAGAGAAATTATCATAGAAATGGAAGGAATAAATCAGCGTTACAAGCTTCGAACGAACACAATAGATGCTCTTAGCGATATAAATATTAAAATTCACCTAAAAGAGTTTACAATGGTCATGGGACCAAGCGGAAGCGGCAAGAGTACCTTATTAAATACAATTGCAGGATTAGAAGCACCATAAGCAGGAACAGTCAAGATCTTGGGAGAGGATTTAAAGACACAAACTGATCACCAATTATGTGAAATTAGACGTCACAAATTAGGATTTATATTCCAATTTTTTAATCTACATCCAATTCTGAACGCGCAAGAAAACGTAGAACTTCCTATGTTAATCGCAAATGTCAAACGCTCTCTTCGTGAGAAAAGGGCCAAAGAATTACTTTCATTAGTCGGTTTGGAACATCGATTGCATCATCATCCACCTAAACTATCGGGAGGTGAAAAACAACGTGTAGGTATTGCTCGTGCTTTAGCGAATGACCCCATGATTATATTAGCAGATGAACCTACTGGAGACATGGACTCAGTCATAGGCCACGAGATAATGGCACTAATCTCTGAACTGAATCAACATCACAATAAGACAATAATATGTGTTACTCATGATGAAGAACTACTCAAACCAGGAATGAGACTTATTCGTATGGATGACGGACGTATAATATCTGACACTTTCCTATGATAGGTCGACGGAAAGTTTGTTTTTGTTGAAATTTAAGGTAAATCATTCTTAGATCAAACTGAATTATTCTATTATCTTCTCTACCAGAATAGCTTCTAAAATACAACCATGTCTTTCAATTTGGGTTTTGATAAGTGATCTAAAGCCATTTTTTAAGTAAAATTTGATCGAATGAATGATAGAATTGACAACAAGAGAAGAATACCCTTTATAATAAGCCTCTTTCTCAATGAAATTCAAGATCGCAGAACTTACTCCTTTTTTTTGATATTCTGATTGAACATACATATGCCTGATTTCATTATCTTTCAATGTCCCCATGCCAACAATTTCATCATCAACTAATGCAACAACAATAATTCGATCCTTGGTGATTTTCTGGACATATTCTGCTGTTCGACTATTAGCAATCTGTGTCCTCACTTCGATAGGAAGATTAGTAGCGTGATTACGAAAATGGTCCTGCATAAGAGAGCTACATTGTTGTGCATCTCCTG
Organism: Promethearchaeota archaeon; assembly: GCA_048938105.1. GTDB lineage: Archaea > Asgardarchaeota > Heimdallarchaeia > Hodarchaeales > Hodarchaeaceae > Hodarchaeum. The sequence continues at coordinate 115,550 of JBHLMN010000011.1, forward strand.
AATCATAATAGCGTAAGACTAGATTAGAAACCATGAAGATACGGCCCTAATAGTTCTTTAAAACTTCAACAAATTCATAACCCAAAAAATGTCTCAAGAATGGTAGGTTTTTCAGATCTTAAAATTGTCCATTTCTTTTCGCGATTTCGCGATATTAATCCGACATCTTCCAATATGGTTAGGTGATGAGAAACTGTTGCTTGAGCAAGACCAGTAATAAATTCGAGTTCGCATGGACAAGAAGCACCTCTATCTATTGCAACTAGGATCTCAAGTCTAGTGGGATGGCTTAATGCTTTCACTAGTTTTCTTCCAATTTTGAATTCTTCTTCTTTCTTAAGGGAAGCAACTATCTCTTTAATCTGTTTTAACCTATCGATTCTGTCTGAAACTGACTCCCATTCAACCAATTTCAACTCGCGAAGTTCAGTGAGTTTCCTTTTGAGTTCTGAATCTCCCATTATAAAATCTCCGAGTATTTATGCAATAATCTCATGTATTCTCTTTTGTTTCAAGTTTTTTTCATTACAGACTTAATGTAACGATATATTTAAAAATTTCGATATATCGAACTATAGTAGACACTTCATTTTAAATGAAGCCAGAAAGATGACAAATCTCTATGATATTTTTTTAGGGGCTTTAGAGAGTGCTGTTTTTACTCTCTTAGATTATCTTTCTCTTCATGTGTTATTATGTCTTGTTCCTGCATTTCTCATTGCAGGAGCTATGTCTTATTTTATACCTAAAGATATGATCATACGTTACATGGGAAATGATGCTGACCCCAAGGTTGCATATCCAATGGCAACCGCTGCTGGATTCCTTCTTGCTGTGTGTAGCTGTACCGTTTTACCCCTGTTTGTGAGTATTTGGAAAAGAGGAGCTGGTTTAGGCCCTGCTATTACTTTTTTATTTGTAGCACCAGCTATTAATATTTTGGCTTTAACTTATACTGGTACACTTATCGGTCTTGACATTGCACTAGCTAGGGGGATTCTAGCGATTATTTTTGCCATATTAATAGGTGTGATCATGGCAAGAGCATTTGGAAATGAAACAGAACATTATACTAATTCATATAATACTGAAAAACAACTTGTTCAACATCAATTAGACAATTATTCCGAAGAGACATCAATGAATAAATTATCTTTCCTTTTATTAGGGCTTTTTGGATTATGTTCAATATCACTGGCAATATTGGATAGCTATATGATTGAAAGTCTGAATGAATTATTTTTTTCTAATATTCCCTTAATTGAGAGTTTACTGCAAACTCCTGTTATAATTCAAACAATCATATTTCTCTCTGGACTATGTATTCTAATATTGATGACGTACCGTCAAATCCTAAATGATAAATTACTTCTATTTCTATGGCTTTTATATATTTTAATGACAGGAACCTCTCAAATTCAATATTTTGAAGGAGAATATAGAATTTTCGGAGTTATATTAAATTCTAGTATTATTAACATGTTAGCTAAGGTCGTTCTTACTGTTTTCATTACCATCGGTATGGTAATATTCATTTTTAAGAGAATTGAGTCTGAGGACATCAGATTCTGGTTTAATGAGACTTGGTTCTTTGTTAAATCAATATTTCCTTTAATAATTATTGGTGTGACAGTAGCGGGTTTCTTGAAGTTTTTTATCCCGAATGATCTAGTCGTAGCACTAGTTGGCCAAAATACTGTCCTTGCAAATCTCATTGCAGTCTTATTCGGTGTATTTATGTACTTTCCAACGTTAATGGAAGTTCCTATTGCAAAAATTTTCCTAGATCTTGGAATGGCTAAAGGACCATTGTTAGCTTACTTATTAGCAGATCCAGAATTATCTATTCAAAGTATATTAGTTACTCGAAAATTTTTAGGGGATAAAAGAAACACAGTATTTGTGGGACTTGTTACATTGTTTACACTCATGGCTGGATTAGTCTTTGGTTCTTTCCTTGGCCAAGGAATAAGTTTATGGTAACTTTAATTAGAGATAGAATAAATTAGGTGTAACAATTGAACGAAACAAAGAGTTTAACAAAAGAAATGTCTTTTTTAGATAAATTTTTACCAATGTTTATTCTAGGTGCAATGGCAATTGGTTTGTTCATGAATCAATTAGTACCAAATATTCGAGATTTTTTTAGCATTGTACAAGTAGAGACAGTTAGTTTACCTATTGCAATCGGATTACTTTGGATGATGTATCCAGTTCTAGCAAAAGTTCAATATGAAAAAATACCAGAGGCAATGAAAGACTATAAACTTTTTGGAACGTCAATATTTCAGAATTGGGCTCTGGGACCTATTTTTATGTTCGGAGTCGCTTGGATATTTTTATCAGACCTTCCAGGGTATCGCCAGGGTATCATTTTAGTAGGACTTGCTAGATGTATCGCCATGGTGCTTATTTGGAATATGCTTGCTGGCGGAGATTCTGAAAAGTGTGCCATTTTGGTCGCTCTCAATAGTGTCTTCCAGATTTTCTTTTATTCTATCTATGCCTGGATTTTTATTGGAATAACCAATTTAGACATTTTAGACATTGCTAGAAGCGTTTTCATCTTTTTGGGAATCCCACTCATTGCAGGATTTCTTACTAGAGAGGTTTTAAGACATAAAAAGGGTAATCAGTGGTATGATACTGTATTTATTCCAAAGTTAAGCCCAACAGCAATCGTTGGACTGCTTTTTACGGTAATCGCAATGTTCTCAATGCAGGGGGAGAAGATCTTATCAAAACCATTTGATATCTTGAGAATTGCAATACCTCTCTTAGTTTATTTCTTTGGGATGTTCTTAATTAGTTTTCTTTTTTCCAAATTTATGAAATTTAGATATTCAGAAACAGTGACTTTATCATTCACTGCTGCTTCAAACAATTTCGAATTAGCTATCGCAGTGGCCATAGCAACATTTGGAATTGATTCCGACCAAGCATTGGCTACTGTAGTAGGACCTCTCGTTGAGGTACCAGTTCTATTACTATTGGTTTATCTCGCGCTTTGGTTAAAGAAATTCTTATTTGAAAATGAAACGAAAATTGGTAAAATGGAGATAGGAAGTCAATAAATAATGTCAAAATTAATTGAAGTTTTTGGCCCGGGATGTGCCAAGTGTAAAGCCTTGAAAAAAAATGCAGAAGAAGCTCTAAAAATATTGGGTTGGGTTGATACAGAACTTCGGTATATCACAAATATTAAAGAATATGTTGAGAGAGGAATTTTGGCTACACCTGCATTAGCTATCAATGGAAATGTAGTACTCTCTGGTAAATATCTTCCTACCGATAAATTAGTAGAAATTCTTCAAGAATATTAAAAAATAAGAGGATTCGCAATATGAATAATGTACTCAAACCAAAAATTGAAGTTATATCTCCTACGGGAGAATGTAGTTGCTCTTTTTCTACTTGGATAAATAAAGTTTGGGATATACTAAATAAATATCAAGATAAAATTGAGATTGTAAGCTTAATGTCAGATTCCCCCCGTGTGAAAGAACTTGGGGTTGGAAACAGATCTGTTGTTGTGAACGGGGAGGTTACTACTGTATTTGAACTCAAACGAAAGCTGAATGAGCTATTACATTAAAAACAAATTAACAATGAAAAAGATAAAACTCACCTGAAAACACAATCAACTTTATTTTTGACCTTATTTATACAATTTTAGGAAAATTATGGAATAATACTAACTTTTTTTTTAAAATCGTTTACAGAGGGGAATATTGAATATATGAGAAAAGTACATGACGATTTCCTACTTTTTTTTTGAATTGATACAAATCTTTCATAACAAAATAATCAGCTTTAAAAATTCTAAATTTTGAATCCAAGATAAGCTCATAAAAGCTATAAAATAGTTTTAAATATTTTAATAGCAACAGATAGTAAACAAAAAGATACGAGTTGAATGAAAAAGTGAGGAAATTTGCTTTTGGAGAACTAGCATACGCGATTGTCGTAGCAGCTGCATATGGGCTTATTATAGGTATATACATAACTACATACATTGACTTCTTTATTAGACTACCACTATATATTATCTTCTGGGTGCTATTCATATGTTTGCATCTTGCTGGAATATATCTATTAGTTAAACTTGAAAATCATCAAAAAAAAACTAATGAAGCAGCACCACGAAAGACTGAACCTGAATAGATTAACTGGAGCTCACACAAATAAGGTTGACTTTAAACTTTTGAAAGATCATCTTCAGACATTTTGGATACTAATTCCCAGATTTTTTCTAATTCTGATAGACATTCAGAAATATTGATTTTAAATTTATTAAGAAGTTGGGGTAATAAATCCCTAAGAATTTCTCTCATATGTACTAAAATCACATTATTTTCTTTTTGTTTCTCTCTAAAATCTTTTAATCGCAATTTTACGCCGCGTTGTTCCTGTTCTAACCTATAAACATCTGGGAATCTCTCTTTTAAAAGATTCAACATAGTATCTTGGATTTCTAGATGGAATTCTTCAAAAAAGTCTTTCAAGATCTCATTAAAATAAAGAATTCTTTGAGCGTTTAATCTAGTTTGCCTCTCTTTTTCCAACTCTTCTTGATGTTCTTTTTCTGCTATCCTCATTGCTTCAATTCGTGCTTGCTCCTTCTTTATCGCTAAGTCAATACGATCAGTTACTGATTCATCTGTCAGTGTAACCCCAAATGACTCTTCTACTTTTCCTGATAACCGTAAGCTACCTAGTTCATTGAAATCTTCAGCTCCATGGAGAATAAATTGTTCCAGCTTAGTTGCTCGTGCATCAATCATTGTTTTCACCCTTAGCTCAGTTAATAATTGATTGATTTTGCTAAAAACCTGTCTTTGTTTTAAAGACTTAACCTGAAATTCCAATGACGCCTCATTTTGACAAATAAGACCTACAATTCGGGTTTCATCTGTGGAAAAAAAGACTGAAATATTTCTTCCTTCATGTTTTTGATGTTTATATAAAAATTCTACAGGATAAAAGCTAATTTCAAAATCTTGATTAGTTTGAAGCAATATTAAACGTAAAACATTCAAACAATGATCAGTGATGAGCTTAATATGATCTAATAACTGCTTTGTTTGATCTCTTGTAACCATGAATGATTTAATTCCCAAAGTATCCATTCTTTTAGAGCTAATCTCTTTTGGTGTATCTATTATCATTTCAACAATGTTTGCTTGGTTTATGTCTTGCTTAAGAAAGCCAATAGGAATCAGACCTTGCTCTCGAAGTTCATCTTTTATTTCAAGAAAATTATATTCTTCCTGTAAGTTGTGTATATACATCTCCATCCAAGCCGACAATAACATATCCATATGTTCGGTTTTAGTGTCAATCTGATCTTTCAAACGACTTGAAATCCCTCTAATATCGATACAACGCTGTTTAGAATATGAAATAATTGATTGTAAATTCACATTTTGTTCTGAGAGTAATAGATAATTCCAATTTCCTAGAGAATTTGAAAATCCATTGTTTGGAGAATTTTCTTCAAAATTATGAATATAGAAAAATCTCTCTTCTGGCCTCTGGCCTGGTACTCTTATCTGGACATGAAACTTAGCAAAAAGCAATTGTTGAGGATTGCTAGTTCCACTTAACGTTTGTATCATATGTATAGAATTATTTAATTCTTGCTCTAATACTTCGTTTTGAACAATTTTTTCATCATATGAAATGGGGGAGAATAGTTCTTTTGAGTCAATATCATAAAAAATAGAACAAGCAAATTCATTTGACCTTCGACCAATATCACCAAAAGATTCTAATTCTTTTACGCCATCTTCAAATTTCTTTGCAAAGTAATCTTCTACAAACGGCTGAATAACAAAAAATCCAGCGTCAAAATAGAATTGAGGATCCATCTTGGTAATAGCGAATTTTTTAGTAATATCTGAGTAAAATTCTGAGGCGAATCCCTTATTTAAGGCACCAGCTAACTCAGCCATTGCCCATCGTAGATCCAAATTGGGTATTGCTTGTTTTAGAAAAGAAAATAAAGGTACTGCATAAATATCTACAAGATTGGTAGTAATGACTTTTTGATTAACTAGTAAACGGGCATGCGTTACTAAATCTTTCTCTATCTTGACCGCCCAATCATAAAGAAGAGAATATATATGAACTAAAGATTCAAAATCCAGTGTCAAATGCTTTCTGGCAATAATAAGATTTTTAAGTACAACATGAACCCGTTCATCTTCCTCACCTCTATCTCTTGCTTCTTTATCTCTTTTTAATGTGTCCATCACGTAATTGGCTAGATAAAATGCTGAAACTGCCGTATCGACGTCTGTATTGTATGTATTTACTAAATCCTGTAACAATTCATCGTACATGACTTTATATGTCCCAAAAATCTCTAGAACATTTCTTCTTCTTGCAAGTATTTCCTTAAGCTCATCAATCAAAGACATTCCGTAGTCTACAGCCACCAAGATCACCTTAGTAAATTATCTGTATTAATCAGAAGATGCTAGTTAATATGTATTTGCTAAAATGATAAAGCATTTTACATCCCCCTCCTCCCTGTTTACGATAGTAGAGGTTACATATAATTTAGAGTCCTATTATTTTAGAAGCCTAAGAGAATTTAATATTGTTAAAATTGTCACCCCTACATCACCAAACACTGCAGCCCACATAGTAGCAAGGCCCATTACTCCCAGTAAAATAAATAGTGCTTTGATTCCTAGTGCCATCACAATATTTTGTTTTGCTAATCTATTGGTTCTTCTAGAAATATCGATTGCATCACTTAATTTTGAAGGATTATCTTCCATAATAACTAAGTCTGCTGCTTCAATAGTCGCATCTGAACCGATTCCCCCCATGGCAACACCAATATCAGCTCTTGCAATAACTGGTGCATCGTTTATCCCATCTCCAACAAAAACTACTGCTCCTGCTCCAGAGTTCTTATGAATAAAACTTTCTAATACTTCTAATTTATTTAAAGGCATCAAATTGGCATAAATTTCTCTTCGATCAATACCTAGCTCTCCTCCAACTCTCTCTGCTACACTTTTAGTGTCACCAGTTAATAAACCAATAGTTAATACGTTTTGCGACTTTAATTTCTCAATTGCTGTAAAAGAAGTATCTTTAATCTTATCATCAATGATAATATGGCCAATATATTCCCCATTTTTTATTACATATACCACAGTTTCATCTCTAATACATTCTGAATGAGGACAATTCACTTTATGTGCTAATTTATCATTCCCTACAACAATTGAATCATTCGATGTAGTCTTCATAATGACTCCTAAAGCAGCTAATTCCTCATACTCCTCAATTTGGGTTAAATCGACTTGCTTTCCATATGCTTCACGAATTGAAACGGCAATAGGGTGTGTAGAATGTGCTTCAGCGAGGGCGGCATAGTTAAGGACATCATGAGGACTATAATCTGGAGTTGGGACAATTGTAACTACTTGAAACTTACCTACGGTTAGTGTTCCTGTTTTATCCCACAGAACGGTCGATACATTATTTAATGAATCAATAATATTAGCCCCTTTAAGTAAGATTCCTTCTCGTGAGCTCTTGCCAATTCCAGAGAAAAAAACTAAGGGGATAGAGACTACTAAAGCACATGGGCAAGAAATGACTAAAATAACAAATGCCCTGTAGACCCAGACATTAAAAACTTGGCCAAAGAAAATAGGGGGAATAACTGCTACTACTAGGGCTACTAAAAGAATTAGTGGGGTATAATAACGAGCAAATCGTGTGATAAAAAGCTCAGTTTTTGATTTATTTTTCGCTGCATTTTCAACAGCATTTAAGATTCTTGAAACGGTGCTATCAAAATAGGGGGATGTGACTTGAATGTGAATACTATTACTTGTTATGGAACCAGATAAAACCTCATCACCGTCTTTCACGGTCACAGGACGAGATTCCCCAGTTAGAGTTGACATATCTAGATTTGTTTGCCCTTTAACGATTTTTCCGTCTAATGGTATTCGTTCTCCAGGTCTTACAAGAATAATATCACCTGGAGAAATTTCAGCAATGGGTACTGTAGTAATTTTGTCTGTTTTAACAAGATGAGCCTGATCTGGTCGGATATCCAGTAGAGAGCTAATTGATTTACGTGAATGATTGATAGCTTTTGTCTGAAGATATTCCCCGATTGTATAAAAAACCATTACTGCTACAGCTTCAGGAAGTTCTTGTATTAGAATGGCTCCAATCGTTGCCACAGCCATCAAAAAATATTCGTTTGTAAAATCATGATTTTTCAACTGAAGAATAGCATTCCTGAGTACTTTCCATCCTGCGATAAAATATGCAGAGAATAATGACAAATTCCCTATAAAAATTAGAATTTCTGTCATTGAGGGATTGGTTAAAATAATTCCTAATACAAGAAGAATCAAGGAAATAACGATCTGAACAATAAATATCCAATCTTTTGTTTGTGATTTCTGGTCTAGACCTCTAATCAAGGGCATGGCAATAGCCCCTGGTTCAATTTTAGAAATAATTGCGTTTATCTTATCAACGTGAGAATCACATCCTTTTTCTCCACAATTAACTGTAAGTACCCTTGTGGCGAAATTTAAGTGCACACTAGAAAAATCTTGATCTCTTAGAGTATTTTCAATCTTTAGTGCACAATTAGCGCAGCTTAGCCCTTTGATAGAGAATTCATGAATATTCTGACCCACTTTTGTAATCCTCCTAAGTTGTAGGATGGTCTCGAAGGTGTTCTAATGCATTGGCTATAATCGGTTCTAAGTGCTCAATTTCGAGCGAATAATAATTTTCTTTTCCATCCCGGCGGTATTTGACAAAATTTCCCTCTCGGAGTTCCTTCAATTGATGAGAGACAGCTGAAGGGGACAAATCTAAGATCTCACATAGATCACACACACAGAGTTCAGTCTCAAATAAGGCTAGAAGAATTTTAATCCTTGTTTCTCCAGATATTAATTTAAAAAATCTTGTCAATTGACCTAAGTTTGATTCATCGATCCTTTTACGGGCAATTTTTATCTGTTGTGGATGTATTTCGATCTTTTTACAAGGTTCTGCCATTACCAATCGAACTCTATACGAAATAATTCATTTAAGAAATTGTTAACAATAGTTTATAAAACATTTGAACAAATCCTCAAATGTTTTGATGTCTTTAAAAACATTGAAACACTAAATCCAAGTGGAAAAGGAAAAACTAATAACAAACCTTGAAGAAAAAAAGGAGTAAATAAATATGATTCTCATCCAAACCTATCAAGAGCTCTATTATGCGTTGAAAGTACTTCAAATGCTAAAAGAAAGCGATGAACCGTTGTATGAAAAACTTCATGAACTAATTGATAACCAGATTGAAAAACTAATTTGATCTATCTGTAACAAATCTCTGATTACAATTATAAATACAATCTGTTTACGTTTTACTCTCTAGGTTCTTTTGCATCATGATAATTAATTCTATAAACATCATATTGAGGTTGCTGTACTATTTTCTCCTTCAGATATTTAACCTAAAAGTTTGATAATTTAATGAGAAAAAACTAGGTACACTTTTAGGCCATTAATTTATTTCAAAACATTTTTATATGCATCATTGTGCAATGACACATGGACGCAAATGCACAATAATAGAAAAAATGATCTAATAAAGGTAAATTGCGCTCAATCCCATCTCATAAAACTGAATACTTTGAAGGTACATTCAGATATATTAAAACACTCGGAGCTCCACATAATGAAGTGGAAGAAGACAGAAAGTAAATTAAAATCTTTCAAACAAAGATCAGAAGCTTGTTGCTTTACAAGACAATTATCTACACTTCTTTAAAAGAAACGTGTATTTAGAAGAAGCACCACTGGAATCTATGTGCTTTATCTCCCATCTCATGGTGTCTCCTCCACTAATCTATATTAATGTTAACGAATATTAAGACAAGGGAGGAATCAGATATATCTCTTGGACTGTAAAAGAATTTAAGTAATAACGACTCTAGGTTAAATGCTCCCCTAGTAACATTAAAGAGTAGAATTTCTCCATAAAAAGGAATGTTAAATTTTGCGAATCATTCGAGATCCGAAAACGGTTCAAGTTGTTGTGGAAAAATCACGATATGAAATTTGGAAACTCTTAAAGGAAGAGGGACAATTAACTGCTGATGTAATCGCAGAAAAAGTCGACAAGAATGTTAGCACAATTTATCGCCATTTAAAAAAATTGGTTGATGTTGGTTTCGTCAATGAGCACGAGGTCCAAAAAGGAAATCAAAAATATGTTGTTAAAGAATATACTGCTGAAATGCAAGATGCTTTCTTTGTCTTAAGTAAAGAAGCTGAAAAATTAATCGCATCCCATCCGGGGGAAATCTCCTATCTCAAAGAGAAAACTCCTCTTATCCTAGAGAACTTCAAGCTCATTGGTTTAGATCCGGGATTGGAAATGAAAAAGGCTGCAGACTCAATTGGAACCTTATCAATTCGTCTTAGCGAATTTATTGGTGATTTACTAGAGGAAGAAAATCAAGACCCCAAAAAAATTCCATATACTCAAGAATTTGAAATAATGCGTCGTTATGTTGCCACGTTTCTTACCCAAATTGACCCTGAATTCAACCATCAGGTTGAAACACTTAGAAAACTATTAATGAAAAAATGAAATTAAAAAGAGTAATTTTCTTCAACTGATGCTCAAACGTCTTTACTTCTATAATTGTTGGCATTTCTTGAAGCCATTCAATCGATATCATAGATAAAGGGGGGTTTAATTCCCAACATACGAAGATAAACGCATAATTGACCCCGATGGTGGATAATCTCTTCCAAAATTGTTGCTAATGATTCAAAACCACCTATCTGGACACCTCCCCAACAGGTGTAAGTTATTTTTTTGTCCAAATCTGCTTCTGTCAGTTTTGGGAAATTTTCTCTTATATAGGCTTTGACTTTTTCCCCGTATTCGATGATTTCAGATGCTGATTTGATATTTTTAGAATTAAATGGAATAATAGAGTAATCATCATCAGAGAACTCTCCTTTTAATGTGCCAGCCATATAAATCAATGAAACCATATAAATATGAATCCCAAGTTCTGCTGCACTCATCGCGTCATCAATAGGTTTCCAGTCAAGTTTATTATCGGGAATAAGATTAATAGCTTTATCTAGGGTTTTCATTGCATGGTTCAATGTGTAATCTAGCTGTCCTTTAACTGAATCTATTCTAGACATTTGATTTCATACCTCCATTAACTTAATTCATATGTGTCTCTTGCATTCTATAGACTACATATATTTTATGGTATATTGTAATTCAATTAAGAGAAGAAATCATTACCTTCAAGGAAATCTTGAATACTGGATATAACCAATTCAGGGTCATCATACATTATCCAATGACCAGAATTCTCGCTTCTCACTATTTTTAAATCACTTATGTACTTAGATAACCCTTCTAACAATCCTGATAAAAGAGCAATATCTTTCATTCCCCAAATTACCAGAGTTGGTACATTAATAACACCACTCCAATCATCAAAACTTAAGTTGGCCCGATAGTAATTCACACCGCTAACAATTGCATCTGGTTGAGACCAAGCTTGTATATATTTTTGTCTATCAAATTCATCCTTTACAGAACTAAAAACAGCCCTTTTCAACCACATCAAATTATCTTCAAAGAGGAATTTTTCACCATCAGGTTTCATAAACTCAAAAATATAATTACTGGCTTTCTGCTGCTTTTTATCAGTTCTAAGATGTTTTTGGAAAATTTTAGGATGAGGAGCATTAAGTATAATCAATTTCTTTAACTCATTAGAAAATTTTTCAGCAAAAACATATGATATTACTCCTCCCCAATCGTGACCAGCAAGAGTAAATTTTCCAAGATTTAATTCATCAGTCAATTTTTTTATATCTTCAGCTAGAATGTCCACATTATAATTGTTAACTCCCTTAGGTTTATCTGATAGATTATATCCCCTCATATCAGGTATTATCAGTTTATTCTTATCCTTCAATCCTAGTATTATATTCTTCCAGCCATACCAAAAGTCTGGAAAACCATGTAATAACACCAAGGGTTCTCCTGAACCTATCAAAATTGTATGAAGTTTGATTCCATTAACCTCTACAAACTGTTCTTCCAGATTGTTGAAAATTTCTTTCATTCAATTACCAACTCTTTGTATATTAACAAGTCATTTTGATTTTTAAAACGGTATCTATTCTTAAATAAGGAGGATTTACAACTATAGGTTTTTATTATCTTTGATAAAAGGCAAGGTACCCTACAAGGAGCTCTTATGATGGTTGAAATAGATCATGGATTCACCACAGAGATGAAATACGCTGTAGCTGGAACATTTACTGGGGGACTCTCTAGTAAAATCTATCCTTTGCTTAAAAATGAATGGTATAATGTAAAGAAGGTCTACCCTGTATGTCCTTATAAGACCGAGTTAAATGGTGATCCTGTTTTCAAATCTCTTAAAGACCTTCCAGAACCAGTTGATGTAGTTATTGTTGTTCATAAGAAAGAAATAACAATTGAAATTGTGAAGGAAGCATCTACACTAGACCCGAAACCAGCGATCTGGTTTATGCCAAGAACTGATTCAAAGGAAAGCATTGCGATTTGTGAAGAAAATGATATGAAATATGGAATGTCCTGTCTCATGGGCCACAGAGCCATTCCTGGATTCAAACGCTTTATCAATGGTCACTGGTGGCATTCTAAAGTTGGTGGAATGAATCGAATTCCTAAACAATAAGCTCTTCTATAGGAGGAATTCCCTTTGAGGATCCTTATTGTTTATTATTCCCAATCAGGAAATACAAAGAAAGTTGTAGACTTAGTTAAAGAACGTTTAAAAGCTCTTAATCATGATGTAACAGTGAGAAATGCTCTAACTGCAAGGCCAGAACAAGTTTTAGAAAGTGACTTGGTTCTTATTGGCACTCCTGTCCACGGTTACATTTTATTTGGTCAGAGGCCTACAAAAGAAGTCTCAGAATTTCTAGAGCAATTACCTCAAGATCTCAAAGAAAAACCAGCTATAGGATTTGCTACATATCTATTTTTCCCTTCTAGAGCATTAAATCCTATTAAAAGAGCAATTGAGGCTCGAAATGGAAAAATAATAGGACTAATCGCGCAAAGAAGGACAAAGAAGAGCATTTTAATGAAAGAAATTGTTGGTTGTATTCAACAACAAGAAGTTAAGGAATAACATTGAAATCTTGGGATCCAAAAGTACTGAAGGAATTTGACAAGGAGTCAGACCTCTGTTTGATTACAGGGGCATGTGGTTTTGTTGGATCACATCTAGTTGATATACTAGTTTCTCAGAATATTCCAGTCCGTGCTACTGATCTTCCAAACGCAACACGGGAATATTTACCTCCTTCTGAAAAAGCAGAGTTCATACCAGTGGATCTCACGCAACCTCAAGAAATTAAAGGGTTGTTAAAAGGAGTTACTAAAATATTTCACCCTGCAGGAATCTTTCGTTTTAGTGCTCCTACAAAATTGTTGTATAAAGTCAATGTTGAAGGTACAACGAATCTTCTGTCGGCAGCTCTCTCTGAAAACATTTCTCATTTTGTGAATTGGAGTACAGCAATGGTCTATGGGACTTTAGAATATACACCTGCAGATGAGAACCATCCAATTAAACCTGAAGATCCTTATTCTGAATCTAAATGGATTCAAGAACAAATAGCACAATCTTATTTCGAGGAAAATGGATTACCAGTGAGTATTTTAAGGCCAACAGCGATTTATGGACCTAGATCTTTATATGGAACATCAAATGCGATAATAGCTCTAGTCAATGGAGAAATATTTGGTATACCTGGGAATGGAAAGACAATCCAACATCATGTTCATGTAAATGATGTTGTTAGAGCTGCCCTTTTCTTGTCATGTAAGAAGAATACAGTGGGAGAGGTTTTCAATGTAGCGGATGATGTCCCAATCTCAATTGAAGATTCATTTCGAATAATAACTGAACTAATAGAGAAGAAACCTCCCAAACTCCACTTCCCAAAATGGTTAGTTTACCTTTATGGCTATTTTGACCGATTTTGGAATAAACTACTAAGAAAAACTAGCTTATTTGAAAAAACTTCGTTAAGGTTACTCTTTTCAGACCATATTTTTGATAATTCTAAGTTGAAGAACCTTGGATTCCAATATGAAATCCCGAGTTTTAAAGAAGGTATTGAAACAACACTTCTTTGGTATAAGCAGCATAAATATATCCAATTTTAATTTTCTTTTATCATTGTTTCTCTCAATCCTAATAATTCTCCTATAACTATAAAGAGAGGTTCAAGTCCGAATAGAACTGATGCTAATAGAGGTTCAAAATCATCTATTGATAATCCAAGAAAGTTAAAAGGAATTATCATGTATTCTTTGCTTCCAGGGATAACATTAAACCAAAGCATCATGCCACCAACTTGAAATACGAACAGAATAATAAGTCCGAGAGACCAATTTATTTTCTGGGTGATTTGATGCCTCCTTGTTAAATTTCCTAGTACTATTCCGCAAATGAAAAGAAAAGGAAGATCAAAAGCAAACATAATTGACTCATCTGACCAATGTCTAGAGAGATTATACTATGAACATATTAACCTTACTAAAAAGTGTTTTTATAATCAAGAACTAAGGCCTTTTTACTGAAAAATAGCTAATGATAGGGAATATCATATGGAAGCTTGGAATAATGCCTGGAAAACAGAGAAAGGAAGGGCACATTGGATAGAACCTGATCCATTCATTGTTACCCTGCTACCTAGATTTAAAAAGGAAGGGATTAGAAGGATTCTTGATCTTGGTTTTGGCATAGGCCGTCACGCTATATATTTTGCGAAGAAAGAATTTGATGTGTATGGAATAGATCCAAGTAGTTCTGGTCTTAAATTCGCAATGAAGTGGGCTGAACAGGAGAAAATAACTCTAAAATTAATAATAGGTGATATGAACCATATACCATTTATTAATGATTTTTTTGATCTAATTATTGCATGGAATGTTATATATCATGGTACTGCTAAAATTATTCATGAAACCCTTAATGAGATAATAAGATGCCTAAAAATCGATGGCTATCTACTTTGTACATTAATATCAACTAAACACAATAAATATAGGCTTGGAGAAGAAATTGAGAGAAATACATTTGTGATAGGAGAAGAAGCAGAGAAATCTCATCCTCATCACTATTTTAACAAACAAGAGATAAAGCGATATTTAAGGGGGTTTACTCATATAATATGTGATGACAAAGAGCAGTTTTATCCTGAATTATATCATTGGTACATTTTAACAAGGCTTGGGTCGAAATTTTAAGGGTAAATACTACCAGGAATTTACAAATAATATAGCTGCAACGATCCAATTGTTAATTGATCATGCAACATTAAGGACAGAAAATATTGCCAAAGCAAAAACAGAAATAAGTTGCTACTATTAGATGTTCAATAGGGATCAAAATGTTAACAGGAATCCATTTTCTCCTTACAATGAGTTGTAATTTTGAATGTGATCATTGTTTTTTATATTGTAGCCCAAATTTCGAGGGTACTTTTACCCTGAACCAATTGAGAACTGTCCACGATGAATTGAAAAAAATTGGGACAATAGAAATGGTTTATTATGAAGGTGGTGAACCATTCCTTTTTTACCCCCTCATGTTAGAAGGAATCAAAATGTCTCGTGAGATGGGATTCAAAACTGGGGTAGTAACTAATTCTTATTGGGCAACATCTGAGGAAGATGCTGCACTATGGTTGAAACCTCTCTTAGACCTAGGAATCTCGGATGTTAGTGTAAGTAATGATGTCTTTCATCACGGAGAAGTTAAAATAAATCCTGCTACAAGAGCCTTAGCGGCTATGAAGCAATTAGACATAGCAGGGGGCGATATATGCATCCAAGAACCTACATTAGATATTGCTAAGACTCAAGAGAAAGGAGAACCAGTAATTGGTGGGGGAGCGATGTTTAGAGGAAGAGCAGTTGATAAATTAATTACTGATGAATTACCTAGAAAAAACTGGGAAGAATTTACAGAATGTCCTCATGAGGAATTAGAAACTCCAGCTAGAGTTCATCCCGATCCTTTTGGTAATGTCCATATCTGTCAAGGACTTAGTATGGGGAATATGTGGAAAACTCCCCTCTCAGAGCTAGTGAAGAATTATGATGCCAGCTCACATCCTATATGTGGACCATTAGTCAAAGGAGGGCCAGCGGAGCTAGCAAGAGAATACCAAGTTGAACATGAAGATACTTATGTAGACGCGTGTCACTTCTGTTACTTGCTTCGTAAGTCACTACTTGACAAATTCCCTGAATATTTGACTCCTAAGCAAGTGTATGGATTAAACCAGTGATTCTGTAAAAACATTCCAAAAAAAACTCAAAATCCCCTATATTATCTTAATATATTAGTAAAGTTCAAAAGAGTTCACATCATTCTTCGGGTGAACTGAAAAAATGAATACACATATTGCTATTTGAAGGAATATTATTGCTTAAAGATTTCGAGGGGTACTTTTTAAATAAAGAAATGAAAACCTACTTCGAGAACTTTAAGTTATATACCTTACAAATGGAAATTAATCAAAAATGTCAACAGAATTGCATCTATTGCTATGCTCGTGAGTCACGTGGAGAGGAAATGAACCCAGATTTCATTAAAAGTATTCTCGATGATGCTGCAGACATGGAAGTAAGAAAAATTGAGTGGTTGGGAGGTGATTGTCTCCTTCATTCCTCATGGGAGGAATTAATGGCATATAGTAAATATGAATATGGACTTATTAACAATATCTGGACCAGTGGAAATCAACTCAAAAAATTGTCCGTAGCAGAAAAAACAGTCGAATTATCAAGTGATGGAGGCTTTATTTCCGTCCATCTAGATTCAATCAACCCAGAAATATATAGTAAACTCACCAATGGGAACATTCAATATCTAGAGGATACAATGAAAGGAATTGAAAATCTTATAAACTTAGGAAAACCTCCTTCAGAGATATTAAATTGCTTAGCATTAACAGGACTCCAAGTAGGAGAAGATTTTAAAAACACAGTACATTACTTCCACGAAAAATTCGGAATACCAGTTACGTTCATAAGCTATAAACCCACTAGCAAAGATTCCCGTTTATTAATCACGCCTCAACAAATAAGGGAAGCAGAGAGAGAAAAAACTGATATTTGTTTTGGTTCTGATGTACCAATCATTCCTCAATGTGTCTCTAAATTTTATTGTGGAACAACAGCATCAATAATACCAGAGGTGGATGACCCAACTACAGGAAATCTAACAGTCTGTTCACGAATTCGACAGTCGTTTGGAAAACTCAAATTTGGCCAGTCTTTCAAAGACCAGTTTAATAAAATCAAAGACATACTATTGACGAGAAAACTCAAGGACGTCATCAACCTTCCGAAGGATTGTCAACAATGTAAATACAATAATATTTGTTGGGGGTGTCGTAGTAATGCCTGGTATTACGCAGGGGATGTATTTGTTGGAGATCCTAGATGCTGGAGACGACTTAAGGATGTTCAGATCTAATTTTTCTTCAAAAATTCATGAAGAACCTGAAATAAAACCTAACTTTGAAAATTCAGCAGTATATAGAATTCATAAAAAAATCAGGAGGAATAGACGAGAATATAAGATCTTTGGAAGAAAAGAACAAGAATTAATGAGTGCAAATGGAGGGTGGAGGACTTTTGTAAAAGGGTTGATTTTTCTTGGGAATTCCTTACGAATTTTCCTGATAGTTTTGGCAATCATTATCATTGAAACCATTAATCCATATGGAAATTTGATTCCCATCAACATTAAAATATATGAATTAAATCCCTTTTTGAATGAAAAATTTATTTTTATTGTGATCCCTACTATTATAATACCTGCTGTGTTGATTCTTACTGGCGTAATACTATTATTAGATGTATCTATTTTTACAATTCAAGACCATAATAGATTATCAATTGGTGAAATCAGAGGAAATATTCCTTTGTTTGGTCGAACAAATTGGAAAGTTTTTGGTTTTTCGAAAAAAAATCAGGCTTTTGTGAGACTCCCTGGCTTTAAAATCCTTGAGAAATCAACTTTATTTCATATAGGCAAAATAGAAACTCCAATTGGATTGTACAAAGCTACTGTGCCATTGAAAATATTACCAACAGATGAATTCAAGGGATATTATGTACCAACTAAGTGTGATATCACTGATTCAAATAATAATCTTTGTTTTACAGTTACCTGGGTTAAATATAAACCATTTTTAAGGCAAGTTATAGAATATAGAATTGATTCTCCTATCCCTATGAGCCCGTTTCTTACTTTTACCATATCAGTATGCCTTATTGAGAAATTCTTAAGTAACTATGAGAATTATGATTTTTCTCAAAGTAATACTTATGGACTAGATTCATTTCAATAAAGTCTAACATTATATAGAGTTTCGAGGAGATTCAGGGAAATTTAGTCAGCTGCGAAAAAATTGAAGAATCCTAAAAACATTGAAAAAAATTTGATAATCAAGTCATAAATAATACTTGCAGAACAGCAAGATTGGAGCTATTAATCTTGTCCCATCAGCTCTTAAGGGAATCAAGAACCAGTCATACTACTCCAATTCCGCGTTATATAGGCATTAATATTGGCTCATTAACGATAAAAAGGGTTATTATTGAGCCATATAATATTTCAGTAGATATAACATCTCACAATGGTCTTCCACTTGAAATCTTAAATGACTATTCTAAAGAGATTGGATTTTTTGGCATATCTGGTAAGATCGGTCATATTTCAGAACCAGCAGCTATTGAAAGAGCACTAAAAGAATTACAAATATCGTGTGACGCTATAATTTCTCTAGGGGCGGAAGTATTCGTGTTATATCTGGTAAATAAAAAAAATGAGATTTTCAACGTTATCTCACACAATAAATGCGCGGCGGGAAGTGGAGAGTTTTTGTCTCAACAACTTACAAGAATGAAACTATCACTTGAAGATGGGATTCCATTAGGATATAAAGGAAAAACTATTCCATTAGCTTCACGCTGTTCTGTACACTGTAAGACAGATATTACTCACAAACTAAATCGTAACGAGGCTACAAAAGCCGATATTATCTATTCTGTCATTAATAGTATGGTGTGTAAAGTCATTGCTTTAATAGAAAAAAGCCAGTACCAAGTATCTCGAATCCTATTAATAGGGGGTGGAGTAAAAAATAAGCTATTGATAAAACTTATTCAACAGCAGCTCTTAAGAAAAACATTGATTACTGTACCCGAGAGCATATATTTTGAAGCTTATGGAACTGCACTGCTAGTTCAAGACGATCCTAAATTTAAGTC
The DNA here is from genome assembly GCA_048938105.1 of Promethearchaeota archaeon. Lineage (GTDB taxonomy): Archaea > Asgardarchaeota > Heimdallarchaeia > Hodarchaeales > Hodarchaeaceae > Hodarchaeum. The sequence continues at coordinate 134,943 of JBHLMN010000011.1, forward strand.
TCCTCATGTGTCAGTAACGCGAACATTTGAAAATTTACCTCCTCTATCTCAATTTCAAGATTTAATAACTATTAAACAGGCATCAAAAAATCCAAATGCTCCTGGCCCATATATCCTCGGCATTGATGGTGGCTCAACAACAACTAAAGCAGTTATTCTATCTAAAACTACCAATGAAATCGTTGCTTCTCATTATATGAGAACTGATGGTGATCCTATTCAAGCTACCAGGGATTGTCTAGCAACGATAATCCAAAATCATTCTGACTTTCCCATTATAGCTATTGGTACAACAGGCTCCGCTCGCAAGATCATTGGCGCTTTTACTAGAAGTACTTGTGTTATCAATGAAATTTCAGCGCATGCGCGAGGTGCAGTAGAATTTAATCCCACAGTGGACACGATTTTTGAAATCGGCGGCCAAGATTCAAAGTATATATTTCTTAATCAATCTGTACCAATATCTTATGCTATGAATGAAGCATGTTCAGCTGGTACTGGAAGCTTTATTGAAGAAGCAGCTAAAGGGGATCTTAATCTAGATGTTCATAAGATAGCCAATGTTGCATTTTCTGCACAAGCTCCGGTAAAGTTTAAAGATAATTGTGCGGCGTTTATAAATACTGATATTAGAACAGCTTTACAAGAGGGATATAGCCAGGCAGATATTGTTGCTGGAGTTATTTACTCCATTGTTAACAATTACTTAATTAAAGTAAAGGGAAAACGTCGTGTTGGCAAGATTATTTTCTTCCAAGGGGGGGTTGCATTAAACTTAGCCATTTCAAATGCATTTGCTTATGCAACACAACGCCCGATTATTGTACCACCATTCCCAGAACTAATGGGAGCGTATGGTATCGCATTATTAACAAAAGAGCGACTAGAAAAAGGAAATATTACTAAAGTAAATGTCAACCTCTCTACTTTTATACAAAGATCTTTTCACAAAGTAGGAAATTTTACTTGTCAATCGTGTACAAACCAATGTATTATTGATAGATTAGAAGTTGATGGAAAAAAATATCCTTTTGGTGGGCGATGTAGCCGATGGGAGCGAGAATGGCAACAAAAAAGAGCTAGTAGAGAGATTACAGACTATACTCAGCAAAGAAATGACTTCTTATTGAAACAAGAAACAACCACTCTTCCGTCAAATGTTCGAGGAACAGTAGGAATTCCAAGAGCGTTAATGAACCATTCACTTTTTCCATTGTTTAACACTTTCTTTAGAGAATTAGGATTTGAAGTAGTACTTTCTGACACATCACTAAAGGGATCAGAAATAACTGATTCTGCTTTTTGTTACCCCATTGAGATAGCTCACGGAGCCGTCTTTGATCTCATCAATAATAAAAATATAGATTTGATTTTTATTCCACATATACAAAAAATGCCTACTTACAAAAAAAACCATGATCATACGCATCTTTGTTATTTTAACCAAGGATTTCCCTATATTGCTCAACAAAAATTTGAAGACTCAGCTGTTGAGTTTCTTACTCCAACCTTAAATTTTAGTGGAGGATATACCTCTACTACAGGTTTAATTTCCCTATATAATGAGTTAAATGTCACTAAATCAGAAGCTCAAAGTGCATATACTAAAGCTGTTATTCGACAACAAAAAATTGAAAGTGAATTACAAAAAATGGGTATGCAAGCTCTACAGAAGGTTATTAACGATTCAAATGACTTGGGAGTCATCCTTGTAGGACGTAGTTACAATGCATTCCCTCCTGAAACATCAATGAATATTTCAAAAAAACTGACCAGCCAAGGAATTACAGTTATCCCATTCGATTGTTTAGAACGATATGATAATGAGGAAAATTTCTGGTATTTCAGTAATTTAATCATGAATGCTGCTACACTCTCAATCAGATTTCCAAATATTTTTTTACTTTACATTTCGAATTTCAGTTGTGGAATAGATGCTTTCACTCAATTCTTTTTACATAAGGAATTAGGTGAAAAACCATATCTACTACTAGAAATTGATTCTCACACAGCAGACGCAGGTATATTCACACGAGTTGAAGCTTTTATTGAAATTATCCGTAATTATTCAAAACAACACGTATCAGTAAAGAAAACACAATTTAATCCCAGCAAAGTTGTTTTCAGAAGCAGCAAAGCATATGTATCAACAAATAATGGCGAATTACTTCCTATAACTGACCCTCGTGTTAAAATTTATTTTCCAGCCATAAGCAAATATCATACCCAAGCAATTGCTATGGTACTCCGTTGGAAAGGAATCCATGGATATGAAGCTGAGACACCAAATGATGAAATCTTAAGCTTAGGGAAAAAAAATGTGACTGGGAAAGAATGTGTTCCTTTACCAATCACCATTGGCCAAATGCTATCAGCACATAAACAAAGAAAGTCTAATGAAGTGGTAGGATTCTACATGCTTGAGGCAGGGGCACCATGCGTGATTATTGCCTATAAACGATTTTTCAACCAAGTTATCACTGAAAATAACCTTAAAAATCTCTTTATATTTGACCCACAAGCATCAGATAATTATTATGGCTTTGGGAATTCATTATTAATGTCTATACCATTAGGATTAGTGCTAGCTGATTTGGTTAACGAGATAAAATCAGCATTATTGGTTGTAAGCCCAGAAAGTTTACCACTTTTTGAAGAGCATTGGGACGAGTTGATAACAAACTCAACAACCAAAAGAGAGTTCAACAAACAACTCAAAAGATTTATTCAACGATTATCAGAATATCCTTGTTCTAAAAGACCTAGTCAATGTCCAAGAGTTTTAATGACTGGAGATTTCTTTTTTCGGTTTGATGAGTTCTTAAAACAATCGATCGATGAGATTTATGCACGAAATGGTATTGTCATAAAAAATGTTGATGTAACTGAACTTGCACTGTTTGCACTTCATGATAATTTGCGAAGAATGGCACAAGACTGGAATAAAAATCCTGAAGGACTAAAAACTGTGATATTCGCACTTGTGAATTATAAAGATAAAGGTAAAAAATACCTCTCCTTCTTGACTGGTTTTAAAATCCTCCAACGAACTGAAAACAAACTCCGCAAAGAATTTGAAAAGACTGGTTTATTGTTTGCAGAGAAAAATCATGTTTACAATATTTTAAACTTTGGAAAGGATTATATTACTCCAAATATTGTTGGTGAAGCCATTATTACCATTGGTAAGTCCATTGAAGCAAGTATCCAAAAATATGCTGGTGTAATTGTCATTGGCCCATTTAATTGTATGGCATTTCGTGTTTCTGAAGGGATTTTAAAACCTATGACAAAAAAATTAGGAATCCCGTTTTTGTTCTATGAAGCTGACTGTTCTCCAATTCCAAGCACATTATTACGTCAGATTCAAGTACATATTCACCAAGCCACGCGTTAAAGGTTATAAATCAAAAAAGGATAAATTCCAAAGAAATCAATAATTTAGTCATCATTATCAAATATTCATTCAATATAGTTCAATAACATATTATTTATCGTAATAAATTCAAAATAGAGCCAAATAAATTTGTACGACTTAAATGAATAAGGAGATAGAAAGATTATGCAAGACAAAATTATCACTATTTTGAATAAAACAGCTACAGGCAGTAAGAAAGAACGAATTCTCCTGACACCTATTGGAGGAGGAGCCTTTATCATCTTTAGTTTATCTTTAATTTTAATTTCTCTTGTGATAGACGAAGTATTGTGTTTTCCTAGACTCCTTCTCAAGCCAAACAATCTACTGATATCAATACCTATTATCACACTAGGATTATTTTTAATAGTATGGTCATCCTTGCTTTTCGCTAAAGCGAAAGGAACACCTGTACCTCTTTCTCCTCCTAAAAAGCTAGTAAATACTGGACCCTATACTTATATTAGAAATCCAATTGTGGTGGGTTATATCTTGATATTTTGGGGGATTGGATTTTTATTAGAATCAATTTCTCTTATAATTTTCATCACTCCAATATTCTTTCTACTTCTTATTCTAGAGATAAAACTGATCGAAGAACCAGAATTAGAGAAACGTCTGGGAAAAGAATACTTGGATTATAAGAAAAGAGTCCCCATGTTCATTCCAAGGTTGAAAAGGAAAATCAAGAAATTATCGTGAGGAATAATAATCATGGAGTCAATATTAATACTAAAACAAATGTTGAAACTATAACCACGATGATTATTGCTACAGTTAGTAATAGGTGCTTCAAAGTAGTTTAGCCAGATTTTATAGTTTGTCTTACGATAGAAATAAGGACAGTGCCCTCTTTCGATATAATCTCTAGGTAAATGAATAATCAAGAAAATTAATCTAACTTGAAATGAAAATCAAAAAAATAAAATCAGGATAAAATTATAAAATATGATAATTAGGATTCGTATCTTAGACCTAAAAACCAGGAATACGAAGGAACTGGTTTTTGCAGGTAAAATAATGAAAACAATGTTGTCTTATATTACATTTGTAGATAATAAAGATCTGGGAACAATTTACCTTCTTAAGGAAAGAAATCTAAATGGAAAGACGAGGGATTGTATTTTGTCTGGTGATGGGAGTATTTCTAACCTATTTTTTGCCAACTAATGCAGGAGTAGCAGAAATACAGGACAGACTCCTTCTAGCTAGCACATTCTACGAGCTAGGATATGAAACAACAAAGACATATCATCGAGGTGGATCATTGACATTAAATGTGAACTGCTCTGGATCTACTTTTGGTTTATATTCGGCAAAAATTAATCTACATTTTACGGGGGAAGATAGCTATTATTACTATCGGATAAATGGGGGAACTGAACAATCTGGGGGAGCAAAACCAGGATGTGAATTCTTTACTGGATGGCAAGAAAGGTCTCTTGAACCTGGTTTCTTCCGAGAGGGAAATAACAGCCTCCAAATTCTTGTTTATAACTGTCCGATAAGTGATCAAACATCAAGTCTAAATAAATATCTAATCATCCTGCCAGATTCGTATATCGAGATTTATGATGCCTCAGCAACAGAAAGTAATTCACTGTCTGAATCTTTAACCACTACCATAACAGTCGTATCTTCGGAAACTTCTGTCTTGTCTTCTTCCATAGATGGGTTTATAGGGGGATTAATAGTAGGTGCAGTCTTGACTGGAGGCATTTTAGCTGGGTGGTATTTTTTATACTCTAAAAGAAATGGAATGAAAGCTCCTGCCAAACGATTCGTCTCACGAATCCCAATAAACCATATCTGTAGTATCTGTAAGCAAAATATTATGACAGATCAGCTGATCGAGTGTCCTAATTGCCAAAACGCATTTCATGAAACCCACTTCGCCGAAGCCATTAAAACGACGGGCCAATGTCCGATCTGTAAGAGTAATATCATTACCATGGATAGTGGGTACACTACATGGTCACAGGAAAATGATAAATAACAAAAAAAGGCTAAATCATTAAGAAATGTGCCCAATCTAGCGTATGGATTCCCCAATCAATGAACTGGTTCTTCTAATGGAATATAAAGACCTTGAGAACTGTAAATTGTGTGCCTGGGAATGTGGAGTCGATCGCTTAGCAGGGGAACAGGGAGTCTGTATGATGGGGCTTCCAGAAGTAGCCAGCTGCCAACTTCACCCTGCTCCACCACAATCATACACTGTGTTCATGTGTGGATGTCCCTTCAAGTGCCTCAATTGTCAGAACTGGCAAATCGCTCACTATCCAGTCATCCAAAGCCCGATGAAGGGAATGGTTAATCCTGAACATATTGCTCGAATTGGGGTTCAAGCAATAAATTCTAGTGCTGGCCAACTTATTGGTGCAGACCGATTCTTTTTCAGTGGCGGTTCTCCGACTGTTGCTCTCCCTTGGATTGAAGATGTTGTTCGATATGTTAAAACTATTGATCCTAAAATGAAAATTAATTTTGATACGAATGGTTTCCCCTCTAGGAGGAGTTTTCAACGGATTCTCTCCTTTTCGGACTCATTAACATTTGACATTAAAGCCTACAATGATGAAGTTCATCGAGCTTTAACTGGCGCGCCAGTGGAGCCTGTGTTAGCTAATGCGGAGGAAATGGCCAGACATAGAGATCAGTTATGGGAGTTTAGAGTCTTAGTTATACCAAGAATCGTTGATCTCCCAGAAATTCAAGCTATAATGGAATTCATTGTCAGTTTAGATGAAACATTACCAACGTCTCTTCTCACATTCCGTCCCAATTATTGTTTAGATATCCATCTGGGAGCATCAAGGAAATTAATGGAAGAAGCCGTGAATCTTGCTCGAAAGATAGGGTTAGAAAACGTTCATTGGGCAGGTTTTTTGAATATTCCTGGTGAAAATCCTTCTGTTCCCCCACACTTTGTAGCTAAATTTACCCATCAACATGCAGCTGTTGCAGCCTTTTATGCACAACGAGCTGGGTGTGTAAGAATCCAACGGAATTGTGGAAAGTGTGACTCTAATCTTTCTTGTGATTTGAAGGGCTATATCCCTCATCAAAGTACTTAAACCATCATTGACCAGGCTAGTTACTTAAAAGAATTCTTTTAATTTAACGACAATTTCTTTTATAGGATCTAATTTATTTAATGTGTAAAAATGGAGGCCTGGTGCACCTCCCTCAAGAAGTTCAACACATTGGTTGATAGCAATCTCAATTCCTTTTCTCTCAGTTGTCTTTAGGTCGTCCTCTAACGGCCCAAAGATGTCATGGAAACGCTGAGGGATGGTAGCTCCACAAAAGGCGCAAAAATTCTTTAAATTCTTGAAGTTGAAAACTGGAAGGATACCTGGAATAACTCTATTATTGATACTTATTTTGTGAAGACGATCCACATAATCAAAGTAGTCTTTGTTTTCATAGAACAGCTGTGTGATAATAAACTCACCCCCATGTTCTATCTTATTCTTTAGATATTTAATATCAATCTCCTTGCTTAGAGCTTCAGGATGGCCTTCTGGAAATCCTGCAACTCCACAAGAAAAATAATTGCCATAGAATTCTGATACAAGATCACAAAGCTGATAAGCGTACTCTAAACCATTGGGTGTAGGTTTCCACGTCTTAACACCCTTGGGTGGGTCACCCCGTAGTGCAAGAATATTGACTATCCCATTAGCTTTCATTGTATCCAGTATATCAATCAGATCTTGTTTGGAATGTCCAACACATGTTATGTGGTGAATGGTAGGTATGTTAAAACGAGTTTGAAGTTCAGTGGTGATCTCCATTGTTTTATCCCGTGTACTACCTCCCGCGCCATAGGTGACTGATATAAAATCGGCTCCAAGTTTTACAAGTTCACCTACTACATGAAAAAAGGAATCTAATTCAAATTGTTTTTTGGGAGGAAAGAACTCAAATGAAAGAGTTATTTCTTTTTGTTTGAAAATATCAATTATCTTCTGTATTCGCATAAGTTTCAACTATGATACCAAGAATAATTCCCAAAAAAAAACACTGCAACTTAAAACTTGTTGCTAGTTTTAATAATTAAAATCTAGTTAAGCTTAATATCAGGTAATAGGCAATTTTGGATGTTAGGATAACAATGGAAGATGTATTGAGCGATTTCCCAACCATTGAGGAAGTTAATTATCTGAGTACTGCCAGTATAGGGTTAGTTCCGAATCCTGTGATCGAAAAAACTAATGATTTCTTTGTAGAGATGGCTCGAGGGGGAACTTTAGCTTTAGATGAGGAAACAGAGGTTAATATTTATGATAATCTAAGAACTGAAGGAGCTAAGCTTTTTGGTTGTGAACCAAGAGATGTTGCTGTCTTCAACAGCGTTTCTGAATCTCTTAATACTATAGCTTGGAGTTTAGAATTGAAAGAAGGAAAGATTATCTCAACAAACATTGAATTTCCAAGTGTCACTTATCCTGGGATAAGGCTAGCAGAACAAAGAAACATTCAGGTGGAGTTAATACCAGCGGTTAATTGGGTAATTTTGACTGATGATTTATTAAAAGCAATTGATGATAGTACTAAAGTTGTTTTTCTGTCTCATGTTGAATTTATCACGGGTCAACAATTCGATTTAAAGGAGATTTCAAATCAGGCCCATGAATATGGCGCACTAGTAGTTGTAGATGGAATTCAAGCAGCTGGCTATGTTCCGCTTAATATGAAAGAATTAAATATCGATGTGTATATCACTGGGAGCTACAAATGGTTATTAGCTCCATTTGGAACAGCAATTACCTACATCTCAAAGAACTTATGTGAAACATTGAGACCAGCTTTTGTTGGCTGGCGGACGTCTGAGAATATGTGGGATTTCAACCCAATGGAATTAAAATATGCAACTACTGCTAGGAAGTTTGAATACAGCACAAGCGCGTATGGGGTTAAGATTGGACTTGCAGAATCAATCAATTATTTACTTCAGATCGGTATCAAGAGTATCCAAACTCATAACATGAAATTAATTGATATTCTATTGCAAGAACTCAGCTTAATTGAAGGGATAAAAATTATTTCACCAGAGTGTCGTGGGTCAATCGTAACTTTCACAATTGAGGGAAAAGAGAGTAAGGAAATTAACGAGAAATTACGTTCATTAAAGAGACCTATCGAGCTGACAATAAGACAGAATATGATTCGAGTATCACCACACATTTATAATACTGAAGAAGACATTATAGATTTTGTAACAAACCTAAAACAGATAATTAGAGACCTATGAAAAATATGTCTCTTTACAGATTCTATAACGATAAACGAATGGTTTCTTGCTGAAATCTAAAGAATGAATTCTTTAGGTAAAAGTTCTTTGAGTTTAACAATCTTCTGCAACTCTTTATGAAAATACTCAAGGGTTGATTCCTTGAGAGCCTCTTCAAGAGTAACCCACTTGTATTCGGAATGTTCCCAACTTAATTTCACTTCTCCTTCAAGATATTTCACCCAATAATAGATAAAGACCATGGGAACCTCTTGGCCACCTCTATAGAAACATGAAGTAGCGATTGGCATAACAACTTGAGCTTCAATTCCTACTTCTTCTTCTATCTCACGTAAAACTCCATTCTCGGGATTCTCATCCCTCTCTAGTCTTCCTGTGACTGGTTCCCAAGTGTTTGGTGCAAAATCCTTATTGGAAGACCTTTTGAGAATTAAGAAGTGATTATTTTTCTCTATTATTGCAGCTAATCCAACATAGAATGTTTTCATGATATCCACTTTCTTCACTCTACATTGACTTAAGTTAAGAATAATGTTTTTATGCTTTTATGAGAAGATGTCCAAGTTGAAAAATCACCTTCTATCATTAATTTGAAAGGTACCTGACTAGGAGATATATCAAAAATGGATCTTGTTGATTTTCGTAATAATGCACACCGAATAGTAGACTGGATGGTAAATTATCTAGAAACAGTAGAGAAATATCCTGTGAAATCCCAAGTAAAACCTGGAGAGATAATCAATAAACTACCGTTAGAAGCACCAACTACCGGTGAAGACTTCGAGAAAATTTTCACTGATTTTGAAGAATTAATAATACCTGGAATAACTCATTGGCAGAGTCCTAATTTCTTTGCTTATTTTCCCGCTAATAGTTCTCATGCCTCAATTTTAGCAGAAATGCTGATGACAACTCTGGGCGCTCAATGCATGAGCTGGGAAACATCTCCAGCAGCAACTGAATTAGAAGAACGAGTTATGGAATGGTTACGGGATATGATCAGTTTACCCAAGGATTTCAGTGGAGTGATCCAGGACACCGCTTCAACATCAACAACCTGCTCTCTGTTAACAGCTCGAGAACAGCTCACTAATTATGAAATTAACTCAACAGGGATGAATGATAAGGGTATCTTAACAGCATACTGTTCTACTGAAACCCATTCAAGTATTGAAAAAGCAGTTAAAATAATTGGAATAGGTAAGGAGAACTTAAGGAAAATACCTGTGGATGAAAACTATGCTCTGCAATCAGAAGCCTTGAAAGAAGCTATCGAATCAGATATTAGTAATGATCTGAAACCAATGGCTGTCATCGCCACAATTGGGACAACGGGTTCTACAGCAATTGATCCCTTAAAAAAAATAGGGGAAATCTGTTCAAAACATAAGATCTGGTTACATGTTGACGCAGCATTGGCTGGAACTGCACTACTCTTACCAGAATACCAATGGATGATTGAGGGAATCGAATATGCAGATACTTTTGTGTTCAATCCGCATAAATGGATGTTTACTAATTTTGACTGTTCTGCATATTTTATTAAAGATCCAAGGGCCTTAGTTCAAACTTTTGAGATCTTACCGGAGTATCTCAAAACTAAAGCAGAGGGAGTGAAGAATTTTCGAGACTGGGGATTGCAATTAGGCCGACGGTTTCGAGCTCTTAAACTGTGGTTTGTGATTAGACACTTTGGAATAGAAGGATTACAACAAAAAGTTAGATTTCATATCAATCTTGCGAAATCTTTAAGCCAAAAAATTGAACAATCACCGAATTTTGAATTATTAGCTCCAGTTCCTCTGAATACAATCTGTTTTAGATATAATCCACCTACTATCGATGTTGAAGAGGAATTAAATCGATTGAATGAAGAATTAATGCATCGATTGAATAATACAGGAAAACTCTATATGACTCATACAAAATTAAATGGAAAATACACCCTCAGACTCGTCACAGGGCAAACATACACCCAAGAAAAGCATGTAAACCAAGCATGGGCGTTAATACAAAAAGAAATACAGAAACTGTAGCTTCATTATGAGAATTTTACCCGTAATTGCGTTGCAAGAGCTTCAGGGGATTTAACAAGAATCTCTGTTCCTAAAAGTTTCTGTAAAAAGTAATCATCAGTACGATAATTCTCATATACATTCGATCGAGAGATAATTCGAACACTAATCCAGAACCATTCTTCTTCCTTGTCTAGTGAGCCTGAAAAGATGGTAAAATTAAAAGTGGAACAGCCGTTTTCTTCATAGAAAGAAAGAATATTTGAGATTCCTTCACCGAGAGACAAGGTATCCATATGAGACAATTGGAGAAAATTATTTTTGCCTAAGACAATTCCTTGGACTTCATTACTTCCTAATGGCGAGAAAGAAGTGATCCATTCAATATCTCCAGTTCTTCCAATGTATCGTTCAGCAGAGGTTTTTTCTAACTCAATCAGATCTTCCCAGTAATTCGAGTGGTTTTTCTTGTAATACTGATGAGATCCTTTAAGCATTCTATTCAAGAATGTATAAGGAACATCTCCACCTAAAACTTGAATGTGTGGGTGAATAGCGCTAGCACCAGCGGGAAATAAATAGTTACAATTTATTGTCATATAACTAGGAGACTGTTTAACGGAAAATACACGTCGAATGAATTCCACACAGGCCTGAATCCCATCAACAAGTATTTTGGGAGTAAAATCACTTAAATTTAAATAGTGAGCGTGAGTGAGAGCACATACCGCATGATATTCAGAAAGGGGAAAAAGATTAGGAAAAAGAGTAGCTTCACCAACAGATATCCTTCCCTCGGGGAGAAGCTCTGATGAATACTTAGGAGTGACCTTTTTTACTTTTTGAGGACACATAAAACAATTAGCTTGACTTTCTTGGGCTATTTCTTGAATCAAACTCTGATCTGTTTCACCAAAAAACATCTTCACCTTATCTTCCAGCACTTTTCCAACAATACTTAGAGTTCCAGTCAATGGATCTTGACGATGTTCAATTAGGTGAATATCCTCTTGAAAACCTTTTAGGGGATTGAGAAATTTAGACTCTTTTCTAATGTATTTAAAATGAATTTTTGTCAATTCTATCTATTTCCTGTGTTATTTTTAATAATCCTCAGATTATTCTGAAAATATAAAGTGGAATTTTTAAGCTATTAGAAATAATCTTCTTTGAGAAAAATATTTATCACAATCTAGTTCAATTCTAGCAGTAAAAGAAAATACACAAAGTGATCCTTCAAGGATGAAACGCCAGGGTTTGAAACTATCTTAGTAATTCTAGGACTATTCAGTCTAATAGCCATAATAAGGCGATGGCAAAGAAAGAACATACTATAATTATACCAGAGAGTATATCAAGTCTGGGTTCTGTAAATTTACAAAATGGAACCCTTATATCCTCTTTTTTCTTTTTAGAATCTTCATAGAGCTTAATATAGTAATTACAAATAGAACTAGGATATATTCGAAACCTGAAGCACTTACCTTTATTGGTTCCGATACAGATTCTTCACCCACAATTATCACGAGAACTTCATCGCTTGCAACGTTTCCAGACGTATCCATGACTTCTAATTCTATATTATGGGCACCGATTGCCCAACCTACTATGTACAGCGTGATTTCGTCTTCAGTCCAACTTTCTTCACGAATGACTGTACCATTCCGTTTAATAGTGAGACTTGCAGGATGAAGGTCAAATACATCCCAAGTAATGTATGCACCTTCGTCTCCACTAACGAATCTACAATCAGCAACTCGAGTAATGGTTGGAGCAGTTGTATCAACAACTAATACGTAACTTGTACAACTATAAGAGAGCCCCTGTTGATCCTGTACAATGAGAATATACGTATGATTCCCCATTATAAGCCCATCTACAGAAACAATTAAGGTGGTTGTTTCAAGCGGCCCTGAATCTTCTAATTCTCCATCGAGGTACAATGAATAGCTATGAGGGTTCGCTTCAAGAATTTCATAGACAAGCGAATTTCCAGTAGTTCCTTCAGAAAAAATAAGGTGGGGTGGAGCCTGTATATAGGGAGCAGCATAATCAGTCACCGTTACTATGATTGTATCTCTACCTATATTCCCAGATTCGTCATAAGCTAACAGAGTATAATTATATTCTTCTGGAGAATAATCAGTTATTCTCATGAAGACCACTGGTAGTTTATCCTTTAAGCTACCTTCGTCAACTTTTTCATCATTACAATAAACTTCAAAGCGATCCAGATGATGTTCAATTATTAACCATTCAAACCAATCTGGAGCTGAAAATGGATCAAATTGATATGATTTTAAGGGCCAGACATAAGGTGCTATAACATCATTTACTGTGACTTCAACTGATGAGTAGTCTGTATTACCACTAGTATCATTAACTTCGATTTTGAAAGTGAACTTTCCTGCTGTAAGGCTTGATTTGGGAATTGTAATATTATTGGAAGCTGATCCCCATCTATCTTCGATCACTAATTGACCATCACGATATATTCGATAATAACCTGGATTCAAATCCTCAACTTGCCAGAATGGCAAAACAGTGTCCGATAAATTATGTTCAAAGACTGTAAAATCACTAGGTTCACTAAGAAATGTAGGAGCATCAATATCACGGAATTGATATGTCCAAGGATATGTGTTACTATTATTGGCTAAATCAAAGATAGTCAACTCAATCTCATTATCCCCAATAAGTAAGGGAAGTTCATCAGAATAGAAAATCAATGGTTGATCAGATTGCCATGTTCCCTCAACTTCAAGAACTGAATTGATCCATAATTTATAATGGCTGGGGTATGAATCTGTTACAATAATAGAAAGATTTTCATTACGAGATTGATATCCTAAAGAACTTGGAAGTGGACTTGTAAATGTTGGAATTAGATTATCATTTGATGTAATTGTAACAAGAATCGTAGAAGAAGCAGAGTTATTATTAAAATCTTGTATAAATAATGTAAAATTATAAACACCAGTCGTCAATGATCCAGGTTCTATTGGACATTCTATATGCCATAGTGGTTCTTCCCCAGCCCTTTGATACACTTTGTAATCATCTGATAGAAGAAGAGGATTCCCATTTAAGAAAATTGTAGCATTCCATAAAAATTCTTCTGTACAATCCCAATGAAGATGTTGGGTGAATTTAAAGTTCTCTGGAAACTCTAGATCCAAGCTAGGCCCGATAATAGGTGATATATAATCAGTGGCGGTTATATTTACCCACAATTCAGTTGAAGCAATATTATCATTGGTATCATTAAACACTAATGTTATATTATGTAATCCTTCCATTAATTGATTTGAACCTGTTACAGGAACTTGAATTAAGTCGTCACTTGTCCAATTATAACTCGTGAATGGAGAATTGTCAATAAAGATCTCTAGTTTATGAGGCCACTCATCATGAGCTATAACAGCTAATCCATGTGTTAAAGAGGAAGTTGGGTAGGTAACTAGTTTAGAAGGATCACGTGGGAAGAGATGGGTGATACCAGGTGGTACATAATCTGGGGCATATACTGCAATAGATACATCACTCCCATGGAATATAGCAGTTTCTCCACTTCTTGTTGAGATTAAAAGAATACGAAAGTCATATGTTCCTTCTGGAACATCATCAGGGTTGGATATTCTTAATGTAACAATAACCTTATCTATGTCCATTGGCGCGATAGTCGTTGTGTTTTTGGGAATTATGAGATAATCATTCCAACCATCTGAAGCTATTATAAATGAATCAGGTACATTACCAAGATTTTTTACTTCTAGAGTGAAGTTTATTTCCCAATCTGCAAACATCACGGTATTATTCGGCCAAATAGCCGATTCAGCGTTATATGCTTCTGAGAAGTTAAGGTAAACTGTCTTTGTACGAGAAATTGTTGGAGATCGTACATTAGAAGCCTTGATTTCAAGTTCATAGAGGCCTGGAGATGGATAGATATCCTCTAAACTAAATGAAAAACCAATTTCTCCATTATAATAATAACCCGATCCACTACCATAAGGATCCACAGAATGAACGTCTTTCCATGTGTAATTAGAGTCTCCAAGATTTAAAATAGCATTAGTTTTAATAGTATCATTCATATTACCGTTGTTTCTACCATAATACCCTATTAAAACATCTTCACCAGCTTGCACTTGAATGATTTCTGAAGTTCCTTGTTCAAGGTCAAAACTAAAGTCGACAAGCTTAGGAACAGTTAAGGAAGCAGTTTTTGTGACAGTTGCATCAGTTAATTGAAAATGCTCCTTAGCTAAACTAGTAGCGGAGATAGTAAAATCAACATCACCAGGGGGTACAGAAATCTGCTCTGGAGGGGAAACAACAAGATGGGCTGATGTCGGATAAGAACCAATGTTATAGTAGGGGTCAGTCCGACCAACAAAGTCATAAGTGTAACCTGGAGGTAATTCAGAAACATCTAATTTAATTATATCTGATTTACCATAATCATTCCACATGGAAATATCATACATCTGATCATAAGGACGTATATTTGAAAGAACATCGAAACTTGAACGACTGGTCTCGCTAACCTGCATAGAAAAATCATAGACATCTGATGACTCATAAGATACACCTGGAATCGAAAAAGAATCGTTGGAGCCTATTTGAATTGGAGCGTCTGGGTTATAATAAGTAAATCCTGGAAGATCAAATTCCCAGGAGGGTAACCATTCGCTAAATGGTATTCTTATGTAGGGCTTTGATCCAGTAACAGGATTAGGTATTTTAAGATCGTCGAAATGAAACCATAAATTAGGAACAGACCGTATTCGGTGGACATTTAAGACGAAATCATCAATATCAAGTGATAGAAGTTGATTTGTAGAAGTGTTTACCCTGAAATCGATACTTCGGGTTTCATTTGCTTCAGTCCAAATGATAGGTTTTTCTGGACCACCGTCGACTGTCAAACTAGCCGTGATAATTGATTTATCTAACGTTATATAGCCGAAACCAATCCCAAATGAACAAATTTCATCAAGAATGAGCGTGTAAATTCCCCCTTTGTCTCGGATAAGATATGAGATATCGATACTCCCGGGAATATCAATTCTAGCTTCTCCTTCTCCAATTGGAGTAGTATAGTCATTAAATTCATGATAGTCATAAAAAATAGCGTTTACAGAGGCTAACACGAACCATTCCCATTTTGGAGGTTGAGGAATTGATTCCTCAACCCAAACATACCCAGTAACCCATTTCCACCAATCTTTTATCTTGAACGACTTCTTGACCAGTTGTGTAAGAGGTGGTTGTGGGAATAAAAATGTGGCTAAAAACCAGAGATTTAGATTTTCAATG
The DNA here is from genome assembly GCA_048938105.1 of Promethearchaeota archaeon. Lineage (GTDB taxonomy): Archaea > Asgardarchaeota > Heimdallarchaeia > Hodarchaeales > Hodarchaeaceae > Hodarchaeum. Next base: position 150,958 of record JBHLMN010000011.1, read on the forward strand.
TCAACTTTTACTTCAAATTCATGGAAGGTGGGATCGTCATAAGGGATGAGGGTGCAGTTTAGTGTATGAGTTGTGCCTTGAATGACTTCTTTCGGATATTGCACCTTTAATATCACCGGAAAACAGAAGTTAAATTTTACGAGAAACTTACCTGTTACCATAAATTTTAATTTTGGGTGTTCTGTACGAATATGCTTCGTTATAGATTTATCTAGATCTATTTTCCATCTATACCCAATTATTATCTCCTCTTCTGCTGACAACATCTCAGGTTCAAACCCATCTTCAAGTTTAGAACGAATTGGAATGGTGATGTCTTGAAAACCAGAAGAGTTAGACCCCATAATTGTTATTTCAGGTTTTCCCATTGTAGAGTGGTCTATTGAGTAACCATTGGTGTCTTCTTCATCATTAAAATCTAAGGTGTAATCATCAAGAAGTATATTTTCGACCATTTCTTGATAATTTAATCCTTCCATGGAATTTGAAAGAAACGAAACGTCTTGAGGATCCCAAGTTTCCATTATAAGATCGGTAATCTCGTTTTCCGTTTGAGTTTCATCTGTAAAGTCATCCAAAATGGATTCTATCTCTTTTGCTGTAATTATAGGATTTGTCTGTTTTTTCGCCCCTACTCCTCCTAATTGAATGAGTAATAGGACTAGTAAGAAAATACCCCATGGTATTTTATTTAACTTGAATTTAATCACTTATAAAACCTCCTTTTTTCTCTAGCTCTACGTCTTGTTGCTACAATCAATAATAAAAGAGGAATAATAAAAAGGAATTCAAATCCTGGAGCAGATTGAGCTTTAGTTATGGTAGCAGTAACATCATCGAATGCGAAGTTCCCCGATACGTCGTAAACAACGCACCGAAAATGATATGTCCCCTCGCTATATTCAGATAGGTCTAGCGTAATATCTTCGCCAGACCAGCTACCACTTTTTATGACTCCGCCATCTGGGAGTAAGAGAATTTCAAATCGTGAAGGATTATCATCAGAAACAACCCAGGTAATATTTATTTCGTGACCTACAGGAAAATCGTAATCAGGAAGTAACAAAATCGTCGGTGGCGAGTTATCTCCTGTAACCGTCACATGAACGGTTTGGGAAGTAGATTGGTCGTAAATATCCCAAGCTTTGATTACTATCACATAAGAACCAATATCCAAACCATCTAATGAATAAATAACTTGTCTATTTGGAATAACCCATATAACTTCCATGATAATTACCCCATCTTGAGATATTGAGAAAGCTTTAGGATGTTCATCAAAAATATAGAATATTAGGGAGTTACCAATTGTGCCATGAGAAAATTCAACATCTGGTTGTTGAGAAATCAGAGGTGCTTCAATGTCAATCTCACTCCCTTTTACCACTCTTACAAGAACTTTACTTGAGGCATTGTTTCCTGCTTGATCCCAAACCGTTAAAGTAAATTCCCAAGTTCCTAGGGGGAGAGAAGTAAAATAATATTGAACAAGACCACTCTTAGTATAATCTTGAACAAGAACTAATGTACCATTTCGATGGATCATGAAAAATTGAGGATTTTCATCATATACTTCCCAAATGATGATGCCATAGATATTTTCGGCAATCCTTAAGTCTGCAGGATGGCTTATTGTTGGTGAGGTAATATCAGGCAATAGAGGGAAAACTGTCACAGTTGTACTAGCAGAGAAATTATTCAGTTCAAGATCCCACAATGTGAGAGTAACTACCCAGATGCCAATATCTAAGCCATCTACTGATGTTGTAATATTTTCCCCACGCCAAGGGCTATAAAGAAGTTCAGTACCATTGATGACTGTTCTAAATGCATAGGGATGATCATCAGAGCAGTACCATGTTAAATTGTGGCCCGTTGACCCTTCTTCATATTCAATAGGATTGGGAGGAATAATTGTTGGTTGAGTACTATCTGGAACCTTATGAAACACTGTAATAAATACAATACTAGAGTTATAATTTCCAGCTTCATCATATATGGTGCAGTTATATTTATATGTGCCTGCAGTCAAATTATCGAGTGATATTTCAATATCATTACCAATCCAAGCTTGATCATAAATTTTGGTCTCATTCTCCCAGACTGTTGACCACCAAGGAGACCGATCGTCGGATCCAGACCAGACAATTGAATAACCGATATTACCCTCTTCAAAGCTAATATTATCAGGAGAAGAAATCCAGGGTGGAGTCTCATCAGGAGTAAGAGGAAGTACAGTGACCCATACTTCGTCGGATGTTCTCCTTCCGAAAATATTCTGAACAACACAAGTAAAGTTGTGTTTACCTTCTTGTAATCCATCTAGAGGCACAATAATTGAATCATCATAGTCGATGTCTTGTTGATAAATTGAATTATTTCGATAAACTGTATAGTTTGAAGGATAATCATCAACTATTGTCCAAAGAATAGTCCTACCGGTCGAACCAAAGAATATAGGAAAATCACTTGGGCCTGTGATAATAGGGTAAACATTAAGAATTGTAAAAGAGTTATCAGATGTATCCAAACTATTTAATGTCCCATCACTTGCATTAACAAGGATCTGATAAGTATCTCCATTTGGTACTGTCCGTGTATCCCAATCATAACTCGTTTCGGTCAACCCCTTCACAAATTCGACCCAATCAGATCCATCCCAGTAAGAAAGATTATAGGTCAAAGGATCTCCATCAGCGTCACTAGCAGTCCAGGTTACGGTCTCAATTCCCATCAACATTTCACCACCATTGGGATAGAGGACTGTTACAACAGGAGGATCAGGATTATTAATTGTAAAGGAGGCATCGGAGGTATCACTACCAATCAATGCTCCATCACTTGCATTAACTAGGATCTGATAGAAATTCCCATCTAGAACCATCAATGTGTCCCAGTCATAACTTGTGCTGGTCAATCCCGTTATTAATTCAATCCAATTTGATCCATCCCAGTAGGAGATATTAAAATGCAAGGAATCCCCATCAGCATCGCTTGCGGTCCAAGTAATAGTCTCAAATCCCATCAAAGTTTCACCACCATTGGGGTAGATGACTGTAACGATAGGAGCATGGGGATTATCAATGGTAAACACTGCATCAGACTCGTCTTGCTCACTCAGTCTCCCATCATTCACTATGACACGAATTTTATAGTTAGCACCATCTGGCACCGTCATAGTATCCCAGTCATAACTTGTGCTGGTCAATCCCATTATTAATTCGATCCAATTTGATCCATTCCAGTAAAAGAGATCAGATGTTAAGGAATCCCCATCGGGGTCACTCGCGGTCCAGGAAATGGTAATGGTTCCACTTAGCATTTCGCCACCATTGGGATAGGTGAGACTTACTGTTGGGAGTTGTTCTGCTGTCAACCACTCAATAATGTTCGACGCTAGAATCTCATTATCACTATCATATAAATTGATGGTTCCATCACCATCTGTGTCACTATTACTCCACAAATAACCTGCTCCAGGATATACAACTAGTCTTCCTGTACCTGCGATCCCTGAATCAAAAGCACTTATCACGGAAACTCCTGATGCTGTAGAATCATTCCCCCAAAATTTAGCAGTCCCATCAGTATCACACTTTATGAGGGGGATTTCCTCTGAGGGAGTAGATTCAAAGAAGCTGGGGGCATACATTTCTACCCGAGACACCCCCTGCGTTATCGCATGAGAAAGGATGTTCGTATCATTAAAGATCACATAATTTTGGTTCCCACCAGCATAATCATTAGTATCATAAATCCAGTCATCCCATCCTAACGGAAGAGTTCCATATCCGAATAGATCCCATAATAAGTCATTGGTAAAAGCACCATACTCAGCAGGTCCGCTTATTATTAGCAAACTACCTCCAGACTGAAGCCACGCTTTAATTGCACTGTGTTCGGCGGAAGTATAATTAAAGATTTGTGTTGGAGCTGTAATAACCAGGACATCAGCTTCGTTCAATACTGAAGCGTTAATGACATCACCCGAACCAAGTGTATCAACAATGTACCCATCGTTTTGCAGCATGGCAGCAAACTGAGAGTAGCTAGAGGAAATAGGCAAGTATGGATTATGAGCTTCATCGAAGAGAATCAACCCCTTGGCTCCTGGCGGGAGTACTGTACTGTTAGCTTGAGAGAACGTAAGTGAAGTAATTAAAAAAATTATAAAAACTAAATATTGCTTAATAATTGGTATTTTACTCATTCTTTCATACCTCAAGAGACGAATTCCAAAAAATACTTATTTTTCCCGATTTTAAAAAACAATGAACTGAGAATATTTTGCTCCCAGATTAATCTTCTATAATACTTAAATTTTGATAGAAATCCTTTAATATCTCTATTCAATACTAATACCAGCAAAAATTCTTTTCACTAAGTCAAAATCACGGAGAAAATCAAAAATTAACAAAATTGACACCGAACAAGTGATATAGTTCTTAATCCCCGTCATGTACCTCCTTATTTGGCATCGAAACAAAGAACCCTCAACCATATTATAGAGAGATAATTTATTTTATTACTTAATGAAACGCGTACCTTTTGTACTTTGATTATTAAATATTTTTCCAAATGACTCAGGAAAAAGTCACTCGAATGATAGAGATAATGTGATGGTAAAGAAGGATATACATTAAATACCCTATAGAATTACCATATTGGTACGATAATCATGGATATTAATGAAATAATTCGAAAATATAATATAACAAGTTAGTTTGAAAAAAGAGGGGGAATTATTGAAGAATCTCTCATTTTGGGAGATTATAAGCGATTTTGATAACTATATTTTCAGATTATTAACTCCATTTAGAAAGGTTGATGTAAATAATGATCAATGTTGAATTATCAATTTTTCAAATCATAAGTATAGGAATCTTTGGATTCATTTTCGGGTTATTTGAAATGATGACAAATGGGTTGTATCTGTTAACAAAGAATTATGAGCTACCAAAAAAACAACACGGAAAAGAATTACCTGCGGACGCGAGTACCTCAGAAATAAAACATAAAGTCATACAAATGATGATTCTTGGAATATTTCTTGTCATAATAGCTATCATCGCTACTGTAATATCTCCTCAGCTATTTGTGGTGGGAGCAACAGCAATATTGGTAAGTGGATTAATCGATTATGGGAAATATAGAAAAAAAGACATGTTCATTGTATGGATTGGTCTAGCGAGTATTTGTGGTCTTTTCTCACTGATTCATACCGTTTAAACTTCAAAGATGGCTTGGATAATATAGTGGGATTCGAAATCATGAAAAGCATTAGATTGCCTGACATTTATCGTAAGGTATAATAACAACGACGTAAGTCCATCATGTCAGGAATTTGACCGATTAACCCCGCATCCTTCAAATCACGAAGAGCATAGCGAACAGTCCGTGTAGAATATTTAGTTTGTTCTGTAATATCTTTAAACCGCATTTGTTTACCCGCTAATATTATGTTATACACCTTTTTAGATGAAGGAGGCATGTTTACAAACAATTTATTATTCATCGCCAATACATTAGCCATCGTAACGAAACCAACCAATTCTTATGTGTTAGAAAAATGATCTCAGATGCTGAGAATATGATCTCACTGGTATATATATAATTAACGATACATGAAAAGATGGTCGCATACATAGAAACTGTTATATCATTCTTTTTGTATTGATTATGAATGGAGAGCCCTAATTCTCATGACGAAATCTGACACTAGTTCCCATCAAAACAAGTACCAAGATATTATTAATTACAAACCTGAAGTTCTAAAAATCATTAGTGATGAAGAAACCCTCAAACTCCTTTCAGACATCAATTACGAGAATGTGATGAGAATTTTAAGGAAAAAACCTATGACTGTTCAAGAGATCACAAAGGCTTTCAATATTATAGCTAAAACTTGTAGTAAGACTGAAAAGAAATCTGATAAATCAATTTACCGTTATTTAAAGGTTCTTGAAGAGAAGAGGATGGTTGTTACCGCTGGTCAACGTGTGGTTATGGGTAAGACTGCTACTGAGAAGTTATACATGCCGACTGCTCGTATCTTTCAACGAAAAGACATTGATTGGCAATCAGAAAGAGGTAAACAATGGGCAAACCGATTTGCTATTCTCATGCGTTATATGATCGAAGATGATGGTCATGAACTATCTCTAAGTTGTATTCAGGAATTCTTTGAGAAGCTGACTAAAGGTAAAATAGAGGCTCTTGAAAGATTAGTTGAATCTGCTTCTGACGAAACATTACAGCATATCAATGAAGGTGAATGGGAGGAGTTAGTTGAATTTGTTGATTGGGTATACATCTTTGGGTCATTGATGAGTCAACCTGAATTATTGAATCAGTTAAATGACTGTTTTACAAAATCCACACAAGGAGATTCACACAACAGAACCATATGAAATACTAAAGTTGATTCTCATGACGAAATCTGGCCAACCGCAACAAAACAAGAAGTATCAAGATATTATCGATTATAAACCAGCAATTCTAAAGGTTCTAAGCGATGAAAAGACATTGAAGATGCTTGAGAATCCCAATTACGAATTAATTATCCCAATTCTAAGGAAAGGAGCAATGACCGTTCAGGAAATTACAAATGCTTTCAACAATATAGCAGAAAAGTCTGATACTCTTGAAGTGAAGTCAGATAAATCAATTTATCGCTATTTAAAAGCTCTTGAGAAGCTAGGAATCGTAGCTACAGCCGGTCAGCGTGTAATCTTGGGAAAAACCGCTAGTGAAAAATTATACATGCGTACAGCCCGTGTATTCGAATTGAGGTTCAAATATATTGATTGGATGGGAGAAGAAGGAAATGAATGGGCTGAACGGTTCGGTACATTAGTTGGCCTTATGCTAAACATCAAACAGACCCCCTCTCTAAAATGTATCCAGGAATTTTTTGCTAAGTGGAATAGCGCAAGATCCACTGCAACTGAGAAACTGGCTTCAATCGTTCCCGATGATGAAATGGAAATTATAACAACATGTGACTTACGGGAATTGTCAGAAATTTTTGCCCGAGTATACATCTTCAGTACACTAATGAATGATCCAAAGTTGTTGCAAGAACTTCGTATGTGTTTCAAAAATAGAAAGAAAGACTAAAAGAATAGTCATCTTTGAAGGGAGGTGAGGTTGTTACTCAATCATGAAGGGTAAATCAGATACTAATGCTTGGAAAGAGTATTCTTTCCGCTTTTATATTCAACGACTTCAATATTTTGAAATTAAAATTTTAGGATTCAAACTATTAGTATTCCTATTAATACTTGGTAATCTATGGGGAGCTTTCATTGGTTTTATATACTATTTTGAAGTAATTGGGCTTACTCAATATTCCCCCATCCTATGGATATTAATACCTGACTGTCCTATGGCCGCATTATTGTTATTGGGAGTATATATTCAATTTGATAATCAACGTTTTTCTAATTTTAATTTTTTTGTATTCATCCAAGGTATTCGTGCAGCCATCATTACTTATCTGATTATATTAAACTTTGGGTCACTAGATATTGAAGTTGTGGTAATCGGCCACTTTTTGTTACTTATTCAAGCAGTGGCTATATTACCTTTATTGTTAAATCTAAAATATACTAAAGGAACACTTGTTACTATTGGAATTACATTATTCAACGATATATCTGATTTTTTCGGAATAATAGGAATAACTGAGCCTACTTTAGCCCAGCTACCTACTATTCAACCATTATTCTCTCCCTTTGTAACCATAGTTTTCGGGTTAGACATCTTTCTCATTCTTGTTGGTTTGGTTTTTGCTAGATTCATGAGTCAAGAGAATTAGAAAATCTCTAATTGCTATGATACTACAATTTTAAGGCGATAATTATTTAGATTAACAGCTTTTGTATTTTTTCTTGAATATTTTATGGCAGCGCAACAAAATATTGTCCAAGAGCTTTTAGATAAGCTTTTTCAGGCAATTGTCACCTTTCTCAGGGAAATAGCGAATCCTATCAGCTTTATTGACAAGTATTTCATCTCAGAGGAAGGTTATAATATCTACAACACTATTGTGTATACTACGATTGGAATACTTGCTATATTCCTAATTGGAAAAATAATTTTCCGTATAAATCAAAAGGGTTTTGAACGATGGGGAGAAGATCATTTTATACCAGTTCAAATGGATTTAGAGTTTTTTGTTTCTATTTTACCGTATATCTTCATCGGTTCCACATTACGCGCTCTGCAAGATATTGCAGATCAAGATAAGATTATCTCTCCCTATGAGATTTTTGGGCTCCGTCTTTTTGTTACACCATACGTTTACGTCATCACTATCCTATTAACCTTAACTATTGGACTTATATCAATTTTTATCTCGCAAGAATATCTGCAAAATCTACAGCGATTTTCAAATTGGAGGTTCACCTTTCTATCGATTGGAATAATAATTGAAATCGTTTTATTCTTCCCAATTATTTTCCTGTTAACAGATCCTTATTACATCGGTGGTGGCTTAATTATTTTAGTCTTATCAGGCATTTTCGGGGTATTATTCTATCTTGTATCAACTCAGCTTTCGCAACGTTATATTCCTGAAGCTGTAGTAAGACGAGAGGAGATATTAACGATGATAACACAAATGTTTGATGCTTTTAATACCGTCATTGCTATAGAATTCTTTAATTATCAGGAGAAACATTATTTACCTTCTATTCTATTTAATACCCCGTTTGGAGCTTGGCCTTTCTTATTGTTAAAATTTACTTTGATTTTATTATTTATTTATGCAGTTAGAGGGCTTGACAAAGAAGATACGCAAAACTGGTTACTATGGGTTGTGTTCTTACTTGGTCTAGCTACTGGAACACGGGACTTTCTTCGGCTAGTAACCAATACCTGAACTACAGAAATCAAGGAAAGAACATTAATCAGTCTGTTGTTTCGAGTTGTGATTCTATCTCCTTAGGTAATCCTCTAAAATAAGTGAGTAATAGATATACTTGTCCTCGATGATATTGTTCATGATCATAAAACGCCTCTAGCAATTCATAGACTTTCATTTCTTCGCCCCAAGGAGCTTGCACCTTTTTTTCATAAGCTGCATTTGGAGAATCGAGTAATATTTTTGTTTCTTTTTCAGTAGTTGAAGCAAGCTCTTTTAATCGTTCCAAACCAACATGATTAGCTTCTTCTAACCTAAAAAATCTATTTCCTACCCATTGTGCTGGGACAGCCTCAGCGATTTGAGGGCTTTGGAGATTAAAACTTTGATGTATATATCGTATCTCCGACGCGAGCATATGACGGATAATTTCATCGATAGCCCACTGATAGGGTTTTGGTCTTGTGATTATCCATTTTTCTTCTACCTCTGATTTACTTAGTTCATTCCACATTATTGAATGCTGGTTCTCAATGCGTTCATATCTTTTCTTCCAAATAATTTTGTATTCATTAATTGGTTTAATCTTCATCACCAAACCTATAAATCATATCCTTCTTGATTCTCAAACAGTCATTTTTTATTTAGTTTCTATTCAAAAGAACTGAAATTATCTAAATCAGGTTTCTATCACTGGATTATATTCTGATTCATCCATTGAAAAAGTCCAAGCTATTGCCTCTTTACATGTTCTAACATGTGGAGGCACACGTAAAATGTAAGTTTCTCTAGTGGTTGAATCTTGAACCTTAACTACCATTAATGGCTCTTGATCTTTCCTAATTCGTAAAAGTAATAACTCTGATTCCCCATCAGTGTGTATTATAGTTCCACCTAACTCCTCAACGAATCTTTTATAACCAAAATTTGATAGAAGGATTCTGCGGATTTCTACATTGCTGCATTTCAGAATATCTCTGGCTTTCAGCTCTTCCTTAAAGAATAGGAGATAGTCCTTAATAATATTCTGAATCCATTGTTCATCAAATGAAGTACACTTCTTTACGAAAAAGCTTTTCCAGCTACTAATACGCTTCCCTTTCTTGTCGTACCAATGAACTTTCCCACTTCGTTCTATACCAAAGCTTTCATTTTGCTGAAGCCACAGGACTCCTCGCCATAAGCGGGATGGTATAAGTGTTTCATTATCTACGAGAGTTTTCAGTGATTCTTTTAGCTTTTTATCCATTCTAATCCATAACCCATTGTGACGATTCGGTTTCTGGATCATATTCTCGCTGACGAATCACCTCATAGATTCCAGGTTCTAAATCGATCGTTGCATGTTCTTCATGAACCAAAGTCGCTCCTTTGCTGGCTTTAACAAATAACTGATCACCTGATGTTTGCGACCAAAACCTGAATACTTCTCCGTCCATAATTCTATGAGCGTGGCCAGTAGCTTCTCCTTCAAGAATTACATCACTTTTAACACTCTTAGCTCGTTTTGGCAGTGATTTGACTTTTTTTAGTAAAAGATCTCCTTGTCTGACTATCAATTTCTCTCACACTACTTTTTATTTATGATTTTCAGAGAAATTTAGAAATATTTTTGATTTTTTCTCTTCATTCACACTAGAATGAAATAATAGAGAAAATCAATCGTATAGCAGGTCTTAGGAAGTTCACAGCTTTACAATTCATACATTTTTAATCCGAAAATACACAGGGAAGAATTATATTAATAGAATTTTGAGTCATCCATAAGCGGCTATTGAAATAGGAGGTAAAAAATCGAAGATAATGTGCTACCAAGGGAAACCCTTGAGTTGAAGTCAATAGAAAATTATTTGGAACATTGAAGCTAACCCCAACGGAAAATTTATTTATTATCTCTACCTCAAGAGTGAGAGGGACTCCCTGAAGCCATGTTAGCAGTGTAGAAAAGATATTATCTGGAAAATGAGAGCTACCCCAAATTTCAGGATTAGAAGTATCATAATTGTCTGTGGTCAAAGATGAAACCATATTGAATTGTGAACCAGTAGAATTTCGAAGATAATAGAAACTGGTTCTAAGAACTTCTGATAACGAAATAGGATATAGATTTGGAGGTTTGAGGAGTAATTGAATTAAATCAGAGACAATAATTGTCAAAATCTTTTGTCGGTATGCTGCACGACTAAACCTTTGTACAACTTTTTGATCCATAGATTCCATACTTCTCAATAGATAATGGCTCAAATCCATTAAAAGAGAGCTAGTACGTAACTCGTAAGTGAGGTCATCAACCCAATTTTCAATGATTGAAGAAAGGGGGGGTAGGATTGAGGAATAAAAGATTTTATAGGACTTAAGGGATATTGAATGAAGGTCTAGATGTAGTGAAAAAAGAGTTTTATTGCTAATTAATCGAGTACTAGGATGAATTCCAGTCATTTGGGCAAATGTTTGAGTAAAATAAAAAACATCATCATGATCCGTTGAAAGAATAATAAAAGGATTGAAAGGTTGAGAGTAAATAGTAGAAATATTATTTCTTCGATATACCTCTTTCATCCATAACGGAGTATTTATATGTCGATCATTAGTTACATTTGAATCATTGTTTTTCATAGTATTTACTCTCGATTATACTAGAAAACCTACAAGATCATTTACATTTCTAGAAAACTTTCTCGCGGATTATGAGGATTCACAAGATTGTATTTTTTCATCTCATAAAGAGCTTTTTATTGAACCTTCAAGAATATTTGTATTTGAGGATTGATCGTTTTCTAATCAAAATAAATGCAGCAAGAGAAAACACAGAGAATAACCCAAATCCAGGTATTCTAGTAGTGGTTGATTTTTTTGATGATGTAATTGCGCTAGTGACAGTCCTAGTTTTTATGCCAACTTGCTTTAATAACTCTGTGAATGATTTAACAGCGCTTACAGCTTCTTTCGCTTGAATAAAAGAATCAGAGAAATTCATCGCTTTAATAGAAGCCCAAGATTTCTCAATTTTTGTAACAACTTCTTGATTTTTATTAATCACCGCTTCAGGTGAAGTGAACGAATAAATTCCTCTCAAGGTCTCATATTTATCAATTGTTTCAAAAAGTAACTGTTGTGCCAATAATGATTGCAGCCAATCTTTTTCAAACTTGCTGAAGTAGCTATTGACTGTATAATAACTCATTATTGAATCAATAAAATCACCACACCAATATTCATTATGGTGAGGATGTGAAAATCCTAATGTGTGACCAGCTTCATGAATAATTACATCTGTAATTCCATTTTTCGGAACAGCAGGCGTAACGGATGTATCCATAAGTCTCTCCCATTGATAACCGATCAATTGCCATCCCATCCCACCTAAACCACCAAATCGTGTCCCATCATAGCTCATTACTGATCCATTCAACAGGAATACCAAGGTTGGAAAATTTATCCCATCAGGATGAATATCAACAAATTCATCTAAATTTTGGGATAAATAATCAAAAACTGATTGAGGAGAACCTTCGGTTATTTCAATTTGGTTATAATCCTCAAACTGCTTTGATGCTAATTTGAATAATTTTTGAATAAAAGGGTAGTTTTCAAGAGAATACCAATGAACATTGACTTGAATATTAAAAAAAGGCAACAGATCTGTGATAGCTTCTCGAATATTATCTTTATTAACCACGAATTCCAAATCCTCCCTCTCATATAAAGAAGAACCTCGTGTGAAATTCTCAACTATCGCAATTTCAAAATAGTAATTTTCGTCAGTTGGGGCAATAGATAAGTAGGGACAGATCATAATATCATTTTTGAATAAATCATAGATAAAGTTATTTAGATATTCCTCTAAGGAGCTATCTGTTGAGTGAAATGTTTCGTAATGGGCAATATAATCCTCCAAATCCTCAAGTACATAATTATTGTAAACAGAGAAGCTCTGCCAATAATAATCTGTATTCATCCAATCAAAATACCAAATGACATCTAAAGCGGAGGGATCAAAAAAAAGGATCCTAACATCACCATCTCCACCCCATCCAGCTACAGGGCGATCGGTTAGACCATTATAGTCACTAAACCAGCTTTTAGATTTTTGCCCTGTATCCATATCAATTTCTGATATATCAAACCAATGTTCGGTCATTCCTATATCTAATATGCTTAAGTTCAAGAAATAAATGCCATACGTCCAGCCATCATCAGGAATTTCTATGGGGGGATTATCATTCAAATAATTCTGGACTAATGTAGCATTTATTGAAACACCAGATCTATCATAAAAAATGTCTGATTTGATTCCATCAGTGGGATCAATATTATCCTCCTCTAATAATGTTATATTCAAAGCAGAGGTAACTCCACTAAAATTAGCGATGGTATTGATATAATCAAGAAAATCAAGATAGTAATCGTTATTAGAGGAGATGATTTTCTTATGTATTAATATATCATATTCAGGTAAGAGATCGCTATAATTTGAGTAAATATCATATGTTCCATCTAAGTGGATTATCCTGTTAATATCTAAAATATCTTGATCATAACCTATAAACACTAAATTGATGTTTATGTCAATTTTTCTTGTTTGATAGGATGCTATAACATAACTCAAAGGATTAAGTAAACTATAAGTTACAGTAAGAAAAAATATGATCCAAAATGAAGCCTGTTTCATAGATCCACCAGATTTACTTGTTTTTTATTTAAAACTATTAGTACCACTGTTTAAATATATTGAAGTAGAGAATTAGGGTACTGTTGTTTTATCTGTCGAAATACTATACAAGCAGGATATAAAATAATCAGCCCAATAATCCAGACAACAAAGGTTACAATGAGGGAAAACAAAAACGCGTTTGCGAATATTTTAACCAATAAAGTATAATGTGTTGTTTCACCAAACAAAATGACGCTCATTAGAAAAGGTACGGCCCCATAAAGGAGTAAATGAACACTATAAAAAAATAGTGGTGTAGATCCGAATAGAACAATTGGAAAAGTCCCCTTTTGAAACCATTCCTGATCCTGAAAATAGAATGCCAAAGAAAGAACGAGGCACATACCACCAAGAGTCCAAAGAAGGAAACCAATACTCGGAGGGTATTTTGCCAAAAGAAAAAAAGTCTGTATTGTGAAAGCATCTGATCTTAAAACACCATTAGCTTCCCAAATTCCCAGATAGTTAATTGGCCACCCTTGTAAGAGTCTCAAGATGAAGAAAACTACAATAGTAACACTTCCAGCTACCGCGAGGTGTTTTGCAATGAGATGATTGTCTTCTGGTATTTTTTGTTTTCGCAACCAATGACCAAAAACAAAACCTAAACCCATAACTCCAAGCCACGGATCAAGTGGGTACAAACCATTAGGCCAGTTTGGCCAAAACGAGACTGTTAAAAGATAATCTCGGATACCTGTTGGTAACTGGTTAAAAATGATCCCCCAATAAAATATGGACATTTCTCTTCCTGAAAGCCCCATTATGAAACTATCAATAAGAGGTTCCATGAATAGAAACAGGGAAAAACCCAATATGATTTTCCATGAAAGATTACGAGCAAAAGCAAAGATGATGAATCCAACCCCTAAAAGAGCAAGGACACCAAAATAAAAGGGAGCAGCATGGAAAGCCCAAGCAATGACAGTCCATTCAATCAGTAACAAAATTAATCCACGAATGACAAGATGTTTAGTTATTTCACTTTGAGGAACGCCTTTTTCTAAGCGCCTTGCTTCAAAAAGTACTATAGAAGTGCCAGCCAAGAAAATAAAAGTCGGAGCACACCAGTGCGTCACAAAACGAACCAAGAAATTAAGAAGATCACCTCCATACTCTGGACGGAAGAAATTTGTAAAAGCACCTGCTTCTTCACTCCAGGATGTTAATCCAGCACCAGTCCTACCTAGTCTTCCTACGTTCCAGAAAGTTGACGCATGATCAAGAGCCATTAAAATGATGGCTAGTCCACGAACAAAATCAATTGCAGCAATACGAGGAGTCGAAACAGCTTGTGCTATCCGTTCATTATCAATCAGGTTTGACATGTTTCCTCACCGATTATTAGAATAGACTGTTTTAGGATATTCGTTATCTTTTTTGATAGAATATATATTGAAGAAGTGAAACTATTTTTTGAAAGTTTGGATAGCGGAATTGATAAAGCAGGAGTTTCAATCATTATTTGATACAGTCTGAAATAGGATTCGGAAAAATTAAGAGAAAAGAGATTCAAAGCATTTGAGTCAATTCCAATTCATAGACTTCAATGAAATAAGTTAAATATCAGATTAAGCTCAAAATGCTCTATATATGAAGTTGAAATTCTTGTTTTTCAGAAGGTCTATGGGAAAGTTCTTTGTATTATTCATCTTGGTTACACTATTCCATCCATGGATAATACAAAAATCATTAAATAGCACACCCAAGACTGTACAACAAGGTAAATTATCTAAATTCAATATTATAAACAAAATGAACAATGTAGAGGACGACCTTGAGAATGTTCTTTCTATCACTCGTCATGATCCAGCAACAGTCCAAGAAGGGTTGACAATATTCGGTGTGTGGCGAGTAACGAGTCCTACTGTTGAAAATTTTTTGGACTCAATGATTATCATTACAGATATGGAAGGAAATGTTAAATCTTCACTACAATTCCCCCATATGAAGGGATTGTCTGGGATCCAGAATTCATCAATTCCACCACTTTTATCTATATTCTGACATCGAACAGCTTACAACTTTATAATATTCAAACAAAAAAGAGCGAAATCCTTCCTATCTCTCCTGGTCATCATGATGTGGAATATAATCCTATTTCTGACACATTTCTTACTGTATATTTCACACATTATGGATACTATGAGGATAAACCCTTACTATTTGATGATATATATGAACATGATCGTGATGGGAATGTAATTTGGTTCTGGAACAGCAGCAGCCACATCCCATTCAATGAAACAGAATTTACTAAAGAAGCGTTTCTTGAACGATTCCAATGGACTCACGCTAATACTATCTTCTGGGACATTGAGGATCATGCTATCTACTATAATTGTAGACACTTAGATACTTTTTATAAAATAGATTACCCCAGTGGTGAGATTCTTTGGTCAGCTGGAAGATTAGGTAATTTAAGGCTGTTTGACAAACAGGGGAACGAAAAACAGTGTTTATTCTATCATAGTCACGCTGTGGAAGTAATTAGCCCCAACCATTACATTATTTTTGATAATGATTATTTTAATATCACTAGGGAAAACCCTAGAGAAGCAACAGGTGTTTCTCGTATGATCGAAGTCGTTGTTAATGAAGAATCAAAGACAATGAACGAAACATGGTCGTGGTCAGCGCCAACAGATTATTTTGGGGAAGTTTGGGGAGATGCTGACCGTTTGCCAAATGGAAATCGGTTGGGAACTTTTGGTGTTCCTGACCATCCTGCTTATATTACTGAAGTAGACCCACAGGACAATATCGTCTGGGAACTAGCACTTGAACAAGCTAAATGGGATTATTTAGGAATTTATAATGCTGATCGGTTTTTTGAAGCTCCTTTAGTAGAAGTGGATCAAACAGAGTACACAACTACCCCAGATGATGATTTAGTGTTCCAAGTTAAAGTATGGGATACTTTTAACACTAGGATAACTAGAAAAGGAACATTACGTATAGAAGAGAAGGATAAGGTCTTAAAATCAATTGAATTCGAATTTCAACCCCACTGGCAAGAAACTCTCATTAATGTAAGTATCTTTGATCTTGGAAATAATGAACGAACATTAACTCTTTCCATAACGAATGAAGATGACCTCAGTACTAAGATACCCATCGTAGTCAATGGAGGATCAGAGGATGCATCATTCGCGATTAAGACTGTTGTAGTTGGTCTTATTTCTTTAGCTTCAATACAAATAATCAGAAGAAAGAAAAAAATAACTTATTAAAAGTTCTAGATCATAAAAAAAAGGAATAATCATACTTAATCCAATTAAGACATCTTCCAATAAAATTATCACCCAAGCTCCCATAACACATATACCTTGGAAGTGGAATCCCTGAAGTTTGAGATCTGATAGAATGAGCGTCTTTAATGACTTTTTTTCGTTCATTATCAATAGAATTCAACAAAAAATAATTAAGAATTTGAAGGGCAATACCGTTCTAAGATTAACTGGAAAAATATCCTATAAAAAAGGGAAAATTAAAACTCTAACTAAATAAGAAGGAAGATTTATGCATCACAATCGAAGATTAAAGGAATTAGTTGGCATTATTGGTACTGGAAAAATGGGGAGCGCGCTTATTAGAGGATTATTAAAAGAAAACCTAGTGGAACCTGATCAAATATTTGCGTACGATATTTTATATGAAGATCTTATGGAATTGGTCAAAGAAACTGGGATAAATGCAGCATTGAATAATCTACAGATAGTTGAACAATGCAGCATCATTTTTATCTGTGTTAAACCTCAAGTATTTGAGACTACTCTTCAAAAACTCCAGACCCACTTCACTAACGATCATTTAGTTATATCGATTGCTGCAGGAGTTCCTTTAATGACTATTGAAAGATTAACTGGGAAGGCACGATGTGTTCGTATAATGCCAAATATGCCATTTCAGGTAGGAGAAGGTGCAGCAGGTTATAGTTTAGGAACCAGAAATGACAATCGAGACTCAGAAATTGTAGAACTTGTATTTGGCTCTTTAGGAAAGGTGTTTCAATTTCCTGAACACTTATTAGATGCAGTTACAGGACTTTCAGGTACAGGTCCTGCTTATGTATTTGTTTTTATAGAAGCATTAGCTGATGGAGGAGTTTTAGCTGGATTATCTCGCCGTGAGGCTCTCATTTTGAGTGCACAAACCGTAATGGGCTCTGCTAAACTACTTCTGGAACAAAACGTGCATCCAGGAGTATTAAAAGATGCTATTATGTCTCCAGGTGGTACCACAGCTTCAGCATTACAATTAATGGAAGCACGTGGTTTTCGTTCCATTTTAATTGATGCTGTGGAAGCTGCAACTAAAAAATCACAATTTTTAGGCCAAAATAATCTATTATTATCTGATCGTTGATCAACGAATGGAACTGGATTCTTATTTAGGTTGTATCATGGTTCGCACCGCTCACGGTCACCTCTCATCGAAAGAAGAAGATTCGTGTTTATATTTACGCAAAATATAATTTAATATCTTTATATCAGCTAAATAAATGTTAAGTACTCCTTATTTCAATATGTTTTACTTTTTCGATCCAAAAAGAGCCATGAAAGTTTTTTGCCACAATGCGAAGCCCAATCTCTGTTGATGTCATAATTATTGCTCTATCGTTATCGATTTCTTCTCCACTGAATTCTACTTGGTAACCATCAGAAGCACTTAATTGAACTATAAAATGCTCAGTTTTAGGTTGAGCACGCTCTACGATAAAATATAAGGGGACTCCAGTATAGTTCTTTGTGGGAATATAGGTGACATCACCAGTTAAATTCGCTTCAACTGTTATCTGTAAATCAAGGAAATCTGAATGATAGTAAGTGTATGGATTAAATACATCTCCAGATACTTCTGCAGAATAACGGTTTTGAACGGTTAGGAAATAAAACACACCAATTTCGATTAGTACTATGACTATAATTATAATTATTCTCAGTATTTGGATTTGTTTCAGCTGATTAGGATCAGTCGGAGTCTTTCTCCAATTCAATATTGAAGATCTTTCAAAAAGTTTCCAAGTAGAGATTGACAAGAGCCCTCCAAGAAAAAAACCTGAAATAAAGCTTAAAAAACCGATAAAAACGATAAATAATAGCGGAATTTGAAAATTAAAGAAGAGTATCTGCTGAATAATGACATTTGATAAGCTAGAAAAACCTGCAGCTAAAGATAGAACAAATTTGTTTTGTGTTGATAAAAATACGATGATTAAAATCTCAATAATAAGTCCTTGAGTTCCAGATAAGACCACTACTAATATTCCATGAGCACTACCAGTAAAAAATTCAACAAATCCTTTTAAAATCCCTGCCATTAATGCGGTACCAACTTTTTGTTTTGTTAAGAGATAAATTAAGACTATCCAAAAAACATGCATCCCACTCAAAATCTGTCCCCCCCCAAACGGAAGTCCAACTATATGATTGAGTAAATTCCCTAAATATCCGATAAATGTGCTAGAAATTCCTCCCAATGCACTGAATAAGGCTATGATTACTAAATCACTCGTCTCATAATAACGAGTTGATTTTTTTCTCTTCTTTACTAGGTTCCCGTTGATCCAAGGGATTTTTGTTGTATGAAGGGGTTCAGGGATCTGTATTTTGGCTTCTTTCTCTTCTTCCATTTTTATCGTTCCAAAACTCGTAAAGATTTAACATATTTCACCCATCGATACCCCGCTGAAGGCCAAATATGGAACCCTTCACCCAATGGAGAGGTGGCTTGACAATCATCATTACTGTACGCGCCATCAGGAGCCAGAAATACTATTCGAAAGCCATCAATCCATTCAGGCACAAAAGTTTCATTGTAAGAATAGGCAAGTATCATATCACCTTGAATAAATTTCCAAGAATTATTAGGAAAGATTACTGGGTAACTAAAATTCTGAATTAACCCATCCCACGCTTCGATCTCTAAGATATGATTAGGGGTCATTCCTCCCACAGTCTCCAAGAGATCTCCTATTAAAACCCCCTTATATTCACCATAAGATCGCCAATTGCCATATTGGTTTTGAAAACTGCAATACCCACTCATTAAGCGAAATTCTAATTGTAAATCGGATATAGAAATAATATTGACAGATTGATTTTTAATTATCTCAATATCTGTAAGAGAGATTTTCTTTTTAAATTCTATTGGATTAACTGACCAATTTAACCATTTATTATCAAAGGTTATCTCAAGATAGTGATGAAACCCTCCCAATTCTTTAGATTCATGTAAAGCAGCCCCACCACCACCAGATGTTATAAAATGTATATTTTCACGAATAGTATAATTATAGATATGAATATGACCAGAAAGAACAATTTTGACATTATTTTGGGTAAAAATCTTTAATAATAACTCACTTTGAGAATTATTTAAGAAATCATGCTCTTTTGAAGCACGAGGGTCGAATAAGGGAGTATGTGTAAAGATTATTTTTGGATATGTTGAGTAAATATTAAAAGATTCTAAGAGAAAATCCATAGTAGACGATGTTAAAGATCCTGTTGATGAATCAAGCGAAATAAAGAGGAAATTTCCATATTTAAAACAATAATTTGATTCACCAAAATGTTTTTGATATTGGATGCTAGAATTTTCGAATTTTATATCATGATTTCCAGGGGTAAAGAATACAGGCGCTGTAGAATTTCTCGTTATCTGTTGAACCTCATGAAATTGAAGAGGAGTGCCAAATGAAGTTATATCACCCAAATGAACGAGAAAAGAATAAGAATCATTGTTTAATTGACGGGTTAAGGTTTTATATTTATGATAAAACCCTTGAGTGTCCCCTATAGCAGCTATCTTAAAAATGTCGTCCTGAATATCATTTTTTAGCACAATTTCTCGCTCTTGCTGAGGTTTACATAAAATTTTTAACGAAAGAAATGTAAAATTATAAACAGAATATTTTTCTTGATCCAACAATCCGTAAATTGTAAGATGTTCCGTTTGAATATTAGAAATTGATATATTTAGTGTTTTTTTTCTTTCTATTTTTATAGAACTGAACGATAAATTAAATCCTTGGTTCCAAATAAGAGCCTCTCTCGAGGTGGGATTATAATCTAATAATGTACCGCCATTGATTTTAAATGGAAAATCAGTTGAATATTCTGAATCTTCCCAGAGAAGAAATAAAAAGAGAAAAGAAAGACTAAGAGATAAGATAAGTATTACTGAAAGACTTAATCCTATTACCCTTTTATTCACTTGTCATACTCCCAAGGCTCTAATTTTACTATTATTACCCCACCTAATTGGGAATGATAAGTATCTCTGCTATCGCATAGATCATCCTACTTGACTTAAATCCTAATCCGATCAAACGGAGTGGGGTATGCTTCTCATCTAATAAAACACCGTTTCGCCTATAAGCAAGGATGATAGATTTATTATATGCAATCATTTGGCTGTCAAAATTTTTTGAATAGCCATCTTGAGCTTTAACCTGAACTATATATCCTGTTGAAGCTAAATCGTCATTAAAATCATAATTAAACCCAGAATAGTGCGTTCCGCTGTCACCTCCGTCAAAAATGGCAACTATGACATATAATGGGATCCCAACATAGGTTACATCCTTATCATCTTCAATAATTGTCAGAGAAGATTTGTGATGTTTACAACTGACTATAGTCAAATATTCTTCAGCAGTTAATACAGCTGTATAACTTGAATTAATTTGGTTTGTTAAACTAATTGTCCAATGGAGAGTTGTTGTCGGGATATCGGTGATGATAATTGATTCTATTTTACTGATCCATTGATCCATTGAAAGATCTGGTGATACCAACCTTACAGGAAACTCATCCTCGGGTAATGGGAGATTGTTTTTAACATGCGCTAAAATTAAGGAATTATTTCGAGTTGTAATTGATGATGGAAGAGTTAAATTCGTTCCATCTGATGAAAAAATAGTAACATTGTATCCTTGAGCTGCCAGAGAGTCATTGAATGTATAATGTTCACTACCATCATCTCCATCAACCATAGAGAGAGCGATCCACAAAGGCATACCTTCATAGGTAATTATTCGGCCAGCCTCAGAGTAAGTATGACTAACATTGTGAACATGATCTCCACAATAAACCACAGAATTGAAATCATCAAGACCAATGGATGTCTGAGAGACACCAGATAAAGTTATTGACCAGTCCGTAATACCTGATCCTATTATTATTGTTTTAACATATTTTACCCAAAAATGACCCTCAGAAATAGGCCCTCCGGGACCAAGATAACCCATTCTAAAAGGTCCACCATAATCGCTTTGAAGCGGTTCCCCATTTTCTTCATAAATTAATGTTAATGTGAGGTTTTCAAGTCCCCCATGGCCAATTTCAACTCCATTTTCGTCGAAAAGGGGAACATTTCCAAAGATTTGCGATTTAGTAAAAGTAAAATTATAAAAATCAATAGGTACAACCTTCATGGAAAAATTAGATGAAAAATCAAGTAAGAGATCTAAAGCAGCAGTCATGTTTACTCCTTTGTAATTGTATGGTCCAACAATAACCCCTGTTGTCTTCAAAAATGCCCCCGAAGCCTCGATAGAAGGAAGAAGTTGTAATTGAGAATGAGACAATGTAAATTTTTCATTAGGAGTTTCAAATGTGACTTTTTCATTTTCTCTGATAAATTCCAGTTTAGTAACCCATTTTGCCCAACGAACACTGGCAGCTGCATCCTTGTATTCTAATGATGCTGTTTTCCGTTGATCTTCCGTAGAATATTCCTCATCTGAGGGAAGAAAAACTATTCGTAACCCATCTTCCCATTTAGGGACTTTTGTATCGTTGAATTCATATGCTAAAATCATCTTTCCTTGAATTCCTTCCCATTCTGACGAGGGGTAAATGTTTTCATAAGTGAAGATTTGTGTATAATCATCTTCAGAAGTGACAGTCAATATATCACCCTGTTGAATTCCACCGACTTCTTCGGCTAAATCAGAGATTGGAACACCTCTATAAACCCCATTATGACGCCAATTCCCAAATGAATTCTGACATTTACTTGTTCCACTAATAGATGTTAACTCTTTTATATCTGTGAGAGTGAATTCTTTAGATTCCCCTGAGACTCCCAGTACTGTCAATCCAATTTCCTGGGTCATTTCTGGTTCAGTACAACCAGAAAGCAATCCAATCAATAGAAGCAAAAAACTGATTATTATAATAGACTTAAACCTCAAACTAGGTTCACCTATCATTTTCCTACTAAAAATTAACACCTGATAGTATATATTTTGATAAAATCAGGTCGAAGGGATGGTATTGAATTGAGATTTATTAAATTATTTAAGACCAAGTTCTTTTACTCCGACAACACTTAATTCTATCCTTAAAATTTACCTTTCAACATGTTAAAGAACATACTTGATCAAATAGAATAAATTATCTAATTGATGATTCTTAGGTTATTTAAATCGACCCTGTTGAGAGGAATATCTTTAAAATGGAGAAGTATAGCAGAAAAATTCAAAATCTAAACAATAAAGGAGAATGTAAGATATGGTATATGATATAAAATTGAAAGTAATAAAACAAGAAGGGTATTGCAACGCAGGACATGAATTAGGGGACGAAATATTCATTTCTTTTGAGAAGAACAAGATAAAAGGGAAAATATGTTTACATGCCTTATATTCGGTGTTACCAAAAGTATATGCTATGGCATATGGTGCTGAATTTCCATGGTTGGAAGAGCCAGATGTAAATACACACGCGTGTCCTGACGCCCAGAATCCTTTAGTCTTCGAAGTAAGAAGAATCAGAAAAACTTAATCGCTGTATCACTCGTTATAGAACAGGCTCAATTTTCGATTTAATAATTATCCCACGTTTGTTCAGTTCCCTTTCAAAAATGTCAAATTGGACGTCATTCACAGGAGAAAGAATTCCTTTTTTGGTAATTTGGCCATTTCCTACCATTTGTGCACCAATACTTACTGTATAACCGACTGTACGACTCATTGCAGTGAAACCTGTTTTTAAATCACGTTTATCAACTAATTGATAGATTATTCGAGTCTTTTTGCCTTGTTTCTTGCCAACAACCTCAATATGTAATATAGCAAGATCTCTTTCATTTGCTTCTAATTGAAGGTGGGGTGCAAGAATTTTAGCAAGGAATGTTCGTCGGTTAATTTTTGTACCATCAATCTCAATTTGTTCATTATCTAAAAGGTGAAGATCCACAACCTTTTTCCAAAATGAGCAATGGCCAGGCCAGCGCATTGTATACCTCCCCATTTGTTTAATTGATTTGAACTTTTTAGATTTTTCTTCAATACCAATTGATTGGAGGTATTGGAGAGCATCCCCATTTGGAAATGCTTCTAATGTTCCAATATCCTCAATATTAATTTCATGGATATTTTCTGAATTAAATATTTCATTTTCTTTTATTGTAACAATTTCACCATTCCTAATTATTCTACTCTTACGAAAATAGGTATGCAATACTCCTTCAAAACTCCAGGTGACTTTATATTTCAATGGATTATTAGCAGCTTCCAAAGTAGGAATACCAGCACCATAACTATTTATAACTTCGATGTCTTCCAATCCTTTAATTGCTTGTCCTAGTAGTACAAGATCTATTCCTGGATCTAATCCAAATTCAGGTAAAACTGTGATTCCTTTACGTTTAGCTTCTCCTTCTAAAGCCCTTATTTGGGGAGTAACAGAAAGAGTATTGATTAAGTTTAAACCAAATTTGACTGCAGAAATCGCAATTCTCTCCAAGAACGGTATAGGGAGTAAATCAATAACAATATCAGGCTTTAAAGACATTAGCTGGTTGATATGATCTTGATTATTTGCATCTAAGAATTCACACCGTACTTTGGAATATTGGTTATGTTTCACCAATTGTTTTAGTGTATTGATTTCTTTATCTGCAGCAATGATCTCACTTATAGAATCACTATTTACAAGGTCATGGAGTGCAACTTTGCCTTGTAAACCAACACCAAGAAGGAGAACTTTCATAGGTGCGATTTCTGAGAATTCTTTTAAAAATGATTTTTCTAAGAACTCTTAACATTTCTTCAAAAGAAAGCTTCTAAAAAAAAAACTTAAACAGAATGATCAGGGATGAACCCATGATAGAATCCATCAGGAAAATGATTCATTTTCTATTATTTTACCCAATATATTATTACATTTGGTTTAATTTGCTGGGAAAAGATCTCTTAAAAAATTCGCTATTAATACTTATTATAATAATCTTTTTCGGAATAAACTTGCTAGATATTGCTATAAGACCAATGAGTGACCCCGAAGAGCTTAAAGATAAATATACTATAATAATATTACTCTTTTTCCTTGGTGGGCCTTTGATTTTGTTACTAGCGTTTTATGAAAATCAGGCAATCATTTCTCAATATCTACCAATTTATGATAATCTTCTAGTAAGCTATTTGGGAATAATATTAATGATAATAGGTGGGATAATTATGCTGAGTAGCCGATATTATCTGAATAAGTATAGCTACGGTGGGGGATCATTATCGGAGGAAAAAGAACAGACATTACTCACGAAAGGCATGTTTAAAATCATTAGACATCCAATCTATGCAGGAGGATTAATAGTTACAATTGGATTGGAATTGGCTTTTCGAAGCCTGATTATATTATCTCTCCATACAATAATTTTTTTTATAATATTTCGTGATCGAATGAAACGTGAAGAAATAGTATTACTCAACAAATTTGGAGACGAATATAGAGAGTATATCAATAAAACGAAGAGATTAATACCATACATCTATTAAACTTCTACATGCTGTCAGATTGTTTGAGTTGAATACACTGAAATGATGAGGATTCAAAAACTTATAACAACGACGATACAACATTTAATGAAATATCCAAACATAGGAAAAGCCTGTGCGAATTTTTTTGGATACATAGAAGTTCCCATATTAGAATTCAGAAGAGTAGTTGACAAATATTTCCGGCCAGGATTCTATAATCAAACAAGTCCAGTTTATAGTCGTTTTTATGGAAGTAGAATTATCCCGATCAAGACAGCATTAGAAGGAACCTACACTATTTCACCAACAGAAGAAATCCTTGAAATAATTAAGAGAATTCCAGTATTAGCAATAGGTTATTGTTATTGTCGAACGATTTACCAAAATTGTAATAATCCAAAATGGACTTGTATTCACGTTGGAAAAGCCAAAAAATTATCTGAAATTAGTAAAAAAACACCTCTGAGATCAAGTAATTACGAGGAAGTTGAAAAAATCCTTCGAAAAGCTGATGAATTAGGTTTGGTTCATCAATTGATTACGGCTCCCAATAAAAATTATTTCTATGTCATTTGTAACTGCTGCCCTTGTTGTTGCACTGTGTTACGAACCGCCAAACGCATATCTAATAGAAGTATGATAATAAAAAGCCACTTTATTGCAGTCCAGGATGAAAATAAATGTAAAAACTGTAAAGTGTGTGTCAGTCGGTGTTATTTTAACGCAAGAGTTATAATTAATGATAAAATGAAGTTTTATCAAGAGAATTGTGTCGGATGTGGATTATGTGTAAGCTCTTGTAGTCATGATGCGATAGAATTAAAACGACGAAGAAGTATATGAAGATGAGCTTAAATTCAGCCGAGGGCTGAATTATCGTTTATTAATTATATGGGTGATGAAACATTAGTAACAGTTACAGCCAAGAGAATTTCTGTAATCGAGAAAAGTATTATTTTTGATTTATCTAACTCCTCAAGACGAGAAATTATGCCCGATTTTGGAGAGAAGACTGGGAGGAAAGATGTTTTAGTCCCCAGACAATGATCACAATAGCAATTGAAATTCCAGCGGCGGAAAATATGATATTAATTGCTTCGGAGAACGTGAGGGCGGCACCAAGCATAAGAATGCCTAATCCAATAGCCAAGAAAAATAACGGATCATGAGAGGATTGAAGGGAAAAATAGTAGGTTAAAATCAAAGCAACTATCACAAAACCAACAGGAAAAATAATGTCTATAGCCCCTTCGATTATCATAGAAAGACCAATTGTGAGAATAGAAAAGGCAATCGCCACATAAAACGACGGATGACGAGAAGACTCAAGAGAGTAATAATATACAAGAGTCACTCCAACCGCTACAAAACCAGTGGGGAGAATAATATGAGTAGCGCCTTCAATCATTAAAGAAATCCCAATTGTTAATATACCAAATATAATTGCTATAAAAAAGGAAAAATCACGAGAGGATTGACGGGAGGCGAGAAAGACACTAGCTATACCAAAGACCATGAACATCAAAGGAAGAACAATATCAATGGAATCAGGAATAAGAGTCGATATGGAAAATGCGATTATACAAATTCCAGCCGCTAAGGCAACATAATAACTGAGTTGGGTCTTTTGTTGTGGGGACAACCGACGAAATATGAGAGGTTCGCGTACAAGCTGCTGACGGGCTTGTTTCTTCAATATTTCAGTCTCACTGAGAGCTGATTGAGTAATATGTAAATTACTACCACACACGGAACAAAATATTGATCCATCCTCATTTTTAGAACCACATTTTTCACAGAAAACCATATTCAGGACTCCTTACAAGTTATTTCAAGAAATAATAGCTTGAAAAGGTTATATAAGCCACAGTAGACATTAATCAACGTTAATTTAAAAGACCTAATTTAAAGGCAATCATAATCCCTCAATTCAATTCTAATACTGAAAAAAGATTATTAAATCATGAATATTCGTCAGATAATTCTGACCATATAAGAAATAGTGAAATGAATTCATTTCTTCTATCAAATTCACTACATTTATATAAAAAAAGATCCGTTATTTCGTTAATACTTATATGGAGGCTAACAGTATGAGTAATGATTCTGAAGAAAGAATAAACGAAGATGATATTTCCATCATTAGAGTATTTATTACCAAACATTCACTCATTTTATTCTTTCTCCTAAGTTATCTACTCATGTTTCTACCCGTAGTCTTAATATTTTTTAGATTTTTACCTCTTTTAGATTCATTGTTTTTCTTAATTGCAATATGGAGTCCAACAATTTCCGCTGTATTTCTTATAGGAATAATTAATGGCCAGATTGGCATCAGGAAGCTTTTCAATGGATGGTTCATTTGGAAAGTTTCCTTGTTCTGGTATTTTGCTGCTGTTATACTTATTCTAGGACCATTTATTGTTGCATTAATTACTATTCTCTTGGGGGAGGAACCAACAGGAATAGATCCAAGTATGACCATACCTACATTAGTGCTAGCTTTGATAGTTACTATTCACAACGGCCCTTTGTGTGAAGAAACAGGTTGGCGAGGTTTCGCTCTACCAAAAATAGAATCAAGGTATGGAGCTCTGGGAGCTAGCGTTATTTTAGGAATTTTATGGGCATTTTGGCATCTCCCATTATATTTAATCGAGGAGCGAATAAATTTCGTTATATTTGTGCCATTATGTTTAGCAATTACAATATTAATGACTTGGGCTTATAACAATACAAATGGGAGTCTATTTATTACATTTCTATTCCATTTTTGCTTTAATTTTAGTGCTGGCTGGATTACAGGCTATTTAGGCTTAATGGAACCAATGCTGTATTATATTAGCGGAGGAGTAATGATTTCAATATATGTTATTTTGATTATCCTAGTTGAAAAACCTGCTAAGTTCTCAAGAAAACCAGCTTCAGAACTACCATTTTTATTTGATACGAATTTATTAGGATCTTTCTGAGGAATTTTTGTTTCTAACATGATATATACTGTAGATACACTTCCTGTTAGCAAGGAAATCTGAGCTTTCCCCTACAATAAAAAGGATCAATCACGTTCGGCCTTTGATAGTTCCAAAGCAGTGCCTCGAATGCAATAATAGTCCCAGCGGAGAGACATAGTCTTTGTTATAGGGCATTGACCGCATAAACAGCCCTTTTGCTCCTTTATGACCGAGCTTTTCCCTAAAGCACAAAATGCGAGAGCTGTTTCTCCTGTTCCTTGATTGGTTGGGCATTTACTGCAATAATCTTTGCAGATATACAATACATTCTCAGATGCTCTCTCCCGATCTGTATCAGACATAACAGCCAACATCTTAAATTTCTCTTCAAATGTGGCTGTAGGGAATCTTTCATCGTTATTTGTCATTTAAAACACTCATTTTTAATCAGGTCGAAATATATCTTTCTAAACATGAAAATATACCTTTAAACAAAGAAACCAAACTTATAGACGAGAATAGTGATTGCTTTCACATGAATTCGTGTGAAAATTTAAATGGATTTGTCATGAACAAATCTTGCATATGAATGAAACTATACTATTCATAAGTTATCATATCTTTCTGTGAAATATACTTATTTATCTAAAAGAAAAGGGATGTCTGTTTGTTGTTGAAAGAGATATGGCAAACGTCTTATTTACGCCCGATTTTGATTTATTTAATCATTTCTGTTAGTATAATTACAATTGAGATAATATTCATAGGTGAAATCTTTTGGGGATTTTGGATATCTTGGTTAGGGTCATTTTTTGTTGCACGCTATGCATTAAAAGCCCTAGATGAACTGTTCAATCAATTTCATGTTACAAATAAACTCAGGAATTTAATAAATCCCTGGATGTTTGCGATTGTTGTATTCATATATTTCAGTTTGATTACTTTTACTGGATATTTTACTGGAACTGAAGGATCTGCTGCTATTATCAGTAACGTTCTTCTTATGATTTTTATTTTTTTAATAATTATTTCTATTAATCCAGCAATCCGGATATTTGCAGTAGCATTTCATCGACGGAAGACTGAAATTTTTCCCATTAATCGAATCGAATATGCTGCCATGCGCTGTTTAAAAACTGGTGATTACAGTTTTCTGAATTTAAAGAAAAAACTGAAAAATATTTTCAATATTTTCATTCCAAACTTGTATTTTGACGATGAGACATCAGCAGCAGCGATTTATCATTTATGTGGCCTTCGGTATGCTGACATTAAAGATAATATTGTTTCATTAACTCAAGATGGAAAAGAACAAATTTTAATCTGGGAAGAGACATTAGAAACACACGATGAAGGTTTTAAAAGGATATTAAATAGTCAAAGTGTTTTAATCAGATCTTTCACATTTTTGTTAGCCCTAAGCCTTCTAAAGATCTTTATTGGCTTTTTCAATTCAGAATCATTATTCGTTGATGGATTTGAGAATTTCCTCGATGTTATAGCAGTAGTTTTAATTAGTTTAGGTATTAAATACGATAAAGAGAAAATGGTAAACATCATTATTGCTGGACTAATGTCATTTACAGCGATAACGCTTTTTTATGATTCTTTCTTATTGTTATTTCAGCCAGAACCTATTTCTAATTCAATTATTATTATTAGTATTTCTATCATTTCGATTTTTTTGAATACATACCTTCGTACTTTAAAAAATTTCGTAGGGAAAAAGAATCGTAACTCCTCTCTTGTTGCTAGTGCCATTGATAGTAAAATTAATATTTATATATCTCTAGGTGTGATAATAGGGGCTTTATGCTCAGATTTTGGAACATCCTTTAATATTCCCGAACTTTATTACTTAGACGCCATAATAGCAATTATTATTACGTTCTTTATTGTGAAGGAGGTCTTTGAGATTATTACAGAATTCATAACAGGACAAGAAGAGGAGATAGATTATGAGAGTTTTCAAATGAGATATGAACAGACGTTTGAGGAATATATCAGTAAATGGATAATATCAATCCTTTATAAGGGCGAAGATGGTGAATTTTCACCTGAGCGATTAAATCAGCACTTTCAAAATTCATTGAAAAAAGGCGAAGAGATATATTCGGACTTCGCTCACTTTGGGTTATACATTTTTCAGGAAAAAGGGATAGGCTTTATAATCAACAAATTACTTGATCAGAAGTTAATTAATTTATCACAAGAAAAAAAATTAGCAATTACTGAGAAAGGTAAGTATTTGTACAAAGAATTTTATTCTAAACAACTTATAGAGGATATAGTAGATCCTTTTGATTTTTTCTTTGAATATGAGTACGATATTAGTAATTTATTTAAAAGAAAGAAAGAAGTTCAAACGAA
This sequence comes from Promethearchaeota archaeon, assembly GCA_048938105.1. Classification (GTDB taxonomy): domain Archaea; phylum Asgardarchaeota; class Heimdallarchaeia; order Hodarchaeales; family Hodarchaeaceae; genus Hodarchaeum. Next base: position 181,635 of record JBHLMN010000011.1, read on the forward strand.
ATTTGGAACACAGATCCCTGTAACATCTTAGTTCAGTCAATGGAGCGATTATATAAAGTAAAAGATAGAAATATTAAATTAACAGTCTCAAACCTTTTAGAAATGATGGAATATGACCCCTGAAATTACTCCCTCTGAGCCAGAAATTGATAAGGTTGAATTAGAAAAAAAGGGTTTAGCTTTCTACAACTGGGCAAAAAAGAATATTAAGAAACAACAACACAAGTCCACAATCTCCAAGTATAAAAGAGGATTAGAGTGGGATGAAAAACAATTAAATGGAACTGAAACTGTAGAAGATATTAATTCGGAATTTACTCCTAAGAAGACAATAATAGACATTAAAGAAAAACGATTTCGAACACGATTTTCGCATTTCTCACTTCGTACATTACTTCCAACGATAAGTCTTTCTATTGCTATTACTGCTCCAATCACTTTTCCTTGGTTATTTGAATTCATAATACCCGATATATTGACAATTATCCCGCCTTTTCTGGCAAATATTATAAAAGATATAATTAATTTCATTCAGTCCTTTCTGACGATGTTCTCTTGGGTTGAACCAATAATTGATTTCTTCATGCAGATTGCAGCTACTTTTAATCCATTTTTGGTTTATATGGCTATAATGTATATTCTAAACTCAACAGAAATTGTACATGATGAACATTATGAAGACCCACTAGCTGATCCTTCTAATATACCTTCATCAGCAGATTTTTTCGCTTCTGACTTTCAAATGAAATTTAATTTGAGTTTCTCTGAGATTGCAGTTTTCCTTTTTCTAATCTCATTCTTTATTTCATTGTTTTTAGTAATAAGACGAGAAAAATGGTTATTGTATGAATTTTTAACTACAAAAGACGAAAATAAATATTTGGAAGAGATTGAAAAAGCTTTTATTGGTTACTATAAGGATAAAGGGTATGAGGAAGTCAACTACATCAAAAGTAGATTCTCTGAATCACCAAAATTGAATTTTCTTGCCTATTTAGTGAAATTCAGTCCAATTTTTTCCTTTGTTATTCCAGTAGTATTAGCAGTAATCTTTTTGATTCTCTAATAGTAGTAAGAAAACAGGGAAAAGACTTGATATGAGGGTACTCAACTTTAGGTTAACATATAGGAAGTCGTGATAGCTAAAATTATACCAGAGAGAAAGATGAAGTGAGTCCTAATCATATAACAGACCTATATAAGAGATAACAATTCCAGTGGCAATGAAAAATCCAGAAAAAAGATTAGCTTAACAGTTTTTACCAAACTTTAATCTAGTTTTGCTAAGTTGTCTGATAACTCTTCTTGTTTATATTCATTAAGCAATCTAGGTATGAATCTCCATTTCTTTTACCTTAGTTCTAGTATGAATAGATTTTAAGCTGGAAAAATGAGTATTCTTGTGGATTCCTGAAGTTTTTTTCCAATCTGAATCAGCTTTTAATTCAATGACCTGAAAGTCGTATGCTTCAATTTACTTTATTATTAATAATTGTATTTACTAGTAAGGCTAATTTATGAAAAGCCTTCTCCACATTTTCACCTGTCAGAGCTGAAGTACTGAAGTGATCTCCAATATTTGAATGATGTTTTAAAAAATCCTTCACATCATGATATGAGACTGCCACCGATTCTCTCAAATCTACTTTATTTCCGATCAGAATTAAAGGAATTTCCCCTGCAACGTCTTGGATATCCTCTATCCATGAGGCTCGAAGATTATCTAGAGTTTTAGGTAATGTGAGGTCGAATACCAAGAAAGCCCCTTGTGTGCCATTGAAAAATCTTTGTCGAAATTTGCGAAACGATGTCTGGCCTGCGACATCCCAGATTTGTAACAATACTTCATAATTATCGACAATTAACTGCTTTATATATATTTTAACACCTATTGTTGCTTTGTAATCACCTGTAAAGTATCCAGTAACAAAACGATTGATTAATGAGGTCTTACCAACACCTTCATCTCCCGCTAGTACGATTTTATAGTTCATTATAATCCCCTTACATTCATTTAACGATTCTCAGAAGTTGTCTAATCTTCTCATCACCATATCTAAACTGAATTTCATTTTATTAAACTATTTTTCATTTGTTTAAAATGTAATTACAAAAATCCAAACAAATAGCCTTTATAACATCTCCAGTTAATTCTTATGCTGAAAGAACATCGTTTATCAATCAACCTTCTATACACTAATATAATCTTGAGTTATATGACTACTTCTGTATGTTTTGACTTAAATTATAACATATATCCCAAAATGTTAGGTATTAAATAACACATTTGTATGAATATCATAATCAGATATAAGATTTGCAGAAAAATAACTCTAGATAAAAAAATTCGCTCTATATATTCTTAAACTTTCTCGCAGTTAAGACAAGCTCCTTAATGTCGGATGGTAATTTTTTATTTTGCCGTGATGTTTCTTCAACCGCTGATTTACCAACATTTTTCGCAGCTTTCAAAGCATATAAGACTGCTACTAATGAATGGTCTGCCATATGAGCAGTAGCAACAATGTGTCCAACAGAACGTGCTACTGTGATTGCTCCTAATGAAGCTTTTTGCGTCACCCACAGAAGTATTTCCTCGAATCCACCCCTTAGCCACATTTAGAGCTTTATTTAGTCTTTCATCTATTTTTTCACCGAAAAAATACAATACATGCTCTGCACAATCGCATACCCATTTAATTAAATGATCATGCTGCGTTTTTTTAGAGGCCCACCGCGATGTTTTGCACTAAATCGTTTATCTCGCATTTTCGCTTTTCTCTGCTTCGTTTCCAATACCGTTAAATCTTTTAAAATTAGGTATAATCTTAATTAATGAGAGTGTTTAAAGTGACCGTTAGTAAACCTAGAATGTTTCTTAAATTATTAAGATTATGGTTATGGTCCATCCTAAAACGAGGCTGGTACCTCCCAGAGATTTCAGAAATTACTGCTGATGAGCTATTCGATCGCATGAATTCTAATAGTCTTCCATTATTATTTGATCTTCGGGATCAAGTAGAATTTTATGGTAATGGAGAATACAAATATGAAAAATATGGACACATACCGAATTCTAAATGGATCCGCCTTATGGAACTCTCATCCCAACTCAAGGAGCTTCAAGAATTTAAAAACAATGAAATAGTCACGATTTGTCAGGGTGGAGGGATGTCTTTGGTAGCAGTCCAAATTATGGTTGAAGCAGGATTTACTGATGTTAAGAGTTTAAAGGGCGGAATTAAAGGTTGGAAAAAGCAAGGATATCCCCTTATTAGAACAACTGAAGATGTACTTCACCTTGCGGATATTAAAATTGGTTCTTTCCAAGAGAATTCTAAAATAATTGAAGAAAATCTCCCTTTGGGTATAAAATATAGTGGTCAAGTCGATTATAGTATAGATGCTCGTGGTTTAAGCTGTCCTCAGCCTATTATGAGATCTGTAAAAGTGATGAGGAAACTAAAAATTGGTCAAGTCTTTGAAATTCTAACAACTGATCCTGGTAGTAAAGCTGATATTCCTGCTTGGATCCGTTCTACTGGACAAGAACTCTTATCATTTGAAGAATTTGATACTAAAGAATTCCGTTTTCTTGTTAAGCGAATGAAATAAAAGTAAAAATCAATTGGTAGTGTGAAAATCTTACTATCTTAAGATATAACATGATCAATTTCTTATCACAGAGTCAATGTTAAACAATTAGAATAAATCCCTAAAAAGTATGTTATGGCGATGTTACGTACTCATTAACCACCCAAAAAGTATAGGGATAAAGAGAGAGAAAAAGTAGCAACCAAGGGGATCAATACATGGAATTACTAAAAATTATCCTGATAGGAGATGGGTCAGTGGGAAAAACCTCAATCCGTGAACGTTATCTAGGACAGGGGTTTCCCATGCAATATTTACCTACATTAGGAGCAGATTTTTCAGTAAAAGATGAGATAATCGATGGGGAAAAGATAAGCTTCCAAATCTGGGATCTTGCAGGGCAACCTGTCTTTGAGACGATCAGAAAGATGTACTATCGAGGCGCAAGAGGTGCTTTCATTGTATGTGATGTTAGTAATCCTGAATCAGTGATGAATATACATAATTGGGTAGATGAATTGTGGAGAAATAATGGGCATGGGCCAATTCCATTTGTGATTCTAGGAAACAAGATAGACCTAAGATACACTGGAAAGTACTGTATACCAGATCAAACGTTACAAGGAATAGCTAGAGGAATAACAATAACAATAGGGGAAGCATTACAGTTTAAGGTGACCTATTTACCTACTAGTGCTAAAACAGGAGAAAATATCACTCAGGCGTTCAAACAGCTAGGAATGCAAGTAGCATCACACAAAATGTATCATTCACAATATGCATAAAGTGCCTTTAAAAATGCCCATTCGAGACGATTGGAGCTTTTATTCGAAATAAATGACTTAGAAAACCTAGGAAAACTCTTTTCACTCCCAGAAAAGACATCATTGATAATAGTATGTCAAACCTTACAAACATTGTTTCTTGAATTGAAGCTATTTATCGATATTAGAACTCCATATGTAAAAAGGATGAAATAAATGGAAAAAACTAGTAATGAAAAAAAGAAAATGACAGCAGTAGCATGGACAGGTTATGGATCACCAGAGGTTCTTAAACTTGAAAGAATAGATATACCTACTCCCAAGAACAACGAAGTTCTAATAAAAATATATGCAACAACAGTGCACAGAGGAGATACGAGAATGCGCAAGCTAGATGTTGGAGGCTCTTTTTTTGCTCCTCTTTTGGCGCGGATATATTTTGGTATCAGAACGCCTAAGATGAGATTAGGCATGGAACTAGCTGGAGAGATAGTGGAAGTTGGAACAGATGTTACCAAATTTAAGATTGGTGACAAAGTATGGGCAACTACTCTGTGGTCTGGTTTTGGAGGATATGCAGAATATAAGACAATGAAAGAAGACAAAGAACTTACTTTAATGCCAACTAATATGACTTTTGAAGAAGCTGCAGTTATCCCTGCTGGAGGAATTACCGCATTAGGAATTATCAAAATGGCAAACATCCAGAGAGGACAAAAAATGCTCATTTATGGTGCTTCTGGAAGTGTAGGAGCATTTGCTGTTCAACTTGCTAAATCACTCGGTGCTGAAGTTACTGGAGTATGTAGTACTTCAAACTTAGAATTAGTAAAATCTCTAGGTGCAGATAAAGTGATTGATTACAAAACCACTGATTTCACTGACTTAAATGAAACCTATGATGTCATCTTTGATGCTGTCAATTTATTTAAAGGCGATTATAAGAAATCATTAAAAGAAACAGGAATCTATCTTAATGTTGATAAGTCTTCAGATAAAATAAAGAAAAAAGATGCGCTTCCCCTTCTTAAAGATCTCAAAAAAATTTGTGAGGTTGGAAAGCTAAAAGCAGTGATCGATAGAACCTATAATTTGGATCAAATTGTCGAAGCTCATCGTTATGTAGATACTGGAAGAAAGAAAGGAAATATAGTTGTTACTGTTGTGGGGGGAAAATCAGACATACAGTTTTAATCTTATAGAGAGAACCTCATAGAAGGAAGATTTGAACAATTATGATAGTATCTACCTCTGGTCTTTTGGATCCACGAGAATTGTTAACAACACTTTCTTTAATGATGGTATTTATTTAAGTTCATATAACTCTACTAAAGAGGAATTACTTTCTTATACAGGTATGAGTAATTCGATTAAAGACCTTCCTTTGTGGTATTTCCCCATAGATCTTAAAGTTCTAATAGGAGAAAAAAGTAATCAGTAAACCCATGATTAACGGTATCATAGCTGTTAGAATTTATGGCTGTTACTTCACGAAGGGAAATGAAGGTTTAATTACATAATTAATTGCTATAGGCTATTGTTTATACTGATTTACGACGTCTAATGCTGAAGAGGAGTAAGCCAAAGATAATAAGAAACAAAAATATTCTGAATAACATTGCATTATCGATAATTGGTGTAAAAACAGGTGAAGAAAAACTACTCGTGTCTATTTCACTTGTAGAAAAAGGACTGATCTCTGTTGGATTAACATCAGAATAGGAAAGATAGATGTCTCCTTCGCCATTATCGTTGCAGAAATTTTTAGTTCGAGTCACAAAACTAGAGTCAAGGAGAGAAATACCATACTCACCATTGTTGTTGCAGGTGTTGTTTGTGAGAGTCGAAAAACCAGAAGAAATAAGAGTGATACCAGATTCATCATTATTGTTACAGGTGTTGTTGGCTACTGTGGAAGAACCAGATGCGTAAAGGGTGATTCCATCCAAATTGTCTTTACAGGTGTTGTTAGTAAGAGTCGAAAAAGGAGAATCTCCAAGTATGATTCCATCACCAATATTATTGTTGCAAGTATTGTTGGCCACAATGGAAGATCTAGAACTGTAAAGATAGATACCAGCGACACCATTGTTGTTACAGATGTTGTCGAGAATAGTAGGAGTTCCAGCGGTAACATCTTCCACAATAATACCATGATTTGTTGCACTATCAATCCAACAATTCTGGACGCAAAAATGTTTCGTTGTTCCTCTAATAGAGATTCCGTGAGTTGAAGACCCTGTGATATTCCAGTTAGCAAGTAAATATGGGTCATTAATCAATCCTATACCACTAACTGCAATAACAGCTAAGTCACTATCATTATTGACAGTAATCGGGGCATGATACGAATAGCCCTTAGTAATTGATCGATTAACCGAATTGAATCTAGGTTCTGGATTCTTTTGTTTAGCTTCAACACTCTGGTAGAGCATTTTTAATCCAGAACTGATGAGTAATAAACCGATTAACATAGAAAAGATGATTTTTCTATTACATATCCTTTCCCACATCACCAATCAATCACTCAGTAGAAAAAACAACTATAAATAGAATCACTGAGAGTTAAAAAATTTTCGCTGCTTTTCCAGTTATCTTATTTTTCTAGCCCAAGCTCTAGTCTTACTCAATGTTCCTTTTCAGATTGTTAGGTGGTGATCCAAACACAAGTTCCTCTCCCATTATTTCACATCAAAGGAGTAAGCATTATACACATATCACTTGTCAAGTGACATTCTCTCCAAAGAATGCCTCCAAGTCGTTAAGTAAGAATTCTAGTGCTTTTTCCTTTATTTTCTCCATAGTTACGGAATCAGTAGTTTCTTCTGCGAACTCGACTAGAAGATTAAGTTTACCAGAACATGTCACTACTCCTAGAACCAGATCAACAAGAGCTAATGGAAATCCTCCGCCTGGATTAAATATCAATCTATCTAATTCTAATGATCCATATGTTCTCGGAAAATCTAATCGAGTAAGGTTTGTAATAGCCATTCCGAGAAAAGGTTTGTCTAGTGAATCCATCTTCTGTCTTTTGAGAATTGAGGAAACAACATCATCTTGCTTACTGAAAGTAGTGAGTTTATCATAGCGTGGAGAATCTGAAGAAACATATCTTCCAATCATTTTGAATCCTAGTGATTCTAAAATAGCTGGATCAAGATAGCACCAGGTCAAGGGTTCCTTGAAAAGATCTTTATTTGTGTACCGGTTTTTTAGAGTCTGATTTAATTTTCGTGCATTTTCCCAGAAACTCTTTTTCTCATTGTACTTGAAATCATGAGTGATACCACTCGCAAAATAACCCATAGCTTCTCCACTTGGAGTTTGAAGTCGATCTCTTATACTACCAGCGACCATAACATTGGAATTAACTTTATTGCCTTTAATGATAGACTGAGCAGCTATAAAGGCAGACATCAATGCTGTATTTATGGTAACTCCTTCTTTTTTACATTTAGCAACTAAAGTGAAAGTATCAGTTTCTGAAAGTTCAACAGAGATCATTTGATGGGTAAAGGTTTTCCAATAAGCTTCATTAAGGCTTTCATAATCTATTTGATTGAAAAATATCGGATTACTAGCCCATTTCTTATTAATCCTATTGATGAAATATTTGACAATTCGATTCATAGAGACTTTTTGAGGAAAATTATCTTCATCAAAAGGAACAGGGTTGGGTAAAACTTCCACCTCTTGAGTGGGATTTCCAAGGTATGTCATAATATCTCTTGTAAGATAAGCCAAAGACATTCCATCACATATAATATGGTGGCAGACCATCAATAACTCTGAAACGGATTTTGAATTAACAAGAATAAAACGAATAGCTGGACGTTCTTCAAATTGGAACGGTATCTTACATGATTGATAATATATAGACTTCCAGTGTTCTGGGGATTCTCGAGAGATAATGGTTATAGGAATTTCTTTTATTCCATCAGAGGAAAACCATGGTGTACCAGAGTCATCGATATGGATACGTACTCGCAGATTAGCATGCCTTTGTTGTGCTTTCTTAATAGCATCTTTTAGGGAAGATTCAGAAACTTCTCCTTTAATCCGAGCGATCATGGTAACTATAGAATAGGGAGAATGACTGAAAATTCGTTCCAATGGAGTAATCTTTCTATAAATCTGATCGATTTTTTCTAATGTCGTAATTTTCTCTGAATTCATGCTTTTCACAACTTTACCATTTTGAGCGATGGAAAATCATAGAACTGTACCGTTACTGTTCGTAATGAGAATTGAAGGTTAATTGCCTTCCAAATTCTTTTTGTTAATAATTTTTACTGAATTAATAAATCAATTTCATCCATATTGCACACAAAAAAAAATATAAATATGTAATAACCAACATTAAAAGAGGTGTTATTCACTAATTTTGAATAGTTGAATTCTATAATGGGAAATACAATCTACAAGAAAAAGTGAGCTTTTATGACCTTCAAGAGCACAAAAAATCAATACTTAAAATTAATTATTCTTTTATTTATTTTTACTTCGATTTTTCAATTTATAACCTCCGCTAATCACCCGATTACAAAAAATTATTATGCGTCAGATCTAGGGGTTCGAACTGATCTGAAATTATTTTCAAATAAAGCTACTTCAAATTCTAATCAATGGACGATTATGGCAATTGTTAATGCTGAAGCGATATTTGGAGAACATGCTGCTTTGGATTGTTTACAAGAACTTGAAGATGGCTTTATACTCGGTTCAGGTATTGAAGTTGTTGCTTTAGTTGATCGTATCCCTGGTTATGACAGTTCAAATGGTAATTGGACAAACTCGCGCTATTATCATATTGTTCCAGATAATGACACAAGAGTAATTAGTTCCGAGCTCATTCAGGAATACAATGAATTAAACCTTGGTAATCCTAATACTTACAGAAATTTTGTACTTTGGGCTCAAAGTACATATCCTGCTGAAAAATATGCTCTCACCTATATCGGCCATGGTGGTGCGGTAAGTGGCTTTAGTTTTGATATTTCTAACCAGGATCATCTAACTCTCGATGAATTTCAGCAAGCAATGTCTGGCCTCTATGTGGATGTTGTTGTTCTTGATTCATGTAAAATGGGTACTCTTGAACTGGCCTATGAATCTCGTACATTCACAGATTATATTGTATTTTCCGAGCAATTTTCTGTAACGGAAGGCCTTGATTACAAAGCTTTTATTGAAGAATTATGTAACAAACCTTCAATGGAACCTTTAGAATTAGCAGAAATTATAGCTCGTACATCTCTGGAATGGTACACATGGAAATGGGATCTTACACATTCAGTGGTAAATTGCTCTGCACTTACACCATTTGTTAATGAACTGTCAAAACTTTCAGTCGAATTAAACAATCTCCTTCCACAAGAAATAACTAGAATAGCAGATATTAGATTATCCGCATATTCACTTGATCATTCTTACTTAGATTTAGGATCATTTCTAAATACCCTCCATTACAATTTTAGCAATAATATATTGATTCAGGATCTCACACAATCATTAATTGAGCTTTATGATGATATTATTCTATTCAATTATGTAGATGCTTATGCTCAAAACGCTACAGGATTAACCATTTTCTATCCGCAAGATGCTAAGTCATTAACGAACATATTTGATTTATCCAGCTATATGAATGCAACAAATTTCTTAGATTTTGATTCTCTAGATTTCCTTAGAGATTGTCTCTGGGATGAATTTTTGTATAAATATTTACTAAATGCTCCATTAGTAAAAGAACAATTTGTACCAATTGTTAACATTGAGCCGGAAACTCCTATCAATGTCGATATCTCCCCTGAATATTCCTCGAGAAAATACAAAATCGAAATCAATACTCCCACTGCTTATCATTTTACTCTAGATGTACAAGATGGTGATCCTAGAATGACCGTCGAAAAGTCTACTTCAGGTGGACATAGCCTAGGACACCTAGGATATCTGTTTTCCGATGTGCAAAATCCTGAACAAGATATATCTGAAGATATTGTTCATTGGTTTGAAACAGGTTCTTACATAATAGAGATACAGAGTTGGACTCCATTTGCAAATGGAACTTTATTCGTGAAACAAGAGCCAATACAAAATTTAACCCTAGATGTAACAATCAAGGGTGAATTCCCTCCTAGAAGAGCAGTTACTCCTCCTATTAAAACAATATATAATTATTATATGATAATGTTTGATGGAGGTAGTTATGAGCTACTATTAGATATTTCTGATCACGGCCTTTTACATGTTAAAATGTGGGACCAAACAAGATCATCTTTAAAGAAGGAGTTCTATGGAAATGAGGGGGAAGATTTTCTGTATCCTTTTACTCTGGACGATTCAGAAATACTTCTGCTGGAATTTGCATGTTATGAATGGACAGGTTCATATGAATTAAGTGTAATAAAAACAAAAAGGCCTATATCTATTAATTACTCATTTATTGCAGTTCTAGTATGTTTAGGCATCGTTTCACTTATAAGGAAACAAAGATAAATTTATAGACTAACGGTAACATAAAATATAAATCAGCAGTGATTAATGAGAAAAAATGGAAAATCAAAATATGGATCAGGACATAAGCTATAAAGAACGGCTATTCTGTGAATTGATCCTTCGTCAAAGTGGGGCAGCTCGGTTTTCAAGGATTGCAGCCGATACTTTAGGAAAGATCTTGAAACGAGATTTTAACTTTAAAGAATTCCCTTCTGTGATTATAAAAAAAGATCCAGAAACAGGAATAAGTTTTGGAAGACTAGAAGATGCCGAGGTTGAAATTGCACAAGTAGCTACAAAGATTGCCAAAAAAGCTGTTAATTATGCCCAGCAAAAGGGACGAAGAACAGTAAAGGTTTCGGATATTGAAACAGTTGCCTCAGAGGTAAAAAAATAATAAATGATGAACTTGAGTTTTGATCCTAATGAAGATGGAAAGCTTTACTTTCGCTTTATAAATTCTGAATGTCTTCAAACCTTAGTTAATAGACATTATCCGTATCAATATCAGTATTTCTATAGACTTAACCGACGACTTGTTCCGAAAAGAATCTGATACAGGAATAATTTTTATATCATTGATGTCTTATTATATACTAGCTATTCTAAAGTATTAAAAATTAATCTATTAAGAGTGGATTATGTGAAAGTAGCAATTATCGGATCGGGAATAGGTGGGTGTTCTGCAGCATACTTTTTAAAGGAGCTAATACCTGAATCTATTGATATTACTATTTTTGAGAGTAATAACAAAATTGGAGGACGTTTACTTAACAGAAAAATAAACCCAGTAGTAGTAGAATTAGGAGGAACTTTCTTTCATTCAGTGAATTTAAATGTGCAATATCTTGTAGAAAAGCTTTCCTTAGAGAAAGAAGAGTTCATTTTACCTAAAATAGGGGTCTGGAATGGATCAAAATTCATCTATAAATCTAGTTCCACGACTCTAGTAACTAATCTCAAATTATTACTTCGGTATCGAAGAAGTGCGCTAAATTTATTGAGTTTATTAAAGAGAGCAAAGCAAGAAATATTAAGTGTTTATGCAAATGATAGATTAGACAAGCATTATAAAACGTGTGAGGAATTATTTGGATCCCCTTTCCTTCTAGATTGTACCAGAAAAACCTTGGAAGAAGTTCTCAATGAAAATGGAATATCTTCAAAACTAATTAAAGAAATAATAGAACCAGGTACTAGGTATATTTATCATCAAGACATCGACATTGATGGTTTTGCAGGGATTACGACGATAATAGCTTCTGACGGTTCTCCGATTTATAAAATAAAAAATGGAAATGTTCAACTTAATAAAGCTCTTCTAAAATCAGCAAATGCTAATGTTAAATTAAATCAAAGAATTGTTAAAATAAATAGAATCGAAAATAAAGCTTTCTTATTAACAACACAACAAGGGGACTCAGAAGAATATGATGCGGTTATTATAGCAGCACCCTTAGAACAAGCAGATATAGAATTTGAGAATTTAGCTATACCTGATTTAGAGAAAAGAGAATTTCGTAAAATCTATATAAAGCTCATTGAAGGCCAATTAAATCCAGAGTATTTTGGAATGACTAATGTTTTAGAGATACCTGAATTGTTACTCACTACTGCTGATTTTACAGGCCCTTTCGATAATCTTGAAACTTTAGGGAAGTCTAAAGCAGGAAACTTTGTGTATAATCTCTTCTCTCCTCGTCCTATCCCAGAGGATTTAGTCGAAAAAATGTTTAGAGAATGTGTAATTGAAGAAGATTTCCACTGGAAATATGCCCATCCAATACCCAAACCAGCTACCCAGAATTTTCAACCGTTTTTGTTAGAGACTCGGCTTTTTTATATCAATACTGTGGAGTCCGTAGCTTCAACAATGGAGACAATGACTGTAGCTGCCAAAAATGCTGTTTTATTATTAAAGAAAGAGTTGGAAAAAGAATAACATTGAGGGTGATCTTCTTGGAAAATTGTTTTCATCCTTATATGTGGTTTAATGATTTAATAAGGATTTTTTTCTTGATATTTAGAAAATATTAAAGGACCTGTTGTTTCTCAGGAAATTGTGTTATTAGAAACAGTTTCATAATGTAATATATCTAAATAGCAATCGCATTTTCTTATATAACAGATGTGCAATAACCAACGTTTCTTCAGAACTGTTCTTTTACTTTTATTGAAAGAATCATTACTTTTCCTATAATGAAAATCATCTTGACAAAATGATATGTCAAAATTAATTTTTAGGTTGTTTGACTAGTACTCTTTTCTAACAACGTTTTTTTTATAAATCAGCATTAATTAATTTGCGTTTTCTATATGTGTTTGAATTCCGACTTGGCTAGTATGTAGCCCTGCTAATATATAATCTCAATGCATACTCACTAAAGTGGTGTCATAAAGTGACAATTTTTAGCCGTATCTTCGGGAGATTCTTTAAGTTACAACCTACTGAAACTCATGATGTAGCTGTCGAGCGCGACATCGAGGTACCGATGCCAGACGGTGTTGTTCTACTAGCTGATTTCTATTATCCCCGTAAGGGAGGTAAACGCCCGATCATACTCGTTCGATCACCTTACGGTAGAACAAGTTTTTTTGGTCTCTTTTATGGTCGACTCCTCGCAAAACGCGGCTTTCAAGTGCTGACGGATAATCAGGTAGAACTCAGTATTATAGCTACATGTATCAAAATATTGGTTGGTCAAGAATAGTCGCTCATGAAGAATGTTGGTAATTCATAAGTTTTCGGAAGAAAACAAATGAGTTGAAATAACTCAAATTGATTAAGGTTATCCGTTATCAGAAATTTTACAGCATGTCAGTATAATCTATGTTAAAGATCCTTGACTTTTTCTGAGTGGATCGGCATTGACAAAGAAGTAGAATAATACCGCTGCTATAAAGATAAATATGCCACATATAGGACCCCAGAGGATTAATCCAATAGTATATTCTTGCCCTGCAACTAGAGGAAGAATCTCTTTATCGACTAAAATGCCTGTGAGAACCACGGCTCCTGCCTGAAAAATATTTAATGGCAAGCCAAAAAAGCCAGTATAATGACCTGCACGGGCTTCACTGGTATCTCTTTCATCTTTTTCAATAATATCAGCCATAATCGCGTAAGGTAATATGAAATAACCTGACATTCCGACTGCAAGAAGTAGAGCAAAAATTATTCCCTGAATTAATAGTGGTAATGGTATAATGCCTTGTCCTACAACCAGAGTCGTTGGTAACACTAATGCAAGATAAAATTGAGACACAAGGTATGTTTTAGTTTTTGAATAACGATTTGAGAAGTATCCCCAAAAAATAAACAGTACAATAATAGTTCCAAACAAACTTATTCCAAAAATAATGTACTCTGTTACATTGAGTTGTAGTACATCATCAATATAAACCAAAACTATTGTTGCAAGTGAAGTAAGCCCTATGGTATGGATACCATTCACCAAAATCCATGAAACATAGTTTCTATTAGATAATATAATTTTAAGCTCTCTTAAAGGATTTGGAGGAGGGATATTTTTTCGGGCGGGATCTGGAACCAAGAAAATACTTGGTAGATAGAACAATAATTCAAGACCTGCAATGATCAATACACAAATTAAAAGGATGATTCCTGCGGAGCCTAGGATGTCCGCTGTTTCAGGATCACCAATTAATGAGGGTAAGAGAAATCCAAGCCCAGTTCCAACAAGGTTTCCAATGAAATTTGCAGTATTTTGATAACCGGAAACTTCAATTCTTTCGGATTCAGGAACTACTTCAGGCATCCAAGCTTGAAAAGGTGTTGTTAAAAGGGCATAAGAAGCCTGAAAACCAGATCCAAAAATCGCCAGATAAAGAAATACAAGGAATTCATTACCTAAAGGGACAAATAATTGTGGGGAGAACTGCATTATAAAAAAGAATGCCAAGATAGGAGTAAAGAATATCACCCAAATTCTTCGCCTGCCAAATCGATTGTTTGGGGTAATATCACTTAAATAACCACTTAACCAAGAAGCAATAGCTATTGAAAGTTTTCCCATTCCTCCTGCCAAACCAGTATAAAATCCTGACAATGCGAAGTACTTAATATAAACATATAATGTAAAAAGAGACACTAAATTCAACATTACACTACTGCCAAAACGTCCCATCCCATAATAGATTTTTTGTCTTTGATTCAGCAATTTAAAGCTTCCTAAAATGAGTAGAGGAGTGAAATTAATCTGAAAGTCTTAAACTTTTTGTCAATGGCCATTAATTTTAGAACTAATATTTTTATAAAATCAGATTTAATCAGTTTATAACAGACATCTTATCCTTTGTTGTCCTGAAAATTATTTGAAATACCTAATTTCTCTTTTTAAATTAAAAATGGAATGAAATCCTTAATTCTTTTCATATAGTGGTCCAGAACTGACTAGTAATAGACCAATCACCCAAGAAAAGATGATTTTTCGATTATATATTCTATCCCACATCATTAATCAATCACTTGGTAGAAAAAACAACGATAAAAAGGATCATTGAGAGTTAAGAAATGTTCGCTGATTGAAATAATGAATCCTTAAAATATTGTAATCCTATAGAATGGCAGGATTATCCATCTCCATCTCTAACCAGTCAAAATTCAGAATATAATAGAGAAAAGGAACCAGAAGGGTGAGTAATAAGCCAATTGCTGCTTGACCTAGATATATACTCAAAATGGGAAATGGAGTCAGGGATTAGAAAAACTCAGCTTTAATAAAGTTAAAACCAAGTAAAAGTAATAAATTTCTAAAAGAAAAATACACTTGATTTCCTAATTCAACTCAGTAATGTATGAAATTCAATAAAGGATGAACGATCGATTATGGGTATTCAAGAAATAGAAGAGTTGATCGAGCAGGCGAACTATAAGCAGGCTTTAGAAAAAATAGCTGAATTACCCCAAGAGGAGAAGCTTGATGGAATAATCCTGAAATGTCAGATCTAAACACGCCAGGGAGAGCTAAACGAAGGATTAAAAGTAGGAAAGGAAGCAGTCCAAGAAAGTCAACAGAAAGGGACAGAGATTCAGAAATTAAACGCCCTGATCTGTCTGAATAAGGGAAGACTTCCCTCCTCACTACAATCACCTTTTACTTGAGACGATTACTTAGAGTAGAGCTGTTCGACTTCGGGTTGGTTCATTCACATCGTGAACCCTAAGAGATCCGTGAGAAACAGTCTGCGGTACCGATGATGGTACGGCTAGAACAATTCAGCTGACCGTCGGCTTTAGATCTCTGTGTGCTTTCTATGAAAATTATACCAATTCCGCTCCGTTAGTTTCCACGATTCATCTACCGATCATAGACCGATGGTTTTCTCACGGACTACTATAAATTTCGATTGCAAATTTAAGATGAAATAGATACCAATTATCCAAAAAGAATAAGGGATTATAACTATTAATCCTGTCTCGATTCCCCATGAATTACCAATTAACCATATCGGGCCATTTAGAGTTGTTTGCGCACCAAAAATACTGTCAGACACCCATCCAGAAAGATTGTATAATTCTGTTGCGAAGAGATCATGTGCAAAATGTAAGCAAATTGGATAAATCAATGACTGAGTTTTTAAATATGCATACGCTAAGATTACGCCGGGAAATAACAGCATTATAAATAAGATCACTAAATTCACCCCTTCAGCTTCATTTGACAATAGATGTACCGCTGAAAAAAGGATTGCACTCACAATAATTGCATATTTTTCATTAACAGCTTCCGAAATTTTAGTAACTAAGAAACCACGAAAAGTTAATTCTTCAAAGAATGCAACAAATAAATTAAGAGCGAGAGCAATAAAAATAAGGCTTGATAGAGATAAGAAATCAGTATTATTCCATTTCCAAGTCTCTACTACAAGAAAATTCATATTAGTTTCGATCAAAAACACGCTACTTAATCCCACAAAAGAAACACCAACACCAACAAAAACTAGTATGGGAATCTCTTTTTTCTTATAGAGATGAAAATATTCTCTCAAATGCTTATTCACAATTAATTTAATTGCTAAAAACCAAAACAAAAGCGAAAATATGGCAATAAATCCTCGTGTAAAAATCGGGTAGAAATAATATTCTAAAAGCAGGTTATTTATTATTTGTTCAAGTAATCTTCTTGTAAAAGAAGCAATTACACCAATTATCGCCTGTAACAAAAAATAGGTCATAAATAACAACAAAAAAATGCCACAAATTACAAATGAACCCCTTAACGATTCAGATTTATACTCACGAATCCATATAACAACATTTTGCAGCTTACTCATGAGATTTCAAATGATTTTCTTACTGATAAGGAGATAAATACTTTCGCTTTCATAAAAAGAAAGAAAATCAATATTGTTTGAATTCTTTAAATCCTTCCAATCTGTTGGTTTCTATGGTTTCTTATTATTCGGAATCATATATCCCTCGGTTGTGGTACTAATTCTTCGCTCTATGACTCTAATAATTGATGAATACATTACAATCCTGCTAGTCCTCGCAGTCTCATCGAAAACTAGATCATGAACACCACAAAATCATTGGTCAACACTTCTCGGAGATGCTCCAGGAAATTATTATAATCATGTTTGGACTTTAGATCAAACACAATCAGCTAATGATGGTAAAATTACAGAAAACTTCAACATTTTCCTCTTTTTACTTGACATTATTATAATAACAATTTAAGGAAAAAAAAGTAGAAAAAAGAACTGATCATTTATTCTTCTTCAGGTTCCATTATTTTCTTTTTGATTTTTTCCAATATCTCTTTGAGTTCATCCTTATTGAGTTCACCCGATTCTCCTATCTTTTGAACGATTGTATCCACTTCTGTTTTAGCTGATGTTAGCACATTCAATCGATTCTGTGTCTTTTTTATCCGCTTTTTTAGAGAGGACCTGTATCCCTGGAAGTAGTCCAAAGCATCCTCCTTGGATTGAAAGTCATCGATCTCTGCAACCATCTTTCGATACAATCTTGGCCGAGCGAATGGATGACCATATTTTTCTGGGGGAGCTAACTCCGAAAAGAAGGCAAATTTGGTTGCCCATTTTTCTTTTAATTCATCTAGATGCTCTTTTCCCTTCAGGGTTATGAGATATTTCTTCTGTGCTCTACCGTCAATGACTGATTCAGCTGTTTCAACGAAATTTTTTTCTTCTAATTTTCTTAAAATACGAATGACATTACTTCTGGGGATTCTGTATTTTTCTTGAATTTGATACCCTGTTATACCCTCTGTATGATCAGCTAACATTGTTAAGATGAAGAAGTTCTTTAGATCTCTAAAAGCACTTCGACTTAAGGGGAAGGAAGGTATAAATGGTCCATGGTGACCAGAAAAGTCGAAAAATGGCGGTCTATGACGCCTCCTAGATCTAAATGGCGGTGGAGGGGGTGAATCATGGTACTTTCCCATCATAAATGGAAAATTATATCTAAAGAACCCTTTTGGGAAGTGAAAATAGTCTTCACTTGAAGGAGAAGGATGAAACTCATCATTTGGTATTATATCTTCGTTATTATTCAATTTCAACACCAATTAGAGATAGGAAATACTACTTTTTAAATGTGTCCATACTGAACATATGTAAAGTCATAACATATGTCTAAATTCTAATCATCTTAATATTTGCTATCCTGAAAATACCCTACTTTCTATTTTTAGTTAAAAATGGAATGAAGCGCTTAGTTCTTTTCATATAATGGATATATTCTTCCCCAAATTTGTTAATCATTACTTCCTCTTCTTTTTTACCTATGTTCCGCATTGGTATTCAAACATCAGAACCTCTGAGAGAATCACATGCCGCAGCATATGCTTTAGGTGTATTATTTTCTTATAAAAAAGCGTAAAAATCATACTTCATGCAAATTGCCATAGAAAAGTAAGAAAGGAAGTGAATGACAGAAGAAGAGAAGAAAAAGTATCTTGTTCACAGGTTGTATCTAGGAGAAATTTTTCAAGCTTGTTAATCTTAGCTTTCAAAAATGAGATCTTTCTTTCATGAATAAGAAACCAGTTAATCAGGATAAGAGAATCATCAAATTAAGAGCCAACAGATAGTTAGAATTGATTTGGAAAAAAGTAAGCACGAAAATCCCAAAGATTGCGATTCCACAAACGATAAGAGGTACTTGGATCAGGAGGAGGAATCGTTTAAAGCTGGTAAAACTATAACAAATAATATCAATTTAAGATATTTCTTCTTCAAAGTACGAACTAAAGATGTGAAAAAGAATGATTAGGGAAAAATCAAGTTTATTGTTTGTTTGTGGTCTAATATGCTTAATATTCTCTACAGTGATTACTGATCTAAATACTAATAAGACTGTAACATTAGAAGATCATTGTAATAGAGATTTTGATCCAGATTTTCGCGTTACTTTCATTTCTCATAGTGAAATAATAATCCATAATGATACAGATTTTCACAATCAGGCTATTATAGAAAATTGGGAGGGAAGTGGAATAATTACAGATCCATATGTTATTTCCAACTATAATATCACCTCACGTGGAGGAGCAGGAATTCAGATATCAAATACTTCTGTCTTTTTTCAATTAGAAAATAACATCATTTCTAATTCAACTGATAGTGAAATAGGTGCATTTCATCTGGAGAAGGTAACTAATGGAATATTGATCAATAATACTGCTAAGAATTGTTACAGAGGTTTCTATTTAAATACAACAGATGGTATTACCATCACTAGAAATCATGCAGAAAGTAATACATATGGATATAATATCATTAACAGCAATAATACAGTTATCAATAGAAATACCGCTAAAGAGAATTTCTCCGGGTTTTATTGGGATCGTGGTACTAACAATGAAATAATTAATAATTCGGTTCAGACTAATACCTATGGTTTTTTCTTATTTGATATGTGGCAG
This sequence comes from Promethearchaeota archaeon, assembly GCA_048938105.1. Taxonomy (GTDB): domain Archaea; phylum Asgardarchaeota; class Heimdallarchaeia; order Hodarchaeales; family Hodarchaeaceae; genus Hodarchaeum. Next base: position 201,412 of record JBHLMN010000011.1, read on the forward strand.
AGTACCATTAATGAAAATACTGCCACAAGGAATAATGATGGTTATTATCTTCAAGATCTATATAATTGTACCTTTAAAGCAAATTATGCTGAAAACCACACCCAACGTGGATTGTTTATGTTTTCTGTACAAAATTGTACTTTTAGTAGAAATATAGTAACTAAAAGCCAAAGTCATGGTGTTTCAATTTTATATTGTAGATTAAACTCATTTAAGAAAAATTGGGTGTCTTTTTGTAATGAATCTGGATTTTACATGATGGATGGAGTCAATAACAGCTTTGAGGAAAATATGGCTAAACAAAACAACCATTCTGGTTTTTACCTTCATTATTCGGAAAATAACACACTCCTCCAAAATACAGCAGATGAGAATAAGTATGGGTTTACATTAGAATCGTCACAGGGGAATTTTATTGACAGAAATCTTGCACAAAACAACATCGCATCAGGGTTTAATCTAATTAGTGAAAATAATACTCTTAGGTGGAATTCAGCGATAACCAACAAGCTTTATGGTGTTAACTTAACATCCACAAGTGGATTCAACATAATAACGTGGAATGCATTCTTTAACAACAATAATGGTGGGATTCAAGTTTATGATTCGGGTAGCAATAATATCATCCAGTTCAACCATTATGATGACCATCTTACACCAGATTCATCTGTTGATGGCTATGTCGATTTACCGTACAATATTACTGGATCAGCTGACAATAAAGATCCGAATCCTCGTATTGCACCCATTTGGATCAATGATAACGCTGATTTTATTGATTTTGGTTTTGAAGGCACAGGAACCATTAATGATCCTTATAGAATAGAAGGTTTTGTATTTATAAGTGAAAAAACTGATTTAATTTCTATTCAAAATACAACGATGCATTTTAATCTTTATAGAAATATTCTTAGAAGTAATGGTTATTCAGGAATCGTACTCAGCAATGTGCAACACGGATCTATCATAAATAATACAATTACATACTGCTCGTCAGGAATCTATATCCAGTCAGGGAGTAAAGAAATCAAGATTAAAAATAACTTACTTAGAAATAACTTTTATGCCCTTTACCTCCTTGAATCGAGTTTAAATCAGCTTCAAGACAATCTCATTATTCGAAATACGCTTCACGGTATTGTTCTAACTGGTTCAAGCAGTAATACGGTAATTGACAATATTTGTATTAGAAATCAAGGTGTTGGTATCTTAATGAGTTCTTCTGCCAATTTTAATTCGATCATTCATAACATCATTTTTGCAAACATCCTTTGTAACGCTCTAGATGAGTCAAATGAAGGTAATTACTGGCTATCTAATGCCTTTGGAGGTCATCCTGGAAGCCAGCCTTACTGGATACAGGGAAAAGTTGGAGCTGTTGATTTAGAACCAAATTTTGTAGATACCGATTCAGATAGCATACCAGATTGGTATGAAACCATAATCGGGTTAAGTTTGACTACAAATGATAGTTATTTAGATTTGGATGTTGATGGTTTACCAAATATCTGGGAATATTTAATGGAACTAAATGCAACTGATGCTCTAGATGCAGATTTAGATCCTGATGGAGATCATTTTACGAACCTAGAAGAATTTTCATATGGAATGGATCCCCATGTTTTTAATGAAGATTTACCATCAGATCTCCCACCACTGGTCACGGTAACCGAAACGATAACCGAAACTTATAATGTAACTGTTATAAGAAACAACACTTTACGTACAATAATAACTGTTAAAGAAACAAGTACTGTCACATCACCTTTGGAAGCAACAACAACGACAACAAAAGAAGCGTCAAGTCCAGGCTTTGAGCTAGGATTAGTTATTTTCATTATCATTTGTGGGACATTATATAAAGTCAGTCTAAGAAAGAAACCTCCCAATTCTGAAAGAAAATAAAACATCCTCCTACCTAAAAGTTTTGAAGTCATTTTTGAGTATAACCAACGTGTAAGTAAAATTAACGTACTTTCAAGAAAAAAGGATCAAGTCTCCAAACATCAACATATCTCGCTTTATTTCTTCTAGTACGGCGCAGCTTTCATGCATATAAAACGCTAGTCTTAACCAACGTTGTTCAAAAAAAATGATAAAGGAATAGTTTTTCCCTTAAAAATAAGAATAGAAAGATCAATTCATTTAAAACTTAAATTGAGAATAAATTGATTAAAGCATAACAAGATAATACAACATTGAAACCCAAGAATAAACTAAAAAAGACGATGGTAGCAACTCTCAAATTATGTTTTTCTTCTTGATGCTTGAGTTGAGCTTCTTTTTGATTTTGAACTAGCCCTAAATTAAACATAAAAGGTTCTTTCCATACCAAAAAACACAAAACACCTGTTATTGTTCCAATCAAGTGAACTGTGTTTGTAAATCCGAAAAATGAAAAAAGATCATTTGCTTGAGGATCAATAAACAAAATTATTGTTATGGTCCAAGCCCAAATTGACATAATTGCTGTAAATAGGAATAGGGGATCCTTAAGTGCTCTTCTTTTGTCGTTTTTCCATTCCTTGTAGAGAATTATTGCAATAAAAATCCAAAAACTGTAAAGCATACCTGATGAGCCAAATCCAACGGTAGATATAGTTAAAGCATAAATTGCAACAAAGAAACTTGAGAGGAAGCACATGATAATAAATCTGGATGTTCCAATTACTCTTTCAACAATTGTACCCATTATAACCAAATTCACAAGATTTGTAATTAAATGGAACCAAGATGGTAAATTTCTCCCACCATGACCAAATTGGCACGCAAAATACTTAATAAATTCTATAATATTAAATTGTTCAAGATTCGGGAGAAAAAATGTTTTCATTTCATTATAGTCTAGAAGAAGGGGGAATGTTATAATTAAGCAGCTTAAACCAAAAAGTAATGTTCCCCATGGTACAAGCATATCTTTCTTGAATAAGAGGGGTTTTAGAAGTGACATCCGAAGTCATTTAATAGAGACTCTAAATATGATTTTTGGATAATGCAATATTCATCCTTGAAAAGACAGAATTCACAGATAATACTCACTAATAAAGTAACAGGGAATTGTTGGTTTCCTCAAGATTATTTATCAATGTAAATTCCTTTTACAATTGCTAAGCAAATGGTTAAGGATTTCCTAATGCTACTCGTAACTTATACCTTCGTATATATTTTTCTTAACCTAACCAACGTTAAACGACATTCCATATATTGTTATCATAATAAAAAAAGAAAAAATCAAGGAAAACCTCCCTCCTCACGAGAAACCCCCTCCAGGAAGATAATAGGATTAATACTTAGTATAGAGCTGTTCAACTTCGGGTTAGATCAAGATATAGAGGGCAGCAATACCAAAAATGATACCAAAGGAAAAATTGAACAAGTTGGGGGCACCAATGACCATAGTGCTAATACAACAATCAACGAAGAAACGATAGTGCAAAAGTTCCAGAAATCATCTTTTCTACAGTGTGGTTAGAATCTGACTTATATCTTTCCCCCAATGGGCAGCACGCTCCAGTTCTCCCTCTTTCAACGGACCTTTTCTACCCTTAACAAAGAAAGGTTCTGGAGAGGCAATGAGAATCCCCCCTTTCTTCTTCAGACTCTTAGCTATTTTGCCTGCAGCATAACCAAAGATTTTGACCAATCTGGTCGATAGCCTGGTATCGAAGGTAGCAACATTGATATCTTTAATAGCAGAGTCAGAAATGTTGTTAAGAAAGTCTCGCATCGATTCTGTAGGACTACCCGCATGAGTAGGGGAACCAATAATGAGGAACTTCACTTCCGCTAATTTGTCTGGATTCACATCACTTACTCGAACTAATTCAACATCCATTTGGGAGTTGAGAGCATTACCAATCGCTTGGGCCACTTGTTCTGTATTACCATAAACCGAATCGTAAATTATCAATCCATTCATAGAGATATACCTTCAATCCGATTCTAAAGAGGTCAATCAAAAAAAAATAGAAGTGACTTTTAATTATTTGTTTGAATCATTCCAGAATGTCATTACTGATGAAGGAGTAACAGATCACCTAAGGTATTATAGAATAAATCCCAGTCCTTCTAAAGGGTAACCTGAAGGTAAGGAAAGTTTTGAACATTATAAAATTTAAGAATAGTACGACCTAGGGTTTCAAATACCTCATTGATATTATAACCAGTAAGCGCAGAAGTAGACAAAAAGGGAAGTGATTTTAAGGGAGTTTTATGCTTGAGATTCTCAATAAAATCCTTAATTTCGTTAGGATCAATTGTACTTTGCAGATCAGCTTTATTTCCAACTACCAAGAAGGGAATGACGTAATTTATATTAGACATTATTTCGTTTATCCATTTCTGTAAATGATGTAAGGTTTGAGGGGAAGTAAAATCAAATACCATAATTATCGCACGGGATCCTTTATAGAAACTAACTCTCACAAACTCAAAATGGGGTTGCCCAGCAATATCCCAGATCTGAAAATTTATTACAGAATTTTCTATGGTTATTCTTTTGACTGCAATTGCCATTCCGATCGTTGGTTTATATCCAACTTGAAACCTCTCTTCTGTTTGAAGAAATCGTTCTAAGATGGTAGATTTCCCTACTCCACCATCCCCAACTAAACAGACCTTGTACAAGGGCTCCTGATTTCCTTTATAAAGATCCATTTTAGTTCATTCCACTTTAAAACATATGAATATGGAGATTGATTTCAAAAAGGTTACTAGATAACCCACCCGTTAATTATTCACATGACCAATAAGGAATGTTTTCTAAACAAAATGACCTTATTTGAGCCCTTTTAATCCTTCATCTTAATAGCATTCCATGCTATCTCACAGGCTTCAGTAATATGATTCTCATCCATGGTAAATACTACCTCAAAGTGGAAGTTTAGTAAAGTGATAATCGGGAAAAAAGGCGAATGATGTCAGAAGTGGAATTGGGAGATCCTAGATAATTTGTTCTTTTATACCCCGTTGAAAAAGATTTGTAACATAATTATACAATTTAGAATCTTCATGTTTGATAACTTATCCAACGTTCACTGACATCTTATTAATTAACTTTTAATTAGTAGATTAATCAAAAAATACTGTGTGTTATGAACTCATTTTTGCTAGGAGGGCCTGCACATATGTGCGCATCTGTCTTCCCAATGGTCACAATTCACGACCAACAAATACCATAATTAAATTGACCATCAGAAAAATGATCACACATTGAATGATTTTGGGCTTGTTAACTGCTCATCCATTAAATTCTGGGCGTCAGTAAATCGTTCTTGTTCAATTAATGTGTCTATATGTTGATATAAGGTAAAAAAGTCCATATTAACTAATGTCGACACGAATCAGTATAAAATTTTATGTAAAAAACTGATTGGTTTACTCATTCAACTCTGGATCTAATTTAACATACATTAATAAATCAGCAGAAATCTAATATTGAAATCATACCTAAATTGATTCAAAATTCAAAAAGAACAGGGTGGAACCATAAAACAGGTGTTAGATTTGGAGAATAAAGCAAGTGATATTGTTAGCAACAAAAAATCAAGATTAGAATCGATTAATGATTATTTCTCCAAGTTAGCAGAGGCAGAGCTAAGCGATGAAATCTCAGTTGCAGATATTGGAGCGTCTATTTTTCTATTAGTAGTTAATGGCTTACTTGGATTGTACTTCATTGCTCATCAGGCGGAGGCGACAGGCTTTTTCACCCCTAAGTTCAGTACATTAGAGATGGTCTTGCTTTATGGAATATTGATTTACTGGATTACAACATCAGTATTAATATTAATAGGTCAAAAACATCCGTCACGAAACCTAGATACTTATGGTGGACTCTTATTTGCGTCTTTTGCTATTCTTTGGCTCCTATTAGTTTTTCCATTTGATTTCACTCATTTTGCAGATGTTTGGCAACCAGAATTCCTCAAGTTTCTAGTTCAGTGGATTTCTAATGAAATCGCGTGGGTGTTACTAGTTCTACTCTTTATCGTTCACATATTTTTTACTATATTTTCAATGATATTAAAGTGGTATGTGCTCAAAGCACAAGCACAAAGAAAACTTGGTGAAAAAAATGAATAATAGTAAGGAAAAAATGAAAGCAATAATTTACGAAGAATTTGGACCTCCTGAGGTACTAAAGGTTGTAGAAGTCGACAAACCTACTCCGAAGAAAAATGAGGTTTTAATCCGAAATTATGCCACAACAATTGGTTATGGGGAAATTATTGCTCGGAATTTTAGAAATGTATCCCCAAGTAAATTTGCAATGCCTTTTTTATTTTGGTTGATTGC
>JBHLMN010000051.1:0-4381 GCA_048938105.1 Promethearchaeota archaeon
TGTACTAATAAATATATATAAAGAAAAAATAGTGAATCTGAATATTGGCTATATGTCAGATTAATAGGTTAAAATGGAGATTCTACTATTCTTAAAAAACTGCTCAGTCTAGATATTTTAAATACCTAAATGGCGATATTCATAAATGATACAACACACGATAAGAGAAAAAAAATGTGATGATTGTAATAAATCCCTTACCTTTGAAGAATTTTGGCAAATAAATCCTTCCCTTACAGAAAAACAGGCACAAGAATTTTGGAACGATCCTATGATTTTGATATATTGTCCTGTCTGTTATTTCAACCGTCCTGAGAAGCCATTTAAGATAAAAAGAGGATATTATAACTATTTCAGGAATTTTAGAATATGATAAATAAAGAGAAAATTAATAAGGCTAGACGGTTATTAATTGATTTAGCCTTAGATGAGATTTGTTCTGAGGAGAATTTTAATGATTTTTATCTGCATGTCTTTTTCACATGACAATTATGATTATGCTCGAAACATTAATATATCTTATTTCTTAATTTATCAATTGTTTTATCTAATTTAAATAAAAAGGCGAAATTTAAAATGAATAAAAAAAAACAAATTTTATCATTAATCTTTGCAAGTATTTTCTTTTTAGCTTCCATGAGCGGATTCATATATATTAGTATGAATAACTCAGTAGATAATGATTTAGACTACTATTCAGAGATCCCTGAAATTGCAGGGTATGAGACTAAAGTAATACGACCAAACGAGAACTACCAATTGGAGTGGTATTCATCTGATTCTGATAATATAAATGAAGAAATAGAACAACCAACAGAAGGGGATAATAACTATAATTATGAGACAAGGTCGGGTATTTATACCGATATATTTGAAATGAGTGAAAATCCACCTTCCTCTGGGATACCAATTAAGGTGACTCAATTGAAATTATGGTTCTATGGGGCAGCATATAAACAGATGGGATATGAATTAACCGCTAGATTAACTTTAGATGTAAAAATAAATAAAAAGTGGTTGGGTGAAATCTACATAGAGAACACAAATTACCAATGTGAATGGCATAGTATAACATATACAGAAAATTGGGCACCTGAGACTATGGAAGATATAAAGATAAAAGCAACAGCGAGACTTGATCAAGAAATTATAGGAATAAAATTAGACTGTGTATATATTGAACTTAGATATAAAGTATTAGAATCTGCTTATCAAGATATAGAAATCAAAACTCCTGATGCTATGGTTTATACTAAAGATTTGTCGGATTACTATCCAGCAACTTATGGTTTTGAAGACGATGAGAATGGAGCTTCTGGAACAGAAATATCCTTTGTAGATGATTATTATTGTCACCCTGATTGCTATAATAAAATAATTGAAGAACAAGACAATCATAAAAAAGTCTTGGAATTGTATGATAACAGTAATCTCGGAGGAGCAACAGGAGGAGGAAATGTAGAGCTTTTCAATTATTTCTCCAGTTCACAAGGATATGGGACTGTAGAATTTTGGTTTAGACAATCAAATGTTAATAAAAAATCTACATTCTTTAATATCCACAATTCAGCCACTATGATTTCATGTCTTCGAGTAATTAGTGGATATATTGGATATGTCGATTCTGGCGGAATATGGCATAACATAAAAGCAATTTCATCAAATACATGGTATCATCTAAGATTTGATTTTGAACTGACGAGTGGAAACTATGAAGGATTATCAGAAGATCATTTTTACATATATGTTGATGAGGTAAGGTATGGGGAATATGAATTAAGGAGGCAAAACTATGATTCTGTTAATCAAGTTACAGTTGCTACTTTTGCTGGTCAAGAAGCATATGATTATTATATTTGGTATGATGCATTCGGATATTCATGGGATCCCAATTATGATATTGGAGATAATTTAAATGAGATTAATCCTATTGAAGGTTATTATCCAGCAACACATGGATTCGAAGATACAGCAGATGAGAGTGTACCTCATGATTGGGATGATTTATCAACAGGATCATGTTCAATTTCAGTAAAATCTCAAAAAGATGGACATAAAAAAGTCTTAAAATTATATGATGCTTTTGAGGCGTGGGGTACCAATGCTGTAGCTAATACAACCTTTTCTCCACAAGAATATGGTACTATAGAATTTTGGTTCTATACCTCCAATCAGCTATTTGCTCACTATATAGATATAAAAAGCGGAAATAGCACACAAATAAGTTTAGTTTTCCTTGATGGATGGAAATACGTATCAGATTCTTCAGTCTACGATATCCCTGGAATCACTAACATAGATTTTTCAAGTAATACATGGTACCATATTCAGATTAGTTTTGAGACTCGTGAAAATACATATTATCAAGGATTAACAGGATTCCCAAGTTCAGAAAAGCAATGGAAAATCAGAATTGATGATGGAGATAAATTTGACTATAGTGAACCTGTAGCACTCCAAACTAGTGATGCAATAGATACATTGATCTTCTCTACAAGTAAATCATGGATATACTTAGGTTATTCTATGTTTATTGATGCTATAGGATATTCATGGGATCCGTATTACGATATGTACGATAATCAATATGAAGGTTTATTGCTAGATATTGAGCCTGATGATTTAGACTTCATGGAATGTACATATTTTGGTTACGTAATGCAAATCTATGGAGATACGGTGTTCCCCATGCCAAAATCTGGTGATCATACAATTAATGTTTATGGTGAACAAGGGTCATCCTATTATTATGGTTCTCATGATTATGAAGTAGATTTTTCAGAAGGAATTGGAGTTTTATTCTATACAAGTGATGCTATGGATGGACAAGAAGCTACACCCCCATTTCTTAGAATTGGATTAGCTGAGGATGCAATCAATAGATATAGAGACATCTTAGATGAGAAAGGGTATTCTAGAATATATGTATACAATGAAATAAATCATAATCAGTTCTATGCGATGTTTGAATGCCTTGCACTTAAAAGAGTGGATGAGCAAGATGAGATCTTTATTTATTTATGGGCACATGGAATTAACCAAGGTAGTACCTCTTACATACATATCATCCCTTTTACATATAACCCGGGCTTTACAATCTTGGATATTACTCTTAAATCTCTTTGTGATGATATTGAGACTGATTTTAAAGGATTGCTGGTCGAGTCATGTCATTCTGAGGGATTTGTTAATGAATTTGATGAGTCTCCTTATCTTGTAATGTCATGTTGCAAAATAGACGAAGATGGTTGGGGAAGCTATATAGATCCAAAAGAATTTTATTTCTCCTATGAGTTTTGGAATGCTATTGATGAAGGATACAATGCTGAACAAGCATTTGAGTTAGCATATGATTATGCGTTGGATAAGGCAGCAGAAGGTGAAAAAGAACAACATGCAGTAAAAGCTGATAATACTCCCGTAGGATTTATGTTTTTTGATGATTAGAAAAGTACTAAGATTTATTTAATAATTTTTAATAAAATTTTTTTTTATTTTTTCTTTTTTCCCAAAAAACTATTCATTCATCATTAATCTTTTCTCTCCAATCTCTTTTTTGTTCCTCAGTATCTTTATTTTTTTCTGGTTTTTGAGTGAACATTCCATGAAAAATTGAATAAAAGACATAAATAAATAAGGATACTCCTGTTAAGAAAATGATATATGATGCAATAATGACATAAATAGGGCTTGAAAAACCCCTAATAATAGAAGATATAAAAGTAAATGAAAATCCTGCTAACATGAGAGCAAAAACAGCTGTCAGATGATAGATAATTGAAAATTTTTTGATACTTTTGAATTCATTTAAACACTTCAACAAATAAATTAATAATACAGAAGAAGATAAAATGATAATTCCGTTACATTCAAATAAGATTTCTACAGAGAAGTCAAGTAAGGTGAGAAAAAAGGTAATTGTAGGGAGTATTAGATTGATCCCAGCCCATAACATAATCTGTTTCGATCTTTTGTTAACTTTCTCTATTACTTTAGGGTTGCTAATCTCATATATCAATTTTGAGATTTCGAGACCGCGTTCAAAAACAAAAACATTGAAAGCCGCCAATATGATTACTGTAGCATATATTCCAATATCCATATGAATAAAGAAGTTGTTTGATTTGTCTTAGGAGATTAGAATTCTCACTTGCCATTTAAATTTTATTTCTATTATAAATTAAATATAATAAGATTTTAACTTCTCTTTTCTGCTCTGTTGCCTATGTTGTTGTCCAGATTGCTCTTCTCTTAATTTTTCTGCTCGTTTTCGACACTGCTCTGCCTTTTCATATTCTTCAACCCCGTAATAAGCGTATCGCAGATTCTCCCATATATAATCATCATCACCATCTATCTGAATCGCTTTCTTATAGCAGGC
>JBHLMN010000012.1:0-205157 GCA_048938105.1 Promethearchaeota archaeon
CCATTACTCCTCTTGGAAAAAGAGCTCTTGAAATTTTAGATATTATTAATCGCGAAATAACAGAAGCAGACCAACCTTTATTAAAAGAAGCCTTCCTCTCACAGAAAGAAACAGGGAAACCTTTAGCTGTACAAGGGATCAATATAGGGATAGGAATGGTTTCTTTCATCATTGTTATTCATATGCTTATTTCTATTATCGCTCTTAATACACCTGATACTCCATTTATTATTTATCCTATACTCTTTATATTACTCGTCGGAGAAATTATAATATTATTATGGTTACTACGTATTCGCAAATCTACTCCAGCCTTTCTTGAACGGTTCTTTAGACATATTAGCGATACAGGATAGTTAAAATTAATCAAAATATATGAGGTAGAAAAATTGGATCTAATTCAACCAAAGAAGCATTTTTCAATAAAGAAATTGTTGGAATTACTATTCATGAGTAGTACACTCATTATGATTTTGCCTATTCTAGCTTTTGTAACTATGTTCTCTCATGAGGGTGGCCATGGAATAATTGTGGTTCCAGCGATTATACTCAACCGAGAGATCCCAAAAGTCCCTGTTGAAGGCATGCAAGAGAACCCATTTAGAAATTTCCCATTAGGGATTTTTTCATTAGTCTTATCTTTTCCCTTAGGTGTTGTAGCTAATGGATTCCTATCATATTTATCTCTTAAAAATGCCAAGCAATATCGAAACAATGAAACGATAAAAGAGTTATTTCTTCTTACAATTTTCCTTTCATTCTGTATTTTAAACTTCAGTGGTATTGTGACTAATTTTTTTGGACAAGATTTCGCTTTTATTATCAAGGATATATTAAAAATCCCTTATGATGAGCAATGGTTCAGATATATTTTGCGTATAATAATTTACATCATTTTTCCACTATTTTTAGCCAAAAAATATCAGTTTGAGATCCACAAAATGTTTATTATTTCTGGAGCTAGCTACTTGGGTTACATACTTGTAGTTGAATTGCTTATGCCCCCTTTAGCTCCTATTTTAATGGCTAATTTTTGGTGGTTGTTTATTTTTGGATTACTTATATTACTCGGTACAATGATTTTTCTAATTAAGAATATTGAATCAATACCAACAATGTCAGAAGAAAAAATGGGTAGGATTGTTTTTAATAAGGAAAATTCACGAATAACTTGAAGAACGGTCGTGTATTAATATTTCAATGAAAAATGTTGAAAAAAAAGGTCAATTTCTGACTTTATATTTTCTACTATCCTATATCATTTCTTGGACCTTTTGGGTAGCACTAATTATCGCTTTTGAATTGAATCTTGGCCCTATTCAAGATATTGTTGATCCTACAAATGATTTTTTTATCAATATTGTTACAAGAATTGGCCTTTTTGGGCCAGTAATGGCAGCAGTAATTGTTATCTATGTTGAAAACAGAAAAAACGGTCTTCGTGAATTATTTTCTCGTATTAAAAAGTGGCGATTTGGAAAAGAATGGTATTTTGCAATAATCTTCGTACCAATAATTCCTGTGCTTTGTGCCCTTTCTGTAAATATTATGATTGACGGTTCGTTGTCTGTAATCTTCAGTTTAAACTTTTTATTTAGTGCAATAATTCTTTTTTTCTTTACCTTATTCTTTGGAGGTGGACTTGAAGAACCTGGTTGGAGAGGTTACGCCCTTCCAGTGTTACAGTCAAAATTTAACGTTATTAAGTCAAGTTTGATCTTAGGATTTTGTTGGTGTTTTTGGCATATACCTTTGTTTTTTACGCCTGGATCATCTCGAGGAGGTCTTTCCTCTTTCACAGGTTTTCTATTAATAGGTTTAGGTATAACATTCATTTTTACGTGGCTTTATAACAATACTGAAAGCGTTTTTGCCACTATTCTGTTTCATACAATGTTCAACTTCTCTTCGGAGCTATTATTACCTTCTAACGATAACTCGATTGTAGGAATTGTCTATTTGGTGGTATTATGGTTTTTAGTATTTATCATAGGATTAATAAATTATTTGTCTAATCATGACAATGAACAGTAACCAAAAAAGGTAACAAACTACAAGAAAAATGAAATTCAGCCCTTTTAGAATACCATATGATTTAAGTGGATTTGAGAACAACCAGTCTTTTGCGAAGTTGTATTACAAGAGGTATCTTTTTATATATGTTTGAACATACACATACACATGGTAACAAAAACTATTACTATAAAAGAAGAAGCTTATAGGGCATTGAAATCATTACAATTGGAAGGAGAATCGTTCTCGGACACAATTTTACGTATTTCTAGTTCATTTGGCAACCTCAAAGATTTTTGGGGTGCTGGGACAAAATCCTCAAAAGAATATGAAGCAGAACTTGCAGAAATCGAACAAAGACGGCTAAACTTCTTCCAAGGACGGCAATAGCATGAAGTTTTTAGATACTTCTTTCTTAATCGATGTCATTCGAAAAAGTAAATCTGTAAAAGAACTTTTAAATGAGATCGATGAACACAGACCACATGTGACGAATACGATTGTCGTTCATGAATTTTTAGTTGGTGGATATGGAGCTCCAAATCCAGAGAAGGAATTAAAAATACGAAATGACCTTTTGAGTAGAATAATTATATTAGACTTTGATCTTGACGCAGCAAATAAATCAGTGGAGCTTGAAGCAGAATTACGAAAGAAGGGGGAGTTAATTGGAGGAGCTGATATACTTATTGCTGGGACTATGCGCTCGCGCGGAATCAGGACGATTGTAACCAAGAATACTAAGCATTTTGAGAAGATTAGTGGTATTCATATCCAAACATGGTGATTAATTAATTCTTTATTGTATTAATCCAGCCTTTGACACCGTGTATGTGAATTCTAGATATCTCCTTCTGAATCTGTATATGTTATTTTTATCGAAGAAATCACCAAGATGAAGGTAGAAGAAAGAACAAATACTAATAAGTTTTGTGATTTCTATTGTTTGAATAGGTTAGCTGAAAATCTAACCAATTCTAGATAACCTATCGATTTGGAGATTCTGGGTTTTCTTGATATCAGTGGAATCACTATTGAAGAACATCCGAACGATATTAATAGTAAATCCTTAGAGAGATTCAAATCAAAAGTTTTCGTAAAAATGGGATGAATCATGGACTTGTTTGATGAAGACTTGCTGCTTCTAGGTCTAAAGGAAGGAGAAGATTTTGGCGCAAAATATGTGGAATTAAGATATCAAGATAAATATCTAGCCAATTTTAGGTATCGAAATGAGGAACTAACCAGTACATTAGGATCGAGAGAAGGGATATGTGCAAGAGTTTTGATTAATGGTAGTTGGGGGCTTTCTGCGACAAATAAAATATCGAAAAAAGAAATTAAAAATACTGTTCAATCAGCAGCTAAATTAGCTAAGAGTTCAGCTTCTTATAAAGATGAAAAAGTTACTTTAGCAGAAATAGAAATTATTCAGGATGAACAAATCTCACCAAGAAAGCGACATTTGTTTGATTTATCAACAGAAGAGAAAATTAAATCCATTATCAATGCGACGAAGGTTCCACAAGATCATCAGTCCATAAAAAGCCTAATGGTTAATTATAACGAGGTTATTGACAAACGAATGATTGTAACTAATGAGGGGGCCAAAGTCAGCTGGATCGATATGAAACCTACTCTGATAGCCTATGCAGTAGCAATAGAAGAAGGAAAAATGGCAAGTGGATATAGTTCTTGGTCCCATACATGTGGTGCGGAATTTTTTGATTTACACCCAGTGAATGAGGTTGTGGAGAACAGTATGCAGAAAGCAATGAACCTAGTCAAAGCACCTCTTCCCCCTAGTGGCGAGGCTAATCTCTTATTAGATCAACAGCTTGTAGGAGTGTTTGCCCACGAAGCTATAGGCCACTGTGCTGAAGCTGATCTTGTTAGACTGGGGTCATTTACTCAAGGAAAACTTGGTGAACAAGTGTGTGATGAAAGCATTACGATTATAGATGCGCCTGTTGTAAAGGGTTCGGAATGGATGGGAGCAGGATGGTTACCATTCGATGATGAAGGTGTAAGAGGAAAAACTACATATATTATTAAGGAAGGCATAATGCATAGTTATCTAACCAACAGAGCTTATGCAGAAGAATTCGGGTTGGAAGCAACGGGAAATGCAAGAGCATACAATTTTACTGACGAGCCAATTGTGAGAATGCGAAACATATATATTCAATCTGGGGACATGACTCTTGATGAGCTATACGAATCAGTAGGTAATGGATATTATCTTAAATCCTTGCAAAATGGTCAAGCAGATAGTTCTGGTGAATTCATGTTTGGTGCTGTTGAGTGTTATACGATTAAGAATGGCGAAATTACAGACGAATTATACCAGAATCCAGTCTTAACAGGAAATGCTTTTGAAGTATTATCTAATATATTAGGGATAGGAAAAGATTTTGATGTGAATCTCGGAGCAGGATTTTGTGGGAAGGAACAACCTGCAAAAGTAGATGCAGGTGGACCACATCTTGCAGTAAGAGCAATGCTAGCAGGAGGAGAATAAGATGTCAAGTGAAACCAAAGAATCCTTTCTTGATATTGGCCACCAAGTGATTAAATATGCCAATACAAAGGATATTGACGCAACAGAAGTCTTTTTCCATCAGAGGAAAGCGATTCAAGTCCTGACCGAGGGACAATCCATTGCTACCGAGAGGCTTACATCTGAATCTGGATTTGCTATAAGAGTACTCAACAAGGATGTCGAAGGATTCTCTTATACAAATAAAACCGATATTAAGGCTCTAGAGTCTTGTGTTGATGAAGCAGTTAACATAGCTCGTGTTGTTCCACCCACACCTGGAATTAGATTTACGGTACCAACAGATTATCCCCAGATTACGGGTAGATATACCACTTCAATTGCTGATTTAACCAGTGAAGAGTTAATTGATAATGCTAAAATGGTACTTCACCCATTAAAAGAAGCAAAAGTTAGTGTAAGAACCAACCTAAGTCAAATAGCGGTTCATGAAGAGGCTTACGGGATCATTAATTCCTTAGGTGTTGAAGGATATTCAAGATCAAATTGTATTAAAGGACTTTTTCTGGCGGTTGCTCGAGAGGGGGATAAAGTGGGATCATTTGTTTTTGATGATTTTTTTGCCCATGAAAGTAATCAAATTAACTTTTCAGAGTTTGGAGAATCATTAACCACAAAAGCCATGCAAAATTTAGCAGCAAAAACACCTCCTACTATAGATTCAGATGTGGTGGTTTTTAGTAAAAATGGTGTTTTCGAACCCCTTTTATACGTCATCGCACATTCTATAAGGGCTGATAGCGTGGATCAAAAAAGATCTATGTGGATGGATCATTTAGCTGATTCAGTTGCAGTAGAAACCTTCACTCTTATAGACGATTCCCATAATCCCAGTGCTGGAGGCGGATGTAGAGCCTTTGATGACGAAGGGAATCCTACATGTAAAACCTCAATCATTAAGAAGGGAATTCTTGAAACCTTCCTCTTCGATGAATTAAGAGCAAATAAAATGGAAACTCAATCCACAGGTAACTCTTGGAGAGGATTGGGAGGAATAAAATTCCTACAACCACCTAGCGAAATTTTTCCCAACGCTCCCGTAATCTTACCAGGAGACATGGAGACTGAAGAATTCTATGAAGATATAAAACTTGGGATTCAATTTGAATACTTTTCTGGATCCGTTAGACCAGAGAACGGGATATTTAGTGGGGTGGCAAAAGGAGCTCAACTAATCAGGAATGGGGAATTAGCAGAGCCACTAATCAATGTGTCGATTGGTGGGAACATCTTTGACTGCTTAACAAATATCACAGGGCTTTCAAAAGAGACAGAGTTGACTGGAGGGGGATTTATATTGGCAGGTGGCGTATCTTTAACTACTCCCCTTATCAAAACACATGGAATTAAAATTACGACACAGAAATGAGTGTTTTATGCCCAAAATTCGAGTAACTACTTAATAAATTACTCGGAATAGTATTTATGTCCCTCTGATCTAGCCAACTTCTTAGTAAACCTTATAGAGAAATCAACCAGAGAATTTTTGATTTTGGTGTTAATCCAACCATAGTTTTAAAAAAGATAAAAATAAACTTCAGAGGGATTTTTTCAAGAGAATAAGACATGGAGGAGGAGTTCTTGAATAAATACCAATGAAGGCACTAAAACCTGCTTCTATAGACAAAGATTTTTGAGATAAAGTGTTATATCTCTGGACATATCTTAGAAAGCTGAGAATTATGGAAAGATAAACTCAAGGGTCACATTAAGACACCTGGCGCAATTTGGGAAGTATTTATTCTTGAAAAAGATAAAATTTTTGATTTATTTTCCTTTGATTTTATTACTACTAATAAATCATCAAATAACAAATCCTTCGAAAATTACTGTTAAAGCAAATGGTAGTAATTCAAAAGAATTTGGTTGGCATTTGCATAAAATTCATGCTATAGATGCTTGGAAAATTACAAATGGCTCATCTGATATAAGTATAGCAGTTATTGATTCTGGAATTAATTTTAGTCATCCAGAATTAACTCATGCACAGTGGATAAACAAAGGTGAAGATCCAGATGGAAATAATGGATTAGATGATGATAACAATGGTTATACGGATGATAGATGGGGATGGGATTTTGTGAGTCAAGATAAAATACCCGGTCCTGAACCTAGTGACCCCATTCATAGGCATGCTACTTTTATTGCTGGAATAATCGCTGCATCCATTAATAATGAGGGGATTGCTGGGATTGCTTCTAATGTCACTATCATGGATCTTCGAGTTCTTAAAGATGATAATTATGCTGGAACTACTAATGAAGGATTAGGCGAATCTATTCGTTATGCAGTTGATAATGGAGCAGATATTATCAGTATGAGCTTACAATATTATCCCAATTCAACAGTTTATTATGATGATATACAATATGCTGTAGCAAATGATGTTCCTATTGTTTCTATTACAGGTAATACTTGGTTAGCATCCGGTGGTGGAAAATATTATCAATCATTTCCAGGAGGGTATAATGAGGTAATTTCAGTTGGAGCTACTAATTATACTGACCATAAAGCTGATTATAGTAATTATGGCGAATGGACTGAGCTAGTAGCTCCTGTGGGTGATCAAATGTATGATACTCTTGATCACTTGATTAAAAGCACTCATTTAAATGGAAAAAGTTATGCCAATAGTTATGGAACATCTTACGCTTGTCCACAAGTTTCAGCAACAATTGCTTTAATGAAATCAATCAATTCAGAAGTCTCATATAATGAAATTAGAGAAATCTTACATGCGACTGCAACAGATCTTGGTATTGCTGGTAAAGATGATTATTTTGGTTATGGAATGCTTAATGTTACTGGAGCTCTTGAAGAATTAATTGATAAAACAACTACTGTTTCAACATCCACTTCTTCAACAGCTTCTACAAATACCTCCACTTCTTCAACAGCTTCTACAAATATCTCCACTTCTTCAACAGCTTCTACAAATTCAATAACATCGAGGAATGGAATTGGAGGTTATCCTACAACCATAACTTTGTTTTGCATTTCTTTACTAATAGTTAGTGATCGTATAAGAAAATACAAGAAGAGAAAATAGGTAGAAAGAGTCGATCTCTAAACGAAATTTTTCTTGATAAGATGAACTTAAGGTCACATTAAGACAACTGATCAAAGAGAAGAAAAAATTCTAGTTACCAAGGAGTGAAGGATTCTCGCAAATTCCTTGAAATCATCATTTGGAATAAAATAATAAAATTCGGATGATCCAACCTCCAGCTGGAGTGGTTCATTAACAATAGGATCATCAGGTGATCTTAGGATTCCAATAAATGCGATTGGAACATCAATGGGATTGATATCTTTGAAACGCTGGTATAAGGCCCTTGATGCTTCAAAGGAATCATTACTGTCTTTTAAAAATGCAATAATGGCCCCACTGGAATGAAAATGATGACCAAACATTTTATTATAGAAGCCGCTTCCAATTGGTTGGACTAGAATTACTTTTACTATTCTATTAACAACAGAGATATCTATTGTTGAAACAACAAGTGACAAGTCTTCAATTGTTTGACTTATGGATTGACCATTAAATTTTTGAATCAAAACACGGACTAACGGGAATAATAAATCCACAGGATGGCATAATAGGGAGATGCGAATCATATATTTATTGGATTGTTTTATGACTGGCAATTGATCCCTCAAATAACGTGAATTAATGATTATAAATAACTGATGTTCACAAAAGACTTATTCAAAAATCCTTCAGATTTTTACAAAATTGACTAACCCATCAAATTCATCGTCAAATGTAACAAGATATTCAATATTTTATGATTCCATATAAGCTAAAATGGTACAATCAGTGAAGCTGAGAGGTTTTTTTGGCCAGTCAGTTAGTTGTTTCCATTTCTTCCAAGATATTCCAAAATGTTTGTCTTCAATTTTCTTAAATTGGACAAATTCTGGTTTCTGACATGTAACCTTATATGCATTAATAACTAAATCTTTCCTCTCTCGCCTCCTTCTCCCACGCTTCAAAGTTTTCCATATATTCTTCTGCTAATTGTCTTGCATTACTCACTGGCCTTTTTTTCATTTCAACCCAATGGTATTTACAATTTTAAGAATTTATAAAGGTATATTGTAATCTTACATCTCAATAAAGAATAATAAGCATTTTTGATGGATAATTTGGGTTCAATGTCACAAAAGGCTGGATTAGCACTTACAAGAATTATTAATCAAAAATGATTGTCCTCGAAAAAAAGCAATTTTTAAATATTAATTAACTGATAAAGAAATGGGGTATGTAAAAATGGGTTGGAAAAAAAATTTAATTATTTTGGCTCTCATCTTTATTTTTTTAGTTGGATTCATGCTTTTTATAGATGAAATCCGTATTGTTCCGTTTTTAGAAGTTTTAGCTCCACTACTGGATGATATCGGATTCCCTGAACGCATTTTACCTGATTTAAGTGCAATTCATATTGCTGGTTTGCATCATTGGATTTTCGGTGTTCTCTTAATGCTAATATCTAGTATAGGATTGGTATATACAATCAAAAAGAGATGATTAAAACAGGAAAAGGGTTATTCTTTTTTGAAACTAAGTAAGAGAGATTCATATAGCTAGAAACCAGGATGCAAATTCGTCGTAAAAGGCTAGTTTAGGTTAGAAAAATATAAACAGATCTAGATCACTATTAGAAAAAGTAGACCAATCATAAGGGCTTTATCTTTTCTTTCGTCTTCGTATGAATACTATTAGGAAACCAAAGACTAAACAAACTTGTAATACTCCAGGAAAAGTACTTGATCTTGTGGTCGTTGTGCTTGATTTAGAAGTTGTTTTATGAATAGAAGTCGTGGTAGTAGTAGTACTCGAACTAGTATCAGGTTGACTGGTAGTTGTAGTTGTGGTGGTAGTAGTAGTCGTACTAGTATCGGGTTGACTGGTAGTTGTAGTTGTGGTGGTAGTAGTAGTCGTACTAGTATCGGGTTGACTGGTAGTTGTAGTCCCTGTTGTAGTTGTTGTAGATGGGCTTTCACTAATTTCAAATATATATTCAAGAGTGGGAGTAGAATAGAATTCGTGAGTGGCAGTAATATCGACACGTTTTGATCCACTGGAGGATAATTCACTACAATCCACAGGAATCAGAGAGAAGCCAATGGTACCGTTATCCAGAGTAGTTGCTTCCCATCCTTGAGCAGCTATGTTGTATTCAATGACGGCACCATCAATTGCTTTATGCAAATGAGTATCTTCATAATACAGAATAATGGTGAATTGCTGATCAGGATCAAATATAGCGTTTTGAGGAGGTTCGATTAACAGTAAATTGGATTCTCCGATAATTGTGAGAGAAACTTCCAAGAAACCCACAGCAATCCCATTATGCCAAGATACTTGGACACGAAAAACCCCATATTGAATTACAGTGTCTGAAACATCCCAATCTCCAAGAGAGAACTCTTGGCCAGAGTTAAACGTAGTTTTGACAAGTGTAAAGTTTAATACATCATTAATGGGAGCTGGACTATAGATACTCAAGTTAATCAGTCCATCATTTTGGAATATCGTTTCTTTGAAGCTTACATTGAAGTGTACAATGTCTGAATAATTAACTACGTTTTCAGGTTCAGAACCAAGATAAGAATCGATCGATGCTACTAGATTTTCTGAGGAGGCTGTTAAATACCAATCTCCACTCCCAGCATTCAATACGTAAATTTCACTATAACCATTATTCAGGATTCTAACTGATACATCATCAGTTCGATTTATTGTCCCATTGAACACATTGATATTATACCAACTGCTAGGAATCGTGAAATTGATCATAGCTGTCTCATTAATGCGGGGATCAAGATAATTTAATCCTTCAGTATCTGTTACATGCCACAATACTTCTTGTTCGCTTCCCACCGTAAAATTTGAGTTCGCTTTTCCATCGGTTTTCGTATAAATAATTTGAACAGAGGTGATTGTACAGGAGACATCCCACCAATCTGCTGATAAGGTGAAGTTTATGGTCCCAGATGGATTCGAGTATTGATCTATTGAGAGCCAAAAACCAGCTCCGTAACTTGTATTATGCCCAGTAACGGGATTATCGTTTATTTTCAACCCAATTTTCGATGGGATATCATCTATAATGTGTAGATCTAGTTTTAAATGAAAATCAACTTTTTGACTAAATGCCTCTGCTAAAATCCATTTTGTTGAGGGAAAGGTTTGATAGGTATAACTTCGCGTATCATCCACACCATTCCCTTGGGAAATCCAATTCCATTCCCAGTAACCTTCGTGAAGTGAACTAATAATGGTAAATAATCCAATAAACCACGTATTATTTTCTGTTTTCGAGTTGTCTAAATAAATATGAAGTTCTCTCAATGTAATCCATTCTAAAGACGTAGAATAATCAATAATCCCTAAATCCTGAATAAAATCATTTTTAAGTCCACCTGGTTTGCTTACCATGTCACTAGAATTCCATGTTGAATTAAATAAAGCTAGTCTTACAGTAATATTTTCAGGACTATATGGATTATAGAGTTCCACTGAGACATTTTCGAGAAAACAATTATCCCTAACCTCAAAAGAGGAAGCTGCAGGTACAACATCATCAAATTGCTGATAATTATTATCTGGGCCATCCTCAACGATCAACGTTTGGTTGGGAGGAGAAATAGAAGGACTTAAATCAACTTTTAAATGATAATCTCTAGTTCTCTTAAATACATCTTGCCTTAATTGCCATTTATTAACAGTGGTGTTATAAAAATAACTCTCGGAATTATCACCATTTGCATCATCGCGTGTGAACCTCCATTCGTGAGTTCCTGGTCCTGATTTAAACACAGCAATAAACCAGGTCTTATTTTCAGTATTGGAAATATTAAGAAATTCATGTACTCTTGTAACACCCATCCATCCTTCACTTGAAGCTCCTATTGTAAATAAACCTAATTGAGTACCTAATGCCACTCCGACAGGTTGACTTCTTGATTCTGTACTATTCCATTCAGAACTGAATAAATCTATTCTAATTGTAGCACTATTAGTTCCCAAATTTCTAAGATATACGGAGACATTTTCTAAATATCCATTACCTTTAATCCAAAATGATGTAGCTTCTGGGTATCCTGAAAGAGGTTCATTGCCCTGATTTATTCCCTCTTCAATTATCAGTGTTTTATTGGGAGCATAGATCTCCTCAATAGTCATATTCACAAGCGAACTGGGAAAATTCTCAGTAGTAGGGCAGGGTTCATAAAAAGTGTTATTCAGTGGATCGGAAGTATTTGTGACAGTAATGGGAGAGGACTCAATTAAGGACTGTTGCAAAGTAATATTGCAATTTTCCCCATTTCCAGTAAAAGTAGGAGTATAATCTGAGGTTATTTCACTCCCCGATAAAATTCTTTCATTTCCAGCATGGTTTAGTGCATGGTAACTGATTGGATTTAAAATAATAGAATGCAGATTTAAACTAATCATGAATAGAAGAAGAAGCAAGCTAATGCTTCCCCATTGAGTTTTCTTTCCTGTGTTCATTCAGACCCCTCTTGATTTCCTACTCGAAAAAAATTATTTTTCTCTCAAATGAGAATTGGAAAGCGCACAGTGTAAAAAAAAATCAGAGACATATTTAATATTTACCCCTGGTAAAAATTTAGAATTCCGTTTAGATGAAATTTGCTTCTGACTTTGGTGATTAAATCGAATTCAACCACTATTAGATCAATTTTTTTTAGAAAAAGCTAGGTTCACCGAATTAGACCAAAAATAATTGACCTTACATCACACGAATTTCGTCCATAGCTGGTTTAAATTGGTAGGGTTGGTAACAGTTGAAATTTAGGTGCTTAAATATGGTTATTCATACTGAATTATGAATAAGTTCCGTCGCCGAGAGTTCTGCGGAGACGTTAAACGCTTGTGGAGAGTTGATAAGACCTGTATATCAGTAGGCGCACCTCAATGAAGTATGAAGACTAGCACTATCGAAGACTGGTCATAAAAGGCCATAACTGTCCTCATTAGGTAAGTCTTTCAGAACGGTATATAATCACAACTTAATAATTGGCAAAAGGCTAGATTAACACTTTAAAAATATGAAAAGATTATCTTATAACATTAAATTTTGTTGTTTACAATTTTCACTGTCATTATTAGACCAACCACTAATTAATCCAGCAGAAAGCCGTTTGAGCGTCCAGGCAATCACAACCAAAGCAATCAAAATGAAACCAACCGCAAAAATAAGATCAACCGCAGAAGAAAAAGTCAGCGCAGCACTAAGGGCAAGAATGCAGAGCAACAGCCATAAAAAGCAACAGATCACAGTAAAAAAACACCTACGAATATATAATTCCTTGAAATAAAATTTATGATGTAATGTCATCAATCACAAAATCGATTAGTTCATTCAAATTACCAAATGAGCTCTCATAATACACATCTGGGTGTGTTCTAAACTCTTCGTTTGCTTCACCATTACTCTCCAGTCCTATGGATGGTGGAGCTCTGATGACAATTTTACTATTGGGTAATGTAAAGAAGATAGGAGTTGGAATGATTCCATCACCTCCACTTGGAATTCCATAAATCGTAGCAAAATTAGACTCCTTGCAAAAGATAGCCAAGTTCTCCGAAGCGGAATATGCGATATTATCTATCAATAAGCTAATTGTGCCATTAAAATCAACCTCATTGACTGGTTCAATAATCTGTGTATAGTTATAAATCTCGTAGTTATTACCATAAACCTCGGGAGGTAGCGATTCGAAAAAATCAGCTGGAATGGTTCCAGAAGGGAGCGACCAAGCTTGTTCAATTTCTCTTCGGAATTCATTAACGTATCTCCCATTTTTGTAAGCTAAATATCCTATACGCGTTTTCGTTTCAGTAATCAGTGGTCCAACAATATAATTTCTCCAGTTGCTCGAACTACCCCCCACATTCCCGCGGATATCAATAATCAGATGCTGATAATCATCAATCTGGTTAAGAAAATCTAAGATATCTTGAAGATACGGCTCTAAATAGTATGAGAATGAACGGAAGTACATGTATGCAACACTCTGGTTCTCCCAGGTATTGAAGATGAGGGGTGAAGACAGTGTTGCAGGATAACAGAAGGGATTCTCATAGGGCTTGTTGACAATATCGAAAACTACATCATATTCATGGCCAAACTCATTCTTGATTGTAAATAAAGCGTTTCCAAATTCATGTGGAGTGATCGACCAAAGATAGTGCTTTTCTCTAGCAAAATCCCAGTCTAGATACGCTCTGTCAAAACATTCCAACACAACATCATCGATAGGATTCCCATTTACTTGGAGAATTGTGGACTGGTTACCATATTTTTCAATCCATGATCCATAACCATCCACAATTCTGTAAACTCCCCGATCATAGACGATTTTCGCATCGTAGCTGACATTAACCATGTTATTACAGTATTCATTGTAGATGCTTTTCCAATATGAAGAAGCACTCACAACATTATTGTTGAAAACTTCTTTGCAAATGGGTAACCATGAGCCATAATTCGATTGGTAAAGTGAATAATATTCAGGATCTACAATGTTAGTGTGTCTATTTTGCAGAGCTTCGACAGCTTCAGCAATTATAGAGAAAAACTCTACATTATCTGACGCAGAATTGATTCGATTCTCGTAAACTTCTCTTAAGTCCAGCCAATTATATCCATGAGTTCGATTCTTGAGTGTTAGATAGGGATAATTGTACCGAACAAAACTATACAGTGCATGAAAATCTTGTAACCACTCATCAACGCCAATCTCAGTGGGATCTATATCTTTAATGTTCAACTCATACTCATCTGAGGATTGGTTGAAGTAATAGATGATGCCTATTGTTATCGCTGATATAATCGCAATAAACATTATTGCTGCTACTAAAACTCTTCTTGAGAAACCTTTAAGACGAGAAGTAAGTCTACTCATATTCTCATAATTCCTTTTGTATTTCAATAATCTACAATTTCGATAAAATCATTCCATCCATCGGTAGAAAGTTGAACAATTTCAATAAATACCACTTCTTCGTTGTTTCTCTTGACGATAAAGTCGTTTAAGAAAGGATATAGAACACTGATCGTCAGAATGATTGCAATTAGTATTCTTATCCGATATTCCTGCATCATCATTGATTTTCCCAGATTTTATCCAACCATAAGCTCAAAGCTTTTATAATAGTTGTGTTAAGGGAAGTAAATCTATTAAAATTAGTCGAAGTAAAGTGGGGTTATTTAGTTTCTTCATATTACCAACATTGAGATTGTTGTACAAATTCGAAATAGTTAAAATGTATATTTGCTTTATATACCTTCTATATCCCTAAACCTTTGATAAATACCATTTCTCTATATTTTTTGTATATTATTTAGTACATTACATTTGGAGATTTTCATTCTGAATGATTGTCAAACTTGTTTCTAGGACATTATTTCAGGAAAAGCCTTGAGAATCCAATTCCCTCCAGCTCATGTAATATCTATAAATTTTGTGCTCTTTCTGCTCTTAGATCCGTGTATAATGAGTTCTCAGGGATTATCAGCTGCCTTAAATGAAATTCTTTTTTAAAGAAAAAATCCTTACTCTAATGTCAAGAATAGGTAAGGACTTGCTTAAAAATGGAAAATATCTTAGAAGTGATAAACCTTAGCAAATCTTACGGTTTTAAAAACACCAAAACGGAAATTCTCAAAGGACTCAACCTGTCTATTGCGAAAGGACAACGTGTTGCTATTATGGGTCCTTCCGGATCTGGCAAAACTACATTATTAAATGTTATATCAGGATTAGATGACGCTGATTCTGGTAAAGTGTCTATCAATAATAAAAATATTGTAGAGATGAATGCAGATCAGCGTGCGAAGTTTAGAAGAAGAAATCTTGGATTTATTTTCCAGAATTCGAATTTAATTAGTAGTTTAAGTGTTTTAGAAAATATTTGCTTCCCTTTATTATTAAATAATATTGGAATAAATGAGGCAAAAAAACAAGCCATAGATCTTCTTAAGAGAATTGGTCTTGAAGAGAAAGTTAATTATGATGTTAAAAAGCTTTCTGGTGGAGAAAAGCAAAGAGTCGCATTGGCAAGAGCTATGGTTTCCCATCCTACTCTTGTATTAGCTGACGAACCAACTGGAAATTTAGATCGTAGTACAGCGAGAAAAATTGTTCAGTTAGTGGATGAAATGACTGAAGAGTTTGATCAAACGCTACTTGTAGTAACTCATGACCCCATTGTAGCTAATGTTTGTGATGTTGTTTATTTTCTCAATGGTGCTCTACAGTTAAATAAGGAGAAAGATCTACCTAAAACTTAAATGGAAGGAATGGGAGATGTTTTTAAATATCTGGATTACTATACAAACGGTTAGAAAGATCTGGAAAAGAGTTTTACTGGGCGGATTAGGAATATCAATAGGATTTATGCTTATTTTTACTACTTCAATATTGAGTGATAGTATTTATAGATCAATTCTAGAAGATAATCTTCAAATTCTTCAAGAAACAGATATTTTGTTATTTTCAGCTGACAACACGAATGGAGGTTTCTTTGATGACTCTATTATCAATGAAATTGAGACAAATAATGAATTATCCTCTTTAATTGATGCTATTTCTGGGCAATTGGTTTTTGGGGTAACCCTAATTTGTTCTGAAAAAAACTCAAGTGCGTGGGGAGTATTACACGGAATTAATGTAACTAGAGATCATGAATTTGGCCCATTAAATATGGATGGAGAGTCACTTGGATGGAACCAGCTTGAATCTGAAGATGGGTCAATAAATGCAGTTATAACTCAGAATATTGTGAAAGAGCTTAATATTTCAAAGGGTGATTTAATAAAAATCCCTTTTTCATTGAATAAGCCAAATAAAATAATTCTAGTAGAATTTTCTGTTATTGGCGTATTAGATGATGAAGGAAGAGCAAAGAGGAATGATGGATATAATATTTACGTAGATTTGCAAACCTTACAAATGACTCTAAATCTAACCAATAAAATCAATGAAGTACTAATAAGTCTAAATGGGGACGTTGTAGATGGATTAGACTATGAAGATACATTTCTAGATGCTCTAAATAGCAATTTACTTAATACTGATAACTGGTCTAATATTGGAATTTTTAGAATCAAAAGAAGTGCTTATGATGAGGCTAGAAGTGGAGCGAGAAGTTTTTCTGGGTTTTTTAACGCTTTAGGATTAATTGGAATTACATCTGCAGTATTTTTAATTGGAACTATTTATTATATATTGCTAGAAGAGCGTCGTGGAGATATTGCTACCTTAAGATCATTAGGCATGGTAAAATTTGATATTTTCAAACAGTTTTTTCTAGAGAGTCTGATTACGGGAGTAATCGCGGGAATTATCGGTGTTTTTGGTACAATAATTATAACACACCTCTTTCTAGAAGCATTGAGTTCCATTTATAAACCTGGTTTTTATTTTATTGGACAGGTAGAACTCTCAAGGCCTTATACTATTTGGATTAGGCTTGAATCTTTGATACAGTCCTTTATACTTGGTCTTATATTTGTAATGATAATTGCTACATTTGCTTCTTGGAGAATATCATCAATGAATATTATCACTACTTTCCAAGAATTAGAGATTGATATAATTCAAAATCCAAACAAGAAAAAAGGTTTGTTTTATTTATTTGCCTCTATAGTTCTTATTTCATTAGGAATCTCCGTTTTACAAACCTCATTAATCATCTTTTCTACATTAAGTTCTATTGGAACATTATTTGGATTCTTATTCTTACATGCATGGAAAAAAGAACGATTTCGAACCCTTGGGACTATCTATTCATTAGCTATTCTTATACCAACTGTTACTCTTGTAATCTTTTTAGCGAATAGCTCAACCTTTAATTCTGAGAGTTTTCTTTTTATTATATATTCCTGGTTATACATTTTAATTCTGATGGCAATTCTGGTTGTATTACAACTAAATTCTATTACAAAATTAATAATGAAGTTATCTTTTATTAAATCAAGTCATATTCTTATGTACTGTCAAGGAAATGTCAACAAATCAAAGGTTAAAATCTTTTTATCCCTTATTATATTTGCTTTAATGGTTTCAGTGATGCAGGGAGTTGTATTAATGGCTAATGCTTCTTATTATGCAAATGAGGCATCTATGGATCAAAATTGGATGTATGGAGCTGACTTCAGAGTAAATACTGTATTACCTATTAATCAATCTGAATGGTATCAAAATCTAGATTTAGAACTGAAGAATAGTATTAGTTATATTGCAGGATGGTCTCGGACAATAGCTAGTATTGAAATGAAGGTTGGAGAGGAGATGGAATGGTGGTATAATTATACTAAGGATGAAAGTCCTATAATTGGCCTAGATAAGTATAGTAAAGACTTATTCGATATTAGAATCAAAGGAAAAAGTATATTTGAATCAGAAGATTCAGTTTGGACTAACTTCTTTGATGGCAAAGGAGTTTTAGTCCCTTCATGGTTTGAGTATAACGATTTTCAATTTCAAGATGTTAATATATCAACAGATATCGGAAATCAGACTCTCCCTGTAATAGGATACATTTTTTCAAGTTCAGGCTCTATTTTCATGTCAAAAAACTTGTTAAAGTCTTACTTTGTAAATATTACAGGTGATAATATTTTATTTATTAAATTAAAATCAACTAATAATATTAGAGATATTCATGAAAAACTAGAAAGAAGTTTAAGTGCATGGGGTCTTTCACTAACCAATAGAGTGGAATTTATTAATGATTTGACAGAGGTAATATTAATGGGAACAATTATTTTTGAAGGCTACTTCTCTATCGGAGTCTTTTTGGCGTTTATTGGACTCTCATCAATTTTTTACCGAAATATTCAACTAAGATGGCATGAATTTGGTATTTTAAGAGCCATGGGAATGAGTAGGGCGGAAACAGCGACAGCAATAATTCTCGAGTCTGCACTAATCTCTGCTTTAGCTTTCATTATTGGTACAACTACCTCAGTTATTGTGTTAAAACCAGCTTTAGGAGCTTTACAGGGTGTATCCTCCTATAATGTTGACATTTTCGCTGTACTTTTTTGGACAATACTTGTAGTATTCAGTTCACTAATTGCGGCCTTAATTCCGGTTCTTTCTCTAAGAAGAATGAGAGAAATCGAATTGATAAGAGAGATAGGCCAATGAACAAATAATTATCTAATGAAATAATCTACTAAATTCACATTGTTAATTTCGAAATCCTCATCTACATAATTTGAGTGCTTCCTTTTAACTTTTAATTGGATAGATTTTACATTCTGCTGCATTATAAGTATTGAAATTTCAGCGATGGTGTCATTTGGATTAACAGCCACCGAAAATTAAGAGTTTAGGAAATCTCTTGGATTAATGTCATCAAACCAGCCCTCTATAATTGAAATAAGTTATTTGACAATTTTTTTTACTTCTATCTTAAAATGAAATTGAATAAAAATTATGATAGTATTGAGATGGTATGAGATGACCGAGTTCTATTCCTATTGGTCGAAAATTTGCACTAATTTTAGGACCTATCTTAATCTTCCTGTTATTTCTTCCATTTAACGATATAGGTAGCTTTTCTTGGTTGAGAAGTTCATAATTATCTACATAGAACATGAATTTTAATGCTGAATTCTGTCAATGAATAAATTGATGAATTTTCGTATAACTTTCCGCATTACATTAGATCTTGTAATGATTCCAGCAAAAGGAGGGGACAATTTATAATATAATTTAATTATTGAATTCCCAAAGGAAGTTTTGCCTAATGATTCATCACGCCAGCCTCGTAAAATATCCAGCTTAAGATGAAGTGGATCGCCATATGCAGCAGTTGCAATAAAGCATTTACCGATAATAGGGTTTATAATAACAGGCCTAGCATACAATCTGAGCCTTCCATAACGTCTAATTTCGAGAAAAAGAAGAAATGGCTCACCGTCTACATTAACACCGCTTTTTGCAACCCTAAGGGGAACAACAACTGGGGAAATTTCAGATTCAAGATCAAATGTGAACCTGTGCCCCATACGATCACCTGGCCACTCAGTATTGTCTCTTTCAGCTCCTTGGACGTATTGTTCATGTTCAATCCACGCTCCTTGCACAGGTTCCCAATTCGGCTCAACGTAATCTTGCCATAAAGGTGAATGCTCTTTTGTAGGAAAAGTATCATCACCAGCTGGGAATCTCACTGTGTAATTACCGCGTTCTCCGTGGCCAAGATATTCTGGAGGATTTAGGATGGAATATGGGTCTGCAACTGATGCTTTAGGTTTTAACAAGTGAAGCTCTAGCTTATTTGGGATCTCATCAGAATTTTGCCTATTCAAATTCCATTTAATTACTACATTTCCCCAATCGACCTCTGTTTCTGTAGGCGGATACGAAGGAAGGGTAGGATTCCCTTCAGTAATATTAATCGGATTTACCCTCCCATGATCAACACTATAGATAATTTCAGACTCAATCGTTGTAAAATCCAAATTTCTCACCATTCTACTCAATGACTAAAATAATTTCCCTCTATTTCTAGAAACTTAATTTCGAAACTAAATTATTTCTATCTAAATTATTACTTATAAAGTTTGACTTGAAATGAAAAGTGAATTCTGCTCCAAAAAATAGTATTTAGTTTGAGTCACAAATTCTAACTTCTGAAAAATCATTAGGATTATAAATAATTCTTAATATACTGCGTCTGGTGTTTTACTACTCGAAAGCTTAATTATCCTTGGAATATTAGTTGGATTCGTTAAGTTAAATGAAGGGATCTCTAGAATCGAAATACTAAATCTACCAACCGATCAGACTTTTAGGACGTTTCAAACAAAAAATGTATATGAAGTAAGTGGTCTTAATCTGCAATGTTTACATCTCTTGTGCCCTTAAAGGACTTATTGGATGAACCAAAAGAGAAAGATAGGTATATGTTTGTGTGGTTTATTTTAGGAGAATTAAGAAAAAGTTTAATATTCCCATTTCCTTATTTCACGAGTAATGCTGTTTTTGAAAGAAAAAATGATGCGTTAGAGAAAATCATTGTCATTGAAAATGCTAGATCAATATTACAGGGCTTGTGTCCTCATTGTAATGGTAATTATTCAAAAAACAGGTAGATCAGTTTTCAGAGGGAGAAAGTATTACTTGTAATTATTGCAATCATTCAATTAAAGCGGAATGGGTATCAATGAATCCCTAATTTGGATGACATGGGTTAGATTGTTTAACATCTAGAAATTT
Organism: Promethearchaeota archaeon; assembly: GCA_048938105.1. Classification (GTDB taxonomy): domain Archaea; phylum Asgardarchaeota; class Heimdallarchaeia; order Hodarchaeales; family Hodarchaeaceae; genus Hodarchaeum. Next base: position 20,846 of record JBHLMN010000012.1, read on the forward strand.
TCCGTCGCAAAAGGCTGGATTAACACCCAACTTATAGAAAACCAGTTATCTTAAGTACTTCACTATTTATCTTAAGTACTTCACGTATCTTTGGGAAGAATAAACAGCAGTATTCAAGAAGAAAAGTATGAAAACGGCAGTTTTCCTTTTTGTACAATTTCGTAATGTCATCAAACCAGCCTTCTTCATCTAAAGCAGTTGGTATCTAAAACTTTTGAAAATTAAATTACAGTCAAAAAAAAATCATGTGACAAAACTAGAAAAATATTCAAATCTAAAATCCTTGATTGGGAATAAGTACTAGTAAAAATACATACCTTTAAAATATACATATTCACGGATTCCAATCAACCCTCATTAACAAAGGATGAAAGAAGTGTTAACAAGAAAGAAAATCATAGATTTTCTGGAAGCTGAAATTCCATTTCTCATGGAGGCATATCATGTTAATACAATTGGCTTATTTGGATCTTATGCTCGTGAGGAACAGAGTGAAACAAGCGATTTAGATTTGCTTGTTGAATTTACGAAACCAATCAGTTATTTTAGTCTTTTCAAGTTAGAAGATTATTTATCAGATAAACTCGGCGTTCATGTCTAAATTGTTACTCCAAGTGGATTAAAAGAATTAATAAAACCAAAAATAATGAGGGATATAGTCTATGTCAAGTAGGACTCCTAAATTATTATTATGGATGATTCTGATTATTCCTATAAGTGTCATTTCTGGTGATACACCCTCTCTTGATTTAGAATTGACTAAGGTTGGTGAGATACAAACAGGTGGTGTTGCTGTGGATATTCAGGTTATAGATGACCTGCTATATGTTGCAGATCACCTAGGTTTGTTGATTTACAATATTTCTGCCCCTGATTATCCTCAAAAAGTAGGACAATATTTAGATGGTGGAACAGGACATGGAATTCATATAGATGGAAGTTACGCATTCATTGCTGACCTTGTCGATGGCTTAGAAGTGTATGATATTTGTACCCCAACAAGTCCCCAAAAAATCGGAAGTTATTTCGATAAGAGAATGGTTGTAGATGTATTTGTTCAAGGGTCATTATGTTATGCTTCTGTACACGGTACAGAATTTGCTGTACTTGATGTTAGTAATCCAGGGAACATTACAAGAATCGGACACTATGATGATATAGTAGTTGGGTATAGCATCTATTGTATTAACAATATTGCATTCGTAGCCGATTATGATGCTGGTTTACTAATTCTAGATATTAGTAATGCCAGCAACCCTCATTTAATAGGAAAATTTAACGATGGAGACATTATAAGGGCTATTGATGTCGAAGATAACATTGTATTCGCCTCATGTGCAACTGATGGAGGATTTAAAACCATAAATGTTACTGAGCCATCAAATCCTGTACTACTAGGAGAGTATCAAAACATTAGTTTCGGGATCGGAGTCGATAAAAAGGAGGAATATGCCTTTGTCTGTGACTATGATAATGGATTGAGAATTTTGGATGTTGATAACCCAGTTAATCCCACCTTAAGTGGATCATACGAAGGGGAAAAGTTCTTTCATGTACATGTAGTCAACGAATATGTTTATGTATTACAAAGTGGTGGAATTATTTTAATACTCCAGATAAATAAAAATACTTCCTCTACTTCTGATTCTAGTACACCTGGGTATGAACTAGTTTATTTTCTTTTAATTTTTGGGCTAATATCTCTATTACACAAGAATAAGCATAGGAAAAACAAATAGCTAGAATATCACAACTGTTCTTCATTTAAGACAGAGGATACTTCCCGCAGCACTACTAAGATATATACTCTCCAAAAAAAAGATTGACTTTTCATGTTATTATTGTCTCAATAAAAATAAGAGTTTTGTACTATGAGCTAATATATTTTTAATTTCGTAAAAGACTGGTTTAGAATTCAAATCAAGGATAAAAAAGAGTCAGTTGAAAGATGGAACTCATAATCGAATTTGCCAGTCAGTAAGAGAAATCTTAAAGAAATATGAGGTCTTTGCTGAGTGATTGAGATGAAAAACCGAAAATATGATTTTGAGGACCTAAATTTTCATCATTTAACCCTTGAAGGGACACATTATGAGGTGGGACAGCAGATGGCCAGGTTATTAAGCACTATCCCGGGATGGAGCGATTTTGCATCCTCTGGGAAACTCAATCTTAAAAAAGTGCGATTTCCAAGCTTTAAGGAATTATGGGAGTATACAGAAGAGTGTTGTCCAGGAGTGACTCAAGAAATCCAAGGATTTGCGGATTATTTTAAAGTATCACCTAAAACACATCCTTTTTGGAATTGGACGTTCAATGATTCACTTGGAGGGGAATGTTCACAGTTAGCTGTTTTATCACGAGTTACTTCAAATCAACACACACTCGTAGGACGGAGTTATGAATGGAATCACAAAGAAGAAGACATGAAATTAATAACTACTAGAATAAAGAGGAAAGCAGCACATATTGGTTTTTCTTGTCTACTACACGGTCGTCATGATGGTATGAATGAACATGGCCTGGTAGTATCAATGACAGGGGGTGGAATATTTGGTGTACCATTTAAACAGAGAGGACCCATGTTCTGGTTAACAATAAGGGCCATACTTGACACCTGTACATCAGTAGATCATGCACTCAATTATCTGAGAGAATTACCAGTGAACGGATATTTTTCCCTTCTTCTCGTGGATCAACAAGCAAATGCAGCTATTGTGGAATTTGCAGAAGAAAAGAAATTCGTTCGCCAAATAGGTGACACAGGAGACTTATCATATCTTTTTTCAGTGAATCATTATCGTTCCCCTGAAATGGAAGAATTTAACAAGCTTAATTGTGGAATAATCACTCACTCAAAGATCCGTGAGAAATTAATTACGGATTGGTATCAAGGACATACTTCTAAAATTTCTGCGGAGGATGTACGCACACTCTTTGCTACTCTCCATCCTGAAGGGTTATGTAATCATTTTTACAACGGAGGGTTTGGCACCTTGTGGTCTATGATCTTTGATATCAACCAAATGGCAGTAGATGTGTGTTTTAGTGCGCCAACCCACAACAAGTATCATACATTCGATCTAACATCTCCTTGTGGAATAACAGAGTATCCTACTACTGTTCCCATTACAGAATGGTATTAAGATTCTAGCTAACACATTCTATTTGAGTTTAGATTTTAGATTTCAAGCTGGTCTACCCAAAAGAATTTAGAATTTCCGAAATTAAACGTAAAACCATATCCCTGTTTTTATGATAAGAAGTTAGCCTTTATCTATGTCGCCAAAGGCTGATTAGCAGATTTCTGTTGTTCACAAATCACCAAAGGGAAGTAAAAACTTGAAGAGTGTTGATGACATTCTGTCAATGATAAAAACTCTAGCTAAAATGGGAATAGATCATGCAATCTTTAACATGCGCAATCCATTAGCTGAACAAGAGCCTCTTACGATCTTTCGTGATGAAATTATCCCCATCGCTCAGGATTTGTAGATATTATAAGAGAACTTCCTTCCTCGGAATCCATCAAATTAGGCCAGCTTCCTAAACATCATATTGTTGTGATATGCCAACAAAAGAATCTCAATAAAGAATTAATAAACTCTGTAAATAGAGCTTATAGTGTTGAAGCTAAATAAACCGACAAGATGGTTTTATTATTAATCAAATCTGTTTATGTCGTCAAACCAGCCTAAGACAAACGTCGTAATATTCTTGATTATAAAATCACAAACCAAATCGATAAATTTTTCCAGACTGAAGAATACTACATAAAAACTTGATATCATCTGAAGGCGTGCCCTTAAAAGGACTTTCAATAGCATTTTCTTGATGTCGTGGATGAGTATGATGTGGTTTAGAAGTTACTTCCCATTTGTCATCAAAATTATCGAATCTGATACGATCTAGCTTCTGGGAGGAAAACATCACCACATAGGAATATTGTCCATAATTATTATAGCGAATGAAGACTGTCACTCCGCTTTTCAATTTTATTCCTAATTTGCCAGTATCTTCGTCTAGATCAATCTCGGAAATAAACCCTCGTAATTCTTTGAGAATAATATCATATGCTTTAAGAATTAGTTCCTCAGATAACAAGATCATTCACTGTAAGCCAAGTAACAGTTTTTCTATTTCATTTCGTTTATCACGTAAATTCTGTAAATCTATTGCATCGTCTTCAGCTTCAGGTAAGGTTCCAGTCTTTGTGCCTTTGATTAATTCGTCAATTGAATTAATATTCCATTTCCTGAGGATTTTATCAATTTTTTCAGTCAATACACGGAGTTTTGTTTCAATTAAATCTCGTGCTGTTTCAGAATCTAAAGTAATGGACATCTTACTCATTCCTACAATAGAAACATTTATTTTAAAATGTTATCAATATTCAGATTTAAATTTGAATAAAATTTTTTTTAAACCACTTGTTCAGATAAGTGATAATATTAGTTAAAAAGATAAAGCTATGGTTAGAATTACACTTTATATTGCCTGAAGAAGACCTTGAAGAGTTAGAATTACATGAGCTTAAACAAATAAGGAAAAAAATGGAAGAGGGAGAACGAGCTCGCTGGAAAAAGGAATGAGTGATCAATTACTCAATTTTCTTACATTTTTTATTCTTTTGTGTTTTATAAGATATCCTTTCTAATATCGTAAAAGGCTGGATTAACACCCAACTTATAGAAAACCAGTTATCTTAAATACTTCACTATTCTTCTTGCTTCTACAATATTCCACGAATTTTTGTGGATTATTTGAATAATTCTTTAGTTCTCCTCCCAATATAGCATGGTCTACGATCACTGATCTGTTTGTTTTCCAAAAGAAAGAATAAAAAATGAATGATTTTGAAGTGATTTCATGAATTTCGTCAAAATTCATAAAATTGTTGCTGTAGATCAGATAAAGTATTTTAATTTATCTTAAAATCATTTGGTGTTTAATTTACTACAAGTGACAATATGAGCATAAACAATACCAAGAAGTTGTACAATCTAAGGATGTAGAGATATTCCAGATTGATATAAAAGTTCTTTCTTATTGATGTTAATAATAAATTGTTTTCGGAAAGAACGATTGAATCAGCTGTTGTATTTAAACAGCTTGATCCATGAGATATTGATTTGAAATTAAATTCATTTCATATCTTCTGCATAACAAGGATAAGTATGAGATTTTCGGTGTTTTCTCTTATTGAAACCATTAGATCAATCAAAAAATAAGTTTTTAAACCTTATAAATCTCCCTATAATCCAAATTATTCAAACTTGGTGTTGTGAAATTGGAAATACATGTGAATGAATGGGAAAAAGTCCAACTTGACAAAACTGCTAGGCTAATTTTTGATTCCAGGCTTGGAGCTTTAGGTGAAATAAACACCGTTGTTATAAGACTAAAATCATTACGAATGGAATTATCTCCGAATCCTGTGTATATCATTCAAGCCGTTGAGAAAGAAAAGCTGGTTGGTTGGTTAATGCTCCATCTAATGAATGGTTCAACAGTTGAATTAAACCCTGGTTCACTTCTAAAGGGACACCCTGTAATTTCACCAGAGATGAATTTTCATAAAATAAGTTCTAGATTGATAGAAGAAGCTATAAATTGGACTAAAAAGGAAAAATTCAAAAAAATTGACCTCACTATTCCGATAGAAGAAGAAGAAGCCAAGAACAGGGATTTTCTAGATTTTTACGGAACTTATGGATTCAAGAAGACATACTTCTGCATGCAATGTGAACTTTTTGAGCAGAAGATTGATCAAGTTATGATTCCTGAAGATTTTGAGATCAAACAACTTAAAATGCTTAACCATGAAGACATATACAGATGTTATTATGATGCGTTCAATACTGGTCAATCTCCTTTCTTTTTTGAGCAAAGCGAAACAGAAAAAAGGGATTATTTTGACACTTTACTCACGGAAATCACTTTAAATGAAGAAGCATCTCTAGCAATTCTGAAAGGTAATCAGCTCGTAGGTTTTACACTTGTCGCTCCCATATTCGGTGAAACCAATAAACATCTAAATTGCATATGTATTCGTCCAGATTTCAGAAAAAAAGGATTAGGAAGAAATCTTCTTGCTGCTACAATGAAGAAGGTTGTTAAACAAGGAAATAGAACAATGACCTTATACACTGATGTATTTAATACGCGGGGAATAGATCTTTATCAAAAAAATGGATTTAAAGAAGGAGGTGGGACTATTACGTATCTTTGGGAAGAATAAACAGCAGTATTCAAGAAGAAAAGGTATGAAAACGGCTGTTTTCCTTTTTGTACAATTTCGTAATGTCGTCAAACCAGCCTTCAGTACCGAAAACAATTAAACTATAAAAACTAATCAGATAACCAAGTATCGTTATTACAATTCTAACATTCTTTCTAATCAGGTGCAATCGAGCTTTCCTATAAACCAATTTTCAATGTAAAGAAACGTTCTCTGCGTTTTGTGTAATTGAAAACCGTCTTATAAAAATCAAAGAGCTCTTCATAATTTCGAAAGTTATATCTCTCTTTAATATCCTGAAATGGCTGCCTAGCGACCTATTTCTGAAATTTAGGACGATTTACATCTGGACAGACAATGAAGAATCTAGCATCTACAATGATTGTGTTATAGAGTCTAAGTAATGCATCTCGCATATTTCCCCTGTGTTCAACCTCAAAGAAGAAGAATGGTGGCACAGATTTATACCAAATAGCATCAATAGCCCGAATATCTGTGATACTAGACAACTTTTCTGGTACTTCTCTTAATGTAGCGATTTCCCTTAATTGGATGTTGAAAGCAGTTTTGGAAGGATCAGCCACATAAGTATTATAACCTAATAGATTGCCTATTTTTACAATGTAATAAATTGCTTCGCAATGATCTTGAGGTAGCTCTTCTTCTGGACTTAAAGACGATTCCTCATCTTCTTTTGTTGGTTCTGGTTCATCTAAGGTTTTTTCAGGTTCATCTTTAGCAAACTTTGCATACTCTCCCAATCGTTTATCACACATCCAATGACAAAACATATCGAACAATGTATATTCATTAAACAAATCGCAGTTGATTTCATCAATCATATGCTTTATTATTTCAATATTTCTGCGATAATTTGATAATGAATTGTCAATGGCCTTCTTTTCAAGAATATAATTGACTGTGTCAATATTTTTGGAATTAATTAAGAAAAATTTAGGATTTAAATGGAAAAAAGTTGGTGTCAACATTCCCGATTTGAATCCTCTTGATAATTCCTTATTTTTTTCGAATTTTTCTAAAATCTCCCAGTTATCTTTATCAATTAGCTCAAACACAAGTTCAAAGATAGCTTTAGCAACTAAAGTTCAATTCTCTGGTTTTTGCCAATTTTCCTTTTCAAACCAAGATTTCACATCTTTCGTGATTGCAGACGATACACTAATCCTACATCTGTTTTCACGATTGTGATTAGTATTACTATAAGGTAGTAGCTTTTTTAGAACATCTTCAGTTATATCTTCTCCCTTTAACTTCATATTTTTAATTTGATCCCAATATTCTTTCACTAGCTGGCTTTCTTCACGATGCTTAACTAAATGGTCTTTTCCTTTTTCTTTTTGGAGATATAACATCTCAAACTCGGAAATATAAGCATTTATTAACTCCAATCTTTCAGCAGACAACATCATTGAGGTCCCCACTATCCTTTGAGATTTATTTCTTAAAAGGGTGAGTATTATCTTATGATCTGCAAAATTAACCTTTTCATAACATTATTCTGAGAGGTGATAAGCAAATTTATACACAAATTATTTACCTAATAACTATTAATCAATGTATATAATGTCGTCTATGGCTGGTTTAATAAAATTCTTGTTAGGTTCAGCTAAATGACCGTTATTTGTTCATTGGAAATTAACCTTCATGAACTCATGAGGGAAATCAAGTGCATTGAAGAATAAAGGGGTTCCAGAGAAAGATAAAGGAGAAATTGGACCAATCGTCATGAAAGGAAATTCTCGTTTTCCAAGAGCACTTTGTGGATCTTTAAACATCTGATAGAGTTTCAAGGCTTCGTTTTGACCTCCTATGATTTCCAAGAGCGCCTGTCTTTCTATACCCCAGCTAAGACCAAATCCAAACAGATAAATACGGATTTGTTCAACTATTCGTCTATCTAAGCTAGATAGAGTCTGACTAATAAACATCCAACCAAGTCCATACTTTCTAGTAGTTCGGACACCATCAATGAATCTTGCTTTTAGTAATTCTAAGTCTTCTATTGGTGATTTTTCTCGTGGGGCTAGTCGGTGAGCTTCATCGATTACTACTAAGGTGTTCAGGAGATTCCCTGCTTTGTATGATTCCTCTGCAATGTTAGTTAGCTGTTTAACAAATTCTCCAATTACGATGAATTTTATTGTCTCATTCCAAAATAAATCATCAGGAATTGCCATTTCTGATAGGTCAATGATGCTAATATTCCCCTTTTCTTCTTGAATCTCCTTTACAAGTTTCGAAATTATAATTGAGTATTCTTTTCCTTCATATTTAAACAGATTACAGACTTTGTTCCATTTTTCTTTTATTTCAGCTTTATTATCTTCACTAAAAGAATCACTAACCCGATTTCTCAAATCTTGGGAAGAATAAATTCTTGCGATGATTGATTCTTTTTTCATCTCAAACCAGAATCTTTCAAAAGCCCCGTCTTTGTAGGTTTCCCATGTTTTAATCGATTTTGGATTTTCACATTTTAGAATTCGAACTAATTCATTCGCAGCTTGCATTTGATTTGTTTCATGGTGGATCCCAAGATCTTTAAAGAAATCAGAATAAATCATAATCTTTTTAAATAGATCCCAACCGCTAAGTACAAGATTATGTAAACTAACAAATTTAACCTTTTTGTTGAAGGTCTGTGTTATTAAAGATCGAATTTGAGGATTACTATTGATTTTTTCAGAGAATTCTCCTTGAGGATCCAACACAAATAACCCCATCTCTGAATGTCGTGCGTAAGCAAGCATAATCATCAGGGAGAGATACGATTTTCCTGAACCAGTTTTACCAAATACTCCTAAGTGATAAGCTTCATTTGCTCCCTGTTCTCCCTTACCAAAATGTTTGAACCACATAGGCATTTTAATGTCAGTACCATAAGATTTTCCTAAATAGAATAGTTGATCACTCAAATGTGCAAATAATGAATTCATTATGTCCTCATTAAACAATTTTACTGGTGTACCAGTTGGGGGAATAGTACCAAGGATACTTGGTATAATTTCTTGCGACTCTGACGAAAACACAGAACTAACAGTCATCTGGGCTAGGTGAACATCTTGCTTTTCAGTAATGGGAGCAATTGTACCTTTCTGCCGTATAAGTCCGCGAATAGTTGGATCTTCGGACCAAGTGTTTCTCATTGTAATTTCTGTAAACTGACTTAACGCAAAGTGCTCATTCTCGTTTTGAAGATAGTTAAAAATTCCTAAATTTCCAATGAGTCTTTCATTAATAGCTGTTTCTAAAATATCTACATTTATTCGCCCTGTTGAGGAGGGAGAACCAATAACACCAACTGATTTAGCGCTGTTGACTATGTCTTTTAATTTTTTATTATTTATCATAGATTTTCACCCCCATTTAGAACGATATCCGTGCATGGCAAGATAAACGTTATTTACATCTCCGTCCCATTGTCTAGTCATGTTTTGAGTTGCAGCTTTACGCAAAGCAGGCAAAGCTACTCTTAAATGCTTAACCATTCTATCTGCAAGGTATAATGGAAATGGTTCGAACATTCCAGGAGCATCACACTGTAATTTCAGTGTTTGAAACAAAAGAGATAGTTGATTTTGATCAGTTACGATAGGTTTCATTATTTCTAATCGTATTACAGGAAAAGATCTTGAAGGTCTATAATAGAAAACAAAGGAATCATTTAATAATCTTTCAATATCATGGAAAATCTTACCAGTACTATTTATGGGGATTGCTACATCCTGAAGATCCATTTTATATGGAAAAATCAGCTCTCCTCCTTCTAATACGAATGATAATAAGCCTCGGTCTTCATATCTGAGCATATTAAATTCTTTACAGATTTCCTTCTTCGTTGTATACTTTGGGACGCCCACATAGGACTTTCCTCCATTATATTCTAGTAATTTCTTGTAATTTTTAATTGCACTAGGTAGTTGATCAAGAAATTCCTGTTTGAGAATCTCAGGAACGTTATCTAAAGCATTCAAGGCCTTTTTGAAATGAACCACTGGTGTGCTTAACGAACCATCGAAAAAAACGATATTATGTGGAGCTTTACTAGCAAGTTCGAGTTCCATACACATCATAAGAGCTCCAGCAACTTGGCGAGTGGAATCACTGTGACTAATGGAATAGATTTTTGAAAGATGGTGTGGACGTTCCCATTCAGCTGTTGATTTAGGGGGGATTAATCCCTCCACTGCAACCCCTGCTACCGCAAGAACATCAACTGATAACAGATTTTCAATAATGAAAGAACCATCAACTCCACAAGTAGTAGGAAGCTCTAGATCATTAGGAAAGTCAGTATCTTTCATTAAGTAATTTTTTTCCAGCAATTTTTCTCTCAGATTATCTTTCTTGTTAATTATATTTCCAAAAGAAGTAGAAAGCTCATGACTCAGACCTGTGCATTGGTTTAACATTTCTTTAACTAACGATTGGGGTAGTTCCGTAAATGGATACGCAACTGAACTACCTAAGCTTAAAATTTCCACCTCTATTTAGTGAGCTCCAGTATTTTTCATGAAAATAAACCCAGAACTAATTCTATTATGTAAGGATCTGGTGGAATTAAAATGAGGGTGTGTTCTACATGATACTCTGATAAGCAGAGGAATATTATGTTCCTTCAAATGTAATGTAAGGTTATACAAAGATATAATGGTTTAACTAGATCTCGATACATCGTCAAACAAGCCTTCCATTCGTTTGTAATAAGAACTAATTATAATCACTATTAATTAGGTTTTTAATAGGAAATTTAGTTTTTGATGAATTTATAATCCCTGTAAAAGCCACTCTTTCAATACATCAAATATAGGATCAATAGCCTGTAAACGATGTAAAAACTGTTTAAAATTCTGGATCCGTTCAACATGGGGAATATCATGTAATTGAACAGGATCTGTAGGAAGTCCATAAGTTGTTATATCCACATTATGTTTTTGAGATCGAGAAAGAATCCATGCTTCAATGTAATTTGGAATAATGATCAATTTTATATTTTCTGAATCTTGACGACGCATTAAGCGAAGATCTTCATTATTATCAATCTGTACATAATTCCTTAGATCCTTTGGTTGTGTACTTGTAGGATCTTCATCAACCATTCCGAGTGTACCAAAACCTTTCCGAAGACTATTTATGACTCTTCCTTTACCCGATTCATGACGAATCGAGGTAGCTGGAATTTCAAGAGATTGAACAAAATAGAAATCGAGATCACATTCAACTACGATCACCCAAATCACATCTTATAGAATGAGCTGATATTAAAGAATGGATCTTTTTCTGAATCTAAAATGTCCTCAACTTCAGATGATGACAAAGATGTAAGTTTAGTTTGATAATCTTCAAAATAGGTAACAAAAGTGTTTGTAGTAGCTTTAGGTGCCTTAGCAAGAATTGAAGTCAAGAAATATGGATTATGGGTAGCAATAAAGTACTGATTTCGTGTGTCTAGGGCGATTTTTTCTGCAAGAAGTTTTGTATAATAAGGAAACACATGTCCCTCTGGTTCTTCGAACACTAGAATAGAATCTTTATTTGAATTGATCGCAAACATATAGAAGATCATATGTCTTAATGTATTTGATGTGACGATATAGGGATATAAAATAATAGTATCATTAACTTGTTTCTGGATTTCAAAATTAAGGTCTTGTGGTTTGAAAACAAGACTAAAACCGAAGTCTTTAACCATTTGTTGTATTAATGATCTGTGGGCATTATTACCATAAATCACAGAGAACAAATTAGATCCGTTTGGTGGTAGTAAAAACTCCCTCATTTTACTTTGGAATTGAATGAGATTTTTGAAACGATAGAATTTTATTGCTTTGAGTAAAGGAAGAATTTCAGTTATAAAATGTCCTGTGGAACTTCCACCTGCATATTCCCCGTTATGATTAAACCTAGCTTCACCTTTTGAGCTAGACTCCTGAAGAATAAAAACATCATATTCATATCGCAAAGAGAATGTAATATGGTTGATTCGCATTATAATTGAATTTTCGGTTAAATCATCATAAAAAAGATTAGATATGTTTTGAAATCGTACAAAATCACTTAATATTGAAGGATCATAACCCCATGCACTAAGGAGACCTAAAACTTCTAATAAATTAGATTTACCTGAATTAGGTTCACCTATGAGGAGGTTAATTCGCTGGGGTTTCATTTGTAATTCTTTTATTGATTTGAAATTAGAAATAGCCAGATTCTTGATCATCATGAGGAAACCTCCTTTGTGCAAAATTATTATTTAATCAACCATAAATGCCTTTCTAATCCTTCCTTATCAATTATGTGGATATCCATCAAAACTTTATCCAATAGTCTTCTTTACAAATTTAAAATCAGAATATAAGTAGGATTTTTAAACTAAAATGAACTTTGAATTAATAAATTCAATATATAATGGACTTTTTTCACTTCCTAAAAATAGTTTTTCAACAAATTTTTCTAAATTAGAATAGTACTGATGAAAATATATAGGTTGAATGTCGCAAAAGGCTGGTATAGATAGCAAAAATGCCTACTATACATCACCCCATTCTTCTATACTTGATTTTGGTTGAGAGCTCATCATAAAATAGAAGTAGTATAAATCCTGACTCCAAAGTTTTTGATAATTGGGAGAATGCAATCAAAATAAAGGCTAGAATTAATCAAATTGTATCAGAGTTTTGAATTAATATTAAGCCGAGAATACAAGGGAAACCACCGCTCCAACAAGAATTGTGGCAATTCCAGAGGCGCAAAGTATCGAATTTATGGAATACGTTGCTAATGCGACTGTGAAAGCATCAAATGACATTTTCAATACTCTTTTCATTTTTTTTGCTCCATGGATTCTTGTATTTCGGTGGCAGCATAAAGAAATGAGAGGACTTCTCATTTACACAAGCTCGTGAATTTTTCCTTCTTAAGAATCAGGAGCCTTGTGGTTTCCCGGATTCATCGAACCTGCCAAATATTCCAATTGTATTACTCCTAATAAAGGTTTGCACAAACATATTTCTGGTATGAAAGGTTATAACATAATCACTTGTACCGTCAAATATTATAAACACATTTATGTTCGAGTGATAATATTGCTACAAACAGAATCAAAAGAATATAAGAAAAAAGATGATTAAGATAAAGTAATACCTGTTTATTTAGACATTGGTTTCGAGAAAACAAATTTTACAAGTGAATGTCGTCAAACCACCATTATCCCACTGTTTTATTATTACAACAATTGAAAAACATTGAGGAGGATTAAAAAAAGTTTCTCAGAATTCAAGTTCAATACTTATTTCTACCATGGTATTCCCATTGCAATAAAGAGAATTTTTCTTAGCCTTTTCAATATCTGCAATTACATCATTAGAAGGATGGGGGGAATATAAATCTGACGCAGATGCGAACACCTAATGTTTCGAAGGAAAAAAGGGAATTAATGAATATATTGTTTTACTTTTTTTTTCGTAAAAGTCTGGATTAGCACCTTTGGAAAATATTTAATGTCAATAATTGAATGATATTGTTTTACACTATTTTTACTAGCCATTATTCAGACAAATTCTTTTAATAAAACTTCTCTACAATTTTCATGTGTCAAAGACACCTTCTTTTATTTTTAGAGGATTTCCTACTAGGAGAAGTTTGACTTCCCCTTGATATTTCAAAGATTTCAGTGAATTTGGTATTTTTTTCAACTTATTATAAGACAAATTTAATTGTTTGAGTCTATTTAGTTTCTTTATCGATTCTGGGACATCAATCAGTTGATTATATGATATATTTAAGTTCTGTAATTTCTCGAGGTGGCCAATTGTTTCTGGTATGTGTTTTAATTGGTTGTTCCATAAATTTAAAGATTTTAGTTCGGTGAGGTGAGTGATTGTATCAGGTATCTGTGTTAGTTTGTTATCTGCTAGATCTAAGTTCTGTAATTCCTTGAGATGACCAATTGTTTCTGGTATGTGTGTCAGTCTGTTACTTGACAGATCTAAATCTTTTAATTGAGTGAGACGGGTAATTGCGTCAATAAAATTGGTTAGTTGATTGTCTGATAAATTTAAAGATCTTAATTGTGTAAGATGGGTAATTGTGTCAGGTAAACTAGTCAATAAATTATCTGTGAAGTCCAGATCTTGTAAATGGGTATGTTGTTTTATTGTCTCTGGTATTTGTGTCAGTTGGAGATCAATTAAATCTAGATCATAAAATTGATCCAGTTGGTCAGTCGATTCAGGTTGGTTAGTCCTTTGTTTATTTGATAGATCAATAGAAATCAAGTTTCCATTAGTATCAGGATAAAGATAATCAGAATACGGTGAAGATATATTGGAATTTGAAATTAATTCGAATAACAATTGAGGAATAATCCAACGGTTCTTTCCTGATTTAAGAATGGTCCAAATCCATAACTCTTCCCAAATTTCTTTTGGATTTGTACGATTGAATTTTTTCTCTAAAAATTGGTTGGTTTTTTCTATTTCTATGTTTAAAATATCTCTTGATCTCTTCAAAAGTGATGAATCGTCACATTGCTGGATAATACTCTTGTACCAATGAGCTAAATTAGTATGAGGAAAAATCCAGTGCTTGTTTTCCATTTTTCCAATAGATATCAAACCAATTATTCTTGCTATTCCACCTAATCTTTTCCTAATTCGTTTTTGGAGTTTTTTGCCTGGGATTCTGTCAAAATACGATTGAACAATTGCTATACGAGCAAGTTCATAACCTATCTTGATAATAATTCGTTCTTGTTCACTAGTGTCGAATCGTTGAGTTTTTCTTTTGTTATATTGCAGATAATGATTTATTGAGCTGTGTAAGGTACTCAACAGGATCTTTTCATATAACGTCTTTAAATGATCCAATGTTATTGTCTCATGACAAAACGGGTCATTTGTCTTGATGATTAGGTCTGACCAACTACTTAATGCCAATCTGGTCAAAACTAGATCGTTTTCTGTTAAACTAATGAAGTGTTTTCGTAATGCTTTATAAGGAGGTAAATCCTGTAAATTTCTATCAACAATTGTTGCTTTAAGTAAGGCATCGCAAGACAAAAGAAAATGAAACTCTATTTTTGCATTTTCCATCCATTGATCTTCAATAAAAGGATTTTCTTCAAGTGGTCGTGATAGAAACCAGGTATGAATTTTTATTGTTTTGTTGTCTTGCTGATTTGCATTATATGATAAAGTATCACAGATTTTACTTATATTTTTCATAGTTCGGAATGGATCGGTTACCAAATGGAGATCATCCAACACAAAACATATAATTTGATGTTTATTCCAATCTGCTTCTGCGATCAGTTTAATATCTTTTTCTAAGGTTTGACTCGTAATATAAGGATCGTCCCAAGTCTTTTCTTTGAATGAATAGTAAAAAGAGTTGAATTGAAATTCATCTGCCCCTAAATAACGATTCTTTGTTTCAAACATGACTTTACTGAAGGGCTGTTTACTTAAGTCTCTCTCATTCAAAAGATCCTCTAAAAATGCCATCATGCCTAATGCTTGACTAGTTTTTCCTCCTCCTGCTGATTCTGTTGTAAACGCGACTTGATAATTCGAAAAGGCCTCGATTAAGCGTTTAAACGCTTTTTCTGAAATTGGTGCCCAGCTTCTAAAATCTGTGAGTGTAACCCAAGGATATAATTCAGAAGTAGTTTTGTTCTTTATCCTAAATATTAAAGGTGTTTCTTTTAAGTATGATAGACTAAGCTTTGGGGATTTCTTCACTTTTTGCTTTATGGGAATATAATTCTCTGGTTTTAAGACTTCTAATATTGATAGAACTATCTGCTTCAATCCTTTTTCGGTTTTGATTGCGCTAAGATTAGCTAAAAATGGAGAATGGTGTAAAAAATCGTCACGTGATATTCCATGCCAGATTGGCAAAATGAACTTACCCTCTTTGATTTGTCTTTGGATCAAACCATCTAGTTCATATTCAGGCCATTCTTTTGCAAAAAATGCTTGGCTAAAAACAACAACGGCAAATCGTGATTTCTGAATTCCTTCGTCTATTTTTTTTCTTAAATTATCCCCGAGAGTTAAACTTATTTCATCATAAAAAACCTTTATTCCATGTAATTCTAGATCTTTTGCTAATGGTTTTACAAGCTCCTCCTTGTCTTCAGAAGCATGACAGATAAATAGATCATATGTGAATTCAGACATTTATCTTACCTTATAAACAACATCTGGTCACTAAGAGCAACAAATAACAATAAAATCATCTCTTCATAAATCTTGCAAGAATTTATCCAGACTATGAAGCTCTGAAACCTCTAAAAGATTATTAGCTGTCATTGTATTTTGATATTGTTTCACATTCTTATAGAACCGTGGGATTGCACGCGAATGTTCTTTAAACTCTCCTTTTTTCATATAACCAACGAAATAAATGTTGGTATCGTATATCCATATATTCTCCCAATCATTTTGAAGAATACATACTTTTTCTCGTGTTTTCCTCCTTACTTTAAAACCGAATTTTGGTTCAATAATCTCTCTAGGCATATCAGTTTCTGCTTTAATTGTTAAAGTTCCTTGAGGAATCATTCCATTAGGTACATGGACATAGAAAAGTTGAAAGAAACTGTTTTGCGTTTTAGATTTTGGAGGGTTGCCTTTTAAAATTACTTTTTCAAACATAAACTTTCTATAACTTGATGTTCCTCCGATTACGATTTCTTTACTATGATCATCTTCGTTATTGGAGATGATAGTGATTCGACCGAGTTGGGATGGTCCATAGGCTTTTATGAACTTCTGAGGTTTCACCCATGCATATTCCCAAAAGGAGTGTATAAAGTATTTTTTGTATCTACTTTCTTGGAATGAATCAAGGTCAATACAACCATTATCTGGAGTTAATTTACCAGTTACAAACGCAAAAATGTAGAAATCATCGTCTATCATTGATTTAGCTTTCAATTGATCTGATGGTACTAAAGCTGCACAATCTAGAAGCCATTTGGTAGATGAAGGAGATAAATCCCCAATATTCTTTGATTCTAGATAAGAAGAATCAAGATCTAGAAAAAATGATTTGATATCACATTTGTGAGTGTTTATAGTAAGACTATAACGATCAACATCGTACCACTTGGTTCCCCTTTCTTTTTCATACATTACGTTTTTAGTTTCTAGTAACTCTTCAAAAGCAAGTTCAGGAATGATTCCCTTTACAAGATTTTTCATCCGGTAATATGGATTTGCGCTTGACATTCTATTAAAGGTCGAGTTTAAAGCTTTTTCTGCATATTTTATACCTTGAAGTATCCATTTGTCTTTGGTTTCTATGTGTATTATATCTTCATCAAGCATTTTTTATCTCTCATAGCATGAAAAGTTTGTGGTTTTAGCTAAAGTAAAAACTTTTCTCTGCTTTAGTGTACGTAAGTATAAATCGGATTCTAATCACTTTTTATTTGGCTTCTGAAAGAATACACAATGGATTATAATTTTGAAAAACTGTTCTTTAATAGGCTTAAAACTTCTTTAATCTTATCTCTTGGATTCATTTTTCTACTTTTCATTTTGAAACGATAAACCCTCATCAAGAGTCTAGGATCTTAATTTCAGAGACATTAACAGAAATGGGTGTTACAAAGGGTAGTTTAATTAATCTAGATACTAATGGAACTTCTGAAAAAGCACATTGTTAAACTAACCTCCCAGATATTTGTAAAAAGTTCGATAGCTATTTTCTAGTTTGATCTAAGTTAATTTATTAATTTTTTACACAGATAAGATAAGAGTAAATGGACTTTTAATAGCAAATTAAAGAGATAAATTTTAGTTATAATGATTAGATAATGCTTTATTATTCAATTGAACAATAGCTAGAAAAGTCGATTAGTATAATCATTAGCTTTATTCGAAAAGAAATGGAATTGAGATATGTTATGTATCAAGACTATATTATTTATCTTCGTCAAGGAGCAGACCGATGGAATACTTGGCGTCATAAAAATCCTAGAATAAAACCTAATCTATCACGACAGATATTTCCTAAACTTGATTTGTCAGAATTTGACTTTTCTTACACCGATTTTTCCAACTCGAATCTTTCTGAATTGAACCTATCAGAATCAGTGTTGTATAAAGCTAATTTTTCATATTCTGATCTTTCTAATACCGATCTTTCGAAAACAAGCCTATATTATACTACTTTTTTTCGAACTGATCTAAGGAATACTAATTTTTCTCTATCTAAACTACGTGGTACGAGTTTCACTTTCACTGATCTTAGTCAATCTAAATATTTAGATACAATCGAACATCAAGGTCCGAGCAGCATTGATATCTCTACTCTTCATCAGTCAAAAAAACTTCCTAAAAGCTTTTTACGGGGATTAGGAGTTCCTGAACTGTATATCAGGAATCTTTCAGTATTTATTACACATGAATGGCAATTCTATACCTGTTTTATTTCCCATAGTAGTCATGATAAGGCTTTTGTACGAAAGCTTTATAATGCTCTTCAACATCAAGGAATCCGTTGTTGGTATGATAAAGAAGATGCTACATGGGGGAAAGAAATCAAACCGATTCTTAATGAAAAAATCGAAGAGTTTGACAAAGTTGTGGTTGTTTGCAGTGAAGATTCCCTCAAATCAGAATGGGTAAATCATGAGATTGAAAGAGCTTTGCAAAAGGAAGAAAAGAACCGAGAAATCGAATCTATACCTGAAATCTTATTCCCTATAATAATAGATAAGTCCCTCTCTAATTGGCTAAATCATCTAAAGAAGTTTGGAGTAGAACGTATTATCGGGGACTTCTATGATTGGAGGAGTCCAATAAAATTTAATCAGAGCCTCACACGATTGGTGCAGGCCTTAAAGAGTGATTCCCCACGATAATACAATAATGTAATCTAACCCTAACTTGGATTTTATAAAACTATGATTTTCTTTATTACCTCCCTACTCATGATATGCAGTATATTGAAAAGCATGAGTTAAGGCTCTTCTTATATTTATTCTGTCCCACTGAAAGATAGGAATACTCTTAGTCGAAATGAGGTGTGGTGGTACGAAGCGATTTGGAGTAACAACAATAGCTGCAATTCCGATATGTAGAGAACTCGCCACTGATAATTCATGGTCGACCCACTCACTTTGAAAGGTATTTTGTCCAAGTAAACAAACCAAAGCACGGCAGGGATTAATCAATTCATTGAGATATTTTCGCACTTCATCATACCCATATATTCTATAATCCTCTCGTGCTGAAATCGGGGTATGATTAAATTTGGCATTGGGATTTTGCATTAGTCCTTCAAATGCTTCTCGATAGTCTCGATCTTTTTCCTTATAACTAACGAAAACTTTTGCCATATTTTCTACGCCAAAGTATTACTTAATTTCTAGTTAAGAAGGAATACATCATATACATGTTCGAAAAGTTTATTTATTATACTTATTAGATTCTTCCTAAAAATCCTTCAACGATTAATAGCACTATAAAGTAAAAAGGTTGAGGGAATTAAGTTATCCAAATAAAGAATCAAAATTGTGTTATCAATAAAAACATGGGGAAGTTAAATGACTAAGCGACACAAAGTATTTTTATGTTTTCATCATGAAAATGATGAGAACTATAAGAACCAATTCGAGCAAAAATTTGGTAGTTTGTATGTATCAAAATCAGTGGAGATAGGAGACATTGATCCTAATTTAAAAACAGAAACAATAAGACGTAAGATAAGAGATGAATATTTAAGAGATTCAACTGTAACAGTTGTTCTTGTTGGCAAAGAAACATGGAAAAGAAAACATGTGGATTGGGAAATTTCTTCTAGTATTCGACATACTCAATACAATCCTAGATCTGGTCTCCTAGGACTTATTCTGCCCACACATCCAAATTTTTCTACAGAAACATATGATCCGCATATCATTCCTCCACGATTATATGATAATATTGAATGTGGATTTGCTAAAATTTATAATTGGACCGATGATGTTTCAACAATTGAACAGCGTATCCATGACGCTTTTCAACGTAAGGATAAAATTCTACCAGACAATTCAAGATTACTCTTCAAGAATAACCGCTCTGGGGATAAATGGCAAGATTGAAAAAACAAATTTTCCAATTAGAACTAATCTCAGTTTAAATTCGTCTTTTTCCTTAGTATCATTTAAAAAGAGAAATTTAGCTCCTCTTGGAACAGAAAACCTTTTCTCATATTTAAATGAGGAGTTTATTATGCCAAAAGTAAAAGAGGTTACTGTTAATATCGGAGTTAAGGATGTTTTTTCAATAAGTGGTACTTTTGTTCCAAACAAAAATGAAGAAGAGGCTGCCTGGGAATTATATGTAGAATTGATAACCCGAATCACAGTTGTTAAGCTAAAAAAAGACAAAGGTTTTCTGAGAGAAGCATTAAATTCTTATCATAGTTTATTTAAGACAACAAGGGGAATTATGCGGGAAAAAGGCCCAGATTTAGCAAGACCCAAATCAAGTAGTAAAATTACACTTGGTTTAATAGCTGTTTCAGTTTTAAATTATGTTTTAAGGCCATTGCTGACAGAATGGCACCCAATTTTAGAAGATTATGAATCGACACGTCCAAAAAACCTTTCACGAAAAGCTCATGAAGATAAATGGGAAAACAACAAAGACCTAAGAGATAAAATTGCTGAGACTAGAGAAACTTTACTACATTATGCCCAGCTACTTGCTGATATTGCAAAAGTTGAACCAATCCACATTGTTCCAGCTCCTCTTACCTAGAGGGATTAAGAAGTTCCAGTGTTGAAATTATTTCAAATTGATAAACATCCACATTGCGAATTGTTGGTTCTCATTCATGTAATTTATAACAGCTCATATCTAATTACAAATAATCTGTACAACTATGGAATTTTTTTTCTCAAATGTCGTCAAACCAGCCTGAGAGAAGCTTTCTGAGGGAATAGAAGCCCCTAAGAAAGATAATTAATTGTAAAATACTACCCTCTAGAGACTCCTAGCTCATCTAACAAGTTAACAAAGTCCAAAACACTCATCTCAGCAATGGAAGCGGCACCTTCATAAAGTCGAAATTCAACAAATAATTTAATTGCCTCAATCTGCTTTTTAGTACATTTATTCTTAATTAAATCCCAATTAACTGATTTTCGCCTTTCTTCTTTCGCCTCCTTCTCCCAAGCTTCAAAGTTTTCCATATATTCTTCTGCCAATTTTCTTGCATTACTCATGATTACCATACCTTTGTTTTATACGAAAAAGATCTTTGGTTGAGTAAGTGCCAAGGAGTTTATCAAAAAAATCTATTTTAATCTTACCCAATTCTAATAATCGAGTAAAGAAATAAGTACCTCTGAATATTTTGACTTCGGAATATTCTTGATGATGTTTTCGTATATACCAGGGGGCAAAATTATCACTAATAACGAGGAAATATCCCCGCGATAGAGACAGAACTAATGTTTCAATTTCACTAACATGTTTTCCAGCATATTGAGAGGAAAATTCTTCATGTAATACATTGAATCTTTCTCTTTCAGCTGTTGTCAATTCTTCTTTCGTCATACAATTCAATTTCTCTAAATCACGATGAAATTGAAAAGATTCCTTCCATACTTCTGGAGAAATTAATATTTCATCAAAAACATCACAAAGATACTTTATAACTTCCAATCTCTTTAGATTAACTAGAAAAGAAGTATCTAGCACCGTTTTTTCTTTCATTTCAACCTAAGGGAATTGTAAGATTTGAGAATTTATAAAGATATGTGGTTATCTTATGTTACAATTTAGATTTGTTGAAGTTTTTGGTGAATAATTTTGAACTAATGTCGTAAAAGGTTGATTTGCCACATATTAGTTTAAAAATGATATTTCAATAGTAATGTCTCTTGATCCCTTGGAAATTGCATCCCTGTTTCCTTATATTATAAAATAAGGAGAAAAATCATTTTAGACTATATTCATTAATTTAAATACTCAGATTTTTTAATGATTATAATTTCTTCTTTCTTATAATCAATTTCAATAGTTAATTTATTTTTTATCTTTATTACACTATAAATTAAATCTAGAAATTCGAGAGTCTCTTCAATATACCACTTTGGTTTTAATTGCTTATCTAATATTAAATTTGGTTGAAGTAGTTTTTCCAATCTTAAAATTGAGGTTTCATTTTCATATATTTGAATATCTTGTAAATTAGATAAAATGTGTGAATTCCATGGACAGGGGATTTTTTCAGAAAAGACATAGAAATAAAACTGATCTAATCTCTCAACAAGTTCAAGTATATCTGATGTCCATGGGTTTAGATTTCTACCCATTAATATAACACGTTTTTCGATATTATCGCATAATTCCTCAATAATTTTTAGAAATTCAATTTTTTGTTCTGTTTTCACTGTATTGAGGAATTTAATAATTCTAAAATAGTCTCGCAAATCTAAATTTGCTAATATTTCTCTCTCATCAATATTTGGAATAGGAATATAACTTTCAAAGCTTTTTAGTCTTTTATTTAAATCTTGAGGTAATCCTCGTCTCCATTTATTATCTCCAAACAATATTCTTGTATAATTAAAAATAAAATTCTTTAATTTTTCTTCAAGAATGACTTTAATTTTGTTAATCGCTAAATCAAAATTATTACTTTCTACATTTCTCCTGATATCATTGAGAAGAATTTTATCCTCTCTCCAAATTCCCTTTCCCTTCAATGAAAACCAAATATCCCACTGTACAAACCTTTTTAATCTTGAAACCAAGTCCTTAATTGTTGACAAGTAATCTGAAATTAATCTAGTTTTATCATCTAAAGAAGGACTTATTTTTAACATAAAAGATTTTAATAATTTTGCAAAATACGTGACTACTTCCAATTCATACCAAGAATTTTCATGAAATTCTAATGCTTCTTCGTAATTCTGTACTTCGGAATCACATTGAATTACATAAGCCATTAAGAGCGAAGAAAATGATTCTTGAATTATTTCAACATTAAATTTCGCTAATGATGATTCTTTGGCAATTCGTAATGATTTGGAGAATTGATATACTTCTTTATACCCTCTGGCTGCACTGACTAATTTTTCAATAAAAGCACTTCCATATTCTTCTCCCCTCTTAATTGTATTCTCAAGGGCTAGTAATACTTCATCTTCATATTCTTCGGGTATTTCTTTAACAAAGTAAAGAGATGGAATAATATTGACAGGATTTACACTATAGATATGGTTTATTTTATTGAAATAGTCATTACAATTTTCATTTATAGTCCATGATGGTTCCTGATCCGTTTCTTTCTTTATTAACAGTCCAACGGAGAAAAGATGAATAATTAATTCTCTGTTCTTAAGAAAATCGTAACTTCCCTCAATAATCGGATCACTCAACCATATATCTTCTAAAACTTTAATTAATCGTTCAAATGTATCACGATTTGATTCTGTTCTCGTTTTAAGTTCTTGAAAAGCCTTATGTAATTGGTTATGGCTTCTTTCAATATCTTTTCTTGCATTTCTTATTTCAACATCATCTTCTCTTATTGTTATTGAATCTTCTGTAAATTCCAATCGTTTAAATCTCTTGATAAGAATTTCAATATAATCACGAAAAGTCTTGATCGGACGACCAGGATGTTTTTCCATTTTGGACAATCTAACTAAGTAATCTCTTGTGATAGAAGGAGCATTCTCGACCTCAATTGAAAATACTTTGAGTCTATGATTTATCATTGCTAAAGCTTCATCAATAGTAACTGAAGACATTGGATGATAATCATCAACACTCCCAGATATTGATCTATCTCCCTTTATTCTCTGCGAAAGCTCATCAATCGCAGAAAAAAAGAAAGAAGTAGAGATTTCATGAGAAAAATCTTTTCTATAAATTTGAAGAGATGTTATAAATCCAATAATCTCTTCCATATACTCTCCAATACTTGAATGCTTGTAGATATCTTCAATGAAAATTATTAATGCCTTTTTAACCGTTGATAAGGTTTTAAGCATAATAAGGCAATCTTCTTCAGGATCTATTTCTTCTGGAGTATAATCAAATTCATTTTGATGTACTTTTTTCAAGTGTGAACGTAATTTTACGAAAAATTTTCTCTTTATTTCAACTACTCGCTCTCTTGCGTCTAAAGAAAAGATTATCACAATTGTATCATTATAATGCAGATTGATTAATCGATTCATATATTGAAATAATGTTGTTTTTCCAGATCCAAAAGCACCGTAAACACACATTGTTATGTTCTTAATGGAGGAAAAATTCCTTAGAATCGCATGTTTGAATTGGTTTATCGAATTTGTTGGATAGATTATTTCATCATAGTATTCAGGATTAATATTACTTAATCCATCTTTAGATGGAAAAGGATTTTCTTTCAAACCAAGCCGTTTATACCAATCTAAATATTCAATGTTATCCTCGACTTCTTCTGAGGGAAGAGGAGGAAGGAATTCAACAGGACGATCTTTATATCGTTCTATAACTGAGGCACTTCTCTTTCTATATTTTTCGAGTTCTTTAGTCATTGTAGATAATTCTTTTTGTAATTCAATTAATTTAATATCCTTTCTACGTCTTGAAAGATGATCCTGAATGCTCTCTTCTCGTGATTCAAAGTATCTTTCATTATAATAATCTAATATTCGATTATGATAATACTGAATTTGTTTTAAAAGAAAAATTTCTTTCAAAGCTTCATATAATTTTTCAAAATTGATAATTAAATCCTTTGAAATTAAATATTTCAGAAAATTTAAAGCAAAATCCTCAATATTAAGGCTAGAAACAGATTTCATTTGCTTTCTAATTGTTATCAATTCTTCTTTTGAGTTCGCTCTTGTAATCTTCTTTTGATTTCTATAAAAAAAGATTTCTAATTCTTTTGTGATTTCATAATCCTTTAGAGGATCAGAAATTTCTTCAGAAATTTCTTTCTCTCTATAAGGTAAGCTAAACCTTATGATACCATCTTTCCTTGCTTCTGGAGAAACTGAAGTATCACTTGGGCAAAAATTAAGGCCTCTTTCAGTATGAAAATAAGAATGAATCCCTCTAGCGGTATATGGATCATAATCAAGAATAGAGAATCTATACCTATATTTTTCTGGATTCCTCTTTTCAGGTAAATAAAGTGTCCCCATAATGAATGTTATATATTCTCTTTCTCTAGAAATTTCTTTTTTTATATAAGAATCAGGATAATGCTCATGGCCAACAACTACTATATCAAAACTTTTCCCAATTTTCATTTCTAAGTTGCGACGATTGTTAGGATATAAGCAATGAGGGGGATGGTGTTGTACTAAAATAGACAAATTAAAATCATTTTTATCTTTAAAGGTATCTTTGATACCGTCAATATGAATAAAGGATGGCAATTTATCTTGGGCTAAAGAATTTGCTAAACATGAATTGAGCGATGTGATATTTATCTTGAATTTACTAATATCTACGGTTTTAGTGTAACCAAAAATTGAGTGTTTTTCGCATAAAAATCGTTCTTGAAATCTGATATAATTACTGAAGGCGTTATCTACATGAACTTTAAAATCAGAGGAGGAGAAAATTTCTTCAAATTTCATACTATTTGGTGTTTCTATATATTTAAAAGCTGTACCTAATGAATCACGGTTATAGTCATGATTTCCAGGTGTAAAGAAGAATCTAGAGCTATCAATATTAAGACTGTGTCTTAATCTTTCAAAAAAGAGTAACGCCTTATCATATTGATCAACTTTCCCTTCTGATGTAATGTCTCCTGGTACAACGACTAAGTCAACTCTATTTTCAGCTACAATCATTTGATCAAAATGGTTAATAATTTTATCGAAAATTCTGTCTTGTAGATTATCATTACTAACCATATGAAGATCTGAAAAGATAGCTATTGTAACCAATGATGGATCTCACCCCATCAATTAATTCTAATAGATGTTACAAGTATTCGTATATTATTATTGAATCATAATTTAAAAGCTTAACTTGGGTCTCGGTGTCTTTTAATTTTAGGTTGTATATAGATAATGTCAAATAGTTTCATAAAGATAATAGAATAAAATAATTACAATTATGACAATAGTTTTTGTAATAAATTATCATTATAAATTAAGATGGGATAGTTTAAAAGAGGCTTCTTTGATCTAACTAAACCACCTTGAGGGAAGTAAAAGAATGAATCAGAGGGGTTATTCTTCTAATAACCAGATTTCCAAGTTCAAGTCTTTATTGAAAGAATATCCTTGGGACTTCATGGGATTTCTAATCCTTGCATTACTTATCCCCCGAATCTATAGTTTGACAAACACTTTTTGGGTTGGCCATATTGATTATAGTGCTCTTGCAATAGCAGAACAGTATGAATTTATGGGGATTCTAATAGAGATCGTGAATGAAACACTTCCTTTTGGTATCCTAGCGTTAGTAAGCCAGAATTTTAAGAGTCGGGAGAATATTGTGAAACAACTTGTTGCTGGTATAGCTTTACAATTAATCCTTTCAATTAGTATGGCAGCATTAATCTTTCTCAATATCAACCAGTTTGTTGATTTCATAGGGACTGCACCTGAGCTAGTAGATCAAACCATCTCTTACCTATCCTTACGAGCTATAGCGCTTCCCTTTACGTCAATGGCTCTACTTTTAATCGTTGGATTAAAGTCAATGGATCGAGCAAAGCTAGCTTTAGGAATTGTGTGTGTGAATGTTGCTATTAACATGTTATTAGACCTGTTTTTGGTCTCACAACTCCCCTTTTCCCTCCAATTAGGACTAAATGGTGTAGCTTTAGGCTATTTACTCTCAAATATCACTTACTTCATAGTTTCAACAATAACGTCTGTCCGAACACTCCAACTCAATAGAACAGACCTCACAACCAACCACATTAAAAGCCAAACAAAACCCCTATTCACCATTGGGGGATGGACTGGAATAGACTCGTTTGTACGGAATTTCTTTTACTTTTTTGTTCTCCAGATTCTGAATTTTATGGGTCCTAACCAATTTGCTGGATTTCAACTCTTTCAGCGCCTAATGTGGACAGTGTTAATACCAGTGATTGCACTCGCGGATGGTACAAGTATTCGTGTCGGAAATTACTTAAAAACAGACACAGCAAACCGAAATATTCCCCGTTTGCTATTCATGTCTTGTCTTCTTGCATTTGCTATTGTTGGCGGATTTGGATTAACAGGACTTGTAACGATAGACGCAATGGGCTATATTTTCACTAAAAACCCAGATGTTGTACGCTACTCTAGCGAAATGTTCTTTTGGCAGATAATTCCTTATATGCTATTTGCAGTAGCCATGAACTTACGCGGATTATTCTTTGGAACGGGTAAAACGTACTATATCTTAATTATCAGTATAATCCTCAATCTGGCTATTATTTTCCCATTCTTCATCATGATTGATGCTGCTATTCTCCCACAGGCGTTTGGAACGATTATGTTGATGTTTGTTCTTGTTGATGTAGTTGACATTGTGGTAACCTATACATTAGTTCATAGATTATTGGGCCGTCTCTTCCTCAAACAGTACTGAAACAAAAACCTAATTCATTTTTCTTTTTCGTGCATCGAGGGTCTTGATCCAGAGGGATATTGAATATTTTCCTGCATAATAACAGTATTATAATAACTTTGAGTATTATCATAAGATCTTAAACAATTAACTTCTTCTATTAATTCTAAAAATGATTTTAATTTTAGTCGCTGATAATTTTTGTCATAATTCTGGATAAGCGAGTTAAGATGATTGAAATGGACATAACTCCAATCATCAGGAGAACTCTCTACCAACTGAAGTCGTTCTTTGATACGATTTTGAAAGATCTTTTGGGGAAGGATTCGAAGATGGTTAACAAATACATTTGGTTCGTTAGGAGGAAGATAAACTTTATTCTTATGAATAAAACGATGGAATCCTGATACAGTACGGAGTTCAGAAATAAGGGGAAGTGTCTGATCCGAAACATGTAGAATATAGTCCTTATAGAAAGGGTCTCCCCATAAATCACTGATCTTCCCTTTTAGAGCTTGGTTTCTAACTAAATTAAGGATTTGCTTGGGAGTCAAATCAGCTTGAAAAAGATTAGGAGTAAGATACCAGTCAAAAAAAATCGTCCGTAACACAGGATATTGAGTATATTGATCAAGAAACTGTGAGAAATTTTGAAAAGAATCTAACCATATAAACTCATCTGCATCAGGAAAAACCCACCAATTATCATCAGAATGGACGCTTTTTCCAACCACCCAGTCAAGTATAAAATTACAAAAAGTAGTTTGTTGTTGATAGTTAGAATGTCTGTATTTTGGGTCAAACAGAACAAGGTGAACTAGGTTAGTCTCTGATTCCCACTTCCTAACAATATCTAATGTTCCATCTTTGGATCCACAATCAAAAAGATATATCCTATCTGCTCCTAATGTCTGATAATGATGAAAAAAGGTTTCAAGAAGATATTTCTCATTCAATGTTCTTAAGACAATGTATAGAGGCATGATAACACAGCTATATTTTCTGTACAATTAAAGTAGTAAGGTTAATGATTCTTTGTTTATTCCTTAATTCTAATTAGTTCCTCTACTTCTGTTGTGAGAAATGTCAGTTGTGAAAGCATACTGATACACTGGTAAGGAGAGAGAAGTTTTGTACTATGTTGAGCTCGATTCCGTAGTTCCCGTAAGAAATGAAATCCATGAAAAAATGTCTGTAAGATTGTCTTCCGATCATCTGACATTGATAATTTTGCTTGAATCATATGGAGTACATTCATTAAGTCAGACCACCGATCATGTGTATTAATATAACTCCGAATATCTCCCATCCCTTTCGTACCTTTAAAGATAGTTGGAATAGTTTGTCTGATCACAGTAAAGAAGAAAAACTCTGACACTAATGCTAGTTTTGAAGCAGCTGTTGAATCATCGCTCTCTATTATTGCACGCAGTGCATAAAAATATTCGTCCTGATGTTCCTCATCCAGATATTGAAGGATATTAAACATTGTATTTCCATTAAATTGATTTGCTAGAATTACACAGGGATCGTTATTCCCAATGTAGCTTCTTGATTGAACACCTCTCAACTTAATATAATGTTCCTCTCGTGTGAGTTGAAATACATTCGTTCCCAATGAAACATTACCAGAAGAAAACTTCAATATAACTGATTCAATTTTCCCTTTTATATTATTTGTCACCAAATATTCATATTCTTTGTGCTTGACGTAGTTAAATCCTTCTTCAGGGTACATATGGTCAAGGAAAGATTCTAGTGTGTCAATAGCAGTGTTCAGAGGAAATATCAACACAATTTTATCTTCTAGCTGCACAAACATGGAATTTTCCACCTAATTAGTTGTCCCCATTTTTTAATAAATTTTTAACCTATCTATTCAAATTATTTGGAATTATTTTAAAAAGGAACACACTGCATTATAACCAGAAATAAACTCGAAACAGATAATCTTTACATGAGTCAGTAACGGTGTTAATCCAACCTTTTGCGACACATAATCAATAAGGAACTCAGATATAGATTTAAAACTCTAAATTATCCTATTATCCTCACACACATTACACCCAATGAATGATTCTTGTTTTAATACTAAATGAGAAAGCTAAAGATAGAGATTAGGATGCCAGGGATAGTCCATAGTTTGATAATTCGATAAAAAGAAAGGAATGGATTTCGAATATTTTCTGATGTAGCTGGTGAGTTAAGGATCTAGAGAATGAATTTTCCTTTCAGAGTCAACCAATCGTATTTTATGTTCTGAAACATCCTCCATCCTTCGACCCCGCCATGTCCAACTAAGATAATATTCACCTGATTGAGAGGTTAATCTAACAACAGCAGAATAAGCGAGTAAACTGAGGAGAAGAGACCGAATCCGTTCAAGATCAAGCTGCTTACTCACTTCTTTTTCAATCCTACTTTTATATCCAGGTTTTTTAATATGAATTGCTTCAATTCCTTCTTGAATCGCTGATTTGCATTGATCTTTATCATTAGTAATAAATAAAATAGGAAGACTCGTATTTTGACGAATGAAGTCAACTTCATAACGAATAAGGCTATCGTGAACAGCATTTAGAAAAGGACTTTGTTCAAGAACTTTAGGGGAGTGGAGGACATGACTTGGTTTTACAATAATAACTGGTGCCCACTTATGTAAAGCGTCAACTTCATAAGTACCTTTCAATCCAAGTCTTCCTCTTTCATTTGATAGACTGGTCATAAGATCAGGAGTATATTTACCAAATCTAGAATTCCAAAGGTCCGCTAAGAGTGGCCAAGTTTGAACTGCTTGTTCAAAGAAATTTTCCACATCGGATGGAAGGCGAGAGGAATAGGTAAAAGGTCTCATACTATGAATTTCATATTGAATTGAACGTGCAAACAAAACCAAAACTGGGACAATATCATGGGGGCTTACAGCTAATCTCTTAAGAAATTTTGTTAAGAATCCTGGAATGATTAAGTTTGTATCAGGTGCAATCCCTTTTACTCGATGAGGAAGAGTTTCTCTCCTAACCCATTCTTCAAGCTCATTTTCAGATTCACTAAAAATCAAATCAGCTTCCCAGTAAAGATGAGCTAAATCATTCTTATTCCAATTGGGAGAAGAACAGATTTCTTTTCGGGTTTTATCATAACAGATTTGCAGATCAACCCATTCCCAAGAGGATTCTTGAATGACATGGAATTTCCAACAGGGATTCTCCGAAAAACACTCATTGAGAAGATTAATAAGAAGCTTCATTTACGAACCATCCGAACATTGTCATCTAATTGTTCAAGTGAGGTAAAAATCGTTTCATAAGCATCGAAACCGAGTTCATAAAGCATTTTATTCAAATTATCAGGAGTAAAACGTTTAAGCCAGTAATAGGCAATGTCATAAGAACAATTAGGTCTATTTTGCTTCAGGATAATAATACTTAACAAAGCTGAACCAGTCATAATCTTACGTCCTGCAGTTATGTCAAAAATTACACGATCGCCATCTTGAATAATCTTGTTTGCAGCTGAAACAATTAAAGGAACATTTGCACCAAGATCATGTTCGTAAATATCTATCAACTCGTGATCTTGTGAGTGAATCCTAATATTTATTATTGATTGAAGTTTGTCAAGATTTCGAGTATTAGCTTGGAATCGTTCGATTACTTGATTAATATCACTTGAAGTACGATCGGGAAACGGTTGGTCTTCTGAAGATCCTATGAAAAAATAACAATCAACTCTTATCCCCTCATCTAGTGTTAAAAGATGAGATGCCATGGCATTAGCAACTGCTTGAGGAGTAGTACCAACAGTAAAAAACATTTTGATTGAACCCATTAAGGAACACCTTTATTTAATTGCTTAAAACTATTAATCAATTCTTAAGGTAACGAAATAACAGTATCAACTTTTTTTTCAGGTAAATAGAATCGTCTTAACCCATATTCCTTTGCTAGAATGTATAAGGACAGCGTGTGGATTTTAGTTAAACCAGTAATGTCGGTAATAATGGAATAGTTTAAGATAATGTCATCAATGACTTGTTTCATTGTTTGGTAGGTCGGTTCAAACTCAAGTAAGGGAACCTCAATTAATTGAGCTTCTGAATGTATCCTTTGCAGATTTAACCAGTTGTCATCATTCTCCAAAATTTCAATAATTTCAGTTGTTGTAAAAATGAAAAGTGCTTTAAATGCCCATCCGTGAGACTTTAATCTCTCAATAGACTGATTTAACTGTAATCCTGAATTTTTCTTGCCAACCATACCTAAATATGCATATTTTTGTGTATTTTCGAAATATCGTCTTGCTCGTTCGATAAAACGCGGTGAGATACGAAGATAAATGGCTTTAGTTCCAGGTTGTTTTTCTTTAACTACGATATTACTTTCTAGTAGTATATTAAGATGATGGCGGGCGTTAGTTTCAGATATTTTTAGATAATCAATATATAATGATTTGAAATCAGTTAAACCTTGATTAAGTAACGTTTCAACAAATTTCTTTCGTGTTGCTTCTTTTAGTGATTCCACGAAAATGGTATAAGGTGGATCATCCATTTTCCTTCACTAGAATATGATATCATTTTTCCCTTTATAATATATTCGCTATATACACTAGCGAATATAATAATATTTATATACGCTATATACAATAGAGTATATGGAGAAAGGGATTAAGAAATATGATTGGAAATAAGGCAAATAGAATTTTCATTGAAAATAAGCATTGTAATGAGCCTTTACATAACATAGAAAGAGGGGATGTCTCACAAAAACTCATAAGTGTGAATTATCATCTGACAAACGCCTGTAATTATCAATGTAGATTCTGTTTTGCGCGATTTCCTCAATCACATAAAATCTTGCCATTAAAGAAAGCAAAAAAGCTAGTAACACAGCTCTCAATGCATGGAACTAAAAAAATAACGTTTGTAGGGGGAGAGCCCCTTCTTTATCCACAGTTAGGGGAATTAATCCGTTATACGAAAAACTACAATATTACTACAATGATAATAACCAATGGATCACTTTTAGATTGTGTATATTTAGAATTATATGAAAAGTATATAGATTGGATCGGCTTTAGCCTCGATTCAAGTATTGATGTGGTTAATGATACACTTGGGCGTCGCCTAAAAAATAGTCGAAAACAGAATTTAACCCATATTCAACGTGTTCGTTCTTTGGTACCCACCGTAAAAAATTTGGGAATTAATGTAAAAATAAATACTGTAGTAACATCGTTGAACTGGCAGGAAGATATGAACTGGTTAATCAAGGAATTAAAACCAGATCGATGGAAAGTATTCCAGGTTCTAAAAATCGATGGAGAGAATGATAGGGATATCAGCCCTTTACTGATCACACCAAGACAATTTCAACATTTTATCTTTCGTCATCAAAATTGTAACCCAAATAAAGAATCCAATGACGCAATGATGGGCAGCTACATCATGATAGATCCATTAGGCAGATTTTTTGATAATACAAATGGGTACCTTACTTTTAGTCGTCCGATTCTTGAGGTTGGAGTAGAAAAAGCATTTAGTGACATACAGTTCTCATTAAAAAAATTTTATCAACGAGGTGGGCATTATAATTGGGACACTTGACCAAAAAGAATCTTTTAAGCAGGTAAAAAGATGATAAAAAAATCAGGAAAAAAAATTATGGCGAAAGAAGCAGCTACTAGAATATAGTCTCATACAGATCGTACAGGACGGACTCAGCAGTTCAAAGCCCAAGTTCAAAGAGCTGTGAGTAAAAAACGGAAATAAGACGAATTTTCGTCTTATTCTCCATTTCAATGATAAAATCTAATCTTAAATACATCATCAAGAGATAAATTTCAAGTTTCTCTTACTAATAGAGAAATATAGAGATATATTTAAAAGAAAAATGGCATTTAAATTATTTTATTAGAGGAGATTGAGAGAAGTCTTGTCTTATCTTTACTATGAGAACTTTTCTGATGTGATGACTAAAGATCAAGCAAGAGCTATAATGTGGGGGATTTACGATAATTTAAAACCATATTTCGGATTTATTGAATCAATAATGAGAGTTGCAAGTAGAAAGGTGTTATCAGTTGAGGTAGAACCTTTCCCATTAGAAGATCTCATCTCTGAAGAACTATTTGAGATAATTGATGAATCAAAGATTACCAAAAAAGAGGAAATATTGAGTCTTTTAAATCAAGAAGAGATAAGGAAAAAATTTGATCGTCAATTAAAATGGATCATTAAACTTGTACAAGAAGAAAAAGGAGCCCTATACAGAATTATTGATGATCCTGATGATGAGAAGATTGATAGAACAAAAGATGAATTTTTGGCCGCTGAAGAAGTTTATTTAACGAGTAAAGTAAGGGATGCGAGACGAATTGAGGTATTAACAAGCTATTCCCCTTATGATATTATTGTATTCAAAAAAAAGTGGTTACCAGAAAAAGAAGGAAAATTCAAGATCTATCTTAGATCTAATCTATACCAATTACAAATGATCTTGGATTCTTTACGGATCCTACAAAATAGACCAATGGATTACAATCGAAATTTAGTTAGATTGATGGAAAATATTAATCATGTCCAATTTGACGATTTAGAGAATTTTAAAATAGCTGATAAAGAATGGATGTTCCTTAGCGATCCCAATCGTGAGGGTACGAAAGTTCAAAGAGAATTTGTGGAAATTAGCTTAGCCACTCCAGATTTTGCATTATTAGAAGGACCTCCAGGCTCAGGAAAGACAACAACAATCTGTGAAATAATTTGTCAAGCAATAAAAAGGGGACAAAGAGTTCTATTGGTTGCCTCGACACATGTAGCCGTTGACAACGTCTTAGAAAAACTAATGGATGAAAATTCTCATTATTTTAGTGAAATAAAACGAACCGTATTACCGATTCGAATAGGAAGATCAGAACGGATATCTGATTTAGCAACAAAATATCATGCAGAGACATTTTGGGAGTCTGAACGAAAAAGATTACGCAGAAGATTGGAACAATTTAAGGAAAGAACAGAGTCTCAAGAAGAAATGTTAAAACTTCTGAGATCATCGGAAAAACTGATTAATATTCATATGAAAAATGTATTTATTCGTGCAGCAAACTTAGTTTGTGGAACAACCATTGGCATTTTGCGCCATCCTGAAATTTACAGGATCAGACGAGGAGGAACAACTCTTTTACCTTATGATCTTTTGATTTTAGATGAAGCGAGTAAAACAACATTTCAAGAATTTCTTGTTCCATCATTAGTAGCAGGTCGATTTATAATTGTTGGGGATATACGTCAATTATCCCCATTTGTTGATGAGGAGGGAGTTGTATCTAATTTACAAGAAATTTCAGTTTCGGAAGCTTATTGGGTAACATTAATTAACAATATTAGAAATTCTGAAAAAGTTAACAAAGGAAATAAATACATTGTTCAATTAAAAGAAAATTTAACTGAAAAAGAAGTGAAAATCATCAAAGAGCTAATACCAAATGATATACCTTGGATATTGCTTTCAGAAGAAAAAAAAGTGGATTCTTTACAATTATTAGGATCTACAATTATCATTGGGACACTTAATTCTTTAATTCTACATGAAAAAATGTTACCTCTCAATGTAAATTGGATGAATGATCAAGAAAATTCCATACTCAGTCCATTAAATAAAAAATCAGTTCTTCAATCTTTGGACACTTGGCAAAGGAGTTTAAAAGCCTGTAAACAAATGAAACCACCTATAAGCGAAAAGTATGCAAATGATGAGCAATTTGAAGAAGCAATTGGATGGCGACTAATCCGTGATTATGAGCTTAGATTAATAAAGGATAATCGATATAGAGAGGAAATTGAAAACCTCATCCCACAAAATTGGTCTAATGAAGAAAAGAATAATTTTCGATCAATCTTAAACGGTCTGAAACGATTAGCTTTTCCATCAATTATTGAATTGTTACAGAAAGGTTTTGAACGAAGTTATATACAGAAAGAAAGAGATCTAGGTTCCTGTCTGACAGATGGAATTCCTAGAGTTTTTTTAAATAAAAGACATAGAATTTTGCAGTATCAACATAGGATGCATCCAGAGATTTCTGAATTTCCAAGAAAACAGTTTTACAATGATGAAGCCCTTAAAGATATTCCTGGATTAGAGCATGAGCGAGAATTAAATTTCAAGAATTATCAACATGCCATATTATGGATTGATGTACCAAGAAAAAAACTAAAACCGAGTATGGTGAAGATTAAAAGTAGGAGGCAATTTAAAAATAGTAATGAAGATGAAGCTAATGTAATAATATCTGAGCTTAAAGATTTATTAAATCCAAGAAAACTCATTCCAAGACAAGATGGAAGACCTTGGGAGATAGCAATACTTCCATTTTATAAAGGCCAGGAACGGTTAATCAGGTTCAAACTTCAAAGATTATTTAGTTCAAACCGAAAACGAACATTTTTCAACAAAAATCGAACAGTACGGGTTGAATTATGTGTTGTAGATCGATTCCAAGGGCATGAAGCTGATATTGTTTTTTTATCTTTAGTACGTAATAGCGGGGTGGGATTTCTAGA
This sequence comes from Promethearchaeota archaeon, assembly GCA_048938105.1. Lineage (GTDB taxonomy): Archaea > Asgardarchaeota > Heimdallarchaeia > Hodarchaeales > Hodarchaeaceae > Hodarchaeum. Next base: position 57,207 of record JBHLMN010000012.1, read on the forward strand.
TACACCTAATCGATTAAATGTCGCACTCACACGACCGCGTTACCAACGTATTATTGTTGGAAATCGTTTACATTTCATTCGACAAGGCCGATCTGAGTTATTACGAAATTTAGCTGAAGAAACTCCTTATAAGAGATATTATCGGGGTTAAAAATGAAGATAACATTAAAAAGAAGGGTGGAGGTATTATCTTATGCAGTTCAGATGACAATATTCGAAGAGGAGGATAGACCAGAAATCATTCCACTTCTAAGGACTTTATCAGAAGCCAATGAAACCAACATAAATGTAATCGAATATCTGCAGAATAATATTTTCATAGACCTTCCTGTTGCTTTTATAAAGAACATTCTTATTGAATTAAGATTGATGGGGTTAATTTTAGAGGATAATACTCTTTCAAACAGAGGTAAACAAACATTAGAGAAAGGAGAGGTGATGGTACCTCGTACAGGGCCTTATAGAGTCGATATAGTTGACGATCCTCTAATCAAACAAGTTATTATAGATTATAATCCTTTGAATCTAAGTCTAAAAGACGATTTATTTTCACAAGACGATGACTCGAGACAAACAATAGAAATTCCCGATTTTTTGAGTAATACGATAGATACTCGCGTAAGTACTATTGAAAACAACTCGCGAACAATAGATATCAAGGAAATCCAAGAAAGAGGTTCAAAATTACATAGCAAACATCAACTAGAAATTACTCTTCAATTTTTGAATAGCTATACTCAGCTTATAGTAAATTATAGAAATCATACAAGAACACTTGAACTCCCTTCAAATTTTAATGAAAATAAACTCATTGATCGTTTATTAACCTCAATATCATCAGAAGCAGATCTAACTAGATGGCGAATCGAGCAATCTCCAGAATCATTAACTATTACAGAACTAAGTCGGTTCAAAAAAAATTTCAATCTGCCCTCATTTGAAATTGAAGAATTGGGTTATTTTTCCTTTGTCACATTACAAGACATTGAGATCTACCCTGATAACGATCAAAGTGCACGACAATGGGCAATTGATCTATTTCTTGAAGAGTTATCAGATTATGTGATTAATAAGAGATATCTTGATTTATGGAATGATCTAATCTACAAATATCCAGTATTGGGGGAGTATGAGTATGTAATTCCAACGCTTAAAGAACTTTGGTCTGGTGTACAATTTGGATCTCAGAAATATTGGTTCTTACGAGCAGGAACAGATATGAGACTTGGGGAGGTAATTCAAGAATGATTGAAAGGTATGAAAAAGATTTTTCAAAACAGTTAAACACAAATATCCCACCACATTGGCGAGTTAGGGAAACTGAATCATATAAAAGACAACCCACCACAAAGCGAATCGTAGCAATAGGGGGAGGAGATAACCGTTTTCGGTCATTACTGATTAATGCAATTAAAGAAGCTCAGCATACTATCATGCTTTGTTCATTTATATTGAGCGATGAACAGATAATTGAGGAGATCTTAGGAGCTGCTGATCGCGAAGTCCGATGCTATTTGATGTTTTCTACTGAAACACAGTTAAAAAAGGAGTACCGCGAAGACATGACAGAGTTTGATCAAAAGACACTTGATGCTCATAAAAAAATGCTTGACCAACTAGTAGGAAAAGCATTAGCTCGTACAAATGAACATTTACATGCTAAATTTTTACTGATTGATTATAGTTTTCCCTCACAAAAAGGGTTCATAAGTACTGCTAATTTTACATATGAAGCATTAACACGAAATCAAGAAATTGGGATTATTCTTACAGAAAAAGAAATCAATGAAGTTTTTGAATTTTTTAGATTTGGATTTTGGTCCGAAAGTAATCAAGAATTATTACGGATTAGGAGTTGGGATGATGTTAAGAGAGAACATATCAATGTAAACAATAATTATTTAAGGATCAGGACAACAACTGTTCAAAATCAGGGAATTAAAAATGAAATTTTTAATTGTATCAAAAACGCACGTGGTTCGCTGATTGTTGCAAGCTATGGATTCGATGTTGACCATGAAGTAGCAGAAGCTTTGTATCAAAAAGCACAAACAAACGAACTCACTATAATAACACGTCCTAGGGACAGAAACATGCCATTTATCGAAAAACTCTCAAATTCAGGAGCAACCATATTCAGTTTCAACTTCTTACATGCAAAATTCATTTATGCTCCGAAAGAAAAATATGGATTTATCATGACAGCAAATATCGAACCTCGTGGATTAGATACTGGTTATGAAGTTGGAATATTGCTAAATGAGGAGGATTACTCTGAACTTAATGTGATCATCAATGAATGGCTCAAACATGCTCCTTTGAAGTGGGAAAAAGGTGGAAATGTGCAAATCCTATCTCCAGGAAAAATATTGATACCAAATGGAAAGGAATCCGAAGAAAAAGAAATCATTCTTGAGTATTCTCTGCCAATTGAAGAAGAGTCTCCACCAGACCTTTTCAAAATGAAGAAACTAATGGAATCTCCCCCTAGAATCCCTGAAAAAGTACCAGGATTATTACCCAAAGTAATAAAAGTAAAAAAGATTATTAATCCTCCAATTTTACCTAAAAATGCTGTGAAGATTGATGCAAATGAATATTGGAGAAATACATCAAGTAAAGCAGAGTTGAAAAAGAAAAAGATTAAGAAATTTCCTATAACAGTTTATAAACTAAAAAATAATTATTATGGGATCATTAAATCGTGGAAGGAATTTGAGAAGGTGAATAATCATCCCGATCTACCAAAAAATATTATATTCATTTCGGAATAACCAATACACTTTGTTTAAATAATACAAAGTATAAGTTTGAACCAATTTCACAATGTGTAAAGAATAAGATATTTTTATAAGATTTAAACGAAAAATATTATGCAAAAAAAATATTGTTAAATGTTTAGAAGGGACTCATGGATGAGATTCAGAATAAATGGGAATGTTGTTCAACTACTAACAAATCAAAATTGGACTAATGTTTTTCAACAAAATAATCCATATCAACGAGTTGGTATATCCTGCTATACAGAAAAATCTCTCATGGGAGGGTGGGTCAATCTTCCTCTCTCATTTCCTTTTGAATTTGAAGCTTTAAGCTATACTAATCGCCGATTTAATAATTTGGTTGTTCTTGAAATTACAGTTGAACGATTCACTCAGTTAAAGCAGCTCTCACACCAATTGATTGATTCCTTTACAGATTATAGTTATAAGGGTGGACTCAAAAGACCATTAGTTTATGAAGTATTAAATGATTTCCTCATAGAATTACCTCATTTCAGAGACAATATGACCCTACTTCTTCAAAAGGTAGAAACTGAGTTTTCTTGGCAAGATGCTACTCAATATAATTGGAATGAAATTCGCGGAGATATCAATCACTATACAAATATTGTTCAAGTGAATCACTTGCCTTCAGAGTATCAAAAAATATTTAGAAAGCTTTATCATGAATTAAAAGATTTAGAAAATGTGTTTAATCCGAGTGTTGTTTTTAAGCAAGTATTTAAACGTGAGTTTGATAAATATAGTGATATATTTGAAGAAATTGTTAATCAATATACTAAACCAAACTTAGATTTACAATCCCTTTCAATTATCTATGAAGATATTAATACATTGGATTCAAATGTTAAGGGACTTTGGGAACAGATCAATGATTATAATAGAAACTATGCAAATTCTGTGAATGAATTGAAGAATGAGCTCTTGAATAAAATTAGTCACTTAAAAAATAAAATCCAAAACGAATATCATGAACTAGAACAGCTCCATCAGCTAAAACAAAAGCGGAAAGCTATTGAACAAACAATTCTTCAACAATTAAAACTTCTAACACCAGGAATCCAAACACTCTTGACACGTATTAGCGAGTTGACTGACATTGATAAAAAAATTGTTGAAGAAACCATAATCAGATTATTGGAGAGGTTCCCCGATTTAGGAAGTTATGATAAAGTATCTCAGGTCTTCATACTTGGGCAAAACATGCCAACAGAAATTAATTCTATTTTAGATAATTATCCAAAACCCTCATTCGAAGATATTATTGTAAACCTAGAAAAAGGGAAAGAACCCGATAATGAACAACTCTATTTCATTGTTGGAAGGTTACATAAAGAAATAGAATCTGTAATTCGAACATTAGTAGGAAACGAATCTAATAATGATTTTAAAGACAATATTAATCAGGCTTTTGATCAAGAGTACATTAATAAGAACGAAAAAGATGTTCTTCACGCATTTCGTAAAGCAAGAAATATACTAATGCACGAGGAAGGGGAATCTTTTCCTCTAGAGTTGATTCTGAATGTTAAAAGCATTCTCGAAAGATTATGAACAAAAAATTTATCGTTGAATTCCTCACCCTTTTAATTTTATCAATCCAGCCTTTTACGACCTAATTTAGGGATAATCAGTTTTTTGATAAATGATTCTTGCATCCTCCTCCCATACTTTAGTTATACTTAGAAACCAAGCTAACATCCGCTTATCCCACCGCCTATGCTTTTGAAAAAGAGTCCAATCAAGTTCTAAAATCTGAACTAGTTCAAGCTCATCATCTAATTTCGTAATAATCACATATTCAAATAATCTATCATCTTCAATATTTGAATCTGGCGGATTAAGGGTATGAAAAACGCCAGTTTTCTTCGTCGTAGGATGAGTAATGGTTTTTATTGAATACCGCTCTCCATTCCTGCTCAATGCGTCGACATTCCGTGTCCCTTCGGGAGTAGCTACTAATTTTGGTAGATTTGGAGTATCATTGTAAAATTTTATTGCTACTTTCTCTCCTTTCTCCCCAACAATGTTTTTGTCCGTACTAGAGCTCTGGTTTTAAGTTCTTTTTTTATTAATGCAAACGAGATCCATAACAATTCATCTTCTAAATTGGAAATGAATTCTCGCAATTCCTCTTTGGATTCCAGTTTCTTCCCCTTCAAGTATCTAATAATTTCTGAGGCTTAATTAATTTATAAATGAATAGCAGTTTCTTATTACATTTGATTTGTATCTCAATTATATATTAAAATCTAACAAAGAACGATATCTTCTAGTAGAAGAATTATTATAATTGAATGAGAAATTACTCCTCGCGAAGTGTAAAAATTATTGAAAGTGAAGAGATAAAAATCAATGTAGAATTTTAATTAACCACGTATTTCTTTATATTCTATATTTTTTAGACCAAGCATAACAGTAGAGGGATTCTCATTGAGTAAGAAGATCAATCAAAAAGAAATTGAGAAACTAGCGATATTAATTGCACTTGAAGCAGAAGAAAAATCATTTCCTACTTTTCAAATGTTAATATCAAGAGCAGGGTTTCTATCAAGACCATTGTCTGAAAGAGACCTAAAACTAGAAAACATTAGAAATTCTTTAAATGAATTAACAAAACTAGAACCTAGGAAACCTCCAGAAATTACTCAACAGGGTAGAAAAGAACTGTATGATCCTAAAAATAGAGATTTAATAATACAAATTCTAGGAAAATCGATGGAAGATATTGGAAATCAGTTCTTGGGTTATGGGGGTTTCATGGATAGATTAACAAAACGTATCCCTAATGATATTCATACACTTGAAAGAGAATTAAGCATTTCATTAGATGAGTTTCAAATATTATTGAGAGAAATCTATCATGAAGTAAATGCAGAAGAATCCCGATTTCATGGATTACTGCCATTAGATCTAATTAAAAAGAAAATTAATCAAAAAAAACCTAATTTGACATTAGATGATATCAATAGGTTCCTTTTAATGATGGAAGAAGAACGAATTATTGATCTACAAATTGCTTATGATGCCAGTTCAATTAAGGAACCAGAATTTGGAATTGAAATTCCAGGAAGAGGATTAATATATTTCCTAAAATACCGTAGCTAAAAGGAGGGGAAAATTGATGATTGAAGAAGTTCAGAAAGCAATTTATTCAGCAAGTAATCCTTTTAGAAAAACCAATGTTAAATCAGCATGGGAAGATGATATATTTGATGTAGAATCCTATAACTCTAAATGTTTCAGTGAAATTATTAATGAAATTAAGGAGATCTCTCATAAGGAATATAGTTCATTTATTCATTTGATTTTGGGAGAAGTAGGTTTAGGAAAAACTCACATTTTGGCACGATTGAGGAAAAAAGCTATAGAAGAGAACTTCTATTTTGTCGAGATCGAACCTGTACCTAATCTTGACAAATTTTATATGCACATCTTGCGAGAATTTTCATCAAATTTGAGAAAAAAGATACCAGATTCAGATTTTACTTTTCTAGAGGAACTAGTTGCTAATCTTCTATTTCAACAAATGGAAAAAGCCTTAAAAAATAAGAAAAAGTTTAAAAAACTTCTCAATGAACTTCGTAAATCTCCTACTAAGATATTTAAACTCAAACTATCAGAAGATGATCTTAACGATATAAAAGACACAATGATATTTAAAATTAGTAAAGATTATCCTGGTATTGAAGTTCAACTTGTTCAGATTCTATTTGAAGCTATTAATCCAAGAAAATTCCTTTATGCAATCAAATGGTTACAGTGCGAAAGCCTATCTGAAGAGGAGATGAAACTTATTGGAGCAACAATTTCAATAGAAGAGGAGAATATAGCTTTTAATGTAATGAAATCACTTCTTGATTTAACTGATAAGATTGTAGTATTTGCTTTTGATCAGATTGAATCAATTGAGAAGAGTTTTGGTATAGTTGGATTACAAAAATTCTTTCAAATGATTGTGAATATCTATAATACATGTAAGAATCATCTTTCCATAATTATGGTTCAAACTGGGGTATGGAATTCTTTCGTTAGAGATAATCTTGATCAATCTGTTATTGATCGTATTGAAAATACTTCAATTCTTGAAAAATTGACAGTTGAAGAAAGTGGTTTAATAATTGAAAAGAGAATGGATTTAGTATGGAAGAGGGCTACTATTTCACCTTCTAATCCACGTTATCCGTTTACTGAAGAAAAGATTGAGGATCTTTCAAAAAAAAGTGCTTGGAATCCAAGGAAATTTATCCGAAATGCAGGTATTTTTTTCAAAGAAATCCAAACTAATGGAGTTGAAATCACTCCGCCTGAAGGAGATTTAGAAGAAGACATTGCCAAAGATGAAACTGAATTCATCTTGAAATCACTTGTAAGCATCGAAGAAAAATATCATGTTGAATATATGAATTCATCTTTGGATAAAAGGGAGGATATAATAATTTCTGCAATTTATCAGCTTTTTAGGGGTATGAAAGATTATAAAATCAGTTATAAAGGTGTAAATATTACTGATGTTGAAAGAAATTTAGTTTTTGAGCGAGGAAAAAAAGGAATAAACTTATTATTACGCTTTAGACATTCTAACTTGGATAAAAAAATTGGTATTGAATGTAGTAATGCGAGTAATATGGTTAAACTCTATCATACTTTGAATCGATTAATTACTTACAATAAGGATGGCCATTATGATAACAATATTTTTATTCGCGAAAAAGATCTATTAATTTCTCGAACTGCTAAAAGGACAATAGACCTTGTAGAAATTATCAAATCTCAAGGGGGATACTTTGAGATAGATAATAAAGTTAATTTAAAGCTTTACGCTTTAAAACGCCTTTTAGATTCTGCTGGAGCTAAAGAACTCTCTTATAGAGATAAGATTCTCGATTATGAAGATACCTGTAAAATCCTTATACATTCATACATTCAAACAATGACAATCTTTGAGGACTTGTTTGATTTTATTACATCATTATTCCAAATTCAAATTGAAGAAGATTCACCTGAAGAAACTGATAAAGAGCAAGAAGTCACTTCTATCCAATATAAAGATGAATTATGGAATTTCATTTGCAAAAGAAGATTCTTAGGTTTTGATTCAATAAAAAAAAGGTTCAAGGATATTTCTAATTCAAATATTATTTCCAATTTAAAGGACCTAGAAAAGCAGAAAAGGATTATTATCAGAGAAGGACCAAATAAAGAATTGTTGATTCAATTAAAATCAGAAAGAAAATTATCCTGAGAAAGGGGGAGATACATAATGTCATCAAAATATGAATATCGTTTTTCAGCAACAGATGTGAGAAATGCAATAAAATGTCCTAGACTCTTTGTATTGGCCAAGAAATTTAAAAAAAGAGCTGCCTATCCTATCGGATTAGGTGTTGGAAATCTTGTTCATGATACTTTAAACAGTTTTATTAAAATGATTTCAAGTAGATCAAAGATCATTTCTTTGTTTTCGAAAAACATGAATACCAATGAGATTAGGGAGATATGCAGAGAATTACTTTCTGAATTATTTTCAGAAAGGATAGATAAAAAACTCTCAAAAATTCGTGATATAAACACAATTGAAAAAGCTTGGATTTTACTTGATGGTTCTTCAGAAAAATTCGCTTTAATCTTAAAAAAAGCATTAATTAGATATCCACTAGAGGAAATCCCAGGTAAAATCATATTAGGAGCAGAAAAATCTTTCAAACTCCCTTTAACAATTCAAGACCAACAATTTATACTGACTGGAAGAGTTGATTTTCTCTTAAGAGACCCTGAAACAAATCAAATCATAATTTTTGATTATAAGACTGGATCACCAGAGAATATTAATCAAGATTGTATTCAGCTAGTTTGTTATTCAATGGGGATTGAGAGGGAACTTAAAGAGAAAAGTGAGATCAGAATTCTTTATTTTTTTGAAGATGGAATCAGAGATGTTGAACTTCCACCTTCGGAAGATCTAAAGCCAAAATTACTCACTTTACTTCTCGAAATGGCTCAATGGCTAGAAGACTACCCACAACGAATTTCAGATGAAGAACTCTGTGATAAATGTCTGGTAAAACAAGACTGCTATAAAGAATTTGATGGTATAAACCCCCCAGACGAGATAAAAGCAAGTATATTTGATAAGATTAAAGATTTAGTAAAGACTCCCTCCATACATGAGGCTCATGAGATTAAAATCGGAAAATCTTTGAAAAATAACAACGAAATTAAAATTAACAAAAATAAGTTTACACGCCACATAGCAATTTTAGGTTCCTCTGGATCAGGAAAAACAGTTCTTGCTAAAGTGATCATTGAGGAAATTCTCGGATCGGGGATTTCGGCACTTCTTATAGATCCACAAGGGGATTTAGCGTCTCTTACTTTATCAAATACCATAGAAGGGCAAAAATTACTTTCTAATATAGAAAAATTCATTTTTACCCCTGGTTCTAATAAGGGAGTAAATCTTATTTTGGATCCTTTTGCTGATCCTCCAAAAGAGAAGGGATTAGATAAAAATGAGTTTCGAGAATTTAAACTGGCATTACTTGATAATATTAGTTTGAATCTTCTTTCTATTTTGAATTTAGATCCAGCGAAGAACAAAGAAGAAAAATCATTTCTTGAGGTTGTAATAAATGAAATTTGGAATATGGGAGAAAGACCAAGTTTTACAAAGATTGCAAACTATGTTGAAAGCATCGAGACTGTTACACCTGTTGATGGAGGAGAAAGAATTTCGGTCGATTTACTATTATCTTCAAGAAAAAGAAGACAAATATGTTCGTTACTCCTGTCCTACGCAGTTGGAACAGATGGGACTCTCTTCCGTGGCGGTGAATCGTTAAATCTTAATGATATCACTAGTGGCAAACCAAAATTATATGTAATCCACCTAGGAGCGATTGGTGCAGATGTTAAGAAGAGACAAATTGTACTTTCTTGGATTATTAGATCAATATATACTTGGATGCTAAAAAATCCTCCAAAGGATCAAGATCCTAGATTATTATTTTATATAGACGAAGTTGCTGATTTTCTACCCCCACATCCACATAATCCTGCATCAAAAAAGATGATAGATTTGTTACTACGACAAGCTCGAAAGTATGGTGTTAGTTGTATGTTAGCAACTCAATCACCAGCTAGTATCGATTATAAAGCTTTAGATAATGTTTTAACATTACTTATAGGGAGAATACCAACAAAACAGAGTAAAGAAAAAATATCTGACCTTGTAGGACCAAAATTTAAAGATTTTGATGATAGAAAAGAAAAATTAGAAAAAGTAATGAAGGCGAAACAAGGTGAATTTCTTATTGTGTCTGAGGATATTAATCCCTGTCTTTTCAAGTCAAGAATGACATATACAGAACACAGAATATTGAGTCTTGAAGACATCTCAAGGCTCTATCATGAAAACTTGATATAAATAGAAATAAGTATGTTCAGGCAAGACCAGAGATGCTAATCCTGCCTTTTACGGTCTTAAATTTAAGGAAACATAACAACTAAGAAAGGTTTTCATCAATTTCCTAAGTAGAAAATGTAATTTTCTTCCTCTATTGCACTTAAATGGACATCACGGATGAATATAATAGGAATAATTAAGGACTAGATATGGATTAAATCTCAAAAAAAGGAAAATGAAAACCCAGATGACTCTGGAAATATATCTAGATCTAGCTAATCTGAAATTGTGAGAATAATGCCTTATGTTCCTCCAGAATATTTAAAAACAATTGTACTTTTAGGAAACATTAACCACAATAGGAGAATTTGTCCTTTAGGTACTGGATTCTTAGTACAAGTAAAAAAAGAGGGGTATTCCCGTTTCTGGCTTGTCACTGCTGCTCATGTTGTTAAAGACGATATGAGTTATTTTTTTATGGGAAAAGATAGAAAAATAAATCGGATCTCATTTGAAGCTTTAAAAGAAAAACTGGGAGTAGAGTGGCATATTTTTCAAGATGATTTTGCGATTATTAATGTTGGTTTCGACCTTGAAGCTCATGATATTAAATTAATTCAGTCGGATATGATTTTCAGTCGAGAAAGATTATTTCCAGGAGAAGATGTTTTCTTTCTCGGTTATCCACTAGGTTTTATTGAAGATAATGATATAACTCCGTTTATTAGAATGGGAATTATTGCTAGAATGTACGATAATAAAAATAGGTTCATAATTGATGGTTATTCGACTGGTGGAAGTAGTGGAAGTCCTCTATTCATTCATTCTAAAATATTTTCACGACATGGACAATCGAGAAGTATGCCACAATTGATTGGAATGATTCAAGGGCATATACCTCACCCGAATCATCCTGATGAAAACACAAATTTAGCTCTCGCGCTGTCTGTAGAGAAGATACATTCTGAAATAATGAACTTAAATCAAGCCTAAGCCATTAACAGCTCTTTTATTACTAGAAAGATGAGTTGTGGATAAAGAGAAAGGACTTATTAATCCAATAAGAATTAATAGAAAAACTAATTATAAAATTGGGTGGTATTACTGCCTATAGATGGAATTGCTGGAAGTATATTCGACATTTCAATTCCTATTATCACAATAAATGCCACTAGTACTCCATATGTTCAAAATGACATCGGATTAATTTCTTTCTTTCCCTTGAACACTCCAGGGTTTAATATGGATCTTCTAACAGGTGGTGAAATTCCAATCACAAAAATTCTTGTGTTTCCAATTACTCCTCGAGTTTGTATACATTTTTGTACAATTAAAACTGTAAATAAATGGGTAAAAAAAACCAAAAGTTAGCGGAAGGGGACTCATCTTAAGATCATCTGAGGAACAAAATATTGAACTCACAAATCCATTATTACTAAAGTTTGTTGAAAAATTCGTCTATTCTAATCAAGAAATAGATAAAAATTTATTTTTGAAATAACTAAGGAAAAGCGAATAACTTTGAGAGCCATATAAATTTCAATCTTATCAATCCAGCCTTTATCGACCAATCTAAAAATTGTCTAGACAAAGTATTAATTCTTTCATTCTGTCTTTTTGGCTTTTTAGAGATTACATTAGCATCTATAATTTAATAATTAACTTCTACAACTATTCAAAACTGTTTTTAATAGCATTAGGATGTTTTATCCATCAATAACTTCATTGATACATTATAATGTCTTTAAAGAAAATTTATTAAAAACTTATAAAATTATAAGTAAAACTTAAAAAAATCATTCATTTACTTGTAATTGGATTTTCGTGGGAATATTCATGGGGATAATTGTACGAGAATTTGACTATAAGGGAATGAAAGGAAGATTATTTAAGACTTCAAAAGATCTGATTTACAATGAATTAAAAGAAAAAATAGGTGAAAGCCTCAATTTTATTCCAAGAAAAATTCCAGATTATACTGATCATGGCATAGAACATGTTAAAAGAATGCAAGAAATTTTAGATGTCCTAAGTAATTTTATCAGACAGATCTCCACTCCTGGTCACCTTACTGATTTTGAATATCAAGCTTTAAAGTTTGCAATCTTATTTCATGATATTGGCAATTTACACTGTAGAACTTTTCATAATTTCCATTCATGTGAATTATTGCTAGGAAAAAAAACATACATTTCTGGGGGTTTAACCACTAATACAATCAAGAGTGTAAATGAACAACTTAGAATATATGGCTTAAATAACTTAGATTTTGATGTATCATGGTCTGAAGAAGATATTTCTGGTTTAACGGAAAGAGAAATGAATTTTATTTCGTTAATCGCAGAATTGTGTAAATACCATAAGTTATCAACGAAATATTTGGATATGGAAGATAAACTCCTTGAATTATGTAAGAATGAAGGGAATCTATTTCGAAAATTATCTTGTATCCTACGGATCTGTGATAATTTAGATCTTAGTCAACAGAGAACTCCAGGCTTAATATATGAAATGATGAAAACTGAAATGGACTGCGAAAGCAAAATAATTTGGGAGGCCCATAAGATTATGAAACCTCCAGAAATTCTTGTTTCTGATGACGAAAAACATGTATTAATTGTGATAAGAATTGAAGAATTCTTTGAAAGAGAAGAAAACATTAAGAAATATATTCAGAATATTATAAATAGATATCGAGAAGAAATAACAATTGGAACATGTAAACAAGCTAGAAGAACCGATTTAATTGAATTTGCTGAACTTGTAGATACACATATAATTATGAGTTTTTCTTCTCATGGAAGAAAAAAAGAGATCATTGAATATTTTTATACCAATAAAGCTCTAAAGAATACTGAAATTGAAAGTTTGTTATAATGAATTACCGATTGAGTAGGATTAAAAAGTGTAATTTAAGATAGATACACTAAAATAGTACTATTAAGAAAATGTTAAGAAAATGTCCACAATAAATCAGGAGCAAGATGGAGATAATATGGAAGGAAGGAAGGTTTTAATTGTTGCAGAAAAAAGCTTTAGGGGACTAATTTCATCTTTAATTGAACGAAAATATTATAACAATAAATACAACATTGAATCTACCATTATTCATCCTCCAAATAATAATATTAACTTTATTTCTGAAATAAAGGATTATAACAAAATCGTATTTCTGAATTATGAAGTAGAGGAAAATCAAGCCAACCTAATTCACGAAAATTTAATTGACAAAATTCATCGAACAATTTTATATTATTATTCCAATAGAGAATATTCCAAGTCAGGAAAAATTCTAATGGAGAAATTTTCTAAGAGTACCAATATTTCGTTTTTTCAGTCTCGTATCGTGGAACGGTTTACTATCCATCCTAAAGACAAATATGATTGGTATTTAAGCGCATTAGCTCACATTGTAGATTATGCAAATCTTGAAATAGATGAAGAGACAATTAAACAAGCTTTATCTTTGATTAATATTAAAGCGCTAAAGCGCAATCAAGAATATTTAGATGATCCAATATTATATCTTGCCTATCTAACTAAAAAAGATTTCACGATACTGAAATCAATAATTGAACCAATATTCATCCGACCAGGGGCATCAGAATTAATTTCTATGAAAACACGATGGCATTGTAGCGAGAATCTAACAAAACCATACAAGGTTTATATAAATACAATTCTAAGAAAAATTCCTCAGAAAAGGCAGGATGAACTTTATCCTAGGAATCGAATGATAATAAGATCCCACAGAACATTAGAAACACGCTTTTGGGAAGATCATCAAACAGCAAAGATTCATTTCCATCATTTATCGAAAATTCCAGACCCAAAAACTTGGTATTTTTCCACTCCTTCAGGTTATATTGTTAAGAATGTAAATGAATTTTTTATAGAAAATCAGTCGGGAGATAATGCCAATTCTGCATTGCAATTAAAAAAAAGATTTTTAGAGCGATAATCATTATGAGAATAGTTGAAAATTTATCAATTTTTTGTTTCGGAATTTTAAAAGAAAAAACGCTTCCATCTGGATTTGTACTATTTCAAAGATCTGATGAAATCATTCAACTTTTGACTGAGATTGGAATGAATCCGATAGATTTAGTTAATAAAGAGCAACAGGAGGACATATATCAGAATCAATATATTGTTATTAAGTGCTCCATACCCGATAATTGCCAGGATCAGCTATATATTTCAGAAATAACAGTTACTATGAAAGGTGTTGGTATATTAATTACACCTATTGATACTTATTACACCCTTGAAAAAGAAAAACAAGTTGAAATCCTATTAGATGAATCACAGAGGGTTGAGCTGCGTCTTATCGAAATAATGAAAGAGTTTGGCAAAATTCTTACGACAATCAAGAATATTACGGAAAATGATTATACTTTATACTATGATATAAAAGCAAAATCGAAATTTGAGGCTGATAATTTTTTAAATATTTACAATAAAGACATGGTTAAATTTTTTAAAGTTTTGAAAGAAAAATCTTACCCAATTGCAGATTTTTCAGATAATAAAGTCGAACCTAGCCTTTCAGGAATTATTTCACCGAAAATAATTGAAGACGTTGAAAAAATGAGTCATCATATGAAAGAACTTAGAAAAATTCCTTTTCCAATAAGAGATTTTTATGTTGCTCATCGTACTCCTGAAGATGTACCATTAAAAGAAATCCAAATATCCATTTCTGGAATAAATCTTGAATCCTATTGTGAATGTTTACAGATACTTGATGAAATTATTGATGGAAATGAAAAATCGCTTTAAGAGATAACCCAAAAGTAAATTGAATCTCGTCTGATGTTTATTCCAATAATTCCTTTCGGATCATTTTTTACAAATGACTTAAAAAATCTTGTACCTTTATATGGCTAAAACAATAATCGAAAATTCTTAATGACTCTGCTGAGAATACTCAATTAATTCGCTGGTGTAAACATATCGAAAAAAGTGAAAACCAATCCTGAGCTCTTCTTAAAAATAGTCGAACTATTCAACAAAGAGGTAAAGGAATTCTTTAAGGTACTTTATCAAATGAAATAAGACTGGGTTATTGATGATTCCAAATTTCGAACAACATTTACTGATTTTGAATTAATACCACTCGATCAAGCATTTAAAGTAACATTTGACTGGAAAACAGAGGATAAGTAATAGCTATCATCTTCTTTTTTTTCAAACAACATGTACTAGTAGAAAAAGAAAAATGGAACATACTCGTTACAACATTTTTTTGTAACCAAATTCTGCCAATCCAGCCATTTACGACCTTTTTAATTCGATAATTGTATGAAAAATATACCTAGAAATCACTCTCCATAAAGTTCATTCATAAATTTTTACGACTTTAGGCATTTTTCTGAATGGTAAATAGAATAAAAAGGTTCTTACAATGCTTGATTTCCTATTCCTCAATCGAATTATTGTGGTGGTTAGTTGAGTATGCATATCTTCAGTTTCTTTTATTAAAAACTTCAGATCAGGGATATAAACTGTTGAAATCCACCATGTTTCTTCATCATACGGTAACTCTAACAATGGGTTTCGTCTAATGATGTATGTTTTTGCTTCCACATTATAATTGATGTTTTTAATGATTCTTTCATAAGAATTCATAAAATCTGTATTATGATAGTAGGACAATTCGTGACGAAACTGGCTATAGACCTTTTTTAGGTTAGAAACCCAAGCTTCTTCCAAGTTAATTAGAACATAATCTTTTTTTATAGGATTAACTTCTTGTTGATGAATAATCTTCCCAATACTTAAACCAATAAACCGTAATTCACCATAACAATGTTTTATTAGATCAATGTAATTTTCTAAGAGTTCTATTCTCTGTTCATCCTTCCAAGCAACGAATTTAGGAAATAAATAACCTAAGAAAGCTCCTAAAGCTATTAACAATACATCTGTTACTAGATCACTCATATTGTTTGGCCCTCATTATTGAATTATATAGTTCAGACAACTAGGAAGTGTTGTTTTATATAAGTTCATTGAAGTCAGAATCATCTGGATCACTAGAAAAAAGCAGTATTCATTGTTGGCTGGCTCCAACAAAGAGAAAGGATTAGGCTATTCTACTGCATTTGACCGCTTCATAATCATTTGAAGTGTCATGAAAACTTGTTTAAAGATACATTGTCTCCAAGTACGTTTCACTAATGTTTTTTGAAACTTTATTTCTTATGTTAAATTTTTCAATACAATTATTTTGTATTTGCAAACTTCTCAAACATATTATTAAACTGTTCAAAGAAATAATCATAGAGAAATCCCCCTTTTTCACAGATGAATGTTGGAACGTTGACACTGTATGCTTTAATATGACTGAATAATGCAACTATTATTGTATTATCTAAACGGTACATTGAATACACTGGCGCCTCAGGAAGGAATTTCATTTCCATTTTAGCAGGAAACTGTTCAGATTGCGGAAATAATTTCTTGAAATCATCCTGAGCTTTTTTTATTGAATTAATTATTTCTTCCTTCTCTTCGTCAAATCTCTTTGATAATTCTTCTACGGTCGAATTACTTTCAAAATCTGGTAAAATTATTCTCACGTTCAATTTCTTATCTCTTGCAAGTTCTTCTAGATCATTGTAATTCGTTGAACGCCAAGAAGAACCTCGGCATATATATATATCAAATTCCTTAATGCTTTTGAAGTAATCTTCCCAAACAATATCTTTTCTGAATGAGGGAGGAGTTCTAATTAATCCAGACAGAATTAAATCATTTGACAAATTTGTTTTGACTAGAATCTCTTCTAAAAAGCTCTGCTTTCCTAATATTTCCCAAATTAATGCGATTGAAACCGTAACAAGTAAAAAACTTGCGAATTCTCCCACAATGGCCCGCAAATACGGAAAATCAATCCATAAGTTCTCATTAAGATTTAACAAGAGTAAGGTTAAACCTATCATAGCAGTGATTAGAGATATGATATAAAATCGATATCGAACAACCTGACTCTGTACTTTCTGTAACCTGGAGTTTTTCATTATCAATCATCTTTCAACAACAATTGAAGATTTTTTAAACTTTCTAAAGGTGAATTATAAATATTTTTTAGAGGATTATTGCCAAATTATTATCTAAATAGAAAAATAGTTCTAAATAAGTCAAAAATGGTTTGTAAAATCATTAAAAGGTTTGTACCAATATCAATATGTAAATAAAGTATACTATGAAGAATTGAGTAGATTTAAATGTTCACTCATAATATCACACAATTACTAAGATATAATTATTCAACAATACCAGAAATAAAACAGAGAAGAGTCTTATAAAGTCAATGAAAACCTAGAGCATGATTTATAGAGGATTGTTATCTCAAGATTCCTTTATTTCCAAAGACAAATAGAAAGACATATTGAACTTCTAATCTCCTGAAATATACCTTTTTTAGTGAGAAAAATTAATTGAAATGATTCATGATTTTTAGGATTTCCCGCGAAATATATATTGATCTGATATAAGATTTCCTATCTATTCAATTTTATCAGCCTTGATTGTTCCAATATTTAATCAAGATTGCTTAATGTCCTAATATAAGGAGTAATAGCCTGTTCAAATTTATTAAGATTTTCTCCTAGATTTAATAATTCTGTGAAAATCAAGCTTAAGGCGTTTCTAAATTTCTTTTCTTTTTTAGAAAGTAAAGGTTTGTCCATAATATTGAAGTAAAGATTTAGAAATTCTTTTAAGATTTCATTATATACTACCTCGCCTTCAAAAGATTTGTACTGAGTTTTATATTCATTTATCAAAATTTCAAGTATCTTTAGCTGATTCTGTTGCTTCCTTTCCCGACGTGATTTCCAAATCTCATAAAGAACCCCAATAAGAGGGGGAATAGTCCCTAAATTAATAACTGAAGTACTTATCCAAAAAATGTCTTGACTCATCAAAATCACCAAAAAGAGTATTTAATTATAGTGAATCTATCATTTCTTGTACATATTTATGAATATTGATTAATAATTCCTTTTGAGCTAAGCAAATTTTTTAAATTATAAACAAGCAAAAAAAGTTATATTTGACTGGGGATGTTTTTAATGACAATAAAGATTGGAGACCTAAATAGTGAGATTTTAGAGCGAGTTGAAAATTACTTCAAGAATTTAAGAGGTTGGGGGTCCTTATTTGTTAAAGATCCTACTGATGCTGAATCAATTGAAGAGATAATTTCTGAATATGAAGAATTAGAAAAGAAATTTGTGAATTTCTACGGGGATGCTTTGAAAAATCTTAATGGTTTCAGTAATATGTTGTTATGGGGAAGAAGGGGAACTGGAAAGTCCACATATCTCACAAAAGCGTTTTTTCAACAAATTTACCAATTTAAAGGAAGAAAAAGAAATGTCCCCATTTTTATAGACTGTAATTTGTTGTTTAAAGAGGATTTAGAGGAGAATCTTCTGAATATCTCATATTTTTATGCAGGTTTAAAATCTCAGATTGTAAAATCATTATTGTTGTTCCAAAAAATCCTTCATCATTTTAATAAAAAGAATTTAGTAAGTTTAGATGAAGATGAATTAAGTTGTATCAAATTCAAAGGACCAGAGTTTGAAACTGAAGATTTCAGTGAAGATTTGGCTAGGAATAAGTATGATTTATTTCTTGAGAAATATTCTCAACAGCTCTATAACAACATTCAGAAAGAACAACCAATGAATTTTGATAGTATCCTGACCTTTCTTGTTGAACTCAAAAGACAATGGCAAGTACATGGTTTTATTTTCTATATAGATGAAGTTTCTGAATTCTTTATAGCTAAAGGGCATTTTAAAGAAAGTGTTCGAAATTATTTTTTAGATTTCATATCTAGGGCCATTTTGAATTACAGCAGTTTGATGGTTTTCAAGCTAGTTTTATATCAAGAGGCTGATTTTGAGTACCTTCAACGAGGTGCTCCAAAAGATGTTAGAGTTCATCGTAAATACTTTAATTCTTTTGCTGCTCTGGATTTATTTGATGAAAACAAATATTTTGGAAGAAAAATTGGAATAAAAGGAACCTCGATAAAACGACAATACGAATTGGATTTAAACAAACATATTGATGCCATCTTTAATAAGGCTTCAAATGATTGGAATCGAATCATTGCTGACTTTGAAAAGAAAGAAATTCAAAACAAAATTTATAAGTATCTTCGTGAAAGTACAGGAGGAACGATTAGAGAATTAGGTTTCATAATCTCAGAGGCAATAAAACAGTCTAAAGAAAATAAGACCAGACCGATTAATGTTACCATTCCTAATTTAAGAGCTGCTATTATTGCTCACTATAAAAAAATCAATACTTCACTATTGACAAAAGAAATTAAATTAATGGAGGAAGTTATAAGCACGAAAAAGAAAGATAGAGACCCTAATATACTTTATTTTACTGATCGAATTAATAGCTCTGATTATAAGCCTCTAGATAAGAATAATGTTGAAAAAGTCTTTAAACATAATTTTTTAGCAGAATTAGAGCAAAATTTCATTATAAATATTGTTTCAATGTTAAAAACCAATGGAAATACCGAAACAATTTTTGTTTTTCATCCTGGATATGCTTTTCAAAATACTTGGCCTGATAAAGATATTGAGTTTAATAGTAACTATTTAAGGCATAATTCAATGCATATTGCACTAAATTTAAGGTATAAAAACTCATTTTCAAAGTATTTCAAGAATTATATTGAAGAAATAGAAGTGGAAGAACAATCCATAAAGAAAAAATATCTAAATATTATAAAAGAGGGTCTTCTAAAAAAAGGGGAAAGTTTAACCTCAATTGAGAGATTTATCTTTCCTAGCTTGAAGAACCAATCAATTTATGGTCTAAAACTCTTTTGTGAAGAAGTTGGTATTGCATTAACTACAGAGTCTGATGAAGAAGTAGCAGTAGAAGTTCCAGATCTTCCGATCGAATACGATGATGAAGAGAAATGGTTCGATGCATATTTAGAACGTGCGAGAAAAAAATTAATCAGAACTCAATATTTAAAAGATTATCTAAAAATATTAGAAATAATAAATAATAAAGAAAAGGCTACTTTCGAGGATATTGGCGATGAACTTAATATCAGTTATCCTGTAAGCCGGAGAAAATACTTTATAAATTTTTTAAAGAAGAAATCGCTGATAAAAGAAATTGATGGAATTTTTCAAATAAAACGTTAAAAGAACCATTTCTACGAATTAACCAAAGCCCCTAGGAAAAAAGCAGATTGGTTGGTAAGAGAATAGCAAGTGATTATTATGTCCATCGAAAATATGTAAACAAAATTCAAAAAGAATTATTTATATTATATGAATTGGCCAAACTTGAATTATCACCTGAACAAGAAAAGAGCTGGAATATTTTAAAAGTTAACAAGAGGGAAAAGAGAGTTTCATTTTTGGAGTATCCAAAGTTTGATATTGATGCCCATCCAGAGTTAAAACACAGCATAAGCGTTAATCTATCAAAGTCTCCTCCAATTATACGGATAACACGAGGACGAGGGTATATTCTTCACAGGAAGGAGTTATTTATTGATAAGGACTACCCATTATACGCTAAATTTCATGAACTCACAAAAAAAGAGGAGGAATTCGGTCTTCTAGACGCCAAAATTGTTTTTAAAGGAAAAAAATTAGGGACTTTAATGGGGAGAAAGAAAATTTGGGAAGAATGGTTATCGTACAACAATATAAAAATCTTAGATCATGAAATTGAAGTAGAATGAGATTTAGAAGGTGCCTAAAGCTTGACCTGATGGATGGTGAAAAAATTAACAGATTTTCCTTGGAAGAAAGTCCTTGAAACTGCTGAAATCGATTTAATATCTTGGGAAAGAGTTAGTCCATTAATTAAACATGAAGTGTTTAAGGAATTAAATTTACAACCAAAGAATTACATCCCAATATACTCTGAACAGGAACGACAACGAAAATTAGGAACAACTCAAAATATTTGGCCTTTTCGCACAGGAAAAGGTGAATGTGTTCTTATTCGGGGGAATATGAGTGTCAAGAATACTTACCAAAGTCCAAATACAAAACTAATATTACTCGAAGAAACATGCATTCCAAAATCATGTTCTTTGGGAAATTCTAAAACGGAGAGAGAATATTTAGCTCAAGGATTTAATTCTCGGGTATTTCATCAACTTTTAATAAATGAGAGTAAGAAAGAAGTATTTCTTGGAAGCGCTGGCAAACTATACTTGAATGCAAAAGTTCAGTATCATTCCGTTCCTATTAAGTTGAAGAATGTTCAATTTGAACTTGATTGGACTGTGGAAACAAGAAATGAAGTTTTACATTTTGAGGCGAAATACTCACCTAAAAAACCAACACCTGAATATATTTTATTTCAAGTTTTTTATCCGACGGTTTATTTAAGCGAAAAGGTAAAGAATAAAACTATACGACCGTTTTTCCTTGATATTATAAAGGGCCATGGTTTTGTAGATTATCATTTCATGGAGATAGGATACGATGATACATTGAATTTATCTTCTTATAAAGTAGTACCAATCCAAAATACAACAATTCGTGTTAGCTTATCAGACCAACGGTTTCCAAACTTGATGAGTTATATAAATACAAATCGTACAAGAAAATAAATTTCCAAAGGGAAGATAAATAGTTATGTGGCCTTACAACAGTAATTTGTACTACAGTTGAGAATGGGTTTCTAAGTTATTTTAATTTTCCTTTAAGAAAAATTAATGAGTTTAAAATGAAAATAGATCATCAGATATTAAGTATTATAAGATTTCATAAAAATAAGCAAAAATAACTTTATTATGAACATGATCAGCTACCTTTCAAATCGATTATAAATAAGATAGGTAAAATCTAGGTTAGAGATATGATGGAGAGTTTTTTAGCTTGAATGAAAAAATTTACAAATACTTACATTCCTCAGGGATTCACTTACTTATGAAGATCCTGGGATACATGAAAAACTTGAATAGTCATTTCAGTCTATATTGAGACTCAATAGATTATTTCGGGAAATTGAAAGAAAATAAAAAAAACCACTGTGATCATTTATGGATTCCATTTTTGTATTAATCAATTTTATAGAAAACGAAAACAGAAAAAAAGAATTACTATATCTCGTTGGAGCCCACAAAGAGGCAATAATAGAATTAGATGTAAAATTAACTGGTATGCAGAAAGAAAGAAGCAAAGATTTCAAACCCTGGTTAATTGTAAAAAATAACACTCGGGGAATCTATTTAATAAATAAAATAATGAAGAAATTTGATCCCTGGGTTTCACTCTGGAAACAGACTCCAATTTATCCTCATCAAATCCCAAAAGAAATAGTGGAGGTTGAAAGATGGGATCAAAACCTAGAAGAAAAGATGTTAAAAATAATGTAGACAAGCAAATTGAGAAACTTATCCACAAAGATGTTTTTAAAATTCTAAAACAAGGAACCAAAGCTTCAGAAAAAGAAGCAGAAAACAAAATAGATAACTTCATAAGAAGCTTGGATTAGGGAATCTTTATGGATGACTGGGAGTTAACTGTTGAAAATATCGGGTGCTTTGTTGGAAAACATTCTTTTCTTTTTAAACAAGGTACAAATGTGGTTATTGGGCCTAATGCTATAGGGAAGACGAGTTTGTTGCATGCATTCCAATTATTAATACCTCTGGATTCAAACATCATAGATACGAACATTTTGAATTCTTCGTCAATGATTGGACATGTTCGCTTACAAAATGGTAATGATTGTTTTTTTATTGATATAGGGAGACGATCAGACGGTACTGTATGTGTTACCAGAAAAAAGAAGTTATTAACTGCGAACGAATTTGCTAAACAAGTTATTTTCTTAACAGAAAGCCACGAAATAATGGAAGCGGTGATAAAAGGAGATTTTAGTATTTTAAAGGACTGGTTTGTGAGAATAACAGATTTAAACCTTTACCAAAAGGCTTATGGAGCTTGTATGAGGTTAGATTCTCGTTATAGAGACCAAAAAGATCAGGAATCAAAACAAATACTAAAAGAGAAACATCGCTTACGCCAAGAACAGAAAAATATGCTTTCTGAAATTCGCAAAAAAAAATCAGTATTCAAAAAATATCAGCTTGCATCAATTGCAAAAGAATTTGATTCTGAGCTTGTAACTAAATTTAGAAAGATTTCCTCCGAATTAGAAAGAATAAATAATGAATTGAACAAATTAAAATTGGATAAAAATGTCTTAAAGACTCAACTCCCAAAGCTAACAAAGGATAAAGAAAATTTTCAATTAAAACTTTCAAAAATAGGAGAGAATTTTGAATCTGCAAAAGATCATGTTCAATATCACAATAATGAACTACAAAAGATTGACAGTGAAATTAAGCAGAAAAAATCTGTCCTTAATAAGATAAATAGAGAAATTTCACGATGTGATATTCTTATTTCGAATTTTATAAACACATTGGATGAAAATATAATCGAATGTTTGCACTGTGGTTCTGTGATATCGCAAATACAATTAACCCAAAAACTAAGAACTATAGAAGATGAAAAAATTCATTTTGCAGAACAAAAATTAGAATTAACCAATTCAATATCTGAATTCCTAAATAATAGAAAAAAACATGAAGAACAACTTCAGGATATTAAAGTAGGACTTCCCAAAGAAGAAAAGGAACTTAGAAAGAAAATCGAAAGCACAAAAAACAAAATAAATCGGCAAAAAAAGAAATTAACCGAACTCCAGAAAAGAATAGCGAGTAAAAATGAAGCATTAGACGAAATACAACTTATCTTTGAAAGTCTTCAGGGTCAAGTGCTGGAAAAATCCGAAAAGAAAAGCGAAATAGAACGCATGGAAAACGAATTACAAGGCGAACTCAAACATATGGAGAAGAGCTTAAGTAGGATCCAAAGTGACTTAACAAGAACAGAAACCCAGCTTTTAATGCTTAAAACATTTGATATAAAAAGAAAAAATCTGAAAAAAGTAATATATTTTGTCCAAAAAGGCATTAAATCAATCCAAGAAAATATCTTGGACAAGATTAACTATCATCTTAACCAAATAATCACTGAATTGGATATACCATTTTTATCATCAATTAAGCTCGATGATGATTTCAATCTGAAAATTGTTAGGAAAACAGGGGTACTTGGAGAATTTAGAGAACTTTCTGGTCTTGAAAAAAGATTAATTGCGATTCTTGTTGGTTTTTCAATAAAAAATGCACTCCTACAAGACTT
Organism: Promethearchaeota archaeon; assembly: GCA_048938105.1. Classification (GTDB taxonomy): domain Archaea; phylum Asgardarchaeota; class Heimdallarchaeia; order Hodarchaeales; family Hodarchaeaceae; genus Hodarchaeum. The sequence continues at coordinate 81,632 of JBHLMN010000012.1, forward strand.
TCCATTCTTTATTATTGATGAGACATTATATTCTGCAGATGATGAAAGTTTCGAGCAGATTATAAATTATATTGGGCAAAATATAGATCTTTTGATTGTAACCCGATTAGGTACAAATCCAGATATTCAAAAGGGCGTATTGAATCAACAGAATATAGTTTATATGGAGAATGTGGCATGAGTCCTTTCAAATGGTGTTTAAATTGTCATATTCCACTCATTCAAAGTAAATGTGGGAATTCAAGACCTATACCCCATAAAGTAGTAGATTTCATTTCTCGAGTGAAACCTGTTGGTAAAAAAGAGTATCAAATGTATAAAGCCCTTTTTGTTAACAATTCTGATACTGAAAGTGAATATACGATAGAGGATGAATCTAAGAAGGATAGAGCGAAACGTTTTCCCAAGATTCTTTATCGAAGTAGAAATCTACTATATTCTGAAATGTCAGAAGGAACACCTCATTTTAAGATATTATTACAGAGAGAAAATGATATTGATAATTGGGGATTAACTAATCGGAATATTATACTTCATGATAATAAAAATTACTTTAAAAGGTCCGAATACAAAAAAATTAATGAATACTTCTGGACCGATCCTGAATATCGGAAGAAATTAATTGAAGGAAACAAAGAACGACTTGTGAAACTAGAGGAAAAGGCGCTTAAATTTATTCGTTGGGTTTACAAAAAAAAGAAAGAATCTAAGGTTTTTGTTTCTTTTAGCGGAGGTAAAGACAGCGCGGTAACTGCATATCTAACAAATAAAGCATTGTACAAAGAATTAGGTAGTGTTCCATTACTTTTTTCAAATACTGATATTGAATACCAAGAAACTGTGGACTATGTAAGAAAAAGAGATCTTGGTGAGGTTATAGAAGTAAAATCAAAGAATAAATTTCTTGATTTATGTGAAAAATTAGGTCCTCCAAGTCGCACTATGCGATGGTGTTGTTCAACACAAAAAGCATCACCAGTTAATCAATATTACTCGACAATAAAGAGTGAAATTTTAAGTTTTGACGGTATAAGAAGAGAAGAATCAAATTTAAGAGCTGAATATCCTCGACACCATCAGAATACGAAGCTACAACGCCAATATAGTGCTTATCCTATTTTAGATTGGTCTGAAATAGAGGTTTGGTTATTTACGCTTTGGCGTAATATCCCTCTAAATCCCCTATATGATGAAGGTTTTGCTAGAATCGGATGTTGGGCTTGTCCAAATAACGGTCTATTTGATACATTTCTTTTCGAAAAAATTAAACCCGAAATGGCTGATTATTGGTTTAAGAAGCTACGAACTTTCTCAGAGTCAATTTCTAATGAATACGATCACAAATATAAACATGATTGGATTTATCAAGGAAAATGGAAAGGACGGCGTGTAAAATATCATAATGAGTTAATTGGGGAAATTTCCCAACAAGATTCAAGCTTTGAGAACTTTGATATTGTTGATCCTGCAGAGGCAATATCAAAATATGATGAATTTCATGATGAAAATTCATTTGAGAATGAATCTAAGCCATGCAGCCAGACCAGTGTAATGGTTGTTTCATTGGATCGCCCCTTAAAAGAAGACTCATTCGAATTTCTTAAAATTTTTGGGGATTCTAAACGTATTCTAATTGGAAATCAAACTTTGGTCAAGATAGAAGGACAAAAATATTCAATTCAGTATGTTGAAAATTCTAACAAAATTAAATATAAAATCCTAGAAAAAGAGAAGAATGAAAGAAACATATTACGTAATAGATTGATTCGTCAAATAAATAAATCTTTCAATTGTATTAAATGTGCCTCATGTGTTGGTCTTTGTCCTAAAGGAGCGATTAGTGTTATAGTTAACAGATACCAAGTAGATTCAAGCAAATGCATTAATTGTTTAAAATGCACTTCGAGCAATCTGCTGAGTATGGGTTGTGTAGCCCTTCATTATAAACCTGATAGACTTTTAGTTGATCGAAATGTCACGAAACCGTCTTTAAAAGTGAGACATGATTCAGAAATGGTTACTGAATCTCAATTACTTACTACATAGATTTAAGTGTGAATCATATGCCTTTAGCTTTAAACATTGGTTATACTCCAGCACAGATAGATTTTTTTGACAGAAAATTCAATAAAATCAAAGAATATATTGATTTCGTAGATATTAAGTCCTCATTCCTAGTACAAAGAAACTCTATTGCCTCTATTGTACGAGCTTTAAGTTCCAAAAGTATTCGAGCATTTCTAGAAAGTGGTGGATTTTTTAATTTAAATTTTGATGTGCCTAGAGATAGTAATTATATACCTGTTAATTCCACAAAATCCAAGAATAATTTCTTAGACTTTATAACTGAATTCAGTGACACACCTGCTTATTTCCAAGATAGTTGTAATAATCTAATCCTCCCAGTGATTTTAGATGGTGATAGTTCATTAAATCATCAGTACAAAAATTCTCTTTCGAATTTTATATTAAATAATCTAAATAAAATTGATCGAATCTTCGATAAGCTCCTGATTAGATATCATTTTATAAAAAACAATTCAGAAATTGAATATTATATTAACGAGATTGAAAGATACGAGGGGGATTATAAAAATAATATTAAGGAAAGTTTTTCTTTGTTTCTCAATATACCAGAGTGGCATCAGAAATTAGGGCAAAAAAAAACTCTACAATTATTGAGAAAACTTCGAGACACTGGTAGGAAAGTAGAAGTTTACCAAATTGCCGACTACCAGATCATAGATAATCAGGTACATTCTAATATAACCATTGGTGAGGGGAGAATATCTTGGAGACCTTTCCTCAGTTACTTTAAAAATTCAAACATATTACTAGCAACAAAAGACGGCATTTCGTCAGTAAAAAAAAGTATGGCGCATTTAGGGGAAATTTCGATTAACAAGAAAGATAGAATTGATGGGAATTCCGTTGTTACGGGATTCTTTTTTTCTAGGGATAAAAAATCATTCTTTCAATCGTCACCTGGTACAAAAATGGCATTAAAGTATATTAAGGACAATAAAATTAATGTAAACTCGATTCTAGATTTAGGTTGTGGAAATGGGAGGAATTCTTTTTATCTATCAAAAAATATAGATGCGAAAGCACATCTAATAGATATTGACAGAGATTTGTTAAACTATGTTAAGCTTAAATTCAAAACTTTTAATGTTAAAACTCCAGAGATAGAGGTAATAGATCTGGAAAATTTCGACCTATCACTTTTTAATACTAAATATGATATTACACTGCTTAGTTATGTGCTTCAGAATATATTTCCTGCTAATTATTTCAAATTGATGGATTTCTGTAGGATTATAACAAGAAAACTAATGATTTTCGAGATCTATGTCAATTTAAATGTTTATCCAGAAGGAATGGTTACAAAACGAGGAGAGACTTTTTGGTATGGCTTTTCAAGCGATGAAGTCTTTAAATTATTTGAATCCTTTTTCGACGTAATAGGATGGGATGTGAAAAAAGGAAAAGCGAATCCTTTAATGATTTCAATTGTTGGTAAACCGAGGGATACTGTAACAAATGGGGAAAGTATTTTAAGGCGGTATAATAACATACAAACAGTTGACTATAGCTCAATAAGAAAGATTTATCCCAAGAAACAGGTTTCAACTAGAAAAAAAGTAAAAACAATTAGTTCTACAAAAAGAAAAGAGAGAATGATTGATAAAACTAACACAGATCATTGGAGGATACTATCCTCTCATTTATTGTCTACTGGATTGAGTAAAACTCAAATCAGTGTTTTGGAGTCAAAACTAGAAGAACTTGATTCATCATATAAACTAAAAGCTCCAGAAAATTTTGGTGCCTTACTTTTTTTAGTTGCTAGATTAAATCGCATTCCGATTCATCTACAAGAGATTGTCAAGATTCTTGATGTTCGTAGGAAAGATATTCATCGTACAATGAAAGAAATTCAATATAGACATAATATCGCACGTAATCTTCCAAGTTTAGAAGCTTTTTTTGAACGATATTTTACAATTTTAAATCTAAATGAAATTTACGAAAGATCTCCTTCAGAGATCATTGAAGAAATAAAGAATAATTATAACTGTAACCTTCTGGGATCCTTGCCTCACATATCAGCTCTAGCTATTGCAATACATCTTTTACGGTCTTCTGATAAAAGATCTAACCCTTCTCAGCTTGCTAGAAAAGTGTATATTTCCCCCTCTTCTCTTAAAAACAAACTTAGATTATTAGAAGGTATTCAGCTGGTTCAGTAACAATTGTGGTAAATATGGATCCATATGAATTTAGAAATTCTATTCCTCTTCTACGAAACAATCCAGATATCGTCTATTTAGATTCAGCTACAACTACATTAATTCCTGATACTGTAATACAACGAATGAAAGAATTTTATGAAGAAATTGGGGTCATTCCAAATCGTGGAGCTTATGATTTAGTACTTCAATCAAATAAGACTTTAAATAAGGTACGAAATAGTGTCTCGAATTTTTTTAATGTTGATTTTAATAGAATCGCCTTCACAACGAGTACTTCACATGGTTCTGCAACAGCGATCGCTGTTACAAACCTTACAAAGAAAGATAGAGTTTTATTTGCATCAAATTTACACAATTCGTCATTTTTAAATTGGTTTAGATTTGTACAAAAGAACTCAATAAATTTTGACTTCATTAAATTGAATAAAGATGGTCAAGTCTTAATAGATGATTTAGAAGATAAAATTTCTCTGAAGATTCCCGGTAGAACAATAGTAGTTTTAGATCATGCACCAATGGGTTTTGGTACGTTATTAAATTTAAATGTTGCATCAGAGGTAATACATAACACAAAAGATTCATATCTTTTTCTTGATGCTACTAGAACAGCTGGCTTAGTAGATTTAGATATATCAAGAGAAAATATTGATTATCTTGTCTGTCAAAGCCATGTGGGATTCTTTGCTCCTCCTGGAACAGGGATACTTATCGTTCCAGAGGAAGTTAATGGTGAACCATGTTATATAGGTTCAGGATCTGTAATTGACACTTCTAAAGAGTACTATCATTTATCCCCCTATCCTAATAGTGTTGAAATTGATAGTGTTAATATTGGAGGTTTAGTTGGATTAGAAGCTGGTATAAAATTGCTTAATGAAATTGGGATAAATGAAATCAGAAATCATTGTATGAAATTAATCGAAATCTTCTGTAAAAATGTAGAAATGAGTGATGATATTCTTTTATTTGGATCATCTGATCCTTTAAGTCGGTCAAATTTACTTAGCATTAAATTTAAAAATATAAGCTGTCATGACCTTGCCTTTTATGTTCATGAATTGGGAAAAATTTGTGTTCGATCTGGAAGTCTTTGTAGTCATCTACTTATTAGAGAAATTAATTCTAATATTAATAATGGATTTACACAATTCTCATTTAACTATTATAATACGGAGTTGGATTTAAAAAAAGCAATTGAAATTCTCAACTCAATAAATATGAAAAAAAAAGAATTATAATGTGAAACTCTTCATAATTTCATAAGGAGATTGTTAATATCAAATAATTCTTTCATTAATTCATGCTTGTTTTCTGCATAATCTGCGAAGAAAGTAATTCTTTGATTTTCAATTCTAATTATGTTTTTTGCTAGTCTTGGATGTCTTTCCATTTGATTTGAATTTGGTAGGACTATTATATCATAGATTACAACTGGTTCTTCCTTTTTTTTGTTTTTTCTTAGTATTCTACCAGCTCTTTGAATATGTTCTAATGCGGATCCTGAGCTTGCCATAAAGATTGCTTTTTCCAAACATGGTATGTCTACGCCTTGGTCTAGGCATTTCATTGCAATTAGTGTATTTATATCTTTATTTGCTAAATTGTTAATATAGATTTGCCTTTCTTTGTTATCCATGTTACCATCAATCAGATTAAAACTAATTTTAAACTGTTTTTGTGAATACAATTCCATAATAACGCTTCTTACATCTCGTGTAATATGCTCTTTATCTCTACAATATATTACACATTTCTCGAACTCTTTCTTATTGATTAAGTCAAGTATGATCGATTTTAAAACTTTTCTTTTGTGCTTACATTTTTTTATTATATCTGCTCTTTGATTGAGTAATATGGTTCTATAATCCTCTCTTGCTATGCCCCTAATTTTACTTATTTGTGTTGATAAATCTTCATATTGTTTGATATCATTATCGTCAAAATAACATTTGAAAATTTTGTACTCAAATTTACAGACAACGCCAAGCTCTTGAGCATCTTTCAGCGTTAGTTCATACAGATCCCTATTTTCATTAAGAAACCAATCAAGTATTTTTAGAGTTCCTTCCTCATCAAAATGTCTTTGAGGAGTAGCACTAAGACCAATTTTATAGTCGGGGTTAAAATTTTCCATTAAAAATATTCCTGTAGGTGTTCCAAGGCTATGTGCTTCGTCGGCAATAAATAAAACCCTTGATCTCTTGCTTAATCCTTTTTTATTAATAACCTCTCTATTTAAAATCTCGGGTTTAAGCGATTTGTATGTTCCAACTATATAGCAGTGATCTTGCTCTAATAGCAGTATTTTATCTATGTGATTCCGTAGTTCTTTCTTCCAAGTAGGGTTCTCATGGTAGCATTTGATAACATATTTCGAATATCTATTTAATTCTTTATACCATTGATCAACTAAATATCTATCAGGAACCCCAATAATAGTTATAAGTTTTAATCCTTCTTTCTTAAGTTTTAAATATAAATTATAACTAGCAAAAATCGATGTTTTAGTTTTTCCTGTTCCTGTTGCCATTGCAAGAAATCCAATGAACTTATTCTTATCCAAGTGATCCAATGCATCTCTTTGAGGTTCCCATGGTTTATCTTTCTCGATGTTGGGTATTAATAACCCTTCAGTGAAATTCCAAGTAGAATTCTTGCTAAATTCCTCAAACAATTTGTAAAAAGAAGTGGTTTTTATGTGTTCATTAAAAACGTGATCAAAATGAGAAAAATTTATTTTATTTAAATCTTTAGGTTTGTATTTTGAGATAATATAATCTTTTAATCCTTTGGGAAAAGAAGAAACTTTAAGACATGAATCTTTGTTATCCCAATATAATTGAAATTTCTCAAAATCCAATTGTGCATATTTTTTTGTATCATCCCAACTTCTAAACGTTTTTATTTCTTCACGATTTTGTGACCAAGCCATATAAGTCATGTTTGAAGAACCTGAAAACGAAATATAATCTTGACCATCACTCAAAATCCCAATCTTTTCGTGTAAAATCCTCTCGAATAATAATTCCGATATTTTTTCTTCTGTACTAAATACTGGAATTGCAAATTTGATTTCTATTCTATTATAGTACAATAACCAGGCTAATAATTTATAATGTTCATCTAGATCAGACCTTAAATTTATTTGATTAAGAAAATCCTCCTTGAGGATCTCTTCAAAATTCTCTGCTAACTCATTTCTTGCCATTAAAAGTAAATTTAATTCCTGATTTCTTGGAACTCCAATGATGATTTTTATTTTTCCATTATTTTTTTGGATAAAATTATACAATCCGTAAAATAATGGAATAAAAATCTTTGCTGAAAAATATCCAGTAATATACCAAAATTTTTTTGATTCATTGAGTACAGGTACTAAAAATTCATCAAAAAGGTTATCCCAACCCGTTGTATAACTAATTTTGAGTTCCAAGTCCCTTAAAGGCAATTTAATTCTTCCTATTCAGAGAATAAGGGCATTGATTATTGTTTCTCTTTAATATCATCTTTTATTTCGTCTTCCCACTCAATAAGGTTAAAATCTTCGAGTAACTCCGAGTCTGGTGCATCAGCAAGACATATTAATTTAAAATTCCTTTCTCGTGGTAAATTCCATCCTCCCTTGAAATATTCTTCTGCAATTCGTGAGCATTCACTAAGATCCAACAAAATTTTGTGAATATAATCTCGTTTTTCTTCATTTCTCCCAATTTCATCCAACATATGACCATAAGCAATTGTTTTTAATATAAAGCCCACTTCTTCACGATCTGATAGTGATGGTACGTTAACGGAATCAGTTTTTTCACGTTTACTCCTAGGTAATTCTTTAGGTGATCTACCATTTGCGAATGAGCGAGTAACGCCAATTATAAATCCATCTATTAACCTATTTTTGAAGGAACATTGTTGATATCTCTTTTTTTTATCTTTAATCTCTTTTAATATGTCATTAGCCTCAATTTCTAAGTATATATTCCTGTATAAAGTCTGTTTTTCCTTTTTTGACATGCTATTTCCTCACTAATTTAGCATTATCATTTTTTGGATTTTCTATTTCATATTTTATTCCAATTTTTTGGTCAAAAATTGGTCTTAAATCTTCTATTTCATTAATATCAGGTTTAGTGGCAAGTAAATTATTTTCCTTAGCAAAGAAAATAATTTGATTCCCTGAATATATTCCTGGTAATTTTTCGACAACTTGTTTTCGAGTTTCTGAGTCGATATTCCCAAAAGGAGAGTCAAAAATTAAAGGTAATTCGACATCTAGTACTTTTGCCAATGAAGATATAAAGGACATTCCTACAATATTAGTTTGACCAGTCGATGTATTCATAATTTTTGAACCAGAACTAAAGATGGCCTCAAAAATCCATCCTTTTCCAATATCTTTTATGTTTAATGACAACCAATTTTCTGGATCTCTTACTAAAGTTTTTAATGTCTCTAAAGTTTCTTCCTCACACTTTTTTCGAATAACTTCAGCTACATTCTCTTCAATTTCAGAAATTATTTTTAAATAAAATTCAGTTAAAGATCTACATTTTTGATAACATTCAGACTTGTCAGTAGATTTATCTGTTTCAGATACCATTTTATTATATTGTTTTTCCGCGTTTAGCTTATCATTTTTGATGTTATCAATTTCCATAAGGTAGTGCAGTTTATCTTGTTCAATTGATCCGATTAATTGATCTCCCAAAGAAATTTGATTTTCTAAATCTATAATTTCTTGATACCATTCTTCTGATTGTTCTTCAGGTGTTAATTTCGTTTTTAGTACATCAATTTTTGTTTTTATTTCAATAACCTCTTGATTTATTTTTAGAAATTCCTTTTGATTTTCTAAAATGCTTTGTTTCCCAGTCTTAAGCAATTTTAACTTTGCTCCTAATTCTGCTTCAAATTTAATTGCAGTTTCCCCTAAAATACTATTATCAGCCTTTTTTAGTATTTTATTTATTCTTGCCTTCATTTCAGTATTCCAAGGAGTTCCACAAACACAAGATCCATGTCTTTCTAATATTGTTTGAAGTACCTCTGATGTAAGTTTTCCAGGAATAATGTCTTTTTCTCTTTTCTCCTTAATATCCTTTAAAATCCTTTTCATTGTTTGTTCTAAATATAGAATCGGTAAAAATTGCATCAATAACCTTTCTCGCCTCTCGATGATCTGATCCCTCCTTATTGCTTTCTCCTCTAATTTTTGAATCAAATTATTATAGTCTCTTACGAAATCAATCTTACCTTGAACATTTTGTCTTCTGTTCCTTAATTCAGCTAATTCTGATCTTCTAATTTCTAGTTCAGTTATCTTCTCTGCTACTTTTGTTTCCAATTCTTTTTTCTTTTTTCCAAAATTTTCAATTTCCTCTTTCTTATCCTTTAATTTCTTGCCTTTGGCAGTCACAGCTAAGTATTTATTTTGGAAGTAATTACTTGCTCTATCAAGATAAACTTGCAAAGTTTTTATTTTTGGATAATCTGAAATATCCAATGAATAATTTTTCAAATTCCCTACATTCTCAATAGATAATAAATGATTTAATCCTTCACCAAAAATGAACACGAAATCCCTCATTGATCTAGGAAAATATTTGTTAATCAAATTTAAATATATTTCATCTGGATTTGGTACTTTTGATGCATTTTTATAGATTAACTTTCTTTCTGATTTCTTCAATTTTCCATTAGCAAACTGTATCCCTTTAGCGGTTTTCTTAAATTTTATATATCGATGTAATTCTAAAAAATTTAAGTTTCCAGAACGATCAATTTGTTCAAGTTCAATGCATCCCCCAACTTCAAAACTGTTACCTACCTCTATTTTTCTTTTTACTACAGAGTTGGCTGCTTCTTTAATATTATGATCAGTAAAAAATTTGAGTTCCTTTAGCATTTCTTTCTCATCAAATGATGGGAATAAAATCCAGTACATTAATTGAAATATCGAACTCTTACCAGAACCTGTATCACCAAGAAACAAAGTTACATTTTTTTCTTTATCAACGGAAAATAACATTTCGTGTTCTCCAACAAATGGACCGAAATTAAGAATTCTCATTTTTTTGAAGGTTAAGCGAGGATTTTGAACCAACATAGCGTTAGCTTCCTACTCCGTGTTTGATTTTACTCATCTTTTCTATTATTTGGTTATACATATGATCGATTTTTTGTTTTTTTGCTTTATTTTCCTCATAAGGCCATTCTTTTTCAAAATAAATAAATTCAAATAGCTCATTGAAGAAATTAAATGGATCACCTATTTCTTTTTTAACATCTTCAGGAATTACTTTCTCCCAAGTTGATTTATACTCATTTAATAGAGTTTTAAAATTAATTTTCTTCATTAAGAAGTCTTCCCCTATTTTACGTTCTTAAAAATAGTTTAGACTAAGCTCTACTATTTTTGTATTCATAATAAATAAGAATTTTACTCGTGAATATTGGATTGTCACAAGAGTAGTAATATTAAAACCTATTGATTTTTATGAATTTTTCAAACAACCTATATACTTCTATAAACTATTTATCACATTTTAGAAGCAGCGAATTTTCATTACAATCTGTACTAAAAGCTTATTAACAAAATTAAGAAGAGAACGGACTTTTCTTAACTTTTATAATAAGGAAGTCAATTTTTTCAATAGAATGTTATATCAATGCAATTTGGTAAAGGAATCTATTGGTTATTTTCCTAGATTTTACAATATTGAAATTCTGTCCAGTTTTTTCTTGCATCATTTTATATAAATAAAAAGGCTATAAAATTAATATTCGATTTCTTTTTCGTCGCAAAATGGCACTTTGACGACATTCATTATAGAAGAACAGGCTATAGATTATCATTCATTGATTTAGGTTTCATAGATTCAAAACCTTTCTTTTCAGCATAATTCCGCAAATCCTCTAAAAATACTTTAGTTTTCATGTGTACTCCTTCTAAAATCGATTTCTCGACCTCAATCGTTTTCTCATAAGGAATAGGTACTTCTAAAGCAGCAATTTTGCTTAGAAGTCGTTCATATTGAAAAATAAGATCAGTTATTTTAATAATTTCAGGCCTTTTATATAATAAAGTAATAATAATGATGATTATGCATGATAAGAAACATAATACATATTTTACTAATGAATAGAATTCAACAGCTTCTGCTGGAATAATTTGATCTAATGGAATAAAAGCAGTCATGAATAAAGCAAGCGCACTGAGTAGATCTCCCCAAAAAGCGTCCCATTTTCTTACAACAAGAGGATGTCTAACTGAGGCTAATGTATGACCAAATATAAGAGGATCTAAAGGCTTCTCTATTCGAAAAATTAGAAGTGGAATGGTTATGAGTGAGGAAAGGAATACGTAGATTGAGAGTAGATGAAAGACGGATTCCGAGGTGGTGAAATCCAGAACGTATAATCGAAATGCTATATTTGTGATCAAGACAAATGTCACCCAAAGATACCCCGCTACCACACGTCTTCCTTCTTGTTGTTGAAGATTAAACATTAATGACATATTATTCTATCCTCTGTACCATCTTGTTATTTATATCTTGTGAAAGATGTCGAGGGATGACAGATAGTGTTGGACTTTTCTCTTAATATATTCTAAGTATTCATTTAAATATCTATGACCCCAGAGATGGACATGAGAATCAAAAATTTTGTACGTATGGGTGTCTTCAAGATTGATTAATGGATTTGAAACAGAAAATATCTTCTCTACCGTCTGTCTTTCGATTCAATGAAATTACAACTGAAAAATGAAGTTGTTTTTTCAAAAAACTTTAGAACAGGTTTACTGATGTAACTAATAAGATTTCATAACTTCGTTGGGAATTTTCAGAATCTATCACCTTGATGTGTTAGGATTGCAGACAGACGAATTGATAAAGGATATATTGCAGAGTTAACAGAAATTGCCCAGATACCATGAACAAACAATAGATGAGGACCAATCCAAAAGAATATGTAAACAATGTAACAGAACATTAGTGGGAATTGGGAACTCATATTTTTGTCCAAAATGTGGTCTGGAAAAACCGAGACCATTTTTCACGTAATTAAACTTATTAACTAGAATGATTACTCCCTCCAGATATTAGAATTCTAGTAAAAGATGAGATGAGGTATTAACATGAATAGATATAGACATATTTTTCTTGTATTAATCCTATTTTTTTCATTCCTAACTTTAGAGATAAGGGTCAAAAATACGCTAGAAGCCACACCATTAAGTGTAGCATGTGTTTTTGGAGTTGGGGGTCTTGGTGACAAGGGTTTCAATGACATGGCTTATTTAGGACTTCAAAAAGCTCAAACTGACGGTTTATGTACTTTTTCGTATAAAGAACCAGCTAACATTGGAGAAGCAGAAATATTCCTCCAATCTTTTGCTGCTGATGGTATTTATGATCTAATCATTTCTGTTGGTTCTTCTTATCAACAAGCAGTAAATGGTACTGCTCAAGCATATCCAAATCAAGCTATCCTTTCAATTGATACTGTAGTTAATCAAGGAAACGTAAGCTCAGTCTTATTTGAAACTAATGAAGGTTCATTTCTTGTAGGAGCATTAGCGGGATCAATGTCTAAAACAGGAAGGATTGGTTTCATTGGAGGCCAAGATATCCCACTCATTCGTGAATTTTGGGCTGGTTTTGTTGCTGGAGCTTATTATGTAAAGAATGATTCCTATATTGAAGTTTATGATGATTATGTCGGAGATTTTGGCGACCCTGCAACAGCTAAAACAATGGCCGAAGATATGTGGAAAGAAGGAATAGATATAATTTTTGCAGCTGCAGGAAAAAGTGGCATTGGAGTTTTAGAGTCCGCAAATGAAACAAGGGGTGTTTATGCCATCGGAGTTGATTCAAATCAAGATAATTTATACCCAGGGGAGGTTTTAACTTCAATGATGAAGCGATTAGATTTAGCAATCTATAGTGCTATTGAAGATATCTTAAATGCTAGATGGCATAATGATCTTAAAAAGCTAGGACTATCCGAAGATGGAGTCAGCCTCACCCCAATGGCACATACAAAAGATTTAATTGGAACACAAATAATTGATAGAGTTAATGTTACCCTACGGAATAAAATTATTAATAATGAAATTAGTGTTCCCACCAACTTTTCAAGTTTATCTCAATGGATTACTGATTTGAATATCATAAATAAATCCTATACACCTTTTTCTGGTGTAATTTCAGTAGTTAATGATAATGAATTTAGTCCAACATTTAGTGGATCAGGTACACCTTCCAATCCTTATATAATTGAAGGATTGTATATTAATGAAGCTAGTGGAGTTTTAATCTCCATTAGTGACACAAGGGCTAATTTTAGGATAAGTAATAATCTAATAAATGGATATTTAACCTCTGGCCACGGAATATATCTTTCAAATGTAACTCATGGGAATTTCTCCCATAATGCGATTATTAACTGTGGAGGGATTGCGACATATGATTCAGAAAATAATACCATTATTGAAAATAGCATAATCAACTGCGGATATGGTATTTATTTTGAATCATCTAATTACAGTCTAATATCGGGAAATTGGATGTATGACAACAAATATAATGGCATCAAATTTGTCGGATCTTCGGTTAATAACACAATAACATGGAATACTGTTTTTAAAAATGGGCTTTATTCCCCTAATGTTGAGGCAGGAATTTATATTAGAGAACATTCTTATAATACTACTATCTCACATAACACTGTGCATAGCAATGGACATCATGGGATCTCTTTCATCATATCTGAAGGGAATAGTTATACTAATATAAACTATAACGTCGTTTATAAGAATAATTGGGGAATTGGTCTTGGTGGATATTATTTGGGTCAGATTTCAACAGGTGAAGTTACAATTATGAATAATGAGGCTTATCAAAATGATATGAGAGGGATTCAGCTTAGTGAATGCGTTGGAGGCATCATCTCTAATAACACAGTATATGGAAATCTCGATGGAGGGATTGGGTTCTACAGTAGCGAAGCAAATACCATTCAGTTCAATTCAATTCATTCTAATGGAAAACCAACAGTTTGTAATGGAGTATGCGCATCAACAGCTCAATTAAGCTTAAGTTTTGATTGTAGAAATAATCTAGTTCAATTGAATGAATTCGCAGTTGTAGGAATCCCTGGAGAATTTTATGCAAAATATTTTATTTCCGATGTTGGGACGAATAACACTTCCAGAGATAATTATTGGAGTGACTGGAGTGGTTCAGGGCCACATTATAACCCCTACGATCCATCTCCATTGTTAAATCCACTTCATCTATCTGCTCCGATATTTACCTCTCCAACAACTGATGTGGAGAAATTAGAAGGAATAATTAACATTCAATGGACTTCTTCAATAGATACATATGGTCATCCTCTCACCTATACTCTATATTTCTCTAATGATTCTGGATCAACTTGGATTGAATTAGCTTCAGAATTAACCGGAACAAATTACAGCTGGGATTTATCAAATATTTATAATGGGACGAGTATTCGTTTTAAAATCCAAGCTTTAGATAATGTAGGTTTCAAAAGCACCACTTTTTCTTTGGTTCAATATATTGTCATCAATCCAGATCTAATACATCTCCCTCCTACCTCAACTTCTCCCACCTCAACTTCTCCCAGCTCAACTTCTCCCAGCTCAACTTCTCCTGGCTCAACTTCTCCCACCTCAACTCTTCCCACCTCAACTTCTCCCAGCTCAACTCCTACTAAAACTGATACAAGTGATGTTACTGTAACGCCTAGTTGGACTTTTCACATGTTACTACCTTTCCTTTTCATTATATTCTTGTTAAAACATAAAAGGAAAACGGATTAGGTGAAAATTACAGGATTTGTTAAGTGCTAGAATTGAATGAACTTAGACAAAACAGTCAGATCCAACACACTGACATCTAATTGTACAAATAAATTGATCTTTCAGGTTATGGATTCATCGTTGCAGGTGTTGTTGACTATACTAGTCGTTCCTGGGGCAACCATATCGTCAAAGATACCATGATTAATAGAGCTCTTAATCCAATTTCGAATCTAACTGTTCCACGAATTGATGGGCTGGTCGAAGACACTTTCATAGATTCTTAAAGTCCTTTTTAGTGTGTTTCGTTTTCTATCCCTTTGTAAACATTAAAAAGTGATGGTAAAGTTAGAGATTAATATTTCAAACTAAGGGGATCAGAAATGAATAACGATACAACATTAGAATGGGATCTCAGTTTTTGTGGTCTCAATTGTGCAGCATGTGAAATTTATCTTGCGTCACATGGCGATGATGAATTACATGATGGACTCCTTAAATTCTTTCAAGAAAATTTTGATTCGAAAATTACCTCAGTATCTTGTGAAAAGTGTAGAGGGATGATAGATAAGTGTTGGACTTCTGAGTGTCACTTCCGAACCTGTGCTACTGACCAAGGATTGACCTACTGCTTTGAATGTAAAGATTTTGTTTGTGAAAAGTTAGAGGAATTTGGGAAACAACCACCTGCAAGTCCAGATCATGGAAATACAGTAGAGAATCTGAAAAAGATGAAAGAAATGGGAGTAGAGGAATGGATTACTTCACAAAAAGAAGTGAAATTCTGCCCTAAATAACCATTATATGAAATAGGCTTCTCTTAATCTAACCAAAGTGTGAGATAAATAGATTATATCTTAAAAGAAATAATACTCCTGTGATTTCTTCGCAAGATATGGACAGAAAGATTCGTGCGATTATTTCTGATAGTTTATTGGATCTATGAGTTCTAAATTCGATACCTTTGTAAACTGTTGGTCTGTGCTGATTATTTTCCCATCGTTCTCGAGTGCTGTAGCAGCATGATGAGAATCAAAAAAGCTCAGGTTGTATTCTTCCCTCAATGTTATTGAAAGAAGAATTGTTTTTGGAGTCAATGCTAGCGAAGTGATGTTCGGAATCGCGACTAGGTTTGCAACATGACTCGCAAGATCGTCTTCGCGGTCATTTGACTTATATATCAGCTCCATTTCAATTAAAACGGATGTTGGTAATCCCACTTCATATCCAGACTTTATATGGGTGAAGAGCTTGCTAGCAAGCTTATGATGAGGGTCGTTTGTATTTAGAAAAGCGAAAATCATATCTGTTTCAATTATAGGCATTTTTACTTGTCCCTTTGGTTACTTTGTTTTATTTCCTTCATTGCTAAGTCGAGAGCTTCTTTTTTGAGTTCTTCTGTGGTCTTTTTCGTTGTGAATGCTCCTTTTAAGACTTTTAGAGGATCATTTGAAACTGGGATCAAGTAAATGCTGTTTTTAGTATGAACAGCCACTACTCGTTTCATAGATAACTTTTCACGCCATTCTTTAGGAATTGTTATTCTTCCCCTGTCATCCAAATCTAATACTATTGCCATTTCAAGTCGATTATATATGGGTGTACTTCCTTATAAACCCATCTATGCCTCATTTCTCCCACTTGAAAAAAGTTGAAGTATGAGAAATTACAGGACTATTGGATCTGACCCCTTTTAAATCTAACAAGCCATATTTATTTCATATTAATGTCCTTTACATATTTATCAATTTGGAATGAGAATTTTGAAGATTGGATTTATTGTCTTGAATTCGTAAATTAATTAATTCTGCTCTTCGAAGTCCAAAACAAAACCCTAGCTACATTGCAAATCTTGTTACTCGCTTTTCTGCTTTTAACCAAAATTTTTGCCATTCTTCGGGTGTTACGGCAGTTCGGTCACATTTCTTTGAAAAATCACCTTTAAGGTGATATGTATTTCTATATAACAAGTATGACGACATTATGCATTGTGCGATTAACAAGAGTTGTACTTTGTTTATAAATTGATTATGAGTTTTCCTTTGACATGACCTTCTTCAAGATAGCGGATGGCTTCTGGAACCTGCTCCAAAGTATAGCGTCGATCGATGACTGGTATTATTTTTCCAGCTTCAAGAAGATCCTTCAAAAAAATCAAATCACCTTTTGTGGGATTCGCCACATATGAGATCATCTTCTTGTCACCTCTTCTCAATTTCCCCTTTAAAACTAGGCCTGGAGAAAATGCTGTTGTTATGTATCTTCCATTGGACTTCAAAATTGGTTTGCAATCCGAAAATGACCTCTTGGCCACAGCATCAAAAATAAGGTCATACATCTCCTCTTTAAGGAGCGTAAAATCTTCTTGCGTATAATCTATCACTTCATCTGCACCAATTGAGCGAACCATATCCAGATTAGTAGTACTGCAGACACCAGTTACAGTAGCTCCTAGAGACTTAGCAATTTGGACAGCAAATGTTCCAACACCACCAGATGCACCATTTATCAAAACATTCTGACCAGATTGAAGTTTGCCATGTTTTTGAAGACCTTGTAACGCGGTAACTCCCACTGCTGGTACAGTTGCTACATCTTCAAAAGATACGTTGGGAGGTTTAATTAACAATAGTTCTTGAGTTGTGCATAGGTACTCTGCAAAACCACCTGCACCCTTGTTTGTCCCGAATACCTCATCACCCGGGTGAAACTCTGCAACTTTTTTACCAACTTTCTCCACCTGTCCAGAAAAATCATACCCTAGAATTTTGGTTCTTGGTTTTCTTAGACCACCCAAGACAATCCGTGCCATGAATGGTGTACCTCTTAGACCATGGGAGTCAGTTCGATTAACTGAAGCTGCATGCACTTTCAGTAATATCTCATCATCTTTGGGGACTGGTTTTTCAATTTCCTGCAATTCAAGAACATCAGGGGAACCGTATTCATGTCTGATAATGGCTCTCATTGTTTTTTCTCATCCTTTCCTTTATTACTGCGGAATAGTCTTTCTAAAATGCTGATATGTTCCCATTTTAAGAATTTCTTTGAAAAATAATTAACAATATCTCGATTCTAAATTATTATTAATGAAATCTTTGATGTTGGACTATAATTCTTAAAAGCTAGCTTTCACAATTATAATCTGCCTTTGAGGATAAAGTACTAGGGAAGGAATTAAACTTATAATCTGAAAAAGGGATTGTTTCATCCCATTCCTGGAGTTGGTTGAAATCTGTTATCAAATAATTCTAAGTGCTTCTAAAAATGTCAGCAGGGATCAAATTAGCGATATTCTTGAAAGGAACGAGATAGATTTTATCTCTATACCTTGTCCTAATGCCATCATACGAGAGAAGAAGAATGATAACTGTTATAGCCCATTCAACCGTCATTGTGACTGTGATACCACTCTAGGAGCCTTTCTCCGAAAAAAAGACCGTATCACAAAAACTAAACGCAGAAAAATGAAAAAAGTTTATTCGTCTCCTCAAGAAAGTGAAAAAGAAGTTCAGAGGCAACTCGAAGCCTGGAAAGAGCTTTTGAAAAATGATATTGAAACCCAACGCTGGATTTCTTTTCTTCAGGATATTTTTTCGAAAGTATGGCGTATTAATATCATCCTTCATTGGCAATCGCATGACCCTTTCATTATCAAAAGAGTTGAAACAAAATACCATACTGAAATCACTCCTGATCTGCTTTTAAACATCGAAGAAGATGTGCTGTATGAATTTGTGAAAAGAATAAGCTACTTGTAACCCCGTTCATGCTTAAGGATTCAAGATGTCCATGAAGAAATCTGACACGAAATGTCCCCATATCTGAACAAAGTTTCCTATAAATACCCTCTTCCCTTTTTTTTCTTTGACGAAATTACACCTATTGGTGATACGAAATTTGCAATTACAAAAAATACAATCACGAGATCTGAATTTCCCCATAACTAACTACCTGCAATTAAGACGATCATCAGATCGCAAAATCTTCATCAGATGTGATTTTCCTGAACGAAAAATACTCCGTATCGATGAGAATACCGAAACTGTCGTTTTAAAAGCCCCCGTAGAATCTTTCGTGCCACTTAACAATGAAAAATTTCTCATTCTTGAAAATAAGGGAACTTCAGTCACATATTGGTCAGAAAGCTCTAAGAAATTAGAAATTCTTCGATTTAAGGAGAAAAAGAGTTTTGACTTTGGCCTTCTCTTGTTAGCTCTTTTGTTGACATTCTTCAGTACTATTGCGATCTTAGATATGCATATCACGATGTATTTCCCAATTCCTTCTCCATATCGTGAGCTTGTAACATTGTTAGCAATATCAGCAAGCATTCTTGCATTGATCAAATCTTACCGTACAATAGAATATGGTATCATTGCAGGAGATAAGCTAAAAGGTAATTTCTATTTACCTAAAGATTCAAATGTGCTGATTTTGCCATTAGACAAAATCGTTGCTAAAGAGAAAGAACTTGATTCCCATGTCATATTTCTAAAGGCTTTTGAGGATAACTCTGAAGTTAAAGTTTTAACTCGAACAGTAAAATCACTGTACTTATTAGACGCTGATCTTGAGATTCTATGGCACCTTCCAGTTAAAAGTGATCGCTGGGCACCTGAGGTAAGATTTATCAAACAAGATGACCCACAAATAATCTCTGATCTGATTCTTACAGATGGAAAAAACCTTTTCATTCTTGATCTGAATGGAAATGTAAAACAACAAATACAAATCCAGACTAGTCCAATTAAAAAAGTGATTACAATTGATACTGGTGATATAGATGGTGATGGCATAGAAGAGATCATTGTATCTGATTCATCAAAGATTCAGGTAATTAAGAACAAGAAAACCATTGCTACATATGATTTTCCAAGATATGTAACTGTACAGATGGCTGTTGCAGATTTGGATAATGATCAGATTGATGAAATTGTTGTATGCTATAATTATTGTCTTGAAATTCTTAAATCAGTGTAAAAAGCCAATCAACACCTAGCCTTACAACTCCCTCAATCTCAGTAGAGATTGGGACTGTAACAATCCACGAAATAATAATTATCTTAATCATCTGTTTCCGAATAGACGTAGTTGTGGAGGTTTCCATAGTTAGCAACTTTTTTCTGTTATTTAGGGAGAAAGATTCAATGACATTATCCTAGATATGTGTCTTCGCATTTTTAATTATAAAAGAGTTATCAGTGATCTTTACATAAACAATCCTCTGTCTATCCTTTGTTTCCCCCTTTGAACCAGAGCCCTTCTTTTATCCTCTAATGCTTGTGTTGACGCTCGCGTGGTGTGCTGCGGTGGGATGGTGAGTGTTTAAACCTCCTCCCACACTTTTTTTTGACTCTGATATTACCATTAAGCGAAGAAATGAATTAATGACGATAGAATGGGGTAATCTTCGTTTGCTGAGTATTTATATGGTAAATCCCCACAAGGCTCCTGGATTATACAGTATGTTAGCTTCAGGAAAAATCACGATCAATATTCGCCTTCTTCAGAAAGATAGGGAATCGAAAAAATTCCAAATTAGTAATATTGAAGCTAAAAAGGTTGGTGATGTTATCAAACTTATTTCTGAGCGGATGCAATTAGAACCGCAAGTTTTAGAAGGAAAGGAAGCTCTTCAAGCTCACTCTCTTGAATATTTTGGGAAAAAAGGACTGGGATGGCATCTAAGATAGGAGCTATGAGCGCAAAGGTTGTTAAAGTTAGATGGAAATTTGAGAAGTCGTCAATGGATGAATCTTAGGATTTGAAAAGACATATCTTTGCACTGGTCGGAGACGAATATTAAGGTAAATTGGGAATCCCCACGATCGATGGTGCCCAGTTAATTGCTTTCTTCAAGGCTACTTGGTGTCTATTAATGCAATTAGTGATTATTCGACATGGTGAAAGTGTTGCTAATGCCCAACGTATTCTTCAAGGACATTCCGAATACTCTCTTAGCGAGCTTGGACGTCAGCAAGCACACACTTTGAGTAATCGCTTGATCAAAAGGGCTTTTTCCTTCGATGTTGTCTATTCCTCCGATCTTGCGCGTGCAGTAGAAACAACTGAAATTCTTGCTAACCAACTCAAAATTCCCTCCAATAAGATAAATTATACAAAACTTCTTCGAGAACACGCTTTGGGTACATTTGAGGGTGTTAAATATGATGATTTGTCTCCTGAAAGAAAAAAAGTCTTTCAGGAAGTATTGGAGTTCCCTTCAAAAAAATTTCCTGGAGGGGAAAGTATTCATGACTATGTTTCTCGTTTAAAAGCTTTTTTACGTATTCTCGATAATCTGGATCCTCCCCCGAAATCTGTTCTTATAGTTGCTCATGGTGGTACGCTGTATCAACTTCTGATTCGAATCTGGAAGTTAATACCCGATATTGATGGATGGTTTACAAACTGCTCTATGACCATTGTAGAACAGAGAAATGACGCAAAATGGGTATTAATTTCCTTGAATGAATAGAATAATCAGTGGATTCTTTTTTCGCATTTTTGGGATATGCTAGCTGTTATATTCTTTACTAGAAAGCATTAGATTTAATTATTTTACTAATAGATATTGAAGACACAGCGAATCTCATTACCTATATGAAGAATAAAGATGTAGATATTGAGAGCATTTATAGAAAAGGGAAAAAAATGGGAATTTACTGGAATTGTTATTTCTGGATTTCTTACCCTTTCTGTACTATACGTATGAAATATCATGTTTAGACCAAGAAATTCCTTTTCTAACCTGATAGAACCAACTGAACAGCATCCTATCCCACAACTTACATTCTTAGCCAGTTTGTTCTCTTATTCTCCTTCACTCAGTATAAAAAACTTCTTTCAATATTTCTAGAAAATAGTGTAAAAGCAGAGTAAAATCATCGTCAATGATAAATTACACCTACTTAAAAATATAGAACTTTCAGAGGTAAAAGCATGAGAAAATTTAATTATCATCAACCTACTCGGATTCTTTTCGGTTGGCATCGTGTGAATGAAATTGGAAAAGTGATTTCACGTATTGGAAAAAAGTGTCTTCTTGTCACTGTTAAATCCTTTCCAGCCTTACAACCTGTATTTGACAAAGTAAAAAGATTGTGCATTGAAGCAGGAGTTGATGTGACTCATTTTGATGGTGTTATTCCCAATCCAGACATCTTTTGCATTAAATTAGGTTCTGAAATGGCTGTTGAAAATGAAATTGATGTTGTTTTAGGGGTAGGTGGTGGTTCAAGTATTGATACTGCTAAAGCTGTGGCTATTGGTGCCACTCATGAAGGAGAAGTGTGGGATTACCGTCTAGGACAGAAAAGAGTGGTAAAGAATCAAGTTCTTCCAATTATAGCTGTCCCTACTACAGCAGGCACTGGATCTGAAGTCACACCAATGGCAGTAATAAAAAATCCTGATGAACACTTCAAGTCTGCACTTGCTGACTGGTCTCTAGCCCCAAGGGTTAGTATTGTTGATCCTGAACTTACCCTGACCCTTCCACCATATATTACTGCAGCAACAGGTTTTGACGTTTTTTGTCATGCATTTGAAAGTTTCTTGCATAAAAGAGCTTCAGATTATGTCGACCTTCTCGCTTTAGAGGCAATAAGACTAGTGATTAATTATCTTCCAGTTGTTGTTAAAGAGGGTTCAAACAGAGAGGGAAGAGAGGCGATGTCATGGGCAAGCACCTTTGGGGGGATTTGTATTACAAATGCGGGTACAACACTTGCCCATGGAATTGGTATGGCTATTGGAGGGCATGTTACAAATGTGATGCATGGAGAAGCACTAGCAGCCATATATCCAAAAGTTAACCATTGGACGTGGAAACATGCAAAATCAAAATATGCAACAGTAGGTAGAATATTTAATCCTGATTTGAAAAATGAATCTGATGAAGTAGCAGCAGAAGAAGCATGCAATGAAATGGATATGTTTCTGAGAAAAATTGGTTTATGGATTAATTTGAGGGAGATAAACGTGCTTGAAAATCAACTAAAAGCAATTGGGGATGATACAATGAAACTCAAAAACTATACTGTTCATCCTAAAGTCCCAACCATTGTAGAAATAAACAATCTTATTTTAGCAAGCTACGATAAGTAAATCACGATAATTGTTAGATGAACAGGAGTTATCTACTATTTTCATTCACTCCTAATAACATTTGTTAAAATTACTTGGTTTTCTTGTTATTCTTTCTTGTTACGCTTTCAATTCCTTTTTAATGAGTAAATAAACTTCAATACACTAATGGAGGGATGATCAGTACTTGTACTTTTCTGGAGAATCTCCTCTATGAGTGATACTATTTCCTCCTTTAATCATTTTACGTAAATACATTGACTTATCCAGAATTGAACACTTTTACTCATTAAGACTGTGAAATTTTATTTTTAAAAATGGGATGGAGAAATAGAAGAGGGGAGAAGAAAAAAGTCGAAAATGATGTCTATTAGATAAAAACGAAGCATTTTAGGCGATATCTCGCGTCGGGATCCATTTTTTAGTCACAGCAATGAAGAATGCAATAACGACTGCTCCGAAAACGATTAATTTTGGAATTACTTTCTCAAAGGAAATGTCTTGTAGAAAAATTCCTGCCACATCAAAATAATAAAATGGGGTAAGGTAGAGTAACCATGACAAATCTTGATTCAGGATCCAAATCATTGGTATGAAGACTGCTATGAGAAAAACGCTAAGAAGTGCTACCAATAGGTATTTGGGACGGGGAATGGAAGCCAATGCCACGAAGAGAACGAGGAAAAGACTGTACCCAATTCCTAGAAAGATAAACGTTAACGCTGTTGCCCCCAAATCTGTTATCACGACATCTGTATATGTTCCAAGGAGAATTTGACTGACATAAAGAATCACAAAATTAGCAAGCATAATTATCCATAAATACACGAGAGCTGCAATTGTTCTTTCTAAAATGATCCAGGTACGAGTTCGAGGCATTGACCAAGTGATTTCGTCATATCCAGCATTCCTATCACGCATAATGATAGCATGGGTCATAATGAAGAGAAACGGACCGTAGTATATCCAATGGAATACCATGATTTTGTAGAGCAGAAATCCTTCGAGAGTCGGAGTCAAACTATGTCCAAACAGAAAAGCTGCTATAATAGGAGATTCAAATAATATATCTAAATCAGAAAGGATAACCGCCATCGCTGCATCTCCAGGATACACAATAACTACAATCGCTAGTAACATACTCGTTACGACTAAATAAATTAGGAATAATCCAGCTGAGGACTGGAGTTGATCTCGAAAAGCAGGATAGTTCCAACCTGTTCTGGAAAGAATCGACTCAATAGGAGTTCGTACAAATTTTCGAACGAAGGAGAATTTGGCAATTATTTTCCGTATTCCAAGGTTATTTTCTCCTTCAACCATTTCTTGATAAGCTGACCGTGTTTTAATGTGATCTACTCGATATAAGAAGAAAATTGTCAAGACAATGAGAAGTATCACTAAAAGAAGGCATCTGAGGATGAATTCTTCATTCCATGTTCTATCTAAGGCGTGTTTAATAGCGCTAATTTGTGTCATCAGATTGATATCCTCCAGCTTAAAGTTGAAATCTTTCAACATATCGTCGATTTCTTGGTGTAGAAGATCCAAAGTAAATGAAACTATGAAGAAGATACCGCCAAAAGCATATCCAGTTCGCGTAGACAATGAAATCGCACAACCTAAACTTGTTACCATTATTACAACGAATGTAAAAAAAAGTGGAAGAATAAATGCGATTGTAAAAGATGACACACCACCTCCACCTGATAACAGTGATCCTACTCCTACGAGATATGCAGGTAACACAATAAGCGGAACTAATACAATAATAAGCGATAAATTCTCCAAAAAATATCTGAATGGTGATTTTTCCGTACTGAAAATGAGTTCTTTTCCATCTCGTTCATCCCATGGCAATATCCGAGTACCAAGAAAGATTCCCATCACAGGGTAGATGATGTTGGCGAATATAGAAAACAGTAATAGAAACCAGAAGAGTAGACCAGGATTGTCAACATCAGGTATCGATCCAATAAGAGCCTGAACGACTGGTATTTCAAAAAAAGTTCCGAAGAAATCTGGGCCAGGGTAGATTATACCAATTACAGCCACGATTAGCACCAAGACCATAGCTGCTAATAAAGCGACTGTCCTATACCTTTTCAAATCTAGCCAAAAGCGCCGAACTGTGAACTGAACTGTCATCCTCTACTCACCTACTTTTTACTTTCATAGAACTGCAGGAAGAATTCTTCAAGGCTCGCAGGAGGATAGACGAGTTCTTCAGGATCCATAGCTAGTAGAGACCCAATGCTGTCTTTAATCGAATCTTCCATCCGAATTAACAATCTCACGAAATTATCGTGTTTTCGAAACTCAA
The DNA here is from genome assembly GCA_048938105.1 of Promethearchaeota archaeon. Lineage (GTDB taxonomy): Archaea > Asgardarchaeota > Heimdallarchaeia > Hodarchaeales > Hodarchaeaceae > Hodarchaeum. The sequence goes on from JBHLMN010000012.1 coordinate 107,133, forward strand.
GAAGCCGATCACCAAATTCGGTTAGGCGGGATTCATCTGGATTTCGAAGACGTGCCTCCAAGATACGGGGAACATCCTTATTAAGATCCTCAATTTCCTCGATGCTAATTAGAAAGCCATCGTTAACTATCCCAACTCGATCACATACCCGTTGAACTTCTTCAAGATTGTGAGAACTCATAAAGAGTGTTTTTCCTTCCTTCTTCGATTCTAAAAGGAGTTTAAAAACTACATGTTGGAGTAATGGATCTAATCCCGCTGTCGGTTCATCCATGATTAATACGTCAGGATCATTCATAAAACCCGCGACAACACCAACTTTCTGTTTATTTCCTTTTGATAAAGCACCGATTTTCTTCCTGAGGTGTGAATTGAGATCGAATCGATCGATGATTTCTTGTCGTCGCATCGCTGACTTACCGCGCATTGCCTCTATGTAATTTAAGAATTCATTAACTGTGTAATATTCAGGTAAAGCTAATTCACCAGGGATATAACCTATCTTCTCACGTAACCTTGAATTTCCCCGCGTAACTAACTCCCCAGAAATCCTGATTTCTCCTTTTGTAGGTAAGAGTGTGTTCATCATGCAGCGTATAGTTGTCGTTTTCCCTGCTCCATTAGGACCAAGAAACCCAAATATTTCACCAGTTTGAACCTCGAGATCTAAATCCTCTATCCCGCGAGTAGAACCATAATATTTCGTTAAACCTTTAATTTCTATCTTTGTTTCTTGAGGCAATTCCTTCACCAACTTATAATGGAGAAATAGCATATTCTATATTGTTTATTACTGAAAAAAATTCTATAAACATATTTAAAGCTAATTTTCTATAAAGAATATTTCCAATTATAGAACCAGAAATTATTTCCAAAATTAAATAATTAACATATGATCATTCTTTGACTGGTATTTAAGAATTTCTTTGGGAACACTATAAAAATAAATAAGCAGAGAATTTTACAGATAAAAAAGAGCTTTTTTTATTAAATGTCATTTAATCTGGGTCATATTTGATTTCTACCGCAATAATGACATATGACCAATGTTACATTAATGATTATCTAGCGTTTTATAAAAAACTTTCTTTAACCAACGTTATATGGTCAAAGAGGGTTATGTTAAAAACTATGTTCTGTCGCATAACTTTGATTTAACCTCAGGATATCTCTAACAAGCTAATCTCAATTGAAAATAGATAAGTCTAATTTTTCGCTGTTCGATCTATGGCACGAGGCATTATCCCTGATAATCTACCTGATTAACACGATGTAATCAAAAATTGTCATCCTTTAAAATCAAATATAAATATCTCAGTAAGGAGCGAATTTTAGAGTTCAATTTATTATAATGATAACAGTGGAAAGGACAAAATGCAGAATGAATTAGATTTAAATGAAAGTTCAACGAAAAATAATGCAATTCGAATTATTGTTTCAGCCTTAGCTATTCTCTCTGGTTTTGCAGGGTTTGAACATGGATTTTTTGAATTTTTACAAGGGAATGTAGCCCCAGAAGGTTTTGTTATTTCCGCTATTGGTCCTAATCAAAGGTTTTGGTCATTGGGACAAGAACCCGCATTTACATTAATCCCAAATTTCTTTATTACAGGTATTTTAGCTATGACCATTGGTATTTCAATAATTATTTGGGCGATTTTTTTTATTGATAAACGATTTGGAGCTCGCATACAATTTCTCCTCTCAATTTCTTTATTTCTCGTCGGAGGAGGTTTTGCTCCAATACCCCCTGCTCTACTTGCCTCAATTATAGCTATTGAAATTGATAAACCATTAACTTGGTGGCAAGCGAATCTACCTGAAAAAATTCAACAAGTTTTTAGATTATTATGGCCTTGGGATGTCATCTTATTTATTCTTTTATACTTAATCCCAATGTGGATTGCGGTTTTTGGAGTTCCTCTAATTTGGTTCTTTACAGAAGAAGTCACTGTTCAAATTAATACTAATTTGGGATTATTATGTGTTTTCTTTATTTTGATTTCCATTATATCTGCCATTTCTGTGGAAATCCAAAGAAAATCCAATAAGTACTCAGAGAAGCAAATAGAGTACTTAAAGACGGAGGTAATATAGGTTTAGATGCTATACCTCGATCAAAGAAAGATTATTATCTTGGGAGAGTCAAAAACTCTAAACCAGTAACAGAAAACCCATTTTTGGCAACATCATCCGACCTAACATACACTGAATTTTCCACAAAGGATAATCTCCAATTCTCTCGGGGGTATAATGTTCAGTAACCAACGAAATGGAGTTAAAAAAATTGATAGCAAGTACAAATGAAATAATTAGTGAACTATCATCAGCATCTGCCAAGATACTGCTACTGATAGGTTTAATCTTTATTATTTTAAAAATTATTGATAAAAAATGGAATAATCAGCCCTGTCATGGATTCTATGTGAAAAGGAAAGTATTACTCTACCAATTACACATTAATGGTTGTAAATTCGCAATAATACTGTCATTTGTTCATGGTTTTACCTCGACACCCGTGAATCAATCGGATTGGATTACTGGGTGGATTTTAGGAATTATCATGCTAACATTATTAGGATTAGGCGCTATTCTTAGTATTAAGAATAAATCTAAACCTATGGATGCGGAAAAAGACTTAGAATGGAAAGTTATCAGATTTGTCAAATGGGGTTTGACAGGTATCGGTTTTTTATTCCTTGTAGTACACACAACCAGCTTGATCTCTTTTTGAATATTTAGGTGAATCATCCAATGAGTAAAGGATATATTATTTTTCAGGCACTGGAAATTCTTTGGTTCAGTGCAGCAATTCCTGGCCCTAGTTGGGTTACAATGATTTCTTGCGGTAATGCAAGGCTTTCCCATGATCCTAAACTATATCTTTATTGAATAAAATATAGATTCTCCTATAATAAAAATTGTACTTAAAGTAATCACAATAGCAAGTAATAATTGTAAGAAATAGGGTCGTAGATTATATTGAGAAAGAACAGTTCCAAGAACTGATCCTATGAAGCCTAAAGCAAATACACATATTGCTGTAATTAGCTCTAGTTGATTAAACATAATAAATTGTGTAGTTGTAGATAGTGCAGTAAATAGAACCATGAAACTTCCTGTTCCACATGCAATCCTAGGAGATAGTCCTAATTCACTTAACATCGGAACTTTAATTAAACCTCCACCGATTCCTACTATTGAAGAAATCATTCCTGCAGAAAAAGAGCCCCCTATGGCTATTATAGTTTTTTCTGAAGATAATTGAGAATTTATAAAACCATCAGTTTCTCCTTCTTCTACTTTTAATCCGTTTTTGATTTTTTGTGCCCTTTTAATAGATTCGATTGATAAAATGATCATTAGAATAGTAAAGAAGAACAGAATGAGATATTCTGGGATATTGAGAAAAACTTGTACACCGACTAACGTACCAATGATTGTAAATGGCTCTAGTGTCAGAGCCAATCGGTAGTTTATTGTATGATGTTCAATATTTACTAAAGTAGAGCCTAAACCCACTCCAAAAATTACTGCACTTGCAACAGGAATGGCTTGTGATATTGTTAATCTCCCTATCATCAATAAAATAGGAGTAAATAACCCTCCTCCTCCTATTCCGACTATTCCAGCTAATGCTGCAAAGATAAGTATTAATCCGCCAATTAGTACTTGAAATAACAGGTTTTCAGTCAAAAAGATCACTAACATCTTAATTTTGGAGATATCTTTTCCTAGATAGCTTTTTTTGGGGAATTAAACTATTACATTTCGTTTTTACCTTCTTCTAATGTGAATTTTAAGTTTTTTTATGAAAAATTCGCTTTTCTAAACTCTGATCTAATTAATTGTATTGAAGAGCGTTTATTTTTCATGTTTACTTTTTCTATAGATATTTACTCGTAAAATAGTATTACAATGCCACAGGGTCAGATTATTCAAGGATATTTATTAACTGATAACGAAAAACACATCCAAAGCCGATTTACTTGTTTTATATGCAATAAGCTTAGAAACTGATCGAAAACTCCAAGGGTGGTGGCTTAAGCGATAATTTCATTCTTCGATTTTTTTTATCCCTATTTATCAATCCAGTTTTTGATTCTAGGATCAAAACAGAATAACCATTATTTATATATTCAAATCGAATATGATATTTATTGTTTCAATAATTCACATCTTTAGAGGATGTTATATCTAGATTCTCATACGCGATGACATTTGAATGGATTCAAATTTTATTTGAGTGGAAATGACGTTTAACTAACGATTTATTCCGAAAAAAAAAGTGATTTAAGAAATTAGATTTCATTAGAAAAAGAAAAACTCCTTAAACAGGCCTAATTCAAAAAAAACAGAATATAAGGTAATTCAGGAGTCTTTGAAATCCTAATTGGCCGAAACTTATTGACATTCCTCAAAGCTAAACCATTATTAGTCACCATGAACAGTCATATAAAATTTAATTTTTATTATTTCTAAGAGTCTTTAATGGAAAAAAGAAAACGAAAAAATTTCCCGATATTTCTAGGATATGGAAAAAAGCTTGGAGTTTTATTGATATACTGTCGATGTGGTTCTCCGATTCTTTTAATTAACTCTTTATCTTCCATCTTTGCTCCGATAATGAAAGGAATGAAAGCTATTAATGCAATAATAATTGCTAACAGATTATTTTTTAATAAAGCTAATCCTATAGCGAGAAACATGTCTCCAGTATACATAGGATGTCGAATGTAAGAATAGATATCAGAAGTGACAGAAGCTCCCTCCTCGGGGAATACCATATAGATCCCTAATCCATGGCCTATTTCATCAAAACCCGCTTTACGTAGATGCCACTCTAGTAAAAATCGCATTAGAATGAAAAATATTCCTATAACAAGGGCAACCCAAAAAGGTAGAAAAATTGGGCCCGTTAGTAAAAAAGCATGGAATATACAGGCATTCCCAGTGATAAGAACTGGAATTACATAATGAAAAAAGAAGTTTCGATATGCTAACACCCCATATTTCTCTCGATAAGTTGTGGCCTTTGTTGCAAAACAGTAAAAATAGACGATACTGATAAGCACCAAAATCAATTGACTAATTATAGCTCCATACCAACCGAAACTATCAAACCACAAGAATAGAATCAGAATTGTTATAAACACTAGTATTGAGAGAGAAATAATAAATCCCATTTTCAAAGGGTTTCTAAATTCTGGGACCTTCTCCTTCAATAAGTTAAATCCTGTTTTTTGAGACATTCATACCAATTCATAATTATTTTATTCAAGATTTCTTCCAGTTTTTCAAGGTTCTAGGCTAGTTTGGGAGTAGTACTCGTTGTTGAACCATTGTTCTAATTATTATTTCATCGGTCTGTGCTTTTGACCTGTTTTCTGTTTTTTCTTAACTAAGATCAATGGGAGGAGTACAATGACCCATAATACGATAATATCAATAAAGTACCAAGATGTAGTATCAGCTGTACTACTCGTACTAGAAGTCGATTTGATTGTGGATGTACTCGGAATACTGGACGAGCTTTGTGGTACATAATCAGGATCGATAATTATGCCATCATACGCATATACTCCCCGATCATCTCCTCCGATATTGCCAAGAGTGTCTTTAAACTCCACAAATACAAATTGTGGTCCTAAACCTGTGAGTGTGAACGGTATTATGCTTTGGAATGGCACCCATGAAACCCCCTCGAAAGAGGATGTTTGCGAGACTCGCATATGGCTAATATCTGTTTCATTGGTAATCAATGTTAAGGTTACTGTTGGATTGTTGGTATACTGATCCCCATTGTTGATAAACACGAATGCTGTTGGTCGGATAGTATCAATGTTAGGCATTGCACTCATAATGGGACTAAACCCACTTTCCGCGCCTGCGGCATTTACAGCAACCATTCGATAGTAATAAATTTCGCCATTAGTTAAACCAGTGTCAATAAACTCTAGTGTACTAGCATCTATGGAATCGTTTATTAGTACAAAGGGCTTATTGATATTATCAGCGCGATAAAGCTTAAATTCGACTACTCCAGGTCGTGCTTGGAATCTGATTGTTATATTCTGGTTTCCAGGAATGGCTAGAAAGTTGGGTGGAACGAGTCGATCATCTTCAGTATAATAAGGATCTCGGACAGCATATATCTCGGAGAAGTCACTTTCTCCTCCTCGATCCGTATCTGCACAGATTGGACTAGTTCCATGCACTAACTCATCAATATTTTCAAGTCCATCTAGATCTTGATCACCTTTTGCCCCATCGTCGCCTGAAGCGGTTTGGGTATTCATTCCATAACGTAATTCCCATCCATCTGGCAATCCATCCTTATCTTGATCATCGTCTGGGATCAGATGGAAAGCTCTACTTACCTCTCGAGTGAAATCCCCTACAATGGAGGAATGTCCTGTGGCTTGGATCTTCACGGTATATGTCCCTGGGTTCATCGTCCGGGTAAACCAATTTCCATACACTCCATCATCAGGTAATCCATCTCCATGCTGGCCGTCATCATACAGTTTGAGATTCCACGACGCATAGTCTGTATAACTAGTACCTGTTCTAACCGTTGCTGAGACACTGGCACCACTAATCGGCGCCTTATCTGTAATTGTAGCTAGAATTGGAAATTCACACCCTGTCACTCTCAGAGTTGGTTCTTTCGGTGACCGACGATCTGGAAGCGGGAAATAGAGATTCATAGAGACAGGGCCCTCAACAGAAGCTTCAACAAAATATTCGATGCCTTCTGATCCCCCTTCAACAATTATTTTGTACTCTCCCGCAATTGGTTTGTCTAATATCCAGACATAATGTCCATAATAGTTTGTAGGTTCCTGTACACCTGTAGAAAATGTTGTTGATATATTTACCCCCTTGGGTGTCTGTAATACTACGGGTTGTCCAACGAAGGGGGTTTCTGCCTTGTAGTTTAAAATTACTGTAGCTTTTTTTGCTTGATCGAGGTTAAATGATTCCTCTATATTCCAATTAGCTCCCTTAAGTTCTTTTAAGTTCGAATAGACTCGTTGTTCTTTTGTTGTCTGTTCTACTATAGATCGATAGATATCTGCTAAATCAGAGGCTAGAGTGCCTGACGCAGGATCAAAAGCGAAATGAATTGATCCTCTGGTCATATATGCAAGTTCTTGTAAATCCGCGGCCTGGGTATCGATTCCTAATAAAATCGCGTGGACTTGAGTATAATTATTTGTAATTAAAGGGGCGACATCGGCTAAATATCGCGCGGCATTTTCTACCCCGTCCGTCAGAATAATTATATGATCGTCTAGAAAAGTATTGTTACCATACAGAGCAATTTCATTTTGGGCATAATAGAGGCCATCTCCGATAGAAGTTGCTCCCCCTGGCGTGATACTATTGATTTGACTGATCAGATAATCTCGTGATTGTTCAACTGGTTTTAAATCGGCATGGAGAGTAGCATCATCATCAAAGCTCACTATACCGACTTGACATCGATTGTAAAACGAATTCACGAACAATCGAGCAGCTGCAAGAGCAGCATCAAGCTTTTCATTCCACATCATGCTTCCAGACCGATCAATTACCAGCATATTATCTGGGGTTCGAATGTCATACGCAACTGCCTCTTCTTCTATGTCCATTGCGGTACCATATGTTACCGTGAGATCGTAAACATTAAAGGAAGGTTGGACTGGAGCTTCTACTTCCAGATAATATAGTCCATAGACCTCTGTACAGCTTGTTACATTTGCATCCAATCCTCCTATTGTTACCTGAACATCATCTTTATCAATATTGGGTACAGTGTGCCAATTGGAAATGACTTCTATAATTATCAATAGTTTTCCTGGATCATCAGGGGGTCCTACATAAGCCTCAAGATTGTCAAAACGGGATCGGGGTGTTTGGATGTCAATAGACAGGCCCTCTCCAATAGATGAGAACATATACTGATAGTTGACTGCATCAGGATTTGTCTCCTCTAATGTTGAGACAATCAACACGAGCTCATCTCCAGGCTTCACCATAACAGTTTGAGAGAAATGTTTTGTACGTCTTTGCGTATAATGTCCTACTAGGTTGTTGTTGTTAATAATAAGTAGTTTAATGAATAGATCTTCGTCTGTAGTTTGGGTTACATCAACAAATATTGGAGAACGAGCTCCACGGACAATTGGAACGACTCGATAATATTTAGGAGACCACGGGGTAGGAATCATATCAATATCTGATTCAGTCCCCCCATAGGGTAAGATCGTGTTAATTTCAAGCGGGACTGATGGATAACGTCCAGGGGTTTGCAGTTCATCCATATACTGATAACTTGATGGAGATCCCCATTCTAAATCCTTCGCATAATTTGCTACTACAAATGCTGTGAAAACATCAACTAGATCCCAACTTGTATATCCAAGGCGGTCTAGCATTTGTTCAAAGATATAAAAGGCATCAGTACAGCCACCTGCTGCTTGAGCAGCTTCCCAGAAGTGATAAAGAGCATCCACTCCCCTACCAGGCTCTACTTGATATTGACCGAATTGTTCCGTCACATAATTCCAAAATAATGCTAAATCGTATGCTCCATCTTGGAATAAATTCCTGATTGGATTCTCAAGATACCCTTGGACTTCCCCGTAATAATTCGCCCATCCAAAGGTGTCATCGGTATCACAGATAGAATAGATTTTATCTTGTAACATTCTGGCCTGGCCTTCATAAACCCACGGTGGCCCAACGCTCCCAGGATACATGAACTGAATAACATGCAGATATTCATGAACTGCAATAGCATACTGTTCAAAGATCGACGCACTTCGACCTAGATTGATGTCTGCTTCTCCGAGGAAGAATGGATCGAATTCCATTTGTCCATGACCTGCCTGAATCCCCCCTCGGGCGTTAACTCCTCCCTGATCTTTAATCCCTATCCTTGTTCGTGAATTTCTCTCTGGGTTATCAAAATTCCATTGAAGGACCTTGTCTCGGACATCTTCGATAAGAGCTCCAAAAATCTCCACTTGACTGAGGGATACTTCGTGTATCGGAAATCCACTATCTAGTGGAATGTAGTGTATCTGAAAATGTCCTTGAGGCGTATAGTAAATTTCCCAGCTAGCTTCTCTACCCATTACTCCGCTAGCAGAGATAACAATTACCAGTAATATACCTATTATAAGTTTGGATGGAAATCTCATATTGGAAACGGGCTTCATGGAAGTTCACCTAGATATCAGGAAAATAGGTATTATGTATTCTTGTTGATTTTAAGTTATGCGCAATTTTTTGATTCTTCTGATAACATTTCTTCTATAATAGATGTGTAATAACCAACGACTTGTTCCGATAAAAAGATTGATTTACGAATTCAGATTTCATTAGAAAAAGAAAAATTCCTTAAACAGGCCCAATTCAAAAATAATAAACAAAACGCAAGGCAATTCTGGAGTCTTTGAAATCAGAATTGGTCGAAACTTACCGATCCTCTTATCATTCCCCCCAAATATGAATCCTTCAATTGTTTTTGATAGATAAACCGAACTTCCACCCCGTTTATCTTCACAATAACCAATCCACTTTTCAACTAATTCTGAATGACTTCCGATATATTCAATAAGGTGGTCGACTCTGATTTGATCTTCTAATTTCATTTTTTTGATATTTCGACTGATGGTTTGTCTATTACTTTCAGTAAAATATGTGGGGTAACCAAAATCTACAGGCACGTGGCAAATTGTCTTTATTATTTCTTCTTGATTCATAAACATTCCTCGAAGATTCTTAGAGGAAATAAACCCATGGCATTATTCCTCGGATGAGAGTGTCTGTTCATTCATTCTGAGTCAATATAGGGATGCTCGATCAGGATTTCATTTATTCCATCTTTCATTCGATCATAAAAGTCTTTATTAACCCTTTTTAATAGATTTAATTGTGTTTGAAATAATAATCGTCGTGATATTTGAAAGACAAAATTTTCTATAGGAAGACTGGATTTTTCCAAAAATCGATTCAAAAAATTATGTGTAGGTTTTATAGAGGTGATTCTAAAGATCTGGCCATGATCATGTTATTAGAAGAATGGGAAGAAAAACGGCCTATAAAATTCCTCGTAATTGACTATGAGTGGCTTAAAACTAAAAAATAAAACTATATTGGACGTATCTATGCGAATAGCCTCCGTAATTACGCCCGATGGAGATGAAAATGACCTTAAAATCACCCCAAGAAATAAACTTGAATGAGAATATGGTACAAGTCATAAATGACTCAGAAAATTAAAAAAAACAACGAAAAAATAGAGTACCATAGATAACAGAGATCGAAATTTCATCAGGATGCTTGAAGGAACGAAAATAGAGGTTATAAGATGACTAGTGGTGGGTACGTTGGTGAAATATTAAAAGTAGACCTGTCCTTAAAAAAAGCTGTCCCTGTTGGACTAGATGCAAAAATTGTGCAGACATACTTAGGTGGTCTCGGTCTAGCTATGAAAATCCTTTATGACGAAGTCGGACCAGATGTGGATGCTCTCAGCCCTGACAATATAATAATAGCTGCTCCAGGACCACTAAGTGGTACCGCAACTCCAACAAATAGTAGGACTGAGGTAGTTACAAAGTCACCACTAACAGGGATTATTGGCGCGGGGAATTTTGGGGGCTGGTGGGGAGCTAGATTAAAGCTCGCTGGATTTGAAGGTGTTGTGATTAGAAAAAAGTCTGATAATCCCGTCTATCTCTGGATAGACGACGGTAAAGTTGAGATCAGGAACGCAGAACACATCTGGGGTAAAGATACTAAAGAAACAGTAGATGCTCTCAGGGCAGAGTTAGGGGAAGATGTGAGTGTGCTTGCTATTGGTCCCGCTGGTGAAAATCTAGTTAGGTTTGCTTGTCCTGTGAGTGATTATTGGCATGCACCGGGTAGAGGGCATGCTGGATGTGTGATGGGTGCTAAGAAACTGAAGGCTATAGCTGTACGTGGAACCAAAGAAGTGCCTATTGCTGATCCAGAGAAGTTCAAAGCAGCGGTAGCAGAGGCCACGGATAGAGTAACTAGTTATCCTGAGGGTAAGATAAGAAAAGATGTGAGAACTGGCTCGAACGCCAAAACAAAGCGTGCCGCGGAATTGGGAACGACTCCTGCAAAGAATTTCACAAGCACGATCGTTGAACCAGACAATGATATTTGGGGCCTTCCTGAGAGTGCGAGTAAACATCTAAGACGGAAACCTGGATATTATGGTTATCATTGTCCGATGTCTCAAGATTATGGTTGTGACCTCATAACAAACGTCAAGACAGGCAAGTATGCTGGGCTTGAAGAAGGAGGAATATGCTATTCTTTTCCTTCATGGCAATGGGGAGCCAATCTTGGAGTTAAGAGTTACCCAGCCATGTGGAAGTGCAGAGATCTTGCTAATCGATATGGCATGGATCAAGCGACACCGATTCCCTTTGCAATGGAGCTATTTGAGAAAGGAATTATCACGAAAGAAGATACTGATGGGCTTGAATTAAAGTGGGGCGATGAGACGGTCATTCACGAGATGTTACATAGGATAGCTTACAGAGAGGGTTTAGGTGATGTTCTTGCCGAGGGAAGTGCAAGGGCAGCAAAGAAGATAGGGAAAGGCGCACAAAATTGTGAAATGACGGTCAAAGGCATGGAGATTCTTCCAGGATGGGATCCGAGGGTATCACGAGGGCCTGTGTTGCTCGGAATTATGACTTGCCCCCGAGGTGGTGATGACCTCAAAACTACCCATACTGCACAACAAGAATCCTTTCCATATTGGGCGGGAATACTTGGTTGGAGTAAGGATGAGTATCGTAAATGGCTCCTTCATGATAGACTTGATATCTTTGAGGATGTAAAACAAAAGATTTTCAGTGATCCATCAAGCCTTGATGTTCTCACTAATGAAGGAATCGCGGTTTTTGTAAAGTGGTATGGAGAACTAACCTCTATATTTGATTCTCTAGGGTTATGTATGTTTGCAGGGAATGCCTATGATGCATTGGGCCCAACACATTTCGCGAAGCTATATTCAGCATGTACAGGGTGGCAAATAACTCCGTATGAGTTGATGAAGACCGGAGAGAGGATCTTCAACTTAATGAGAGCATATATTGTTAGGGAAGGTCTCACAAGGAAAGACGATTGCCTTCCAGATAGGTTTTACAAAGAACCGATACAGGATGGCCCCAATAAAGGCGCAATACTTTCCAGGGACGAGACAAACAAACCACTCAACGAGTACTACAAAATCATGGGATGGAATATTAGAACAGGAGTCCCCACTAAAGAAAAGTTAATCGAAATTGATTTGGATTATGTAGCCAATGAGCTTTCTGTTTTGGGTCTTATTTGAGAAACACTTCACGTGATTGGTTTGATTGATGGGGGAAGATTGTATGAAATTCTTCGGATCACGAACAGTCTCATTTACCAAATTCAAATGTGTAGATGTTCCAGAAGGAAATATGAAAGGAGGAGGTGGAGGACCAACTTCTTGATATATAACGTTTTACATAAAAAACTAGTCTTATCCAACGATTAATGTCCAAATACTATGAAAAAAGCCCATTTATTGTCATAAATTAAAGAATTAATAAGATTCATATTTTCTATTTTTTTTCTATGAAGTGGATTAGGATTCCATGTACTTTCTTGTTCATAATTTTCTCTTTTTTTGGATCTTTGTTTGTTATTTGATCCTATATTCCATCTAACTAGCGTACATTTATCGATCTAGTTTTATTCACACATATGAACATTTTACAACTGGTTAAATCAGTAGACTGATAAATAAAATGCCAAAGTCTTTAGAACTGTCTTAAGATTTTCTATCAGAGAATATATCCCTGTGATTCTTCGTAATGGAGTTTTTAGATACAATTAATTATCTGGTGATCAGATGACCGATGTTGAAAAGTATTCCCACTATGGTTTAGGTCTAGATGAGGTATTTGAGCGACAACAGCAATTTGGGAAAAATGTTCTTCCTCGAAGGAAAAAACGAGCCCCTTTATCCATTTTTTTTACCCAATTTAAAAATCCTTTAATCTACATCATTACCGTCGCTGCACTGATCTCATTCATTCTGGAACAATATGAAGATACTTTGATCATTGGAGCAGTGATTCTTCTAGATACTGCAATTGGTTTTTTTCAGGAAAATAAAGCTGAAAATACCATGGAAACGTTACGAAATCTTTTGAAGCCTACAACTAGGGTTATTCGGGATGGTAAAATTGAGGAGGTTGAAAGTGTAGAGATTGTGCCTGATGATCTTGTCGTTATTCATCCTGGTGACAAAATCCCTGCTGATGGAACTATTATTGAAACCGTAAATTTATCATTGAATGAGGCAATACTTACAGGTGAGAGTGAACCAATTTTTAAGAATCTAATAGATGCCAACCGTGTTTTTATGGGTACTACGGTTTTAGCAGGGAGAGGAATAATGAGAGTTACTCAAACTGGAATAAGAACTGAGCTGGGAAAAATAGCTTCCTCTCTCTCTGAAATTGAGGACGAAGAAACCCCACTCCAGATGAAACTTGAAGAATTTGGTAAAACACTTACTATGTTGGTACTTGCCATTAGTATTGCTATCTTTTTCACCGGAATTCTTTTGAGGTACGATATATTAGAAATGACTAGAATGGCTGTGGTTCTCGCCATTGCAGCGATCCCTGAAGGACTTATTATCGCTGTTACTATGATTCTAGCAATTGGAATGCGAAAAACTCTCCAACGAAATGGTTTGGTGAAAAACCTTCTTGCTGTTGAAACTCTTGGTTCTGTTACAACAATATGTACTGATAAAACAGGTACACTTACTGAGGGAAAAATGCAAGTTGTGAAAACTGATTTTCCTGATGAAAAGATGGCTATTAACATAATGGTGTTATGTAACAATCTAGAAGATTCTCTTGAAATCCAACTCTGGAATTATGTAAAAAACATTGGTTTAGATCCTGAAGAACTTACCAGGTCCCATGCTAGGGTTTTTGAAATTCCCTTCTCTAGCGAAAACAAATATATGGTAACAACAAATACATTGGACGGTAAAGAGATCAATTTAATGAAAGGTGCACCAGATATTGTTATGAATATCTGTCGACTTGAACCAAACGAAAAAAAGAAAATAATGGCCCAAATAGATGAATGGTCAGGTTCGGGTTTGAAATTATTAGGTCTGGCTGCTAAAACTGAAGGTGACCTTAAACAATTAAATGATTACACTTGGAAAGGTTTGATTGGTATAGAGGATCCAATAAGGAAATCAGTGATTGATGCTATTGCATTATGTCGCCGGGCGGGTGTTAAGGTGAAGATAATCACAGGAGATTATCGGAATACTGCGATTAATATCGCTGCGAAATTAGGTTTATTTGTTGGCTCCGATCAGATTCTAGAAGGAATGGATTTAGAGAAATTCTCTGATGACAAACTAGATGAGGCTGTTGACCAAACCATCATTTTTTGCCGTGTTTCCCCTTATGATAAATTAAGAATTATTTCTTCTCTTCAACGCCGAGGTGAGATCACTGCAATGATTGGCGACGGCGTTAATGATGCACCTGCTCTTCGCAAAGCTAATATTGGTGTATCAGTTGGTGGTGCTACTGATGTTGCTCAGGAAACAGCTTCTCTAATATTGTTAGATCATAACTTTAAGACACTAGTCGATGCTGTGGAGGAAGGCCGAACTGTTTTCGATAATATCAAGAAGGTTGTTGCATTTGTTTTATCAAATTCTTTTGCTGAAATATTCACCATCTTTGGAGCTTTTATATTAGGATGGCCATCTCCATTGAATATCGCTCAAATCCTTTGGATCCATTTAATCTGTGATGGTCCATCTGATATAGCTCTTGGGTTTGAAAGAGCAGAAACAGGAATCATGGATGAACCTCCACGTAAAATAGAAGAAAATATTTTAGATTCTAAAGGGAAGCTCTTAATCGCTTCTATTAGTTCCTTTTCAGCAATCTTTTGCCTTCTAATTTTTGGGTATTTTCTTTCTATGGGAAATCCACGAATGGGCAGTACTATTGTCTTTGTTATCCTTGGGATTCAATCTTTGGTTTATATCTTCTCTTTTAGAAGCTTAAGGCGATCTATTTTTAAATCAGGTAACTTCTTAGAAAATAAGGTACTGTTATTTTCAGTTATTTTAGGAATGATTCAAATTATCCTAGGCCTGTATATCCCATTTTTTAGTGATCTGCTTCAGGTTGAACCTCTACCGTTCTGGGGCTGGGGAATAGTTCTCATTATTTCAATGATTATGGTTATTACTGTAGAATTGGTTAAATTTATTGATAGAAAGGAACATGAAACACCAGCTTATGAATTAATTTTCTCAAAAATCCATCAAATAGAACAGAAACTATCCACTGTTCATAATCTCCATAATTTATCAGTTGATATCATGGAAGATAAAACCTTATTACAATTCCACTTTAAAATCCCAGCTGAAACGACTTTAGAGGTAGCTCATGCAGTATCCAAAAGTCTAGAGGAACAGATCGCAGAGCAATTTCCCAGTTCATTAAGAGATCGTCTGAAAATCATCAGTCACATTGAACCTGCATATCTTCCAACGAAGAAAGTACATTACCATCCTCTGCCATCGATTACAGCGGAAATTCTAGAGAAAATCCAATATGCAGCTGATCAGATTCCCCAAATCAAGAAATGGCATCATGAAACAATTTTATTCGAGAAAGATATCATCTCGTTATCTTTGACTATCTATTTATCAGGTAAAATGAATATTGTATCTGTTCATAACATTAATGATGAACTAGAATCAATGTTAAAGACTAGTATTCCCACTCTTAAACGATGTATTATACATTCAGAACCTGTTTAATCTCTTTTCAAACCTTATAAAAAAATCCCTGAGGAGATCATCAATGAATAACTACTATATGAAGAATAAACCAAAATTGATGAAGGCGTTCAAAAAATTGGTAGATAATCCCAAAATCGAAAGAAAAGTATTTTTACTCTATTTTGATAGACAACAGATTCAAGATCTGAGAAAGGATGTACTTGAAGAGTTTGAAAGACTGATATCGCAGATTCCTTATGTTGGAGGGAAAAAAAACAAACGTATGACTGATTTCCTAATTCATACTGCATGGTCTTTAGCAATCTATCGAACCTTATTGAAGACAGGAATGGATGTTCGGCAAGTTGGACAGATTTTATATGAAATAAGTGAGGTATACTATGATACGCTAAACCCGATTGTGAAGAAGTTTGGTAAGTGGTATCACTATTCACGAATTGCTCGATATCTCCTTAAACGTAACAGTAAAAAGCGAAGTAAATGGAATTACCCTGGTGACTTCCAAGGCGAACTTGTTAAAGGGGATGGAAAGGATTTTACTATAGGATATAATTATACAGAGTGCGGAAATTATAAATTTCTGAAAGCACAAGGTGCTGAGGAACTAACCCCTTATTTATGTCTTACAGACTATGCTCTATATAGAGCATTTGGAATTGGATTTAAAAGAACGAAAACGATTGGAATGGGAGGGACTCATTGTGATTTTCGTCTGATCAAGAATTATCAAACACCACGAGGATGGCCTCCAGAGAATGTGGACGATTTTAAGAATTACCTAAGACAGGAAAACATTAGTCATAAATAAAGTCATTTTTATATTAAAGAAAAGGAGAGGACAAGGAGTGGGGTCTCATCACTTATGCTTACTACATTGTACCATTTCCAACCCCCAGGTACAGACACATAACCTTCTTCCGTTGAGATAGTCATTTTATCAACTTCCAATTGTAATTAAATTGCTGTTAAGAATTGGATAGAAAAAAACTAAGTTTATGAAATTTTAGGAACAAAACTACTTTTAACGAATGTTAAGTAACTAAAAATATCTCTTTTCTTTAATGCTGGTACCCTTTCTTATGCAAAATATTCGAAATTAGGGATTTCTTCAGTCAAAAAAGGAATGATAAAATCAATAATCTATGATTTAAGAATAACTCAAGAAGAATTTTTCAAGTTAATTTAAAGCAAATTTTCCAAGCTATTTTTTATGTAGGATTGGAATATACAAAATGCTTTATACTCTTCTAACCTGTTTCAGGGGAAAAAGTTATCCTTCATGAGGAATTATTATGTACCCCAAATCAGGATTGAAGAACAAGAAAGCTCTTTTTTTTCGCAGAGGAATATCCAACTTATCAGTATTAATCTTGTGCTTTTCATTTTTCATCTATTCGTCAATACACATGAATCCAATACTTTTATCGCCGAGGGAGGATGATCGACATTCTATACGTAGTTTAAGAAAAGATATCTCACCAACTCACTCTATCAATCAATTGACTCATCCTCCATTTATCGAAATTACTGTCAAAGATGCTACCAATTCCAATCTGTTAGAGTCAGCTCTCGTGGAAGTTTATAACGGAACAGGAATGTTGATTATATCTGATGTTACAGATACTAATGGATTTCTTAATGTGACCAATTTAAACCTTGGCCAGTACAGAATTGAAATTGGCTATTCACGTATTTATTCTGCTGAAACTAGAGTTGTTACGTTTAACGTTGAAGGAGAGTCTAAACAGCTGACAGTCTTTTTGGTACCAAATTCTGCTGCAAAGGCAGCAGTAGAAGTACATGTACAGGACTTATCCAATGTACCACTTGAGGATGCAGATATTACGCTTTATGATGAGGACATGGGAATAATTTCCTCAACAGCAACCAATTCTTCGGGATTTGCAGTCATAAGCCCATTGAACGTTGCAAATTATACAATAACAGCCTCAAAAACGGGATATCAGAATAAAAGTGAATTGGTTTGGATAGAATGGTTTGGACATTATCAAAAAGTCGAATTAAGGCTTTCCCCAGCGAATACATTGTCTGCATTCATTGAAGTTTATGTCCATGATAGTTCTACCAAGCAAATGTTACCCTATGTATTTATTGAGGTACAAGATCAATTTGGGAGAATTATAGTAAATCAGCAGACAGATGACTCTGGTTTTGTGAATATTACTAAACTAGATATGGGTGTGTATAATATTTTCTTCCATCTGGATACATATAATGAATTCGTTGAAGAAGTCATTCTAAAATTCCCTTCAGATTTTCGATCACTTCATGTCCCATTAACTTCCTCCTCCTCAAACCAGGGTTCTATTGAAGTCAATGTCATCACTGATGATTTTGTTCCGATAATCAATTCCCTGGTTGAGCTATATAACTGGAAAAGTGAGCTGGTTGGAACTGGAACAACGAATGATTTTGGATTTTATGAATTCACGACGTTAGAATGCGGGGTATATGAAGTAACTGTATCTGCCTCCTATTACTTCAGTCAAACGCAGGAGGTCAAAATTAGATGGAGTAATGACACCAGAATATTGTATTTCCCTCTTGAGAGTAAACAGGGAAATACATTCATTCAGGTGTTTCTCACCGATCATTATGATCAACCAATAAAAGGTGGGATTGTAAAGCTGTATGATTCTAACCAAAATTTCGTTCAGGTGGGCTTATCAGACGATACTGGATTTTTAAATCTATCAGATATTCCTATTGACATTTACAATCTAGAAATATCGAAATCTGGATATCAAACAAAGTGGTTCTTCAATATAAATCCAGTCAAAGGGCTTAACCAAGTTATTTCGCACAAATTTCTTCCTGATGCAGGAATTGGAGTGTTGAATGTCTTTGCACCATCCAATTCCTATGTTACGATAAGTAATGACAACAATGAGGTAGTTTTTTCTGGATTAAGTTCAGCAGAAACATTAACAGTTCCATACCTTCCAGTTGGGGATTATCTGGTAGAAGTATACACAGAGGAGGGGTGTCAAACGCATAGTAGTAGCATCAATTGGATAGGAGATGTCAATTCTGTATATGTTGACCAAGTCACCGAACAGATGGACACATCGGGATATATGGAGTTTACAGTATATGAATTTAATGTGGGGCCCATTCCAAACTGTTTTGTGACTGCAAAAAGTCAATATGATGTTTATTATTCGCAAGTTACGGATCAAAATGGATTTGTGAATATTACTGGGTTACATATTGGAGAGTATGAAATAACTGCTCAACATAGTGGTTTTGTTGACACTGTTGTATACCATTCTATTGATTATGCAGGGGATTCCTCAAAAGCAAGTCTTTACCTTTATCGGGCAACAGGGGCTGTAGAAGTATATCTTTCAAGCGCACTCTCTGGAAATCCAGTTCAGGGATGGGTACAATACAGATTTAATTCTGGGGAATGGTCAATAATGTATCCTAGTGACCAAAATGGATTTAAAAGATTCAATAATTTACCAGCAGGCCACTATGATTTTTGGGTTAAGACAGCAGCGTTTGAAGACCAGTATCAAACTTTGGATATTATGATGGCTGGGGATTTTCATATACTGAACTTTCCGCTCGTTATTCCTGGAGGAAATGGAGTTGAAGAATTTTACGCACTAATTGTAGGAGGGGGTACTGAAGATCGTTTTACGCATGATGCTCGGGGGATGTTTCTGACCTTAACTAACTATTATGGTTATACCCCACAAAATACCTATCTTCTTACCTGTGAACCTATGGACTGGGTTGCGAATGTCCCTGTTCCATATGATGCTATTACAAGTTTATCTTCAGTTACTTGGGCAATTAATGAAATAGCTAGTAAAGCAGACGCTGAAGATGAGGTATTTATCTGGTGGACGGGTCATGGAGGTTATTATACATCAAAGACTGGAGCATTATTAGATGTTAGATTCACTACAAATGGAGATCACATGTATGGAACAGATTTTGCTACATTGATTGATGGGATCACCTGTGATCGGATGTATATTTGTCTTGGACCCTGTCATTCAGGATACTGGATTGGAAGATTAAATGATACAAATAATCGTATAATCTACACCTCGTGTAAATGGAATGAGATTGCCCACGCTTTTTATCAACATTCCTATTGGCCAAGAGCTACTAAAAGAGCGCTAGACCCATCATATGATGCTAATCAAGCTGATAAGGATAATAATAACAGGGTTTCGTTAGAAGAGTTATTTAATTATGCCCGTTATTGGGTTCAAGTCAAGAAAAATAAGGACCAGCACCCACAACGCTGGAGTGGGATTATATCTGAATCTTATAGCTATATCGGTGATGAAACCTATAATTCAGGATTTGGTGTAACAACCCGTAGTAGTATCAGATTGAATCAAGAATACAGGCTTGATTATTCCATTAAGGAAGAAACTATTCAATTCCAGGATGAAAAGACTGGAATAATGACTAGTGTCGCCACAGGGTTACTAGATGATGAACTGGACAATGATGACTGCTTCATTAATTTTTATAATAGTTCCACGTTTCCAATTTATTCTCCTATCTCAGATGTGTATCTTATCCTCAGATTTACATACGGAACGGTATTCTCTTCAGACTATAGTAATCTAGATGGAACAATTACCCTTTATGATCTCCCTGATGGAACATATGCTTGGGAAGCCATTTACAAAACCCAAAAAATTGGTTCTGGACGCTTCACTACTGACGGAGTTAAGGTTGTAGCGGATGCTTTTTTAGATAACTATGATAGACAGGGAGATGCAGCTGATCTTCAAGTTCAAATTGCAGATCAAACCGAAGCTACACCTCTAATGGGAATGACTGTTTGTTTATATCATGTGGATGGAACATTTATCGGGAATAGGACTTCGGATTTTAACGGAATTGCCATGTTTTATGATTTATCTGGAATATTTGGCTATGAGGTATTCTATCAGGATGCTTTATGTGCAGAAGGTACTATAGCTATTGATTCTTCCCATTTTACATTGTCAACTGATTCAACGGCCCCTGAGGTGACAATTCTTTCTCCAACAGATGGAAAAACCTATTCTATCTCAGATTTGCCTATCAAATTACAATATCAAATTATTGAAGAGTATAATTACTCGTTGACTGTATTTCTGAACAAATTGGACATTGGTTTCAAATTCAATGGGTCAGAGCTTGATGAAATATCAGCTTCTGGTGTATATACCATTAGAATCGAAGCTGTGGATATTGTAGGATATTTGGGTTATGATGAGGTATCTTTCACGCTTACAGATGATATTTCAATAACCACTACTAGTAGTGGTAGTAGTAGCAGCAGTAGTAGTAGACCATCCACAATCACAACTGGGACTGAAACCACTAATGTAACTACTTATTGGCATCTGGGGTTTTTACAAGTTGTATGTTGTATCCTTTTGACTTCGATTGCCAGAAGGAGACGTTCTCAGTAATTTCCTTAGTATTTCCAATCTAAATGATTTAAAGTCTAAGTACGAAGTTCTAGGGCCTTATTATAATACTTAGGACAGTAGTACTCAATAAGAATCGTAAGATATTAAATGATATCCCAATTAGTGGAGGGAATTTGTCAATTCACTAATAGAGTTCTAGTCTATCTTAAAAATCCTTGATAATTTTCAAAGGAATAATGAATGATTATTATGAACTTATAAAAAATCGACTTTTGGATGTTCGAATATTTTGATATTAACCAACAGATAAATCGGTAAGACTTCTGTAAAGAGATTGAAGTTTACTAACAGTGGCCTATAATTCAATCAGATGCAATAGCAACTTCAACATTTTATCTTAGATCTTCCTCATAAAATAACTTTTACTTCCTATATGGGAATTTTGAGAATATATTTTCTAAAACAGAGGAAAATAATTATATAGGGTCAATAAAAATCTTCTAAAGAACCTTATTCTTATTCTAAAAAGTAAAAAAAACGAATAGAACAGTTGAATTTCTCCTTAACCATAAGAGTTTTTGAATTGGTAACATTAGTTCTTTTTACCTTTTTATTATGTTTAAGGCTCTATTTGTTTAAAATCGAAGTGTGAACATGAGCTTTAATAAAAATCGTAATGAATCACATAATGTCAATATTAGTGAATTAAAACCCCTGGAAAAGAACTTAAATGTCGTTTTCAAGGTTACAAAAAAAAGAAATGAGCGAACGGTCAGAAATCGTATTGGAGAAACTCAACGAGTTTGTGATTTCACTATTTCTGATCCAACTGGGAGTGTTACTCTTACTCTTTGGAATGAAGATATTGATGTATTAAAAGAAGATTCTGTCTATAAGTTGTCGAATGGTTATGCGAATGTCTTCAAAAACTCTCTTCAACTATCTAAAGGTAAATATGGATCCATAGCGGAGGATAGTACAGTTTTTGAAACAATTAATGAAGAAAATAATCGTTCTGCGGAACGTATTGCTGACCCCCGAAGAGATTCAAATAGAAATCGAGGGAGAGGTAATTCCTCTCAACGTGGTTTTCGCAATAAACGTTCTTCTAATCGTCATAACAGGGATACTTTTGAAGACCGACCCGTACACCGACGTCACAATTGGTAAAATTATTCCTAATTAGCTTATTCCTCGTCCAAACTCGTTGGTGGATTGCAAGGAACGTAAGAGCTTAATAATTATGGACGGAAGAAGAATCGCTATTCTTCCCAATAATCTTCTTGAATTCATTTTTATACATATCTTCAATTCGATCTTTAAATAGTAAGAATATCTATAATTTTTACTTTTCCTAGTGAGGATTTGCCTCCATCAATATTTTTTTAATCAGAAGAATAACTCTGTATTTTGTGAGGTAGTAGTATTGTATGTTAACACCCATTTCCATCTAGATGATCCTTGGCTCAAAGGAGACCAAAGACGTCAAGATGTAATTCAAGATATTGATAGAAATCATATTATTACCTTTGCTCAATCATGTAGTATCCCCTCGTATGAGAAAATTTTATCTTATGCAAATCAATCAAAATTTATTTTTCCCTCTTTTGGTATTCTTCCTTGGTATGCTCATGAATACATTGATAGGTTGGATGAAGTAGCAACTCTTTGTGATGGAGCAATGATGTTAGGAGAAGTAGGATTAGACAAGAAATATGCTCCAGATAAGGCCTGTATTCCTCATCAACGACCTTTGTTTAGAATATTTTTAGAAGCTGCAGAGAAAAAGAATATGTTTATGAGTCTCCATTTCCGAGGAACCGAAGAAGAAGGACTTAACCTGCTCAAATCGTATAATATTAAGAAAGCAATCTATCATTCCTATTCAGGTTCCGTAGAACTGATGAACAAGATCACAGACCAAGGATATTTTTATTCTATAGGACTTTCGAGTTTGTTATTGAATCGTATGAAAGATGACCGAAGAAAATTCTTTATTGAAAGAGTAAAGAATATTCCTGATGATTTACTTGTAATAGAAATTGATGAATTACCAACTTTAGAATATTTCAAAATGAACTTCGAAGTAAATTCAACTCTATTTCCTAAGATAATAAAAGCAATAGCAGAAATAAGGAATAGTTCTCCAGAAGAAATTAAATCACTCTGTTACAAAAATGTATTGAAACTTATAGGTAATGATCCAAGATTGAAAAATATCAGAGAAGTATGTACTAATAATGGAGTTTAGAGAGGAGATCACATATGACAAAAGATACTAACGATCAAATTTGGGGAAAGATTCGATTAATTAGACAGAGTTGGAGAGACCCTAAAAAACTAAATACACTACTCGATGAGTGGGAAAGAAATTTTGGGGATAAATATAATCAGATAGCAGAAGAACTTATAGCAGAACATACATACTCCACTTGGTCGAACCTATCGTCCAAAAAGGGGGACTCATCTTTAGACGGCTTAATCAATTATCTATGGGAACAATGGACGGAAGGAGAATATACTATTGAACGAAATGAAACAGAGGTACAAATTTATTGTAGAAAATGTCCAATAGCAGACGCTTATCGGTCAATTAACAAAGAAAAGTATGGATTGCTTTTTCATTGCAGTGAGGATCCTTTTATTGTCAAAGGGTTTAATCCCAAAATTAAATTCAAGCGTACAAAGACGCTTATGGATGCTGATGATTGTTGTGACCATCATTACTCACTAGAATGAAAAACCTGAAAAGACCTTAAGCCCCAGGTTTTCCTATATCAAAAAAGTCCTTAATGACATAGGATCCTCTTGGTTTATTAAAACCTAAATGTCAAAAGTCTCGTACTTTAGTTGCTTCTGATAATTCCATTTTTCTTAACGTACGCACTATGCCCAGTTGAGAAGTGATAGCGACGATAAGTGCAAGACCACTAAATAATAGTGCTGTAGAGAGTTGTATTTTGGTTTTAATGACATAAAGAGTATAAGCTGCTTGAAACGCAGGTATAAGCATTAGTTCTAACACCAACCATCCGAAAAAATTGCCTAGTAATATTCCAATTATACTCAGAAAGATCGCTTCCCAAATAGATATTCGGAGAATACTCATGTCTGATGCTCCTAGCGTCATCATTGTTCCATGTTCACGTTCACGTTCCGAACTATTAATCATAGCAGTTAGTAAAATTAATCCAAAGCATAATGATAGGGTTAAACCCTCCAATATTTGCATTAATCCCTGAAACATTTCTAATACATCCTCTAAATCACGTGTTAAATCTTCACGCAACTCAACAATCCGAACAAACGAAAATGAATAGAGATACTCACGAAACTTAGAGAGATTAACATCAGAAGTAAGTCTTATGAGAAGTTGATTTGCTGATCCAGTAAGATTGAACATGTTTTGAATTTTCTTCCATGGTACCAATACCTCTAGTTTAGAAACTCTGTTATGCCAGAATCCTACTTTTAATGACGTTTGGATAACTGTTGCACCAGTTGTTGGATCGAAAGCGAAATGCTTAAATGTAACTTTTTCTCCTATTTCTATTCCTAATTCATCTGCTAATTTTTTTGACATTGCAATGCTTGTCATATTTTGCTGTAATGTTCCATTCACAATTTTTTGTGGAATTAACTTGCCACTATATCCTTTCAACTCAATCACTTTGGTATTATTATCACCTTTTCCTTGTATTTCGGCAAAATACGCCAAACCATAATTAATATCCGCAATACGGGTATCATTTACAAAGGGTACCAGGGTATTGTTTACAGGAACATTAAAAGTAACTCGTATATCCCATTCTCCTAAATCTTCCCTGTAACTGTCTTTGAGAAAAATAAAACTGTCATAAGCTCCTAAATATGCAATGACCAGAGCTAAACTTAATGAAATTCCCAAAATTGTTGCAATTGTACGTTTTCTATTACGAAAGATATTTCGTGCAGCAATTCGTGATGAGAGAGAAAAGCTTACAATTTTCGCTAGAATTTTTTCAATAAATTTTGGATTTTTATAGCTTGAACCTCCTAGAGCTGGATCTTGTCTTAAAGCGTCGATTGGAATCATTTTTGCTCCATTTCGGGCAGGCCAAAAGGAAGCCAGAAAAGAACATGAGAAGCTAAGTATTATCGCCTGTAACAATCGATCCCAGAGAATTGGCTTTTTTAAATTGGGAACTGACATATATGCCATATATAGTTCTATTGTGGCTTCTCCAATGAAGTTTCCTATTATTAAGCCTATAATTATTCCTAAAAAGGCGATCATCAAACCATAGAAAATATAGTAAAAGAGGATGGATCGTTCATTTGTACCGAGTGAAAGTTCGATTCCAATGTCACGCCTCTGTTGTGTAATCATTCGATTTATTGAGATCCATAATGCGAACAATGCGATGAAAATTATTAGTAAAGCAATGACTGTCATTAGATCAATATCATCTGTATTTTGTTGCTCTAAAGTTTTGATCAGAGGAGTTTCTTTTCGCCTTTGGTAACTACAGGGATATCCTTCTTCTTCTAAAAATTGTTTTAAAGATTGGCCTATTGATTCATCATTCATAGACTGTTTAACACGAAAAACAATTTCATTTATTGAGTCATCTAACCCAGACCATGCTTGAAGGTCTTGTATCAAAGTATAACCTATTCCAAATTGAACACTTGCTGAAAAAGCAGTACTTTCTGGATCAAAGATTACGACCCACTCAGGTGATATAACCGTTCCTTCAAGTTTTACTTTTTGAATCAAACTTGAAAATCTAATGTTTAGATTATCAAGATTTTGAAGAGAGTAAGTTTGACAAAAAGTGCTTTCTAGTAAAACATATGATTTATTAATATCATTTACAGTAAGAAATCTGCCTTCATCCAACGCTAATCGATCTACATCACTTGTACTGAAAAAGTCTGCCTGAAGTCCGTACAAATATCCTCTAATTACAATAAGACCCTCCGAACTGTTGAATTCATATGCTATTGAACATTTTAACCTTACATCCCAAGCTTTAATCTCATTTAACCTGGGAAAACGGGCCATGGTATCAATAATATCAGAATAATTGACTTCATATTCTTGAGGAAAAGCTATAATCCCATCATCAAGGGAATAGTCATCCATAAATTGATTAACACTATCAATTCGCCATTGTACACCTGAGAATAACCCCCAAAAAGCCCCTGTTCCTATCCCCAATATTATTGTAACAATGCATACCTGTATCCATCTTTTTCGTAGATCACGGGTAATTCTTGTCCATAATAATCTATTAACCATATTCTACCACCGTAACTCTTCTGGATCGATTGGTGATGGGTTTTTGCTGTCAGATATTACTTTTCCACTTCGTAAGCGAATTACTCGATCCGCAATTTTCGCAATATCAGCATTATGTGTAACAATCAGAATTGTTCTCTTTTTATTACCATTTATTGCAGCTGATACCAACAATTTCAGTATTTGGATACCAGTTTCATAATCTAGTTCTCCTGTGGGCTCATCGGCCAAAATTAAGTCTGTTTGCTTCGCTAAAGCGCGTGCAATAGCCACACGTTGTTGTTCTCCTCCTGATAGCTCGCTGGGAAAATGATTGACTCGTTCTTCTAATCCTACCTCTTTTAAAACTTCACGAGCTCTGTGTTGGGCGTTTTTCTTCTTCTGAAGAAGAATAGCATATTCGACATTTTCTAATGCTGTTAATGTAGGTAAAAGATTGAAAAATTGAAATATAAATCCTACATGCTGCCGACGAAATGCCGCAAGGGCATGACGATTAGCTTTTGTTAAATTATAGCCAAGAACATTTACCTGACCTTTAGAAGGGACATCAATAGCACCAATCATATTTAAAAGAGTTGTTTTTCCAGAGCCCGAAGGCCCCAGAATAACAATTAGTTCACCTTGATGGATTGTTAATGTTACATCAATCAACGCATTAACGTCAATTTCTCCAACCTTATAATTCTTTGATATCCCTTTTAAGTTGATAACAGAATGATTATGAATAATTTCCGACATTGCTTGTCAACACAGTTTATTTTGAAATAATAATGTTGTTTGAGACTTATTAAGTAATATACTTCAGCACAAGACGTTTGACTTATAAATTTCAGTGTACAGCAGATTTAAAAGAGGATAATGCGTACATTGTACACGATGTTTTATTTTATGGAGAGTGAACCTCATAACAAGGACTCAATCTTTAACAATTCGTCTACCATATGAAACTGTAAAGGAAATAAAAAAATATTCGGAATTCTTGCGATTAAAACCAACTAGGTTGTGTTCTATGGTACTCCAAGACTCATTAAAAGATTGGGTAAAGAATTATGCTAAAGAGATATATGAAGGAGTTGATGAGATAGTATGACTTCAATATTAGGCATAATAATGATTCTTGTATTTTATTTTTGGGCGATTATTCTTCTAATATCAACTCGAAAATTCATTCAATTTTGGTTTGAAACTCGTGAGGAATCTTTCTTACATCTTATGTTGATTACGGTTTACCCAG
The DNA here is from genome assembly GCA_048938105.1 of Promethearchaeota archaeon. GTDB lineage: Archaea > Asgardarchaeota > Heimdallarchaeia > Hodarchaeales > Hodarchaeaceae > Hodarchaeum. Next base: position 134,936 of record JBHLMN010000012.1, read on the forward strand.
CATTTTTACTTGGTATAATGGCCAGTTATTATATAATATTAACTATAATTACTCCTGGGGAAGATATAAAAATCCCTACACTGCTAGGAAGTGCATTTACGTATGGATTTTTTTTAGAATTCTCCTTCTTTTATCTATCCTTATTTAACAATAGTAGACGCTATTTTGAAAAATATATCCCAGTTTTATTCGGATTTACCCTGTTGTTATCTATTTTAGAAATTATCATAAATGAAGAGCTTTATTCAATAGATTTATTAGACAATACACTATTTTTGGTATCGTTAATTATGATGGTTTATCTATGCGTCCGTATTTATGGTAATTTGCGACAGAATAAACAGTTTTTTGATGATCAAGAAAAAGAATTCATAGATTTGTTAGAAAAAATCACGCTTATCTTTTTATTCATATCTATTTTTGACGGATTAGTGCATGCAATTATGTCTCTTCAAATAAATTACTTTGATGAAGCCTACATGATTATTGCGATTATTTCATTGGGTTTATTAGGTTTAATCTTTTTATATTGTAAGAGACTTGTTGAGGAACGCACCAAGAATATTGACTGGATAGCTTTCTTTAATAATATCTCCTAAGTATGTGTTGAACTCTCATATATTCGAAGTGTGGAGAAAAAAAATGTCTTATACACAATCCCCTCATCTAACTGATGAAGAAATTGAACTATTTCTAAAGGAACCTCATGTTGCTCGGATTTGTACTTTCAATAAAGATGGTACAATTCATGCTGTTCCTGTTTGGTTTAAATATGAAAAAGGACTATTTACTATCGCTTCTCCCGAGAAAAGTCGTAAAACGAGAAATATGTTAAGAAATAATAATCTAACGTTATTAATCGATGTTGCAGGGCCACCGACAAGAGGGGTGATAGTATATGGTAAAGCAGAAGTTGATTTTACTGAATGGGATTCAGAGGCTCTCTCTTTACTTGAAAAGTATCTGCCAAAGGAGGATGCTAAAAAATCTCTTAATGGGTTGAATAAACTTACGAAATGGGTAAAAATCTCCATTTCGCCTACTCATATGGCGTCTTTCGATTATGGAAAAGATGAAAAATATTGGAACGCAGTAAGTTATAGTGCAGGAGCTGGTCAACAGTAATTTAGGATTTAATCGAATAAAGTATGATATTTACATTAAAATTCTTGCACGAATACTATTTCCAACGGTTATCAATCACGACAGATTCCCAAGATAATAAAATATCTGTGTTGTATTACAGGGAATTGAAACAATAGAAGATAAATTAAGATAAATGCTATTTGAAGAAATATTAAATCGAAAATTATAATCTGAATCAACAACTTAATCCTTACTATTAAGTAAAACAGCAAAAAGCAGATAGAGGAGCAAACTGCCATTGTGGAAACAAAATGTCGTGAAAAGGAAATTTATAGGAATTCCAGTCCTGTTAATTTACATAAATTTAATTTTAATTCTTTGGCCACAGTCATACGATAAAGCCACTGTGCTGAATTTGCTAGCAATCTTGTTATTCAGCGTATTTATTGGTGGAGATGTATTATTTCGACCGCTTTGGGTTGGTAAAGAAAAAGACCAGTTTAGAAAAAGTACCCTCTTTATTTTTCTATTATTCTTTATAGTCCCATTTCTCCTATATTTTCCCTATATTGAGTACCAAGCATTCCTTCAGCAATTCATTCCATCCCCGATCGTTTTAGTGATGGGAATAATTGGTAATCTCGTGTTGATTTTTGGAGGGATTCTAATGATTTGGAGTAGGCTTCTCCTTGGACCATATGGGACACCCAAGATCGTAATTAAAGACCATCATCAATTAATTACTCATGGAGTTTATCGATATATCCGTCATCCTCTCTATTTAGGTTATATTCTATTGTTATTTGGGTATACTTTTGCTTTTGGAAGTCTTTTCTCTTCCTGCCTCATCATTGGTTTCATGCTTCCTTTAACTAAAAGTAGAATGGATTTAGAAGAAAAATTACTCCTAGCTAATTTAGGAGAGAAATATAACAACTACATGAGACAGACAAAACGGTTAATTCCTAAGATTTATTAAAAATGTTTTTTTTAATGCTAACCAGAGAATCTGAATATATTTATTCAAATCTAAAATGAACAATGCGTGACATTTTTCTGATAAATGGAATAAACCTTAATATTTTGAATATTCCCACACGTGCTTCTTTATCATTAAAAAAAGACCACTCACTAACCAGTCGGAGATTCGGAGCCCATTTCTCAATGTCGTGAAGATTATTTACCCCCCATTTAAATTCTGCTTGAAATTCTTTAAGACCAACATTTTTATTTGCTTCTTTAACCATGAAATTAGTGTACACATCAAAAATAATTTCTGCATTTGGAAATGAAATAGATAGTTTTTGGAAAAGAGATTGGACATCAGTTTTTGGTAAGTACATTAGAACTGCTTCAGCAATAAAAAGAACTGGACATTCAACTTTTGATGCCAGGGCTAGTATTTGCGGAATCCATGAATAATCAAGAATTGAACAACCAACAAATGGATTTCTTAGTGTTTCAGATAGGAGTTTTCTTCTAACAATAATAACTTCTGGAAGATCAATATCAATAAAGGTAAGAAGACCATTATCGAGCCGATCAAAACGTGTGTCTAATCCTGATCCCAAACTAATAACAATACCATTTGGATATTTTTCAAGATAACTACGAATTCGATTATCAAAATAACGCCCTCGAAGGGCATGACCGATAATCGCGGGTTTTTCTAAAGATTTTTGGAGAGTAAGAAAGTCGAAATCCAACTTTTCTAGGAGTTCTATGGCTTTTTTATCGTTTAAAATAGGCTTTGGTGACTTTGCATCTAATGTTCGAGAGAGCAATGGGAAGAATAATGTATTTTCAACTCTTGTAAGTTTTTCTACTTTAATTGCCTCATTTCGCATAATTTTTAAAGTAAAATAATGAAATAAATAGTTTTTGTTTGAGTTATAAGTTTTACATTGTGAATATTATTAGTAATACAATAAAAAAGATCCAGGGATAGTTAAAAATCACTCTAAATATCGTGGATGTATCCCCTTAAATTAGTCTCCGATTTAAGAAAATAAAAAGCTCTTTGACTTTTACTAATCAATATTGATTGCCTCTGAAAATTCTTAAAATAGTCTTGATTAGGTTAGACATTGCATAAACCTAAATCCAAATAAAGCGAACAAAAAAGAAAAAAGTAGTTCCAACTTTCATAAAAAGATAAGGAACGAGGGGTTATGATAACGCTAATAGATTCAATAGACGTGAAAACAACGCCCGGAAAATTGTTTGATGGCTTGATTAAAGTTTTTTCTTCCAAAGAGAATTATATACAATGGCATAAAGACCATGTTAAATGTAGTTGGATTAAAGGTCAGCCATTCGAGTTGGGATCAATACTCTATTGTGAGGAATATTTGCATGGCGAATTACATAAGATGAAATTTTTAACCACAAAAAAAGAGCCAAATAGAATAATAGAATATAAACTTCTGTTTCCAATGTCAATTATTTGTCCTAAAGGTTCTTTTATCATAGAACCAAAGGACGGGAGTTCAATCTTTACGGCGACACTTTCTTTTCGGTTCGGTTGGTTCTTCCAAAAATTTGCTAAGAGGAGAGTCGAGGCTATTACAATGCATATGAAGGAAGAAGGAGAAAATCTTAGAAAAATCTTAGAAAATCAATAAGCTTATAATTCAGAGAATTTAAATTGACTTTGTGAGAGATCTTTCAAAAATAACAATAGTCATTCAAATGATCCTTGCTGTTCCATTCATCATCATTTTTGCAGGAGTAATGCTCTTCATTCCAGCTGGAACAATTGATTGGATCGAGGGGTGGATTTATATCCTTTTATTAATTGTTTACTACCTTACTATGACTATATATTTAATTATCAAGGATCCATCAACACTGAGAAAACGTAAAAAACTGTCTACTAGTAAGATTGAAAATTTTTTCCTTGTTATTCTGGGTTTGTTGTTCTTTCCATTGATAATTATGCCAGGCTTTGATTATAAATTCCAATGGACACAATTACCAAGTTTAGTTAGGATAATTGGGTTTTTTGGGCTTGTATTCTCATATATCATTAACTTCTGGGTCATGAAAGTAAATTCTTACGCTTCAAAAGCTCTAATAATACATGAAAATCATATAGCAATAACGATTGGACCCTATGGAATCGTACGACATCCAATGTATGTGAGTTTTATACTTCTAGCTTTTAGTACGCCAATTGCACTCGGTTCATTAGTATCCATACTCTTGGCGATACCAATACCCTTTTTACTTGTCTTTCGGATCCGTAAAGAAGAAGAAATGTTAAAGAAGAACCTTTCAAGCTATATTGAATATACCGAAAAAGTTCGTTATCGTTTAATTCCCAAAATATGGTGATTAGTAATGAAAAAGAGTTCGGATTGAGAAATATCTATTTTTCAACTCTAATACTAATAAATTAAGCCTTATTCCAAATGAAAAAAAGAAATCATAAAAATTGGCCCATCTCTCTAATATATGGAAGAAAAGAAGGTGTCCTATTAACACATTGCTGATATACTTCTCCAACTCTCTTAATTAAATCTTTATCTTCCATCTTTGCTCCAATAATGAAAGGAATGAAAGAAATCAATGCAATAAAGATTGCTAATAGATTATTCTTCAATAGAGCTAAACCTATAGCGAGAAAAAAATCTCCAGGATACATAGGGTGATGAATATAGGAATAGATATCAGAAGTGACAGCCACTCCTTCTTCGGGAAATAACATATGGATCCCTAATCCATGTGCAATTTCATCAAATCCTGTTTTGCGTAGATGCTTCTCTAATAAAAACCGCATTAGAATGAAAAATATCCCTCCAATAAGAGCAGCTCAAAAAGGTATTAAAATTAGGCCGTTTATTAAAAGAGTATGGAATATACAGGTATTGCCAGTAATAAGAACTGGAATTACATAATGAAAAAAGAAGTATCGATACGCTAAATCCCCATGTTTCTCTCGATAAGCCTTGCCTTTTGTAGCGAAACCAATAAAAAAGGACAAAGTGATGAGTACGAAAATCAATTGACAAATAATAGCCCCATACCAAGCTAAACCATCAAACCACCAGAAAATCCCCATAATTAGTAAAAGTGCTGTTATTGAGATTATGACAATAACTCCTGCTTTTAAAGGGTCTTAAAATTCTGGAACCTTCTCTTTTAATAGGTTAAAACCTTTTGTTTGAGACATCGACACAAACTTTAGATAAGTTCATTTTTTAGAGGCTATAGATCTAAGTTTGACGGTTTATGTTGTGGTAAAAATTCCTGTAAGATAGTGGTACAAGCATTGGTATAATCTTCAAATAACTCAAAGAAACGGATATTTTCTTCTAAAAATCTTAAAAACTTTTCTTTTTCTCCATTTTCTTCAATTTTTTCGAGATTTGATTGAAATTGAACTTGAATAATTTCTTTAGCGTGAGAAAATATATATCGAAACTGTTTAACAGTGTTGAACAAATTTTCTGTTAAAGTATATTTTATTTGGTAGTATTTTCTTCTATCTTTCCGTTTTTTAATTACCTGAAGGATATTGAGTCGGATGAGCGTTTTTAGCGCAACTGAAACGGTTGAACGGCTATAACCAGTGATTTTTATTATGTAATCTTGTGTAAGTGGTTTTTCTTCTACAAAAAATAATAAACCTATCATTACAAGTTCTTTCTTCTTACCGACAGCTGCGGATTGATTAGCAGCTTGATCTTCAAGAAAATCCTTCTTGATTTTTTCAAGACTATCTCCTCTAATTAAATCATATTTAGGACTAGGAAAGTTAAAGTTTTTAGCATCATTCGATGAAATATTGCTAATTAATTGGGAAATTGAATCAGGATCCTTAACAAATCTTTCCACATGATTTTGGAAATATGTTACAGTGAAATGAAAATAGTTTGAGACTTCCCAATATTCGCTGAGAAATCTCCTCACACGTAAAATTTCGGGATTTTGAGAGGGTAGCGCGTCTAACCTATGGATCAATAGCGGGACTTGTTCCAAACTGAATTTAGTTACTTCTAAACCTTCTACTAAAAGAGTACGAAAATATATAGCTAGCTTTTGAGGACACTGATACTTTTTATGTTCCCCTTTTTTTCGAATTTGAAGGACTAAAAATTTACTAGTTGTATCTGTGAGTCTTGAAAGAGTCTCTGAAACAGTTGCTCTGTTTAATTGTGTTAATTTAATTATTTGATTTTGATCAAGTGCGTCCCCTTCCATTAGTAAAGCGAATAGAATCCTTACTAGATTTGAATCAAACCAAGTTAATGTCTGCTCCATAAAGATAAGGTAATTTCTCTTCATATCTAAGAAAGGTGATTGACTAACAACTGTTTTCATTAAATTCATGTCCAAAGAGAAGATAAGTAGATAATTTTAAATGTTTTATTTTTTCTAGCATTTATGAAATTTCTGGCATTTTCGAAAAATATAAAAACACTTGCTTAAGTTCTGTCAATTGCGATAGTCATGCAAAAAAAATTGATTAGGTCTTAAAAATGAATGAACCAAAAATAAAAATCCAAGATCTAACAAAATATTATGGTAAATCTCGTGGGATTGAAAACTTATCCCTTGAAATCAAGGAAGGTGAAATATTTGGCTTCCTTGGTCCGAATGGGGCCGGTAAAACAACAACGATTCGCTGTATGATGAGTATTCTCCTACCTACATCAGGAAATATTTGGATCAATGGTAACAAGGTTACTAGAAAGAACCCTGAAATACGGGAGAATATCGGATATATTCCTGGAGAATTTATCCTTCCAGAAAATTATACTGTAAATGAATTTCTCTCCTACATTCAAAACATGCGTAAAAATCCGAGTAAACGACGAAATGAGCTTGTTGAACGATTCGCATTACCTCCGAAGAAAAAGATAGGAGAGCTCTCTAAAGGAAATAAACAAAAAGTAGGCATTGTGGCTGCGCTTATGCATGATCCAGATGTCTTAATACTAGATGAGCCAACCTCAGGCCTCGATCCACTTCTTCAACAGGAACTTTATGAGCTCCTTTTAGAATCGAAAAAACAAGGAAAAACCATTTTTATTAGCAGTCACAATCTTTCCGAGGTACAAAGAATTTGTGATAGAGTTGCAATCATCAAAGAAGGTGCTTTAATTAAGGTTGAAGAGATTCACACTCTTAATAAAAACGTATCAAGGATATTGGAAGCACAACTTAACAACCCTGATGAAGAACAGCTGAAATCTCTCGGTGCCAATCTTCTTGAAATACAAAAAGATAGAGTCCGCATATTAATTCCACAATCAGCTTCGATCAAACCTTTTCTTGAGAAACTTCTCTTAATGGAACCTGAAGAACTATCTTACCCTCCTGCAAGTCTTGAAGACTATTTTATGCAATTTTATAAGACTCAATAATAGGAGGCAGTAGAATGTACGTTCCTAAATTCGTTGAACTCTATTATCTTCGTTTTTTACGGCATAAAACTGTTTTTGGGCTTTCTATTATACTTTTTTCTGCTATCACTCTATTTTTCCCGTTAATTTATCCTGGCGAAGAGTCAATGCAGAATATTGTAATTTATTATGAGAGATTTGTCGGAGAACTTGAATATGATAATCCTGGATTTCATATATGGACAATTATTGCAGCAGGTATGGTAATTAGTATTTATTTACCACTGACAGCCATCCTTCTTGGAGTCAATATTTTGCCAATTGCTGAGAAGGATGGGAAAGAACTCTTATTTTCGACACCTAAATCACTTACAAAGGATTTTCTAGAGAATTCAATTCTATTAATTAGCTTAATTTGGCTTATTTGCATTCCAAGTTACCTATTATCATTATTTTTTCTTCTCATTAATAATAATGTTGATTCAATTGTAAATTTAACAATTAGCTTTGTTATTGGAGGATTTCTTGCCAGTTTTATTGCTTTTCTAACTGCTTTTGGTTGTTCATTTTCCTTCTCTAAAAGAATAGGTTATCTTTTTGGTGGAGGTTATACTGTAATGGGATTTTTTTCAGATATGGCTTTAAGAAATAATGAAGATTTTGAGGCCCTGTTGGAATTAAACCTATTTTCCAGAGCTAAAAGTACCCAAAATGCGATCATGGGAACTTGGAATGAGGAATTCCTTCTTTTTACACTCCTCCTAATAATCATTTTGATTATTCTGTCCATTTTATTGATCTATCGAAAGGATTTCATTGAAGGTGGTTATAGAAAATCAATAATTGATGAACCTGGGATAGAAGGTCAAAAGATCACTGAAAAATTTTCAATAATCAAGCTTCCTCTTGATAAGCTAATTGGAAGTCTCGGATGGAGATTTCCTGCTTTACGTGATCAATTACATTCAATGGTTGGAATAATGACTGTCTTTTTAATAGTTACAATTGGTCTTACAATTATGCAAGGAGCTACATACGAAGGAGAGGTAAAAACAGCTGCTACTTTTGCTAGCATTGATATCCCCTTTATTGATGCAGCCTTATTCAATTATAAACTAAAACCAACCCTAGAAGGTTGGTTTACCCTTGAGTTTCTGGCCTGGGCTTGGATGATACCTTTTGGCCCTTTTATACTAATTGTTATAAACAATATTATTTTCAGAGACAAAAAAGAGCGAATCGCAGAAATCACATGGGTACTCCCACAAAGTGAAACAAAAATAATGTTCAATAGAACTATTGCTGCATTAATCGGTCTTATAACCTTGTTCATTTTTAGTTTTCTAGCTTTTACTCTTGTGGATTTTGGGCTTGAAAATAATGGTGATCTCGTTAATGCAGCTGCAAGCTATTTGATCTTTATGTGGGGGTACTGTGTGTTTTTCATTGCTTTTCTATCCTTAGCACTTCTGGTTCCTTATAGACATGCTCAAAAAACGTTATTACTCGGATTTACTATCAGTATTCTTCTTCTTTTAGCTGGATTTATAACTGATAACTTCTTACTGCTGGCTTTAACTCCATTAAGCTATTTTGACTATATGGGGATATTTTTAGGCGAAAAAACTTTGATAGATGTTCTACCTAATGCTTTGATTTGTTCATCTATTGTTATCGTATTCTATGTTGTTGTACTAAAGAAAATTGTATCCACGAGAGATAGATTAGTTCAATAGTCTTCTTTCTCTTTTTTTCTTTTATACTAAGAGATAAATATCATATCAAAGAGAATTGAATCACTACAAAGAGCATGATACTAAATGTAATTACTGAAATCACTGTGTCGAATTTTCCTGTCTTTAGAAATGGGATAAATAATGGAGTTTTGCTTTTATAACTAGTATAATCAGCGCCAAATTTCTTCAATAGGTACTGATCTTCTATAAGTGCAAGAATAATATAAGCCAGTAGTTGTAAATACCATAGTATTATTGTTTCTTCCGCTGACAGCCAACTCATACCAAAAAAGAAAGTAATATAAAAATAACTCCACCCTGTCAAGCCAATTGTCAAAAGTAGAAGACCAGTATACTGGGGATGTCTTATAAATCGATAAGGGCCAGAGGTGACTAATCCCCTTCTCTTTTTTACGCCGAGATAAACAATTGAATAAATTATCAATACAACGCTTATCATAATCAAAATTTTCCCAAAGAATACCTCATTAAAATTGAGAAGGCTGGCATAGCCTTCAATGATACTGCTAGAAAGATTGGGAACCAAGGCACCCAATAACAGAATTACAGGAGCAGCCATGAGTGGTATCCATACCCAGATTCCTGGAAGTTGCTGAACTAAAAGAAATAAATATCCAGCCGTGCCAAAAACAATAGCTTGAGCTCTCTCTAGTTTTTTCATTGAACATCATCTCTATCTTATGCAAATTTTCTAGTCTAACCTCATTTCCTACGTTTAAAACCATAAAAACTACCTCTTATAAGCCTATAGTTTTCTGCAAGTTGGGAGATAAAAGAGATGAATTAGTACACTTGTCCTAATGGATAGAACAAAGCATTTCACATTGTGGTTCCTCTGTTCGACTTTTGATACATTTTCATTACATGTATGTTTACGGAATGAAATAAGATCTAACTAAGACATTTGTAATAGAATCTAGTTTTTATTACCTAACAGCAATGTTTTTCAGGAGATCTTTACTAGATTTTCTCTTGAGGTAGAAAATTGGATAAAATGCTCTTAGAAATTCCATCAATGATAGAGACCAAACAATTAATCATCAGAAAGTACAAAAAAGGTGATGGGATGCCACTTCTTGAATTATTTGAAAGAAACGATAATCGTGAGCATCTAAAAGATCATGTGTATGAAGCATCCACTATAATGACCCAAGAAGAGGCAGAAATTAGAGTTAGGCGTTTTATTGCCTCTTGGGTCGCACGAAAGAGATTTGTTTTGGGTGTATGGTTAAAAGCTTCGAACCTATATATTGGCCAAATCTGGATCGAACCCAAAAAATGGGAAGTTCCCTCATTCGAGCTGGGATGGTTTTTAGACCGATCTTATCAGGGACAAGGATTAGCAACAGAAGCAGCGAGAAGAGCAATTGAATTTCTTTTTAATGATTTGAAAGCTCATAAAATCATCATTTTAACTCGTGATGACAATGTGAGAAGCTATAAACTAGCTGAAAGATGTGGATTTACCAAAGAAGGGTATCTTAAGGATCATGGTATTAAAAATGGTAAAAGATATGGGTTATTTTGCTACAGGTTGTTAAAACCCGACTATAAAATCAAAAATGACTGATTATGGTTTTTCTGCAGTATAAGAGTTAGTATTTAGATTTCAATTCCTTATTCAATCATCTTTTTAGCTTAATATTTCAATTAATTTGACCAAATCCTCTTTATTGATGGCAACAACATCTGCTTCAGGAAATATATTGCGGTTGTTTTCTGAAATTCCCTGTCCTCCGATTGCAATACGAATTTGGTTTTTGAAAACATTATGTAAATACTCTAAATTTCGTTTAAGAGTACCAAGATATAACGGAAGGGTAATGGAGATAAATATCCAATCAGGTAATTCAGGAAGATCTTTGATATATTTGATTAAGGATTGGATGGGTAAAGCTCGCCCCAGATTAATAATCTTGTAATTTAAATCCCGAAGAATATATTCTAAGGCAAATAAACTGAGAACATGTCTTTCACCTTCTACAGGTACTAAAATGATAATTCCTTTTTCCTCTATATTTTCATTTACTGGTATTCTTGCAACGATTAGCTCTTCAACGCGATTAGAAATAATGTGTTCTTCCGCAGTTGAAAGATTCGCTTGAGCCCATTGTACACCGACCTCATGCATTAGTGGTGTGATAAAATCAACAATAAAGGGTGTACTATTAGGAAACATTGATTCTATGTTTACTGAGAACTCCTCAACATCATAATTTGATGATTTCAGATATCTGATCATTTCTTGTATGGAGGCTAATTTTAAAACAGAGGGTTTTTCTATTCTTCCTTTCTCCTCAGGCTTCTTCTTTTCTTTTAATATCTCATTCTCATGTATATATAGTTCTTTGATTAGATCATCAGTTAAATATACAACAGTATACCGCCCCCGTTTAAGTGGGCGTCGTTCGATTTCGATATAACCTTGTAAATTTAGTTCTTTTATGGCATTAGAAATTGTTGAACGTTTAAGATCTAAATTGGATGCAAGTTCAGAAACAGGGACTTCCCTTCCGCGATTTTGCCTTAAGTATCGAAAAATACGATCTCTGGCTGGTAATTGGACATTTTCCATAAGGCATTGTTACCTTCTTATTGATATTCTTATGATTTCTTCATGACTTACTCTTATTTTATGAACCAGCTAAAGTTTACGAAGGTACTCTAAACGTACTTTAGTTGCCAAAATAATCTTTCTTAGTTTAGAAACAACTGCCCGTTGATTTAATATTTGATAATCAATTCTTTTTATCTCATTTAGAATTTCCCCATAGACTCTTGAGGCCACTTTTACAGTATAAGCTCCTGCAGGTGGTAATTCCTCAATACCAAGATCAGCTATCTTATAAAGAGCTTTCGCTCGCTCTGATTCGTAACGAATGAGTGATTTGAGGTTCTCATTCACTTTATCACCCCTTAGATCCTCAATCGTAACCTGATAATCATTCCGAGTTTCTTCTGGTAGATATATTCGCCCCTTGAGGAAATCCTCTTTGATATCTCTTAATATATTGGTTAATTGCATTGCTCTACCTAGATCTGCAGCTCGTGCTAGAGTTCGTTTTTCTGGATTTTTGATGAAGATGTGAGTCATCATTAAACCAACAGTACTTGCAACCCGATACATGTATAAGTCAAGTTCTTCTTCTGAATAGTACTCGGTTTTTATAAGATCCATTCTCACACCTTCTATAAGCTCATGCATGTAATTAACTGGAATTTGATGTTTACGTAACGTATCTCCAAAGGCATGAAGGATAGGATTTGTAGAGCTATATCCATTGGCCAATTTTGTTATAGTACTTTTCAATCGATCAAGTTCAAAATTAATCTTATCAATCGTAATCCCCTTAGGGGCTTCATCAACTATATCATCACTTAAACGACATATAGCATAGAGAGCAGCAACGCTTTTACGCTGATCTTCAGGTAAAAATCGACTAGCGAAATAGAATGACTTGCTATGCTCTATCATCCAGTCTAGACAGATTTGATAGCTTTCTTCAAGTGTTTCATCCATCAAACTATGTTTAGGTGTCGTACTTTTGGGAAGAAGTTCCCAATCAATTGTTTTGTGAGTTGAATACATTTTCTAATTCACTTATTAATATTTCATGAATTAGTTCAACTTCATGAATAAACATTTAAATATTTTTCGAATGTAGGTAATCAATCAAAAAAGTGTCATTTGTCAAGTAGACATTACTTTTTTGGATAAATAAAAGTGAGAAAAATGAGTAATGGACATAATAAACGTAATATAGCCTTTGATAATAAAAACCCTGAAACGTTTCTCGAATCAGTGGTAATTATAGGCTCTGGGATTGGTGGACTGGCGGCGGGAATACGCCTTCAGACAACAGGAAAATTTAATGTTACTATTATAGAAAAACTAGACCAAGTTGGTGGTCGGGCCAGAGTCTTTAAAGATCAAGGGTTTACTTTTGATGGAGGTCCTACGGTAATAACTGTACCTGACATTTTTAAGGATTTATTTACTTTACCTGGTCGAAAAATGGAGGATTATGTCGAATTAATACCAGTGGAGCCGTTTTATCGAATCCATTTTAACGATGGGACATTTTTTGATTATTCTACTCCGGAAAAAAATATACCTCAAATTGAAAAAGTAAATCCTGAAGATGTAGAAGGATATAAACGCATGCTTAAAGCAGTTCGACCGATCTACGAGAAGGGGTTCAAAGAATTATCATTTAAACCTTTTAACAAGTTTACTTCAATGCTTAAAGTAGCTCCCTCCCTCATCAAGTTACAATCATACCGTTCAAATTATAAATTTGTCTCTAAATATATAAAAAATGAGAATCTCCGAATGGTATTTAGTTTTCACCCTTTACTTATTGGGGGGAATCCTTTCTCGGTTCCATCAATTTATAGTCTTATTCAATACCTGGAAAAAGAATTTGGAGTTTGGTTTGTGCGTGGTGGTACAAATGCTTTAGTTCAGGCGTTAGCAAACTTATTTGAGGAGCTTGGGGGTAAAATCATTTTGAATAGTGAGGTTAAAAAAATTGAAGTTAAAGATAATCAAGTAGAGGGCGTTTTAACTGTTTCGAATGATTTTTATCCAAGTAAAATCGTAATAAGTAATGCTGACCCCGCTTTTACATACACAAAAATGATTGATGCAGAGTGGCGCAGGAAAAACAGTGATAAGCGTTATAAAAAAGCGAAATATTCTATGGGATTAGTTGTAATTTATTTTGGAACGAAAAGACAATATCCAAATATGAAACATCACACTATTATTTTGGGTCCCCGGTATAAAGGACTAATAGAAGATATTTTCAAGAAAAAGATTTTAGCAGAAGATTTTTCGAGCTATTTACATCTCCCCACTCGGACTGATCCAAGTTTAGCTCCTGAAGGACATGAAGCCTTTTATATCCTGATTCCCGTCCCTCATCAAGATTCTGGTATTAATTGGGAAGAAATGGCTGAACCATTTAAACAACGAATCTTTGATTTTCTGAATGAAAATTATCTCCCTGAACTAAAAGAGAACTTAGTGACAGAGCGAATTTTTACTCCTCTAGATTTTGAACGAGACTATAATAGCTTTAAAGGATCTGGTTTTTCTGTTGAACCAATTTTTACTCAATCAGCGTGGTTCCGTCCACATAACAAATCTGAAGATATTGATGGTCTTTATTTAGTGGGTGCTGGAACCCATCCAGGAGCAGGATTGCCTGGAGTTGTCTCCAGTGCAAAAGTAACCACAGATTTGATCATCAATGGGAAAAATGGATTTTCAAAAAAACCCTCTGGAATAAGTAATGCTAATTAGTGGAAGAAATTGTAATGTTAACATATTTCATCTTCCTCCTTTTCTTTATTGTTATACCTTTGATGGTAATCAGTTTTTTTTATTATAAGAAATATCGTGGAGGGGAAGAATATCAAAAAACGATGATAAAAAAAATCTTAATTGTGTTAGCGATATTAATAATTGTAGCTATTACTTATACTACTCCATGGGATAATTTTCTCGTCGAAAATGGCATTTGGTATTATGAGACATCGAAAGTTATGGGTATTTTAATTGGTTTTGTACCCATTGAAGAATATGGCTTTTTCGTATTGCAGACTCTCTTTATTGGATTGCTATTCGGATGGATTCTGCTTCATAGAAAGAAAATCAGTCATAATCAGAATAATTTTAGAGTTAATTTACGCCTGATTTCAGCGATTGGGCTACTTATTGTTTGGATTGTAGGATTTCTTGCATTTATTAACAGAATAGAAACTTTAACTTATCTGAATTTAATCCTTTTATGGGGAATACCTCCAATAATGATTCAACTGATCTATGGCGCTGATATTCTCTGGTTGTACAATCGAGACCTTATCTCAGTCATCTCTCTCTCAACTATTTACTTAGCTATTGCAGATACTATTGCGATTGCAGATGGAATCTGGACAATTAGTATAAATACATCAACAGGGATTCTTTTGGCTGGAGTTTTACCTATTGAAGAGTTTGTCTTTTTCTTGGTCACTAATATATTAATTACTTTTGGATTAACCTTAATGATTGATTCTAGGAGTATTGATAGATTTCATCAATACTTTTCTAGATTAAAAGAACACAAGTGGAGAAATAAGTTATGACCAGTAGAATTTTTGTACAGGAATTGTATACATGCTTCAAAAATTTAGAAAACTGCAATATGAAGATATATTGGGAATACCTCCCTTTCTTTAACTCACACAATTTGAGGTAATTTCATGTTAAATAACGTAATAGAATATCTTAATGAGTCTGTAATACCTTTGCGGCTTTCTGGTACCACTAAATCAGGCTGGCCATTTGTAATGAGCCTTTGGTATGTTTATTTAAATGAAAAAATTTACTTAGCAACTATAAAATCAGCTAAAGTCGTTGATTATCTTTCTAATAACCCCAAATGTGCTTTTGAAATTGCCAGTGATACTCCACCTTATTGTGGGATTCGAGGACAAGCAATGGCAAAAATTATTGAATCTAAGGGGGATGAAATTCTAAAAATCCTTCTAAATCGTTATCTAGGAGGAGAAAATAGTCCTTTAGCCCGAAGACTGTTGAATCAACGTATACCAGAGGTTGCGATTGAGCTTACTCCTGTTAAAGTGTATCAATGGGATTATAGTAAGCGAATGATTGACTCGATTGAATTTTCTTCAGTTAAAAAGTGTCCATAAATAAGAACGATAAAAAAACCAGTAAAAAGGTGATATTATGTCAGATATCAAATATTCTGCTGGAGTATGCAATATCGGTGACGCTGAAATAAAACAAAGACGTCGATTAGGATATATAGGCATTGGTCTTACTGTGATAGCAATTATTGTATATTTAGGATTGATTTATTCTATAAAATTAGATCCATTCTTTGGAGTGATTATTTTCATACCTGCTGAAATGTCAGCTATTGGGTTAATTCAAGCTAGGAACAAATTTTGCGCTGCTTATGGATTGATTCACCAACAGAACGTTTCCTCAAGCTTAGGCTTAACTGTGAAAATAGGCAATAAAAATTCCCAGAGAAAGGATAGGAACAAAGCTCTTAAAATTATTTTTCAATCCCTAGTAATTGCGATTATCATTACTGTTTTTACAGTTATTGGAGGGATTTTGATAGCTCAAAGTATTATTTAGGTTTGAATATAGGTTGAAAAAAAGCATAAGAGATAAATATGAATCAAATCAATATACTCAATCTTAGGGAGAGGATTTTTCCTACTCCATTAAAAAATTCGTCCTAGTGACGCGTCTAAGATTTTTCCAGTCATTAGAGGAGTAGTTGCAGCAAATTCTATCATTTCATTCAAATCCTTAGGTAATAATGGGTAATTAAGAAGCTGTTTTGATATTAATTTCGATGATAGAACCTCAATTGTTGTACCATTATCCATAGATTTCTTTTCCAATTCTCTATTATGTCGATCCGTAAAAACATATGTAGGAGAAACTCCGTTAATTCGAATTTTGGGAGCCAAAACTCTAGCCATTGTACGAATTAAATAGACTAATCCAGCTTTCGCAACTCCATAAGGCATTTTATCCAATGAAGGTTCATAAGCAGCAGAACTAACGATATGTACTATAGCTCCGCCTTCTATCATAAGTTCAGCTGCCATTCTTGTTAATAAGAAAGCAGATGTTAGATTCACATTTATTACACGATTGAAAAATGAAGCATCCACTTCTAATGGATTTTTTGAAGCCAAGGATCCCCCTATATTATTTATCAGAATGTCTATTGATCCAATTTTAGTCTGTACCCATTTCTTTACCTTTCTAATTCCTTCCTCGGTTGTGCAATCAGCTGCAATATTATTAATTCCTGGAAAACGATCATTTATCATATTTAGACTGGATATGAGAACCTCATTATTCTGATTAGAAAGTTTTCTCATAATTGCCTCTCCAATCCCTCCAACAGCAACACCAGTAACTAGAATTTTCTTATTTTCGATGATCATGATTAATTTCCTCAGTTATGTTGTTAATGGTTTAATTTATTACATCTAGTCATCTATTTTCAGAGTTTGAGTTTTAAGTAATTTATAATTTTTAGGAAATCCCCAATCTTCAATCTTATTGTAACTTGTTTTTTTTGATCGAAAATGTACCCATATTGTTGTACTATCAAGAAGTGGATTAGCATGGTAATGCTTTTGATCACCATATCGAAAAGCTTCTAGTACTAGGGGTAATTCCTGACGAAAAATTCTATCACGAAACTTTAAAGGGCCAATTCCCCCACTTACTTGACAATAGACATGGAGTGAATATACATTTTCGGTTTTCAACCATTCAGCTAACACTTCATCCCGCATTATCCGTGTTTGCCATCCTTTTAGTTGTTTTTTGTTAAACTCATGGGCAATGGTGAGAAATAAATCTCCTGTCCGATCTGAATGGGTTAATGTATAGCAACGAGGTACTAGAGGAGAATCAATGGTTGTTGGGGGTATAAATGTAACATTTAGTTTATTTGGGTTTAAGCGATTCAAGGTAGAAATCCTTCTATTTGAAAGAACTAAGTTGTAGATAAATAATAGGGCTTAGGAGTAGAGCTTATTTTAGTATATGTAAGACTATCTCCAGGAATATCCCTACAAATTTCCTCTAACAGCTTTTTTGACAGCATGTCGAAAAATGGTTGGATCATAAACCAATAGGCTATCCCAATAAGCCCTTTTGGGACTATTCGAAAAATCTGATGAAGTTCAATTTTTTTGTGATTAATACGCCTTAAACGATATCTTAGGATGGTATAACCAGGTAAGATGAAATCTGTATGTAATGTTAATTCTTTCTTTGGAATTTTATTCTGAATTGAAAGAGGAGTCTTTTTCATCTCTCCCTTGTCCTTAAAACCTTTGAAAAAACCGTTTAGAAAAGCACCAAATTTCCATAAGTATAAATTGATCTGAAAATTTCTATATTTCTCAATCTGAAGTAATTTGTTCCACAAATTCTCAGGATTACTAGTTAAAATAGCCTTACGATGATCTTGGAAGACAAATCCTCCAGACCAGGATGGATCCCCTGGAATGTGCCATTCAACGGGTAAATCATAATAGCTAGAATAACTTCCGTACCTAAGATACTGTTGGGGGTTTAATGCTAATCGAATTGCTTGTTTATGGTTTAGTAACTTCTGTGGAATCAATTCTCGTATCCTAAAATCATGACAAACAACCTCATTCTTCATTCCATCTATTAATGGACGAGCTAAAGATGATTGAATGCCTGTAATCAATCTTATCCAATAGGAGCTTAGGCTAGGAGTGAAGAAAGGGATAGGGAGAATTAAACGCTTTGGTAGTGCCATAATTTCCACATAACTCTCCATAAACTGTTTATAAGTGATAATATCTGAACCACCAATATCAAAGGTCTCACCGATTGTTTCTGGTACATCTAAAC
This sequence comes from Promethearchaeota archaeon, assembly GCA_048938105.1. Taxonomy (GTDB): domain Archaea; phylum Asgardarchaeota; class Heimdallarchaeia; order Hodarchaeales; family Hodarchaeaceae; genus Hodarchaeum. The sequence goes on from JBHLMN010000012.1 coordinate 153,568, forward strand.
AGTCAGTTAGATATTTCAGAACATTTCGAATAGCTATTGGTTGATTTCTTGTTCTAAGCCACTTGGGTGTAATCATAATTGGCAATCTATTGACTAGATACCTCATCATCTCAAAAGCTGCGCTTCCACTCCCAATAATAATTGCTGCACGTAACGTTGTAACTGGTACTGAACATGAATTCAGTATTCTGGAAACTTCGATTCGAGACTGTAGATGCTTACTTAATTTTTCTTTTTCGTCCCCTAATCCCCCAAGATAAATAATTCTTTCAATTGCTGCCTTTTCAGCTGCAATTATTGTGTTTTGGGCTGCAATTCTATCAGATCTAATAAAATCTTTTATTTTTCCTTCCATAGAATGGATTAAATAGTAAACCGAGGAGACTTCTTCCATTGCGTCTTCTAAGGTTTTAATATCGAAAACATTAAGATTTACCGTTTTCAAATTCCTATGATGACTCCATAATCTCATATTTAGCTTGTCTTTTGACCTAAACCCCACTCGTACAATATATCCTTTCTTTAAGAGTTTTGGTACAAGTCTGGAACCTATGTAACCTGTGGCCCCAAGTACAAGAACTTCTTTTTGTTTCAAGGGAAATCTACTCATTCTAAGAGGACATCAATAATCTTGACGAGCTTTCCAGAAATCACCATAAAAGAAAAATCCAATCAGTTGAGAAAATACGAATATTATTGATATAACTATTCCTAAATACTGTAATATAAGAATTTGATTACTATGGAAGATATACAGAGGGATAAAGTTCAATAAGAACCAAATCCACGAAAGAATTGGAGCAGATATGAACATAAGAGATCTTTTCCATTTTGAAACAGATAAGAAGGAACTCAAATCATATTTTATTCCAAAAATAGGAAGTTTCGTTATAGGTGTCCAAGCTAGCAAGTTTGATTTACGAAATGTGGATTTGAAAATAAAATAATTTCTAAAGTTTAATCCTAAAAGAAAACCAAATATGCAATGGATTACGGTATGAGAGAGCATAAAGTTTACAAAACTGATTAGAAAGAACAAAATAACACTAAACCAAAAATCTACAGAAAAATAAAAGGCTAAAAAATAAAGAATTTCTGAGATGAGAACACCAACTGAGAATAGTAAAGTTCCGACTTTAATTGAAAATTTTGGAACGTTCCAACTATCGAAGAAGAATTCATCAATTCTCCCTAAAATATCTATTTCTTCCTCTGTTATTTTTACTTTTCGTGCATATTTTACAGCAGTTTGATATTTTCTCCAATGACTCTTCCGATTTAATGTTCCTGTTTCATATGAATCCTCTAAATCCTTGATATTCCTACTAAAATTAGTGTTATCCATTTGAGAACCTTCCCTAGAACTGTAGTTCTTATTAGTTATACTTAACATTATAATTCTAGTGATCGAGGTTTGAAAATAAAAAGAGGGGAAGGATCATAATGACCCAATTAAGCAAATATTAACCCCATAAATACAATCCAAGCTAATGCTGATTTTGCAAAGAGGCTTAATAATTGATAACCTCGTTCTCCATATAGATAATCTTTCCATGGGCCTATTTTCTTATACTGAAGAAACATATTCAAGGCAAAGCTGTTAAAGAAGACGAAATAAACTACTAAGGCAATATAGACAAAAGTAGGAACTTCTCGTCCAACTGTGTTAATACTCAAGAATGTATCAAGGATGACGATCCAGGGCATTATTCCAGCTATCCATCCTAGGATATAAGGAGCCCAGCTTGTTTTTTCAGTATATTGGTTATAAGTCTCCATTAACAACCCAAACATGTTCATTAATCCATTAAGCACGAATATCAGAGCAAGAATCCAAAATTCTAGTATTCCAAAAGCTAAAGCAATGAATATGATCATCACTGAACTGGAAAAAGCATACTCATACCAACGTACTGGATTCATTTCTTTCTTTAAATTGGTAACATATTTGTTATATAATGGAAAAGCAATCAGTAAATGAGCAATAGCTGACATTAGAAGAAAACTAGCAAGCAGGATACCTGCAATGTTTTCAAAAGTGAAAAAAACTTCGGGGATAGGCTCAAGAACTGGACGAGTACCAGTTAATTCTTTTATTCCTAAATACGACCTATAAATGTCGATTTTGAAGTTTTTTATTTCATCAATTACTAAACTCAGAGCAAATATAACTGTTGCTTGCACTAAGTGCAAGATACCCATGGCTATATTGAATTTCCGGAGATAGGAAAATGATATTTTTGACTTTTCAATGTTAGTTGACATTAAGCAACCTCCTATGGATTTAGACAGAAGAGTCCTTCTTTATATATTCATTATGATAATTAAAACGTAAATCACCAATAAATCTAGATCTAGAATTAATGACTTGAATCAGGATGAAGTTCTATTACTGAAAAAATAAAGAATCTATTATAATGTGAACCTAAAACTTGCTGATTGATGAACTAGTACTTCTAAAATCACAAAGAATGGTGAAGGCTGATGTCTCTTACAAAACAAAAACAATTTTTGATTTATGGTAACATCTTGAGCTTTTTATTAACTATCGTGATGAATTCTTTAGCCAACATCCTTCCTTTGAATGGAAAAACAACTGCAGAACTCAGTGACTCTTTCCCTAACTTATTTGTCCCCGCTGGGTATGTTTTTAGTATCTGGGGATTGATCTACATTTTATTAGCAATTTTCACGGTTTCCCAAGCCCTTCCCAAGTATAGAGAGGAGGATGTTATTGAAAAAATCTCCTATTTCTTTATTATAAGCAATCTGGCTAATTCATCATGGATTGTATTTTGGCACTTTGAAATAATAATCGCATCCTTATTGGTTATGTTGATACTCCTTGTATCTTTAATACTAATCTATACCCGATTAGAAATTGGAAAGAAGCCCGTGAGTGAAAAAATTAAGATCACTTCTCATATCCCATTTAGTGTTTACCTGGGATGGATTACTGTTGCAACTGTTGCAAATGTTACAGCTTTACTTGTATCAATAAACTGGGATGGTTTTGGCATAAGTGAAGTCATCTGGACTGCAGTTGTAATAAGTGTTGCAACAATAATTGCACTAGTTATCGTATTCACCCGGAAAGACTATGCCTACGTTCTTGTCCCCGTCTGGGCTTTTATAGGAATAGCAGTAAAGCAATTAAATACTCAAAACGATGTTGTTATAATTTCTGTTATAGCAGCAGTTATTTTAGTCATAACATTGCTTGTTAGACTTTCATTGGATTTAGTTCAGAATCGAAAATGAATGATAATAATTTTAGATCACTAATTACTTCACTCATAATAATATGCATTGCTGCATGTCTTGCACTCATTGGTAGCCACAGGGGTATAACTGTTTTTGGTGGAATACCAGTATTTGCACTTGGAGTAGCTATTGCCTTTATAATTCAATGGATTGCGTTTATACCTGCTTATATCAAAAGAACAGAGAAATTTTTCGATTTGACTGGCTCTTTGACTTACAGTATTGTGATTATTTTTTCAGTTGTTTTGAGTTCTGAAATCAATATACGATCTATTTTACTGATGTTTTTGGTCTTGATCTGGGCGATTCGCCTTGGTATGTTCTTGTTTAGGAGAATACTGAAAGAGGGTGAGGATAAACGCTTCAAGGAAATCAAAGAATCAGGTTCGCGTTTTCTATTAACTTGGACTCTTCAAGGTTTGTGGGTTAGCTTTACATTAGCAGCTGCATTGGCTGCGATCACAGTAAAACAGAGGGTAGAATTTGGCGTCTTTGGTTTAATTGGTCTTCTGGTTTGGATCATAGGCTTTGGATTTGAAGCTGTTGCAGACTATCAGAAGAGTAAATTCAGATCTATTCCTGAAAACAAAGGAAAATTTATTACTACTGGATTATGGTCGATATCACGACATCCCAATTACTTTGGAGAGATCCTCCTATGGATCGGTATTGCAATCATTGCACTTCCAACACTTCAAGGTTGGAGATGGCTAACACTAATTTCTCCTATTTTTGTCACATTATTATTGACCAAGGTTAGTGGTATTCCATTACTTGAGAAACATGCAGATGAAAAGTGGGGTGGTCAGGAGGAATATGAGCAATACAAAAGTAAGACTCCAGTATTAATCCCAAGGCCATTCTTCAAATCAAATTAAGGAATGCTAGTTACCCATGCTGAATAACTCTTCTAACGATTAAACTCTATAACATATAAAAGATCAGAGGAAAATATTGATAAAGCTGAATTTCGCAGTTCTTTCCTGATATATGGCTAAAATATTATTTAATCAAACCAATGCATCTGATGGCCACTCTATATGAATAATAAAGGATTTTGCTGTTGCACGGTAATATTTAAGAAAAAATCCATATTCATTTTGAACCTTTCGAGTAAGAAACGCTAAATCCTTTGAAACTAGGTCATCAAGATATCTTTTAATGGTACCAGGGTTTAGTTCGGTTTTTTGTTTCAATTCCATTATATTTAACTCCTTCTCGAGTAATAAATTGAGTATAATCTGCTTTTTTTGGTGGAATAATACTGGAACTACAGAGGGATCATTGATTACCTTTACTTTAGGAATATCAGAATTCTCATCTGAATCTTCAGGTTTATCATAGAACATTCTAATGTGATCCTAGTAGATCATTCTTTTCCTTCGGTTTTTGTAGTTAATATAGTTGTGTTATAAATTCGTGTTGAGATCAAGCTAAGAATAGGTATGCCAATGAGGACATTTATAAAAGTAACAATCAAAAAAATCAGATTAAAAAATAAAAATGTCTCCACGCTGGTAACTATTAGAAGTCGAGTGATATCAACAATAAACATTGTGCCTCGAAAGAGTAGATGATATGTACCAATTGAAAAAAACAGCCGTGAGAAATGATGATTTAATATTAAAAAATTCTCAGTGAAACTTTTTTTTATTTCTTTAACTACTATAATACTCGGGAATATTTCAATGAAAGTAATATTCAGCATAAAATCGACAAAATAAACAATAACCTTGATCAAAACTAAAAAAGTACGATCTCCTCCATTTGACTGAATTAATTCTAACAATGAGAACATACTGAAGAGTTGTTCCAGAACGATAATTAACGCATAAGGCAATGTCAACAGTGCGAAATACAGCCAAAATTTCTTAAAATAGGAAATAGATCTTCTAAACTCTGTAAATAATTCCCCAGATGTCATAATATCAAATGTTAAACCAAAAACAGTCCTTGCGTATGATAGGAGTAAGAAGAATATTAAACAAAAAATTAATAGGATAATTGGCATGAGTATTAATCTAATGATCTCATTAAATTGAAAATAGTTCTCTAGTAATACAAATCGTATAATAGAAATACCAGTAAAAACTAATATGATAATTCCAGTTAAGAATAATATAAATGTCTTGATATATTCTTTTTTATATTCTAAGTATACTCTAAACGCGATTCTTATATCAGTTATTGACTCCTCAAGCATTCTTATCATCGTTTCCTTGTCAAGGTAAAAATTGGTTTGTAAACTCGGGGTTTGTTTTTAATAAAAAGTTTTTTTCTAATTAAGTTTAGAGCACATTTTGGTTTTACAATTTAGATAAGTCGATTCATCAGTTGTTCAATACTTCGTATTTAACAAAAATATCTAGACTTTAATAGATTTCCTTTGGTTTTGTTAAAATTGCAAAAAGCAGTAAATTTATAAGTTCGTTTTGCAGAAAATACAAAACGGGTAAGAATGGATTACCCGACAAATAATCTCTGTTCTACAAAAGTTTAAGGAAAAAGCGCGATGTATATCGAAAAAGATGAAAATAAAACTCTAGGGGAGGAAATTAGAAGTGAAAACTCCATCAATTTAGTAGTGACAACTTTTCTATTAGGTGTGAGCATTTATGTAGTGGCCCAGCTTATCGGAATATTTCTTACTACTGAATCATTTGGTCCAATTATCGAAGGAGGAAATGTGTCAAAACTGTTATTAACTCAGTCAATGTTTCTGTTTCTCTCTCTTGTCACTATATTTTTTCTGACTAAAGGAAAATTAACTCACTATGGATTAAATAAACCTATCGGAGCAGTAAAATGGGGATATATTATTGGATTAGGATTATTGATTGGTTCAATTGCTACCATCCTCATTATTGTAACAGGAGCAAATGGAAATCCTGCTTTAACAGGTCTAGGTATTAGAGAAAAAATAGTCTTACTTTGGTTTTTAGCTAGTATAGCAGAAGAAGTTTTCGTTAGAGGTTTATTACAGGGGTATCTGAATCCTCTAGAGGGTATGAAAATTAGTATTGGTAAGCAAAATTTCTCATATCCAGTTGTTTTCAGTGCTATATTTTTTGGTACCATCCATCTACCGCTAGTATTTTTTGGGGCAGACCTTATCACAATTTGTATTATCTTTTCAATGACAATAACTCTGGGTTTCTTTACAGCCTCTTTACGAGAGAAATATCAAAGTATATTACCTTCAATTGGCATTCATATTACAACAAATATTGGAGGAACAATGCTAGGTCCAATAATATATGCAATCTTGGTAGGATCAATTTAATTGGGATCCCCATCAATAGGTGAATAATTCGTTCTCTTAAGTTGTTTCAAGGTCAATATGTAGTTTCTGATCCCAAAGGTTAAGCTAGCTCCCAAATTCAATGACATTTATTCCAGTAATCATCCCAATCTCACTGGAATAGATCATATTTTTTTTCATTCTATTTCGATAATATAATTTCATATAGGACTCCCAAGGAAACCCATGAATTCATTCAGGGAAGGAATTGGGGATGGAAAAAAGATTATTTGCATTATTATTAACAAAACATTATAAATAAAAAAAAACATTAAATGATATTTGTTTGTGCAGTAGGATATGGAAAATCAAAATAAAGGAAGTAGTTGGTTTATTTTCTCTACACCAGCTATTCTTGCTGCGGGTTATCTTTCATTGCAATTTTTAATCGAATTCCTTGTAGCATTGCTGCTTTTTATCGTTCAATTAACCGATGATATTGTGATAAGTAAGTTTATTGTCTTAATTATTAGTCAGATGCTTCTTACCGTGATAATTATCTTTGTGATAACCCCTTTCCTGAAAATTAAAGATGTTGAGTTTACTACTGTTAGCTATACTAGTTTTCTAAAATTTATTGCAGTTTTTTGTCTATTCTGGGCGATTACGATACCTATTACCCTAATTTTTTCAGTTTTTTCCACTAATTTCAGTATAGGGGAAGCAATCTATGAAAAAACATTACCACTGTCGATCGGTCATCGTGGAAATCTATTCTCAGTCATCATGTGGTTACTAGCTGGTACTCTAAGCTTTGCCATATTTATGGAATATTTATTTCGAAGAACATTGATACCATTATTCGAAAAGCGTGGTTTATCTCCTTTTGCTGCAGTTATCACTTCAAGTATTGCTTTTGCTTTAGTTAGCATACCAAATTATCTCGGAATCCAACTAACAATTCTTACAGAATCCAACTTATTAATTCTATATTTTAGTAGATATGGATTATTAAATTCACTTTTCTGTTCCTTAAACCTTTTTATGACAACATTTATCCTTGGAATGGCTTGTGGAATTGTATATATCCTAACAAGAAATGTCATATTTTCAATTATGGTACATTGTCTTGGTATACTTCCCTACTACTTGATAGATTTATTTCATGATAATATTATGTTCGATTTATTGTTAGGTATTTTAATTATTGTGATTAACATTTCAGGCCTTCTTGTTGCCTTATTCACGAGTCATACTATTTTTAAAGCTTCATCCCAGACTGACTGGATTACTATCCTTAAGAAAAAGTCGGAAGTAAACATCAATCGCGGAATAACTGGATTCTTTATTACTTTTTGGGGAATAATTATTAATATTGTGATATTCATTGGTTTACTTGCCGAACATGCTCCTATTATAGTTGCTCTATTGTTTAATATTATATTTCTTGGATTTTGCACTAAATATTTACGAGAAGATTCAATAGAGGATAAATCACCCACTGATCATAATGAAATGAAAGAATATGGTGAAATAAGTGAATAGGAACATCAATTTACCTGTTAGTATCTTATTCATCATCATTGTTATATGGGGAATTAATAGTGGGATCCTTTGGTTAAATCTGTACAACCAACAGATTCAAGATAAAACATGGTTAAGCTCAACACCAGAGGCTCAGGGGATGGATGCAGAAATACTTGAACAAGTAATTGGAGATATTAAACAGGAAAAGATAGGCATTGACTCATTGCTAATAATCCGTCATGGGTATATAGTATTTGAAAACTACCCGAATTTAGAGGAGTATCTTAGTCATATTATGTCCAATCAGGATAATATGCACTCTTTATATTCAGTTACAAAAAGCTTTACTTCTACCCTCATAGGTATAGCAATAAAAGAAGGATACATTGAAAATACCAGTTTAAAAGTGGTTGACTTTTTTCCTGACAAAATGATTGAAAACTTGGACTCCCGAAAGAAGAACATGACCCTTGACCACCTTTTAACTATGACTTCGGGTTTTGAATGGGATGAGTGGACTGGTGACAGCGCAATTAAGATGTTGGGAAGTGCTAATCCTATTGAACATATGCTTAATCTACCTATGAAATATGATCCAGGAACTGTATTGGTCTATTGTACTGGAGCATCTCATCTGTTGTCTGCAATCATCCAGAAAGCAACAGGACACACAACTCTTGAATTCGCTCGTAAATACCTCTTTAAACCACTGGGAGTATCTGAAGTACAATGGACTTATGATCAACAAAATGTTTATCATGGGGGTCATGGTTTATCTTTAAGATCCCGAGATATAGCCAAACTTGGTTATTTGTACCTGAATCATGGTATATGGAATGGAAAGCAAATTATATCAAAAGACTGGGTAAACAAATCAACCCAAACCTATAATTTCTTCCATGAAGATAACGGTTATGGATATCATTGGTGGACATGGCCTCAAAGTAATGTATATTATGCAAGTGGTCTATATGGTCAGAGAATTTATGTGGCTCCAGATTATGATCTGGTGGTTGTTTTCACAGCGAATATTTCAAATGAATTGGTGTTAGATGATTTATTCAATTCCATACTAATTTCTATAACCTCTAAATAAGTGAATTTAATCCTTCAGTTCTTACTTTTTCTATTGATTTTTAAATTTACTATAATCCTAAATGGATCTAAGAAAAGGTATTGATAGATCTTTCAGATTCTAAGAAGCTGGGATTAATACTTAAGTAAAAAAAAGAAGATTGTGAATGCCATGAATAGTATTCCTAAATCAGTTCTTGCTTCCCTTGAATACTCCACTGATGGCAAAACATGGTTACAAGGGAAAGGAGAGCGTTTTATTAGAAAATTAGGGATTAAGGAAGACCAATCAATACTTGACTTTGGCTGTCGTATTGGTCATTATGTAATACCTAGTGCTGTCGTTGTTGGGCCAACTGGGCGAGTTTATGCTCTTGACAAAGACCATGATTCTCTAGATTTTTTAATAGAAAATGCAAAGAAACTCGATTTAATTAATCGCATCATTCCGATTAAGACTACAGGAGAGCTGAATATATCCCTAGAGAATGATTGTATTGATACCGTCCTTTTATATGATATTATTCATATAATCATTGGTATTGATGGCACTCTTAAACCTCTTCAGTTGTTATTAACCGAACTATCTCGGATTCTTAAATCTGGAGGGTTATTATCCGTATTTATATCAGCAAATCACTTAAGCAAAATAAATTACACAAAACAAGATATTATTGATGAAATTAACAAAATTTTTACTTATAGGAACATGTTCAAGGAAGAAATGATGCACTGGGATTGGTTAATGGAAGGACAAGTTGAGAATTTTAATCTTTGAGTAAGCATACCTTAAATAATAGTTTCTTCTATTGATTCATAAAACAACCTAGCACTTGAGTTTGAAATGCTTTTTTGTCTTCAAGCGCCAGAAACCATTCAACTAGCTTAACTGCCTCAAAAAACACATTGTGCTGTTCAAATTCAAAATTCGCGGTCACTTCGATGGGAGGATTAGTAATTGATTTTACATAGTCGTCTGTAAACAGAGTTGCCTTGAATCTTTCCAGATCAGTTAATATTGTAAGCAATTTTGTATAATCATAACCCCTTTTAGCATTTGCGTGAACTAACAGAGCTCCAACAATTTCGACAATTTCCTCCCATTTATCTGATTTAAAATCCTTTACTAACATTTCTTTAGAGACATAAAGAGCTTTTCTAACGTATAGTATCTCTGTAAGAGCTTTTCCTTCTCTTATTCGACGACCAGCTTCAACGATGAGTCCCGCGTTTTTCATAATCTGTAAATAATTGTAAACAGTACTTTTTTTCTTTTTACGAGGAGTATAGTTTATTTTTTTCCCAACTTTTCTATCCTCTTCAATCCTTGCCAAAACTGCGTTATGATGTTGCTCGTGGATCTCGTTAAGAGTCATGGGTTTTCTTAATAATAACAAAATAGCCCTGTGATTATAATTCCAAACGACTGTATCCCAAGTTTCTACGTCAAGAGTGTGTACCAACATTGGAGTGTATTCGATATAATCAATAGTAGAGGAACCTGAATCTGAAATATTGTTCTGGTTTTCCCTTTTTGAATCACGGATGTTACCAGTTGGTTTACTCTCATTATAACACGAGCTTAATCTTTCACTAATACAATTGAGATCTTTCTTTTGCATTATCCAATGAAAAAGAGAAAAAAGGTCAAATGACTGAGTGATAGTATCGGGATCTGACATGTTAAGTTTCTTGATGAATTCATTCTTTTCCTTGTCGGATTTAGAGTCTTCTACTAAATCTTTTAGTGCATTTTTTAAGCCACAATATCGTTCAGTCTCGAATTGGTGAAAAAGGTCTTTCAATAGTTGGACTGAAGGTGGTTTATGGTTGAAATGCTTATCAATAACGGTTCCTATACAAAGGGCTATATTCTCCCCAATTTTATCAGAGGACCATATTTTGATTTCTGGACGTTCAGGGATTATTATTTCTGCTACCAGATCGTAAAGCACTTTTGAGGATGTGTGAGGAGATTGAAATAATCGACCAGCCTTAATCAAAATGTCATTATCTAATAAGTCATTCAAGTATCGATAAATTGAACTGACAGATTTCTGAGTATTTTCTCTGTTATTGTACTCCTTGTGGATTTCATCTATCGATAATGGCTTATCTGATAAAATCTCAATAATGGGGTGGTAATCTGGATTGTGTACGTATTTATGCCAAATATCTCTATCAATCCCAATGATAAATTGTCGTTTTTTATTGATAAATGTCTTGACCATAATTTTTCCACAAAAATTGAATCTTGGAATAGATTTTCTCAAATTGGATAATAAAATTTTTGCATGTTTTCAAATTATTTTTAGCCAATATCATAAGATTTAAAAAAAGCTGAGGAACATCTGGTTTTTCATAGAATATATTTGAAAAAAGATGAAAAATATAATAGAATTCGTATTTCTAGAGAAATATCGATTTTCAATAGTTTAATCTCTAAAAATAATATTCTTAATGCATTTAAATTCTCTTAGGTGTAGGAATGAATGGTAATTCGTCGCTATTTAGGTATTGAGAGTTTACCAGAGGAAGCAAAATCAATGGTTAAGAATTTTTTAACAATCGAATTGTTAAATTCGTTTTTATTTAGCTTATCTAGCACATTCTATATTCTCAATGCCATTGACAAAATTGGATTTACTTTGGCTGCAGTCATCACTTCAGTGATGTTAATGATTCAGCTCATGTGTGATTTTCCCTCTGGATCATTAGGCGATTATATTGGCCAGAAGTGGGTGATGACACTTGCTTATATCTGTTATAGTATGGCCTTCTTTTTATTATCAATAGCTCAGACATTTCCAATTTTTCTATTGATAGCATTATTCAATGGCTTAGGAAATGCTCAATCTTCTGGAACAATTGAATCTTGGTTCGACTCAAACTATAAAAGAACATCAAAACAGTTTGACCCTGAAAGGAAGGTTTATGGTTTTGTAAGAGATCGTGTAGGTCTTGCCACCAATATTTCTCTTGCCATTTCATTCATGATAGGTGGGACTCTAGCTACCGTTTTTTCACGTCAACTTGTTTTTTTTCTCCAGGTTTTTTTGACCATTTTTCTGATTGTGTATACTTTGAAAAATCTTAATGATATAGATTTCGATGGTGATCTCTCTGGTGAGAGCGAATCCCAAAAACGGTCTTACGTCCAATATCTTAAAGGAGGAATCAAGTTTATGTTTCTAAGTAAAGCCACGTTTTTCCTCATACTTGGTCTAGCAATCTATCAAGTAACTTGGTTGATTTGGGGCAATTTAATTCTTTTTCCTCTCTATTTTGGTTATACAGGCTCAGATTTCGGAACAAGTGTTATTAGGACAATTATCTTTCTCTTAGAAATCCCTGCAAGGTTGTATGTCGCTAAATGGAGTACCCGCTTTAAAAATGCCCAGTTCCCCTTCTTCCTTTTTCTTCATCTGTCTATCTTCTTTCCTGCTTATCTCATATTGTTCTTGTTATTACCTCCCCAAAATAGTTTCAATTTGATTGGATTTCTAGCCACTATAATTATAATGAATGTATCCAACAGTTTCATTGTAAGGATAGCATACATTCTGCGAGATCGAATTATTATTGATTTAGTTCCTTCAGAGGTTAGAAATTCGGTTTATTCACTAATCCCAACAATAATCTCTGTTTTTGGAATTCCACTGCTTGTTATTGTTGGTCAATTGGTGGAATATTTTGGATTGATCGCTGGGGTTGTATTTGCTTTTGGGATTTGCATCACTGGTTCTTCAATTCTGCTTATTTCCTTGAAACTAGGCCCTATTACTAAATTAGCTGAAGATATCCAGCTTACGAGTTCAAAGACTATTATAGGGGGATGAATAAGGAGTCTTTAAGTGGTTCTCAGAAATGGACCTAGGATGATAGGCTTGATTACGACTTAATCCTTGATGTGGTTTAAATACGATCCAAATTATGCCTTTATATGTTAGTCTTTCCTTCATCAGTCAACATATTTTGTAGGACTGAAGAAAGGTTGGATGCATATTCAACAATGGATTTCCTTCCCTCTATACTTAGATATAAAACAGTTGTGGGCTTTAGGTCTATAAACTTTTTTTTAACCTCAATAAATCCTTTATTCTGGAGTTTTTTTATGTGAGACGATAAATTTCCACTTGTCAAACCTAAAGCCTTTTGTATAATAGTAAAAGGGGCCCTACCTCGCGGTAGGAGGAACATTAGAATAGAAAGCCGTGTTGGATTATGGAGATCTACATCTAATTCCAAGACAGTTTGAATATCATCCTTCTGAGAATCTGCAGCATTCAACTGGATCGTGAGGTATAGAAAACAATAATTTTTATGTTTTTGGAATGTCTAGGCAACACGCTTCTCCTTCCCCATAATCTTTATTCCAGTAAAAAATAAACTTATTTTTGCGATCGTGGTTCATTCAGGAATATCTATCTTCTCTATATAAGTATCTATATATCTTCGATTCCAAAAAGCACCGAAGCAGAAACTAGTTCCAAAAGTGAAGCCAAAAATTAAGCCTCCATAGAGGAAAAATTCGGGATCAATAAAATTCCCAAGTAACATGATTATTGCAGCAGAAAATGATACTATTGGAACCATGAGATAACCCTGTTTAGGTAAAATCTCTTCATATTTCAAATAATATTTTTTATCTTGTACTAATGCTGTAAATCCACTTATAAGGGCAATCGTTGGAAAAGTTAGATATTGTAATTTAGCAAAGCTGAAAAAGATTACAGCTACTCCCATTATAAAGAAACTTCCAATTAGAAATAGGTTATTACTATTAATTCCTTTTTCTTGAGTTTTTCGACTGTATATGTTCGTGAGATGACGATCAGAAAAACTTTGGATAATTAAACCTGAAACCATCGCTAGTATCCATGGTGTAATACTTGCAAGTCCAAAGAATTGCAAACTTGAAAACACGCCATCTAAGATCCCTGCACCTACCAAAAGTAATCCCCAGATAAGACGAGCCATACTATCCTTTTGAATCATAAATGTTTTCTCAAAAGCCTTTACTCGGTTCATATAATAGAGTAATTGTTTAATATCTGCAGGTGAAATTATGCTATTTTCCATAGGAACATATATTCATTCTAAGTTTATATATGACCTACTAACTTTGAACCACAAAGTGGCTTGTTATTCAAACTTCTTGGCGTTACGGCTATTATTGCTATTATTTAAGGAGGGAAAAATTAGTACCAATCAGATTAAACAATTAGAAAAAACAAAATGAAAAATGGGAATGAAACAGATGTCAATAATTATCGAAACAAATGGGCTTAGTAAAACCTTCAATGGTGTCCAAGCCCTAAAACCATTAAATCTAAAGGTACGAAAAAACTCAATTTTTGGATTTCTTGGTCCAAACGGTGCTGGTAAGACCACCACGATGAAATTATTACTTGGACTTATCAAACCTACAAATGGTGGTGGTACTATCTTTGGTCATGATATTGTACAAGATAATATCAACATTCGAGCTCGTATTGGTTACTTACCACAAGATCTTAACATTAAAACCCTTGAACATTTGAGTGCACGTGAATTACTCCGTTTTGCAGCCAAATTCTATTTTAAGGGTCCTAAAAAGATGATTGAAGATCGAGTACAAGAAATGCTTGATCTGGTAGGTCTAGCGGAGAAAGCTGATAGGCCAATTGCAGGTTTTTCTGGTGGAGAAGTTCAGCGTTTGGGGATCGCTCAAGCCCAAATCAATTACCCTGATTTACTAATATTAGATGAACCAGCTGCTTCCCTTGACCCGATTGGTCGTCGTGATGTGCTTGAGGTTATGGAAAGGCTTCGTAAGTATACAACTATTTTCTATAGCACTCATATTCTCGACGATGTGCAGAAAGTTAGTGATAGTGTTGCTATTCTTAACAAAGGGGAACTGATTGCTCAAGGATCTATTGAGGAGTTATTAGCTGGAAGTGAGGGGTTAATCTATAACATTAAAATCAGAGGTGACACTACTAAAGCTTACAATTACATTTCTGGCGAGCCTTGGATAAAAGATATCAATATTCTTGAGAAGAATGGCTATACAACTTGGCAGATAGGAGTAACCGATGCTTCTCTTGCTGAACAAAATTTACTCAGACTCTTGCTCAAAGATGAGCAATTAAGAGTCGTTGAATTTCAACAAAAGAGCTTTGAACTAGAAGATGTTTTCCTGAACTTAGTAGAAGGTTAAGAAAATGGTAACAAACTCAGAATTTAATTTAAGAACAGTAAAAGGGTGGAGAACTGGTTTAAATAACCTATTATCTGCGGAATTTGGTCGTTGGGGAACCAAAGATTGGTATATTGCGATGGCCCTTTGGGTGGGGATTATTAACCTATCCCTTCTTGGGATGCTTTCTGGAATAGAAGATGTACCAGCTGCATTAATGGTACTAGGATTACTTGCTGGAATGTTTCCAGTAATAAATGTCGTCATCTTATTGCAAGATGTTATTATTGGAGAAAAAGAAACTGGAACTGCTGGATGGATCCTTTCTAAGCCCGTTTCGCGTTCTGCATATATTCTTTCTAAACTAATAGGTAATGTTATCGGAATCGTTGTGAGCTTAGCCATAGTCCCTGGAATTGTAGCATATGCAATTTTCTATCTAGTTGGAGGAGTGTTACTACCTGTTGGTTCCTTCATTTTGGCAATTGCACTTCTCGCTCTCAGTTTGGTCTTCTTTTTAACCATGACCCTAATGTTAGGTACTTTATTGGATAATAGAGGAGGAGTCATTGGGATTCCAATGTTACTTGGTCCTGGGTACATGTTATATTATAGTCTGCCTTTCTTATCAGTGATTCATCCGTTAGCCATGTTTTTTCCTTCAGGGAATGTCGATATTACTTTTTTTGGTGCTGTTGCATTAGGAAAGCCAGTAGGATCTTTGCTTCCGTTGTTTACGACCATTCTAGGTATCGTTGTATTTACAATTGTAGCTCTGTGGCGTTTTAATCGTGAAGAGTTGTAATTACCTTTACCACCTCCTTCCTTTTTTATTAAAATCTTGGTGAAAGAAAATTGATACAATCAATCAAAATCCTTCGACCTAATCAAAAAATAAAACTAGTGCTTCTTTTCTGTTCATTAGGGTTTTCATCATTATTATTTGCGATTTTTCTAAACGTCTTCAAGATTGGATTTATTTTTTCTGTGTTGTGTTGGATGATCACTGGTGTTATAGAATCGTCCTACAATCAAAAGGAGCTAGAGAATCCAGTATTATCTTTCTCCCCACAGAATTTTATTGTCATGAGTTCAGTTGGAATTGTGATTATTAGTCTTTTTACTATTCTTCTCTTTCTTCATTAGCTGGTATATTTTTTACCTGTTATTGGCTCTTTTTATGGCAGATAGAAAGAGATATATTGCGCTAAATTGAAAATTTTGTTGTTTTGAATCTTTCTGGAACAATGACTTCTATTTCAGGTAACACTTTTTCCATAAGAACTTTGAACTGTTTAATATCTTGTTTGTTACCATGAATAGGTACTGTTATTTTTGGCTGCAAGTTCATGACCATTGCTAGTGCTACTGCTGGAGAGCATGTCGTGGCTGTACCAGTTGGAACAAATGTTATGTCAGCTGAGACGTCTTTATGTCGCCAATAACCCGAATCACCCCCATGGAAGACTTTTATTCCCCCGAGATTCACAAGGTATTGGGTTATAGGACCTACATGAATTCCTCGAAGAGCTACTATTTCAAGATTTGCCACTCGATATGTCTTTGCAGATGATCCTGAATCAGCCACAGTAATCATATTTGGAGGAACACTTGCTTTGAGTTCTTCTGAAGTAAGAATATCTGCCACAACATGAGTTCCAGTCTGTTTGATTATTTCTAAGGCTTCTTTATTTAGATAATGGTCCCAATGATTGTGAGTGAAAAAAAGAAGATCAAGCTGTTTAAGTACTGACACCTCTGGTTTTCCTAGACTCCTACTTGGGTCAAATGCGATTGTAATGTCTTTTGATCTTAAGATAACTCCGCTATATCCTAAAAAAATGAATACAAATTCGTTTACATCTAATCCAAGCGAATATAATGTTTTTATTGCTTCAACTTTGCTCTGTACCACTACTAATCCCTTGTTATTCTATAATCAATATGGCTGTAAATTTTTGTTTGACTTTATTCATAAATACCTCTATTTCTTTATGATATTTCATTTACTGAGAAAGTGGAATAATTTCAAGAAAGTAAACTTAATATCTTTAGTATTTTTCTTAGAAAACTCCCAGTTATTGCTTTTGGCAACTAGGACACAAATAAATTTGTCCCCCACCAAAGCTCATTTTCTCAATTCCTGTTCCGCATTCAGGGCAATTTTTTCCTTTCATGTTTGGCCCCATTGCTGGAATATATTTTCCTTTCTTGGCATATATATCAATAAATTGGTTTTTACCTCCAAGTTTCATTCTCTCATGAATTAAGGCCTTAATAGCTTCATATAATGCTTTTGTCTCGTCCATATTTAGCTCTGATCCTTTCCTTTTTGGAAATAGTTTTGCTCTATAGATAATGTCCTGAAATGCACTGTTTGATATACCAACCAGGATAGCATCCTTTCCAACTAGAATTCCCTTTAAATTCCTATTTAGAGCGCTTAATTCTTTAGAAAAACGTTCAAATGTGAATTCATTTTCAATTGGTGATATACCTCGTAAAAAGTCTCTTTTATACATGTAAGAGTTAACCAGTTCATCATTCTTAAGCGCAAGAATACATCCCATGCTTTTTATTCGCACTGTCAATGATGTATCATCACTGAATTGAATTTTCAGGTGATAATTCTTTGATATTCCTTTTTCATCCTTATGGTATAGAATTTCTCCTCCGTATTCAGGAGCAATTAGTAAATTTATGTTATTTTCTAATTCAACATGAATCACATTCCCCCTCGCTTTGATTGATGTGATTTTTCCCTTTAATAACTGATCAAAATCTTTAATATTCTTATTCAGAAAACCGACCTTTTGCATTCGTTCATAATTCTGTAAGTGGTAAGATTCTATTTGTTTTCCGATTAAAAGCTCTTTCATCTGGTCAGCAAGAATTAAAGCCTCTACTAGTTCAATACTCATAATTAAATTGACCCTCTGTTAATTGAAGCTGTTCATCTTTTGCTATTGCAGCTGGACCTGCTAATTTAAATGATAAATATGTCTTTTGAAGGTATAGAATGAGAGATAATTGACTTGAAAAATATTTCTTTTAGGATGTTTTTAGGAGATGCAAGTACACATAACACCTGATTTAAAAAGAGTATATCCAGAATCGTCATTCGGGAGTCTAATCGTAAGAAATATACCGAATAGGAAGATTCATGAAGCATTGGAAGAGATTAAGCGAGACTTAGAGAGAAGTATAAGAGAAGAATATGAAGAAGTGGACAATGACAGCATGATACAGAATTACAATTCTTATTTCAAGAAGTGGAACAAAATATATCCCATAGAGTACCAGATTAAAACAATAAGAAGTGGGGGAAAGTTTCCTCAAGTTTCTGTGCTAGTTGATAGCATGTTTGTTGCAGAGCTGTTTAATAGAATTTTAACCTCAGGACATGATCTTGAAGAAATCCACGGGGATTTAACATTCGATATCTCAAGAGAAGGGGAACGTTATCTTAAGTTAAATGGTCAGGAACAGAAATTGAAGAAGAATGATGTGGTTCTTAGAGATAACGAGGGACTACTTGCATGTATTCTGTATGGACCAGCAAGAAGAACATCTATAACGCTCAAGACCAAGGATGCTCTTTATTTCGCTTGGTGCCCCTATATGACCGATGAAGAGCTTATCATGTCTCATTTGAAGAAAATCTACGAAAATTTGAGTAGTGTGTTTGAATCTGTATTCTCTGAAAGTCAATTGATTCGATCCTAATTGAACTCTTTCTGCTATGTGATTGAACGATCTTTACTGGCACTATTTCAAGTTATAATATTCCAATATAGGGCAGAAGTAACTGTCATCTAAAGCTATATAATCGAGATATTCTGTTATGACATAATAGTTACCAAAATTTTCCCAGACGGATTGAGATGGAATCCTATATTGTCTGTAAATTGTGTGGGGAAAAAAATAGTACAAATTTTTCTTTTTGTAAAAAATGTGGTTCAGAACTTCCCATAACGGAAATTTTCCGCCCTTTTCCTGATCAAGAACTTCCAGATGTGCTCGATCGTGAGGAGAGAGAGTTTACTGAAATTTCTTTTAATATTGAGAAGTCAGGTTCTATTGAGGAGATCTATAGAATCACCTATCCTGATGATCGTGTTTTCATCATTGCACGAAGATCTGCTCGTAATCGAATTGGAATTTATGCTTTCTTTGGAATTACTTTTGTAGTAATTGCATTATGGGGGATATTCTATAGCTTCGTTGACTCTCCTGACTTTGGTGAAGCTTTTGTTAATTACTTGATCTCAGGTGTAATTCAAATTTTTCTCATTCTCAGTTTAATGGTAATAATTAATTTTTATAGAGGTTTACGTCGTATTACTGTTTATAACGAAAACGAAATGGTGATTGGAAGAATTAGAGGCAATCTTTTTTTCACTCGATGGCGGGTCTCAGAATTATCGAGAATAAACAATGCAACATTTCGATTTGGTCTCTTTCGTTCAACAGGGGAAATGAAAACATCTTTTGGATCTTTCTCCGTGGATGTAACTAGAGAAACCACTTCTGTGAATGATATGAATGGTGAGCTTTGTTTTTCTGTCCGTTCTCTAGATTCTATCTATGTACGGAGGAGATTTCAGATTGATTCAAAAGCCAAATTAGATCCTTTATTGATCTGTTTAGCGTCAATCTGTATTATTGAACGGATGTTTCGACCAAAAGCTGAACCTGACTGATGATCTTATTTTCAAGTGGGAACTGGTAAAGGTAACAATACGAAAGTAGTTGCAGAGCAGGTTAAACCTGATGAAAAAGTTTTATCTTATCATATGAATTATAGAAAAGATTTGGAAATCTAATTTCCAGTCATCTAGAAAGTCTAAAGCACTACACTCATCTTTCATTCTATTAATGGAAAAATCTCGTATAATTCTTTTGCTCTTGCGATATTATTTAATATATCAGTCTTATTGGGGGGTGTTGTTTCTTCTTTTGCTGCAATTCGTGTTAACCGCTTATGTAATTCGTCTGGGTCGCTTTTTGCTAGTTTCTCTACTCCCGTTATACCTGCTTCATGATATTTCATTGCTAATATTTTTCCAATATACATTAATCGCATTAAATCAGCATATTCTACTAGTGTTTGCAGAGTTTCTGAATCTATCCCTATTTTTTGAGTTAATGTCTCTCTTGCTTCTCTAGAAGCAGTTCTGTCCAATAAATTCCATGTATTTTTTATATTCACGTTTTTTAGTTTTTCTATCAAGTTATCATCAATTATATGGTCTGGTAATTTTTTGAATGAATGCTTCTGTGGATGAAGGGATCGTATTTTACGCATAAATCCTAATAATTGCCTAGAAGAATCTTCATGGCGTTCTAGTATTGGTTGAACTTTCTTTCGAGTCCTTACAACTTGTAATATTTGAGTTGTATTGATTAATCCTTCCCTCTGCAAAATACGTAAGATTTCATTCAAATGAGGGGTAAAAAGTTGATATTCTTCTCTTCTCATTCGTTGAAACATCGCATTTAGGTCTTCAAGGGTGTATTCTACTTCAGAATGGAATTTTTTACGCAATAGACAACACTCAGTGAAAAATTGGAATTCATTACCAAAAAATCTGTGAGATTGGAATACAGTCTCATTCCTCAATCTTAAGTTTTTTAAAGGGATGTTAGAAATATATAACATAATGTTAGAAATAATTAACAAATCATCCTGGTGAACATACAATTGATTGAAGCCATTGACCTCACTCGAAAATATAATGGTTTCACTGCTCTAAAAGATATCAACTTTCATGTTGGAGTCGGTGAAGTTTTTGCCTATCTAGGCCCTAATGGTGCTGGTAAAACTACTACTGTAAATATATTTGTTACATTGTTAACACCTACATATGGTAAGGCGACTGTTGCAGGCTATAATGTTGCGACAGAGGGAGAAAAGATTAGGCCATTGATAGGTTATGTCCCCGAGGATTTCGGTCTTTATCCTAGTTTAACAATTAGTGAAAATCTCGATTTTACTGGACGTTTGTATAAAATCACTAAAGCTAAAAGGAAAGGGACAATTGAGGAATTAATCGATTTTTTCGACCTTTGGGAAAAAAAAGACACTCCTATTTCAACTCTCTCAAAAGGTACGAAACAAAAAGTAAATCTAGCTAGAGCCTTAATGCATAATCCAAAGATTCTCTTTTTAGATGAACCTACATCAGGCCTTGATCCTCTCATGGCAAAGGAAGTCCTAAATTTAATCCGTAAACTAAAAAAAGAGAATAGAACTATATTAATGACGACTCATCTTTTGAATCGGGCAGAAAAAGTCTGTGATTCGGTCGCGCTCATTTCTAAAGGTGAGATTCTCTGTGAGGGGAAAATTCCCCAAGTCAAAAGTAAATTAAAAACCTCTTCACTAGAAGATGTATATTTCGCAATAGTAGGTGAGAATCATGATTGATATGGCAGTAACAATTTGTAAGAAGGAATTAAAAATCCGTTTCGGGTCAAAACGAGTTCTTCTACCAATGTTGTTCTCGATTGGACTACCAATGTTAGTATTTCTCCCTAGATTACAAGAATCTTTTTCTCAAATTGGACCTGAGAGTGAATATTTCCGCTTTTTATTCTTCTTGATCCTTCCTGTTATGGTGACGACTCTAGTTGGTATCAATACCTTCATCAATGAAATAAGGTGGAAAACAATTAAACCTCTGCTTGTGGCTCCAATCTCTGAGGAAGAGATTTTTTTAGGGAAAAGTATGGCTTGTATCGTTGTAGGATTAGTTACAGAAGCGTTATTGTCAGGGGTGATTCTTTTCTCTCTAAACTCGGTAGATGAATCAGTAATCTTTTTGTTAATCGCAATTGGGCCTCTTTCAGTGATTTTTACTACTTTCATTTTCACAATCGGAACATCAAGGTTTCCTGCGATTGCAGAAGGAGGTGGAGCTATCTTGATGCCTATGGGCGGATTATTAATTATTTTTATAATATTTTTATTACTAGGGTTTTTTCATATAAGTACAATCTATGTTTATACCATTTTAACATTGATCCTAGCAACCTTTGTCGTCGTGGGCTATTTTTTAGCAAAGAGATGGTTTAGTCGGGAGCTATTAGTTCTTAGTGTATAAGAGGTTGAAAATATGTCAATGAAAGCTCAAAAGCAAAAATCGTTTCGTTTAATAGTTCCTGCATTGATAGGGATCACTATTATTTCGATAGCTGTCTTAGGGATTTTTACACAAGATGATATATTTTATCAGTTGTTGAGTGGTTTTCTTGTCATTCCTGGTGCGATAATCCTACTCTATTCGTTAAGGGAGTTCAAAAATCGACTACTAGGAAAAGCTATTATCAAACACGATGAGAGATCTGAACGAAACAGATTAAAAGCCGCTGATTTAGGATTTAGATTTCTTCTTGTCTCTCTACTGATCTTGATTCTTCTTGATGCTATGAATGTGATTAATGAAATTATCTTTATTGCTGTGACGGGGCCTATAATTGCTGTCGGAGTTACACTGTATTATATTGGTTATTATTGGTTCGAACAGAGAGGCTGAGAGGAACTCTCATGAAAACACGAATTAAAGAGTATAGAGCACGTGATGATTTAACTCAGAAGGAACTCGCTGACAAAGTAGGTGTGAGAAGAGAAACTATTGTGTTTCTAGAGAAAGGAAAATATAATCCTTCTCTTAAACTCGCATATAAAATTGCAAAGGTTTTTAATGCGTCAATTGAGACTTTATTTGTCTTTGAAAACGAAGAATGAGGTTTATATTCAGAAAGGAATTTAACAGTTTTCAGATCTTTCTTCTTTAGATTGAAACAAAATCCAAGAATCTTAAATATCTTTGGAAGGTTCTTGCATGCATCTAAAGGATTTTTATTGACACCCAACAGACATTTTCTAAAAGACTGAGATGATGTATCTTTGGTCGGAGATGTCGGTAATAAAAAGGAAAATGTAGATGCAGCTAGAACTAAATTTCAAACCTTTTTCATTTCAACTGGATTATCGTGTCTCATCATATGTATTCTTCTTTTAATTAGTACCGTTTTCATGCGGAATTTCAATGAATTCTTTATTACTACTTTAATGAGTGCAATTTTGTTTGGTTTTGCATTGTTTTTTGAATGGCATGGTTATTATCTTCTCCCCAAAGGTTCTGACGTGAAACGTGCCTTTTTTGGCAATCCTCTTTTATTTCAGGTTATAAGAATAATTTACTCTGTCCCCTATCTCCTATTATGCTATAATGGGTTGATTATCGCTGGTGGGTTCAATATCAATCTCTTTATCGTATTTTTTCTCTTATTTTTCCCCTATGTTATTAGTAGAGCTACTTGGAGATGGACACGGTTACAAAATTGGCTAAGAAGTCTTGATACGTTTTAATTACAGATTTAATAAAGTTGATATGCTCTGATCCAATCTTCTAAATTACGAAACGAACATCAAAACATTAATGAACAATTGTTAACTAAATTAATTTGAAGAAAAATGAAATACTCCTATAAAATTCTAAGTATAAATGGTATAGACCTAGAATTGCACATTACATTCATTGGCCTATTTGTATTATTGTTTATATTTACTTTTCCCCAAATCTACGCCATTGTACTCTTTGGTTTACTCTTTTTATCAGTAACAATTCATGAATTAGCTCATTCACTTCTCGCTAAACGAAATTCCTTAACCGTCAATAGAATTGTCCTTTACCCAATCGGGGGAGCAGCACAGATTGAGGATATTCCCGATGACCCCTCTGTTGAATGGAAAGTTGCAGCAATAGGTCCTCTTTCTAGTCTTGTTATTGGTGTCTTTTTTCTTTTGATTCACTTTTTATACCCAATTCAGTTGTCTGTAACGCCGTTTTTCATTGGAACTGGATTTATTTTTCTTGACATTGGATTTCTTAACATTATCTTAGCCATTTTTAATTTAATTCCCGCCTTTCCAATGGATGGTGGACGTGTACTTAGAGCTACTCTTACTATCTGGAAAAAAGATTTAATCGAGGCAACTCAAACCGCTGTTAGTATTGGGCGATTTTTTGCATTAATAATGTTACTCGTTGGATTGTTTAGCAACTTATGGCTTGTAATCATTGGATTTTTCATTTATTGGGGTGCTGCTCAAGAATTAGAAGCTACAAAACTATCAGCCCTCCTCAAACCTTTGCGTGTTGGAGATGTAATGCTTTCATTCGACAATAACATGACCGTGGCTCCTACAGTCCCATTAAATGAGGCGTTGGAAGTGATGTTCAATGCCAGAATCAGCGATCTTGTTGTTTGCAATGAAGGTGAACTTTTAGGGGTCATCACATGGGATGATATTATTAAAATACCTCCTGAATCCAGATCAAATGCAATTGTTGCTGATTTCATGATTAAACCATTGTCCATCAGTCCTGATCGGTCAGTTTTTGATGCTTATAAGTTAATGGCAAAGAAAAAGGTACAATTAATCCCTGTTCTTGATAGTAACGCTCCTTGTAGTATTATGGGAGTGATTACTAATCAATCTATTGCCTATGGAATTGCATTGGCCCAATCTTTTCAAAATCAGGCCCTAGGGTACTGATCATTCATTCTCTTCTTTTTTAATCCTCTATGCGGATAAGTAAGATTTTAAGTGAAAAAATACTCTAGTAAAAATTAACTAAAGAAAAATGGAAGTTAAATTAGATGACAGATTACGAAATCAGCGTTGTTTTGAAAGAAAACTTTGACACAGTAGTTATAAAAACTATTGAAGCCTTAAAAAAGGAAGGTTTTGGAGTTCTAACGGAAATTGACGTGAAAAAGACCCTTAAAGAAAAACTAAATGTTGAATTCGAACGTTATGTGATTTTAGGGGCCTGCAATCCCCCATTTTCTAAAAGAGTTCTTGATATTGAACGAGAAATTGGGCTTCTCTTACCTTGTAACATCATTGTTCAGGAATTGCAGAAGAAAAAAACAACAAAAGTTGCTGCAATAGATCCAGAACGAATGTTCAAGATGATTGGGAATCCTCAAATGGAACCTATTGCTAAAGAAGTGAAAACTAAACTTCAGCGGGTCATTAGCTCATTAATTGAATAATTAACCTTTTGTTTATCTGATCTCTTTATTTTTTCTATTTTTTATTATCCCGACAAGAATCTATTCGTTAAAAAAGGTTTAGCCTCGTTAATGTGGTTTTACTGGACTTATAGAAATAAATGACATTATTTCTCAACATTAGCTATTTCTATATCAAATCAATTATGTCACTTGTTGGTGGAATATGTCACATTTAAATATCATACTTCTTTATTAAATAGTGTGTTTGATGATTATTTGTTGGTAATACCAATATAAACTGGGAAGAATTAAGAATTTCTTCTTCCTATTTTCTCCCGACAAAATCTAATGTTCTAAATAGAGAGATTAAAAAATGACGGTATTTAAGATAGCATTAATTGGTGATGGTGGGGTTGGTAAAACATCGATCCGTGAGCGCTATTTAGGGAATGGATTTAAGACGCAATATCTTCTGACTGTTGGCGCTGATTTTGCCATGCGGGATGATCATATTAATGGATATCAAGTCCGATACCAAATATGGGACTTAGCTGGGCAACAACGCTTCGATGGTGTCAGAGAAGCCTATTACACTGGCTGTGTTGGAGCTTTATTAGTGTATGATGTCTCCCGTCCCGATTCGTTCTTCAACATGCCTAAATGGATTAATGAGCTATGGACAAATAATGGTCGAGGCCGTGTCCCTATTGTTGTCGTGGCTAATAAGATCGATTTGTGTGATACTTTAGATAACACCGTCTCTCCTCTTCAGGGCCGAACTTTTACAAAAAATCTTAGTAATCTCACTGAACCTGATGGTTTTATGTGCCATTTTATTGAGACTTCCGCTAAGACTGGGATAAATGTACCTCAAGCTTTTTCTGTTCTTGGTGTAAATATTCTGAAATTCATAGAAAATCACCGAATGACTCCATTATTGACATTGTATTCATAAAAGTCGGAATACATTTGTTAGAATAAAAATATTAGGGCACAAAAACACATTTGCTTCATTCGTGACAGAGTAACATTCATTCTTGTGACTAGAAAAAACTCTTTATGAGTTTGAATTGAGTCTTTTCAAATATCATATCCCTTCAAAGGGAAGTTGAAAAAACTTCACCGAATAAAAAGAGGAAATTTGATATCAATGAAACACCAATGTATTTGTCCTCATTGTGGAAGGAGACATTCTTATCATGAGTCTATTCCTAAGAATCAGAAGAACAATCGGATTGCGTTATTCATTGATGGAGGGAATTTATATCACGCAGCTAAACTCCTCGGATTTAAAGTCGATTTTTTACGGTTAAAAACTTATTTTGTTTCTAAGGAAATGAATTTATTCCAGGCATTCTATTATTCTGCTTATGATCCCTCTGAAGGGTTTATTATGAAGATCCTCGATTGGTTGAGGTATAATGGATTCACAGTTGTAACCAAAGAAGTAAAAAAAATAACCCATTCTTATATAAAGGGGAATATGGATGTAGAACTTGTTGTTGATATGTTGCTTAATTTAGACAGATATGATATCGCTGTCCTGTTTTCTGGAGATGGTGATTTTACTCGATGTGTTTCAGAACTCCAAAAAAATAGTAAACATATCTGGGTGGTAAGTACGGAAAAATCTGATCCTCCATTGTTAGCTCATGAATTGAGAGTCCAAGCTGACACTTTTATTGAATTAGCTGATATAATTCCCCATATAAGTCAGAATTAACTTGTTTTTCTGTTCTATGCACTAATTGGCCATTTTTCCCAATATAAATAAACGACAGATGACTCTTATGTCTTAATCGTCTCTTGAAAATTGAATCAATCTAAGTACTAATAATGGAAATCATAAGCGAACTTTGATATTAACCGTTAGAAAGTGATTAGAAATGAATTTAAAGACCTTTGCTATTGAAACTTTTGAGATTGCAGAATGGAATGTTTTAAAATCTATATTCCGATTGAAATCCAAAGATTTTGAGGTGCAAATAAAACCATATTTTAATCCTATTAGGTGGATTATTGGGCACCTTACAATGCACATGGACACCATTTTCAACCACTTATGTCTTGGAGAAAGAAAGCTCAGTCAAGAATTCCGAGATTATTTCAATTTGGGTCCAGAAAGAGAGAAAGAGAAAGAGTTCCCTATTTCTTACAGGGAGTTAATTGATACATTTCTTGAATTTTCTCAAATAAGTTTGAACTATCTTTATAATTTGCCAGAAGAAAAATTCACCGATTTACCAGAAAAAAATGATGAAAAAAATACTGAAACTGTATGTGAGTTAATTCAAAGGATTTCTTTACATTTTTTAGGACATACTGGACAAATTTATATGATTAAAAGGGAACTAGGTAAGGGAGGGTATTTTGTTACAGGTGTAAAGAAGGACAATCGGGATACAAGTAGGATTAAGTGGATAAAGTGGTGGAATGCAAATAAAGATAATTATCAGTAGTTTTCAGAAGGTTACTAAAGTTTCTTTCCCACAAAGAGCCCATAACCCATATATTTCGGAAGTTCTTTTGGAGCAGATTTCACTTCCTTTACAAATTCACGATATCTTTTAGATCTAAGAGCCGAGATTAGAGATCGAGTTATGTTTCTAAAAAAGTGTCGCCACCCATAGCGTTTGATATGTTCCCAAAATTCACTCCTAGTTTTGATGGAATGAGTCTGTTTGATTAAAATTTCAAGATTAGCATTGTTTAGAAGGGTAATCCAATCATTGGTTATCATTATTTCACCCCTGAACCATTGACTTTTTACCAAAGTATCCAT
The DNA here is from genome assembly GCA_048938105.1 of Promethearchaeota archaeon. Classification (GTDB taxonomy): domain Archaea; phylum Asgardarchaeota; class Heimdallarchaeia; order Hodarchaeales; family Hodarchaeaceae; genus Hodarchaeum. The sequence continues at coordinate 181,672 of JBHLMN010000012.1, forward strand.
TATTTCCTTGGGGGGTGATTCGCCTAATAATAATGATTCGTTTAACCCTATATAGCCACCTGTTTTTGTAACACGCACAAATTCGTTTATAGCTTTTTGTTTATTCTCAACGAAGGAAAGAACAGATTCAGTCATTACAATATCAAATAAATTGTCTTCAAAAGGCAGATCAACTGCATCAGCAACTTTTAATTTGACAAAATCCATTACTTTTTTTTGTGCTACTCGCTTCGTTGCCTGTTGAATCATTCGTTCTGATATGTCTATACCTGTTATCTGAACCTTGTATTTTTTAGCAATATGACTAGCAGTTGCCCCAACACCACAACCCACATCGAGAATTTTTGAATTATCAGTTATGTGACACATTTCCAGCAGTTCATCAGTAGATTTGATACCTCCCATGTGTTTGGAAACATCAAAAAAGGCCTGCATCTCAAATAGCGGAAATTCTAAGTTAAATATTTCATCTAACTCAGATTTCTTAATGCCTTTTTCTTCAATCATGGCTTTCTGGCTTCCTACATAAGTTTAGTCTTATTAATTCAAATAATGTTCACATATGAAACCAATGGGTTTTAACAGTATTTGAACCTTTCTCCCTCAAACTAAGCCAGAAGATTCTGAGAATCCTGATAAATAATCGGTTTTTTTAGATCCATATTTTAAATAAGTTCTTCTGCTCGAATTGTTGATCTTAAAATATCCAACAGAGTTTTATCATAGGTTCCTGTTAATAAAAATGCTTGGAATATTCCTAGTAGTAGATGGCCCAAGATATCACTCCAAGGCAGGAACGGGGTAATGATTAATACCCATATAATTCCGAATAGTAATCCAATCTTTACAAAAAGCTCTTTACTAAGAATAAGCACAGCTACAATAAATTCAAATACGACAATCAGGAAGACAATTAATTTTTCATTTGGGATGACAATTTGTACAAGAAATTCCTTATAAATAGAAAGATGAACATTTTCAAGGCATACAGTCCATAAATATTGAGTATTGTGAATTGTATGGAAAAGATTGGCAAAACATGAAATTAAGTAAAATATTCCTAAACCTATTCTGCCTGTATTATGTGCGATCATTTCAGACTCATTTATACAGTAATGGTTTTAAGGAAATTAGACTCTAGATATTCTGCATTCCAAATATTTATTAAACTCAACAAGTATAAATAATTACCGTCTACGTTGTAAACAATTTTAAAGATAAAATAATTAGTTTCTAGATCTGTAATATTCATTGATATCTTTAGGATCAAATTACTTAAATTTTTACCCTTCGTTTCCAGTTTTAATCGTATGCAATATTTTCTTTGTATACTTTGATTATTTGTTTTGAACGATTATTATGGTAACCGGATAATTTTGTATTGTCTCCTTAAGATGATGTCTCTATTCTTCTTAACTCAAGAAAACTGTTAAGAGCTTATGATCTACTGAAATAGGTGACCCTTATGATAAAAGATTATCTAGTAACATATTAAGGAATGGTTTACTGGCGGTCGTATTTTTAGATGTCTTTTAGTTTTTTGAGGTTTATTTTTGATAAATACAGTTTTCTGCATCGTGTAATGAAAATGTTATTTTATTTGCGATTTCTTTTATAATACCATATGATAAGGATTGATTGTGTCCTTCTACATTGAAACACCCTAATGATGCAACTTTACTCTCTTTTATTATGCAGGGAAGATGTATGTGGCCAGTTATTAACCAATGTTGGACGGAGAACTTATAAATCTTCTTAAGACTTATAATAAAATCTGGAACCTCTGATTTATCAAGCCAATAAGGATTGTTCCCATCATGAGTAAACCAAACCTTCTCTTGGTTGGCTTCATATAGTAAGAAAGAATCAGAATAAATATGAAAATTATTTTTTGACCAGTCCTTGATTTGATTTTCAATTAATTCTTTATCATGATTTCCCCCAATCATAAAAATCTCTTTATCCAATTCACTAAAAAAGCTCATTATTTGAAAAACAAATTGGTTGTTCTGTTGGCCGTAATGAAATAAATCGCCTAATATCAAGATTTGGTCAGGTTTGACCTTTGTGATCAATCTTTGTAAACAAGCCATCGTTGGTGCTATAGATTCGATACTAAAGTAGCTTTGATTACTATCTGAAAAATGCTGATCACTAATCAACAGGGCATTTAAGGGCTTTGATAGAATAATTTGTTCAATTGTTCCATCTGTGTTGATTAAATCCATACATTTCAATTGTATTTATTATGTTATAATCCTTTTCTGATACCCGTGTTTAAATCCAGCTATCGTTATATTCCACTAAAGGAGAATCTAAAGGCATAGAAGACTATAAAAAGGTCAGAGTAAGACGTCTGAAGCCTAAATTGGGGAAATTCAAGCCTGATTCAAGAATTGACTTTTCTGGAGTATAATTCTATATTGATTTTTGTTAATAGTGTAGATCTTAGGAAAAACCTTTAGTTATTGTAACACTTTTTCGGATAATCTATTCAGAGTTTCTTAAGAATGAAAATACCTAACATCTATTTGACAAGAGTATTACAGATGTTTTGGATAATAAAAGACGTGAATAATCATGGTACTAGAAGAAGAAGGTCAAGTGTCTCTTGAAAGAAGGAGAAAAGTTCGAGAAACACTAGAATTTTTAAAATATGATGGACAACTAGTACTAGAACCCCAGTGGTATTCAAAGACATCTAATGATAAGAGTAAACGGTTCAAAGATAAGCTCTGAGAAATATCAACTAATAAAATCCTTTTCTCCATAAATAACTGAGACTGACTCTCTTTTGTATATTTCAAATGCGGGGTATCTATGCCTCTCAATTATTATAGTATCTGTTGGAAATTTATTCTAAGAAAAATACAGAATTAAATTCATGTTCATTCATAAATTTATTAAGAAAAAGTCTTGATTTGAGAATAATCTCTTTATTAGCTTATAGGAAAAGCTTCGAGCAGGATCGGTTTTACAACTGAACTTAAAATCATATAACCTTTCTCATTTAGGTGAATTCCATCCCATTTAAAGACATCAGTTCGGGGATTCTTGTTCTGATCTAATAGAGCTGGAACAACATCAATGTAGTCGAGTCTTTCATCTTGTGTACAGAATTCCTGTATCAGTTCGTTAGCCTTCTGCATCTCTGGCCAGAACTTCTTTCGCCTCTTGGGAGGTTTGATGGAAATGAAGAAGATTGGAACATCAGGTTGAGATGTATGAATCTTCTCACAAAAAATTCGGAAAGAATTCAGTACTTCTTCTGGTGATTTTTTCTTGGAAAAAACTAACCCAGTGATATCATTCTCACCAGCATAAAAGACTATACCTTGGGGTCTGTAATGTAATACGACACGATCAGCATAATGGATTACATCAGGAATTCTTGAACCTCCAAAACCTCGGCCAATGACGGGAAGAGGCGCCATGTCTTCCTTGAGTGTCTTCCAGTAAACTATACTGGAACTACCAGTGAATACAATTGTTCTTTGGGTTGGTGGGCTTAAACGGTCTTGTTTTTCAAACTTACGAATACTTTTTTCCCAAATAGTTGGGTCTTCCTTGCTTATTCGTACGATATATCTCAAAACATAGATTAAGGCTGTAATTATACAAAATGTGAGAGCTATAATAAAAAAGATTAAGAAAACATCCATAGAAATTCAACCATATTTGGGAATAGGCTTGTATTATAAGTTTTTCTGCTTCTAAAAGCTTAGAATGAAAAGAATTTTATTATTTCTGCCAATAATTCATTAGAATTATCTGGAAAAGCGTGTTCTAAGCCAGAAATTTTATAAAACTTTTAACTAACATTTCCTTGCTTTAAAAGGGTTGATAATTCCTTTATTTTGTCATAATCCAGATCCTCTATCCCTGCTAGTATGTAACATTTAATCCTCTCCTTTATAGCTCTCTCAAAATTCTTAGAAATAACATCAGGTTGGATAAGAGGAGAATTAACAGCAATTTATCCGTTTAAGGGGAACTTGGGCTTTCAATGAAAAGCTATTATTGCACCTGTTTAATCACTGATTGACTCGCTACAGCTTGGATCTTCTGACTTGTTTTCTGCGAGATCATATTCCGCTTTTCTGCATATTTCATGATGGTCTCCCCGAGAAGTGAGAATGCATCATTAATTTTCACCCCTGTTTTAGCGGATGTTTCGATATAATGGCAGGCGAACCCTTCGCGTGAGGTCATCTTGGTGAGTTTTTCAGAGAATAGTCTCCCTTGTTCAGCACTTATTGTTTCTGTTTTAGACCCACGCATATCAATCTTGTTTGCTACTATGACAATGGGCAATTTATCCCGACCATTATTCGCCCACAGTTCTTTAACCCATTTAGGGACGTTGAAATATGAGTCTGGTCTTGTTACATCAAAAACAAGAAGTGCTCCCAACGCTCCTCTATAATAAACCCCTCTTACCCCGTCAAAACGTTCCTGTCCAGCTAAGTCCCATATCTGATATCTAATAGGTGTACCATATATGACATCATCCTTTGTGGCAAAATCTGCGCCAATTGTCAACACATATTGGGAATCAAAGCCTTTTCCGAGGTATCGTTCACGAATAGCCGTCTTTCCAACACCGCCATCACCAATTAATACGACCTTAAGAACGATCACAATAAGTCTCTCTTTCTAGATTACTCTTATTTATTCACCCTCCTAAAATAAATGATAACTTTTTCTGAATAATTTATCCGGATATTTGCCCACTAATCAGATTTTTCCTTCGAAAATCAGAAAACTAAAAGTATTCATAATTATTATTCTCCTGCTTCCAGATAAAGGGAGATAAAGGGTTTAATAAGAATTTGTCGGGTTTATTTCTAAAAATAGAAGAATTATACTAAAAAACGCGACAAAAACTGTCACTACAACAACATTGATTTGTGATTCTTAGGATTCTACTGAGAGAGAAAAGAAGAATGGGGAAAATGATTATCTTAAGATATTAATGCCTCTTTTCTTTAATTCTTCAAGAAATGGTATCATTGATTCAGAAAGCGGATTTCCCGTTAAATCTATATTTTTAAGATTGGGAATCTCTTTTAAATTGCGGGGGAGGGTCATCAATTGATTATTGCTTACATTTAAGTATACAAGATGAGATGCTTCAATAATCTCTTCTGGAGAACTTCAAATTTAGAATTGGTAATTACGTTAAATAATCTCATTGCCTTCTTAATATCCCCTAAATGTTATTTTTTTTTGAAGACAATCAGTTCTTGTTTCAATGAATTGATTTGAAGGATGTTCTAGATAGTGGGGAAGGAACCACTAAGTAAAATCTAGTATTTTCCAATCATCTAATGACCAAAAATAGGATAATTGAAATAAATGTGGAAGACACTCTCTTACCTTAGTATTACTTTAACCAAGAATATAGCATCATTTTTTCTAGTAATGAATCATTTCCAATTCCCAATAAAGGAAGCAATTCAGGTTTGATTTGAAATAGTATATCTGTTAAAGGTGTCGTATCAGGGATGTTTAACATGTCTCTGACTGCTGTTATTTCAACCAATAGCTCATTTAATTGACCATAATCGCGTGTCGAAAGGTTAAACGCTATTCGAATTTCTTCTAGCTGTTTAAAAATCCGAATTAAGTCATCTATTGGAGTTTGATGAGATAATCCTAGCTCTACCTTCATCTGTTTTAAAGAACACCAAACTTCATCAACTGCATGATCAAATAAGCGGTCATCAAGTTTTAGTACAATCCTAAGCTTTTTCAACTCTTCCAATTTTCTTAATTCGTTTGATAATAAATTATTTAGGAACATTCTTATCCAACCATCTCTTTTTTATTCCTAACCAGACAATTATACATATTTTGATTTCATTATTCTTTTCAAGACAAATTATGTCTCTGATTAGGAAAGACTCAATCATAATAGATATAGTAATAACATATTCAGAAGTGACAGTTTTCAATAAACAATGTCAGAAATTACTAAAGCAATAACCTGGTAAGACTTCAGAAAAAGGAATTTAGCTTGTTTTTATAGATAAGAAAGGAGAAAAATAAATTATTTTGTTTCACTAATGAAACGAGTTCAAGAATTTTCATAATTCCGTATTTAGGGAATATAGAGGAGAGTATCAAATATAAAATGCTTGGAAAGAACCCTATAAGGAATTCTAGCGTATAATGAATCCTCAATCCTAAAGATTAAAGATCATAGCTTAACCTTTTTTAGATCTTTAAAGGTGTCCTTGTGAATTGATTCAAGCTTCTGATTAGTTTTTAATAGGATTTTCAAGCTTTTTTCAATTTTTTCAAGTTTTTTCCCAATTTCTTTGAAGTTATTTTCAAATTTTTTCGCTTGAGAGTCATATTGCTCTTGTTTAGACCTTATCTCTTTGAACTGAGAGTCAGACTGGTTAAATTGTTTGCTAATATCATCAATAGAAATAGTTGCTTCCGATAGATCTTTAGAATCAGCTATAAATGATTCAGATGGAGTTGGAGGGGGAACTTGATTTATCTTCTGCTCGACGTTGAAAATAGGAGTTTGAGGTGATTTTTCAATAGGGGTAGGTGTGGGAGGTAATGATTCTGAAATTGTTGGAGGTGGTGTTTTTTGAGGAGGCGAAATTGGAGGAGAAGGAGGGGGAGGAGGAACATGAGAGGTAGGTACTGGAACAGTATTTGGTTCAGTCGTAGAAGACAGATAAGGTGGGATATTCGATGGTTCTGATATTGGTGTTGGTGGTGGAGGTTCTTCAAAAGATTCTTGAAGATCTAAAGGGATTATTGGTTTTATTTCATTTGGTTCTCGATCTGTAAGTGCTTTAGCAGCCCCACAATGAGGGCATGGGAAGTTCATCACATAATTCCTGCATTTTTTACAAACGGGACTCATATGAGTCATTTCCTTTTCTAATATTTTTAATTCAATTCTAGTTACTTATCTTTTAATACTACATTCTTATTATTCAATTGTTTAACTGAAATAAAATGGAGGTATGGAGTCACACTGAGTCGTTTAGAGATTTTGTCGGATTTATCAGCATTAATCCTTTTGTTTTTATTTTAGCGACTCTTTTGATGTAAATTACTCTGTTTTAGTTATTTAAATATTTCACATGTCTCTAGGATAATGAAAAACTAATTATTCTACCTGAGGAGGAAATGACTCATAACCTCTCGAATGGTAATAATATTCATCAACATGATTGTAAACTATACTTTGATAGATTTTGAAAGAATAATATTAAGAGATCAACGAAAGTGGAGTAGATGATGACCAAAACTTTGAAATAGCTTGATAACCATCATTAAGATAGGAGTAATAGGGTTTTAACCTTTTGAACATGTAAACGATAGCCTTTATTGAATTCATGGATGTTTTAGCTATTTGGGAAGGAACTATAAAGATAATTCCAGCGTATTTGGTATTACTATTCTCCTCTATTTACTCTCCGTCTTTTCTTCTATAGAAAAGTAATACAGCAATCAATAAAGTGGAAAATGTCAACCCTGAAGATGTTCGTGGAGTTGATGATGTACTTGTTTGATCAGTTGAAGTTGACACTGAGGTGCTGCCGTCTTCTACCTCAAGATTAATAATGATTATCCTTAAATCATCATCCAATTGACCATAATCATTCCATCCAGTAATCATACCCAGTAATACGTATTTACCATCACTTGTTTGTATCATTGATGCAATCAAAGTCATATGTGAACCTCTAAATGTGACATTGAATTGTATATTACCAGATATATCAGTCTTTAGAAACCACATATCACATACTCCGCTTCCAGGATTAAAAGCACCTACAACTGCAAATCCATTATCTGATGTTTGAAGGAGAGAAAGTGCCATATCAATACCAGACTTTCCATAAGTTTGATTCCACTGAATTAATCCTGCTTCATTAGTTTTCACGAGCCATATATCACTCGAGCCCGCACCAAAAGAAATTGTATAACCTGTAAGTGCATAACCCCCATCAGAAGTTTGAATTAGTTCAAAGGCCTCATCACCTTCTACCCCTCCATAGGTTTCATTCCATAAAACTCCTCCAGAAGTATTTATTTTTAGAAGCCACATATCTATATAACCTGCTCCAAAGGATTGTGTGGTTCCTGCTAAAGCAAAATCTCCACTAGATGTTTGTATTGCAGATGTTGCTCGATCATCTTTTTCCCCTCCATACGTTTTATTCCAGATAGCAACTCCTGAAGCATCGGTTTTCACAATCCACATATCATAATCAGCATTAGCTATAGATGGCCGGGTACTGCCAGTAAGTAGGAATCCTTTATCTGATGTATAAATTAGTGCACTAGCGTCTTGATATCCATTGTCTCCATATGTTTCATTCCACTCCATGTTTCCATCGCTATCCGTTTTCACAAGCCACATATCATCTTGACCCTCTCCAAAAGATTCTGTATAACCAACTAAAGCAAATCCTCCATCCGATGTTGAGACAATAGAATGAGCTACATCATCCTCCTCTCCTCCAAAAGTTTTGTTCCATAAGATTACCCCAGATGCGTCAGTTCTCACAAACCAGAAATCTTTTTTGTTAAAGCTATACGATTCACTATAACCAGCAATTGCAAATCCCCCACCAGCAGTTTGGATAATTGAAGTTCCACAATCCGACCGTGTCCCCCCATAAGTATGATTCCCCTCAATTATTAGAGTATATTCTTTATTATTGTTCCTCGAATTCTGTTCTCGACTAGGATGCGAAACAGCAATCATTAAACTAGTCAGTGATGAGAATAATAAGGAAAAAAAGATTATTAGGAATATTTCCTTTTTTATCAACTATTAATCCGACCAAAATTTTTGTTAATCCAAAATTTAAAGGTGTATTATAATGTAATGGGTTAACAGCTGGGATATTTCCTTAAAAGAAACAGAAAAAAAATCATTGAACTTAATGATTTTAACTATACAATTCATACCAAAAAAAGGCTTAATTCATTAGTACTCTGTAAAATTTCTTTCTTAAATTCTTTTTCATTTGTTCTAATAAATATTCATTTCTTTGTGCTTCTTCTAAGTCTTGTTTCATTGTTTTTTCTCTTATCCTCTTTCTTATTTTCTTTCTTATTGATTTTAAGCCTTCTTCCTCAAAAAGTCGTTGTAAATATTGTTCGTTTTTGGAGGGTTCCTTTCTCTTATAACCGGAGCATAAGAAATAATAATAAGGATGACCTAGTGGAATCTCTTTCAATGTGGCTTTGTGATAATTCAAATATCTCCTTATTTGCTTTTGATTATTCCAGAAATCGGGATTGAATATATATAATCCGTTATGTAATCTTAACGTACTCTCGAATAGATCTTCAATCTCGTTACTCTTCACTCATCTTCACTTATTCTTCTAGGGGCCACTTCAGTAGTTTTCTAATTAGAACTAAAAAGATACAAGTTAATATTTTTTCTAGAGAAATTCTCCGGATTTAACAATGAAAATTAATTAGGAAAAATATCATCCAAACAATTCGTTGTATCTCTTTGTGATTTCTTCTTTGAAGGGCATCGAACTTTGAGCTCCCGTTCTTGTGACTGCAATAGAAGCTGATACATTTGCATAACTTGTAGCTGTTTTTAAAGTATCACCCTGACATAATCTACTTGCTAAAACACCGTTAAAACAATCACCCGCTCCAACTGTATCAACAGCAGTGACATTGATAGCTGGAACATGATATTGGTTCCCACTTTTCTTTTCGGAGACAAAACATCCTCTATCCCCTAATGTAACAATCATTGTCTGTATTCCGATGTTATGGAGATCATTCGTTATTTCCAATAAGATATCATTTTTTCCCTCGTGTTTTCCTTGAAAACCAAGTGAGGAATATAATTGAAAAAGTTCATTTTCATTTGGTGTTATTATATTAACTTGTTCCAGAACCTCCATCGAGATTTCTTTAAATGGTGCTGGATTTAGGATTTTAATCGTGTTTTTCTTAGTAATGTGAAAGATTTCTCGAATAACTTTTGTTGAGATTTCCATTTGCACTACTATTACAGAAGCGTTTTGTATTATATCTGTGGCTTTTTTTAAATCACTCGATGTTAACTTCGCGTTTGCTCCAGGCGCTACACTGATCATATTCTGACCATTTGAGTCTATTAAGATAAATGCGACACCACTTGCATTTTTTGGATCTATTATAACATGTGTTGTGTCTATACCTTCATGTGCCAGATTTTCAAGCATTTGAGTACCAAAAGCATCATGGCCTAATTTACCAATAAAGATTGTTTTGGCTCCTGATCGGATGGATGCAACCGCCTGATTGGCACCCTTTCCTCCAAAAGATTGAGTAAAAGTTCCCTCAGTAACTGTTTCTCCAGGTTTGGGAAATCTTTTTGAATAAATATTAAGATCCATGTTACTAGAACCAATGATAAGGACGTAATTTCCATTAGATGTCATTCAAGAACCTCTAATTGTAATCTGACTAGTTTATCCCTTAAGTCAAAATTCCATGATAAAATGATTGACTTAATGAAGGTTTTTATAATTTAGTTTTGTGATTTCTGTTCTATAAAGTAATTCTCAAACAGGCTGGAGGAATAGCTTTAATTTATTCTCAATCCAATCATAGATTAAACATAATTACTGATCAATGGGTTCACTGCCATAATTTTGAGGCGGTTGTAATGAATTATGAAGATTATTATGACAAAGTATTTGGTGGGTGGTTAGGTCGGGTTACTGGAAGCCATTTTGGAGCCCCTTTTGAATTTCGTCCGTATTGGTACATCAAAAGGAAGTACTGTGCTGGTGGAAAAAAGGAAATAACAGGTTACACTAGAGTTGTCAATCCACAAAGTGTAAATGATGATGAAATCTATGAAATTTGTGGCTTATTGGCATTAGAAGAAAAAGGAGTTAAAATTACTGCTTATGATATTGCAGATCAGTGGAACCGACGTCTTTATAAAAAGCAATATACCGCAGAAAAGATAGCTCTGAAAAACATCAAGAAAGGGATTATGCCTCCTGATTCAGCTAGTGAATCAAATGGAAATTACTGGTTCGATGCTATTGGAGGACAGATGAAGGGAGATATTTGGGGATTAATTGCTCCAAATCATCCCAGAATCGCTGCTCATTATGCACAGATAGACGGTTCAGTGGCTCACCAAGGTGTCGGTATTGATGGTGAAGTTTTTATTGCAGCCATGATTGCGAATGCTTTTGGAGAATCCAATATTCAAGAAATAATTCATAAATCACTTGATGTATTATCCACAGAGAGTGTTTATCGAGAATTTGTAGAAACAACTGAGAAAATATTTGAGAGACATGAAGAATGGAGACCTGCAAGGGAGGAAATGATGCATGAATGGCACCTCATCAGAAAAAGTCTACGAAAAACAGCATCATCCTTTAAGAGAGCCAGAATTTTCCTGAAGTACATGCATTGGCTCCACGTTTTACCAAACGCTGGAATCATTGTTTTGAGCTTGTTATATGGATCAGAAGATAAGATTGATCCTTTTGGTAGACCCATTTGTATTGCTGGAATGATGGGTTTCGATACTGATTGCAATTGTGGTAATATTGGCACCATAATGGGTACCATATTCGGTGCTGAAAAAATCCCCTCATCATGGAAAGATCCGCTGGAAGATACTTTCAATACATTTGTTGAGAATTATAGTCAATGGAAAATTTCTGAACTGGCTAAGAGGATTTGTGATCTTGGTGTAAAGGTCATTGCCTCTAAAGATTCTATTTTAGGGAAAGATATATCATGAATCAAAAGCAAGAACAGATGAAATTATTAACAGACATGTTATTAGGAGAAAGAAAAAGTCAGGATACTTCAATAGAATATCCTGGTTTCCTTTAAATTTAATATTTGCGTTGCTACTTACTTCTTCTCCTAATAAGAGTGATTACTCCTAGAATAACCAACAAGCTATAACCAGTCCATCCAGGGGTACTCCCATCTTGTGTTGTGGAAGAATCTGTACTTGTTTTGATTGTAGTTTCACTGGATGACTCTGTTGGAGGTGTTGTAGTAGGAGTCGTAGGTGTTGTAGTGGGAGTGGTTGGGTGTGTTGTTGTTTGGGGCTCTATATTTAGAATAGTAAAGGACGAGTCGGAACTATCTTCATTAGTAAAGCCCAGTTCATCGGTTACAATAACCTTAATAACGTAATTCTCGCCGTCAGAGACTGTAGTTGTGTCCCACTCAATGTTAGTAACCTCTAGACCTTCTGCTATTGGAGTCCAAGATCCTCCTCCATCAGATGAATAATAAACTGAATAATTCAATGAATGACCTAGTGAATCGATAGACGCTGACCATTGAATATTGATTAGTCCGCCTATAACCTCTCCACCAGAAGGATAAAGCACGATAGGTTCTGAGAGGAGGTGATTTTGAATGATGAATACTTCAGAGATTGCTGTTCTTTCTAGACCTTCATTATTCCATGCTCTTACCATTATTTGATAAGTTAATCCATCAGTAACCTTACTTGTATTCCATAAATATCCAGGGGAAGATAAAGTACCCAAAGATGTCCAAGATGTACCCAAATCATTAGAATAATACAGATCATATGATATTGGAAACTTATAATTCCAGCTATCAGTTGAAGCAGCCCATTGAATGGAAATAACACCTGATACACTATCCCCTCCTATTGGTTTTGTTATCACAGGAACAGTAAGGTAATGTCCAACATTCTCAGTTGTAAAAAAGTCATCAGAGATGTCCTCAAGAATGATTCTGACCTCCTTATATGTTACTTCCTGATAGAATGCTGTTATTTTGAGTAAATAGTTTGAACTGTTTGTTAAGGTCAATGTATTCCATAAATAAGAGGTTACGTCTAAATCCTTAGCAATCTCTATCCAAGATACTCCATTGTTAAGTGAATAGTATAAATTATATGTGAATAGGTTATTTAGAGGATCACTAGCGGCAGTCCATTGAATGGTGACATTTCCAGATAAGGTCTCTTCCCCATTTGGGAATAATATCGTCGGAAATGTGGGTAAATAGTGATTTGCTAGGAGTAATGGATCAAAATTCGCACCGCCATCAAGAGAATAGGTTTTTCCATCAAGATACCCGTCTTCATCTGCATCTATTCCAAGTTCATCATTCCAATAATTCTTTTTAAAAACGTTATAAGATCCTGAATCATAAGCCTGTGGATTGCCCATGCTATTATTTAAAAAATTGTTAAACATAACAACATTCCAATTGGAGTTAAAAATGTAAACTCCATATTGTGTATTATTAGTGAACTCATTAGTAAATACTGAATTGTTACTTCCGTAAACTATTTGGATTCCTTTTTCGCTACAATTTGATATAGAGTTCCAATAAACTGTCGTATTAACTTGATATTGTAATAATATTCCAGAGCCGCTAGATTGATTATGAATAATATTTGATTTAAGGGTGTTTTCGAATCCATTAAAAATGGCGATAGCAAATCTCATATTGTCATAAAATTCATTTTCAGATATCTTTGAATTATTTATTTCATGAAGATCAATGATTCCATTCGTTGATCCACTGTTCCGTAAAAAGAAGTTACCTGAAATAGTAAGATTCTCCATGACGGTTCCACAAATAACTTGGCCAGTGTCAGAGAAGATGTTATTGGTTATTCTCGAATTATTGGTAGAATAAATATCCAAAGCAGTATAAGTACAGGAACTAATTGTATTGTCGTGAATACTCACATTATTGCTAGAATGAATTATAATTCCGCTATAAACGTCTGATAAATGTAAACCTGTTATCTCGATGTTTGTACAATTAAAAATAAATACTTGTTCTGTGTATGAAGGGACAGTTAATGGACCAGTCAAATCTTTCCAAAAAATCAGCGGGTTGCCGTTTAATAGATTATTTGAAACCTCAGCTTGAGCAAATTGAGCATAGATAGACCCATCAATCAATATATCATTGTTATTTAATATATTGTCTTTAATAGTTGTTCTCTGTGTATAGTATATTCTAATGCCATTGCTGCCACTATTTTCTATAGTGTTATGGACTAATGTAGTGTCAAACGCCGAATAAAGTTCAATTCCATATGTTGTGCTATTATAAATTTTATTATGTGACAAGGAATTATGCGTATCCTCAATATATATCCCACGACTATTATTGAACAAAGTATTATTATTGGCGGTGTTCCAAGAATTTAGATAAATACCATAATCTATACTATTATTAATGGTGTTATTAATAATAACATGCCAATCATTCGCTTGTATGCCATAATTATTATCATAAAGGACGTTATTGGTTATAGTACTGTTATAAGCAGTATCCCAGTGTAAAATCCCAGATGATCCAGAGTTCTTGGTATGGTTATAAATTTCATTATCATCAATAGTAGTATTATAAGTATTCGTAGTGACAATAATTCCACTCCCTACATTACCATGAACAGTATTCTTAGATATAGATGTATTTACGGAATTAACTATGCGCATTCCATTGCCATAAGTCCCTGATTGATAATACCAAGAAGAATTGATAGTATTATCCGAAATTGTATTGTAGTATGCAAAATTAGTATATATGCCATTATTCCTATTCTTTTGAATAGTATTACCTTCTACACGCGTATGATTTGAACTAGAAAGAACAACACCATCACCATTTGAAGATATTGTATTTCCTGAAATTAATACATGAGACGAGGCACTAACACTTACACCACGATTAGTTAAGGTACTGGTAATAGTATTCCCGGTAACATTGATGTTTGATGATCCACCTGAGATTCGAATTCCGTAAGTGGCTGAATCTTCAATAAAACTATCTCGAATAAGGATATTTTTAACATTATCAAGGTAAATACCGTAATCGTCCCCCGACAGAGTACAAAAATATATATCAATATATAAATTAGTGTTCAGGATGGAAATTAATCTCCCTGATATCCCAGTTGTTATATTTTGCGCCCAAATACCAAATGGTTTTTCAGCACTACCGTCTCGACCGTCAAAAGCCCAGCCATTAGGACCTGCCTGAGAAACTAAATCTGCATCTCCATCTACTGATATAGCCGAGTCAGCCTGTATGGAGCTAATTGATTGTGATACAGAAAATAAATCAATTTGCTTATTCTTCGTCTGTTGAAGAAGTGTATATTGACCCCATCCCCACACTACTGATAATGTGATCAAAATAATGACAATAACTATTTTTATTAATCGCCACTTCATTTATTATTCACCTGGTCATTCTAAAGATAATAAAATTCTATCCTGTAAGTTTTGACCTCACCCCTCCTTATTTTTAAAGCTTTTCCTAACTTTTTCAAAATTAAGAAAAATGTAGATAAAACTTTGAGGATTATAAGCATCGGTTAATCAGTTAGATTTACAACGAAATTTTATTTGCTTTTAACTGACTTAATCTGCTTCAACCAATTCTTAAGTTGAATTGAGAGAAATTAAAGTGAGATTAATAAAATAAGTATGGTTAATAATGTCTTTGAAAGGACTCATTTTTTATTAGTTGATTATATAAACTAATTTAAATCAAAAAAATTTATCAGTCAGAACAAGTGATGTTTTTGAATACAGGAAAAAAAGAAACAAAGAAACCTTTCAGTAAAATTGAAACAATAAATGTTACAATAATGAGTTTAGCCTTCATTTCATTGTTCTTTTCTGGTTTTATCTCTCAGAATCCATCTTATAATCAAATAGTGGGTATTATGGGTTGGGGTATTTGGATGTTTGGCCTATTATTGGCATTTTCTCCGAATGTTGCTCTTAAAAGAAGGGGAGGTGTTCCAAAAGGTAAATCATATATTCATACAACAAAATTAGTCAATGATGGAATTTTTGGAATAATACGCCATCCACAGTATATGGGTGGATTAGTGATCGCTTTTTCAATGTGTTTAATTGTTCAAACACCTCTTACATACGTTTTGGCTGTCATCGCGATGATCACAGCTTATTTATCGATGGTTTTCGAAGAACAACGGCTAGTTATTAAATTTGGTTCTGCGTATGAGATATATAAGACTGAAGTTCCAAGAGCTAATTTTATCATTGGGGTAATAAGACAATTGAGGAAATCAAAAGTGTAGATCCAAATCCCTTTAGACAATGCTTTTTTTTAGATTATAATTGAGCAAAAAGCTAGGGAATTACGTTTCAGAAAATGGTATTTTCCCTGCCTTTTTCCAAGCTCTTTTCATAACAGGATTTTTGTTTAGAAATACAGTTACAATATTTGATGGTGTTTTATTCATAGCACACGAAAAATTGGGACATCTTTGACAAGCATAACCAAGTAAAACTTTGCTGAAGTAGATCATTAATGCAATAAAAACAAATGTAAAGATTATCAGTAGAATTCCTAGTAATAGATTGTCAAGGGGATTTAAAATAAACGCTAGAAGTCCCCCAACTATTCCGATAAATGGAAATAGGTCAATAAACGCTCCTAAGGAAAGCATTGCTATCTTTTCAATCCTTGTAATGGGACCTGGGTGATAATTCCATAACTTTGGCATTCCACGAAGAGCCCAGCATTTTAGGACCTTCCCCTTTTTCTCATAAAAAGGACAGTGACTACATAGTAATCTTGGCTCTAAAATAAAGAACACAAGAATAATTCCTCCCAAATAAATCGGCATTAACCAGAATTGATCTAATATAACACCAGCCAAGTATAATATTACTAATGCTACCACACGATACGCTGTATTTCCCAAGAGAAATTTATGTGAAAATGAATCATCAAATCTACATATTAAATGATCTTTCAATTCGCACTCCGAGCAATTGGAATCCTCATTAGCAATACAATTCATCTTTTGATTTATGATAGTCATTCTATAATATAACCTTCAAGGAAAATTATGCTAAAGTTGGTTTGTAATGGAATTTAAAACTAAAGTATACTAAGCAGCTAAATTTAGGCTAATTTTGAGATTTTTGATCATTTCGGTTTCTTTGCTTTCAACTTGGTTTTGGGGATTTTAGCCTTTATATCCTCAAAAATAGGTGGTGGAGTAATTTTTTTCTTCACAGGGGTTTTCATGTGAATTTTTGGGGGTGGAGGTTGGTTAATTGAAGTTTTATTTTCCTTTTTTCCTCCCATTATGGGATGTTTATTTGAGCCTTTTTTTGGTATTTTCCTTTGAATTTTTGGGGGTGGTCTATTGACTGTGTTTGATAAGGCTTTTTTTGAATGAACTACTCCTGTTGACCGAGGTATCGTATTAATTTTGTTAATCTGTTTAGGAACTGGTGTTTTCTTATTTAGAGCTGACTTTTTACTAGTACTATTTGGAATTAATCCTTTATTTGAGGGAGATTTCGCTTCATAAGGAACAGATTCCTTTATTGGAGGAAGAGTAGATTTAAAAGAATCTTTTTTATTTTGGTCAAAACTCCCATGGTCTGAGGGTAGTTTTACCTCATCCTTTGCGATTCCTCCTCTCTGCTTCGGTGGAGGAAGTTCAAATGATTCAACATCATATTTTTCAGGTGTCTTCTGTTTGATTTCTTGTTCTCTAGAACTCACGGGAATTTTACTCTTGATTTTGTCACTAGGTTTTTTCTCGCGTATTTTTTGTCTGGCCAATGTATTCTCAGAATCCTTGACTGGGTTTATCAATAGTCTCGATCTATTTGTTAGTAATACACTAACTGGATCTTATAATATTAACGAATTGAATGGGAACAACCTTATCGACTTAATAAAAATCCTATTCCTGAAAAAAGAAAGAATAATCCATATAGAACTCCAATTAAATCAAAAATGATAAATCCTGTTAATAGGAATAAGATACCAAATACAAAAAATGTGAAAAGTGCTGTCCATTCAGCAGATGGTCCTCTCTCCGATTGGGAGGTTAATCTAATGAATTTATATCGTGTGAAACTTCTTATCAAAAGTGCTGTGGATACTGCAAGGTAAGGAAATGCTAAAATTGATGCGAGTGTTATTCGAAGCTGAATAAAATCCTCAGCTGGTAAAATCTCGATATTAAATGTTAATAATGCTTCTTGTCCAGGAGGGAAAAGAGGACTAGTGAGTAATACGCATAATGGAATGATATTTGCCAATGAAAAGAAGTATATTTCATTTAACGTAGCTTTTACGTCTATATAGTATAATAGTCTTAGGAAATAAAAGATTGTGATCGTTGTATAGAATGTTAAAAATACTAGACTTAATGCGATATTATCCTCATCTCTAATGAAAAAGAATATACTTGCAGCGAGACCCATGAGGAATACAAAATACGCAATTGAATGTCGTGAAACGATCCTGATTACCTCCAACGACTGTTTAGATGATTATTTTGATACATTTTAATTAATTTCTCATAACTTTTCCCCGAAAGCCGATACATTTTCTCTGTTGAAAGTGGTTTATTGCAGCGGGAGCAGATATTCGCCACACTCAACCATTTCTCCAGTTCATGTGAATGTGCTGGGTGTCCGCAGTGGGGGCATATGACAACTCGTTTGTTTGCCTCTGTAGGAAATTCATAACAAAAAATACAACGAAAATCATCATCTGTTAAATGTTGTCCTGCAGGTATGAGTTTTGAAAGAATTGCTGGAGGTATTTTTTCAATACGAGTGATATTAACCCCTGTATCTATTCCTGGAACAATATTCACTAAATTATGAGTTGTAGGGCGTGTTCTGATTATTGTTTGAGCTGAAGTTGGTCGCACTACTGTTGATAGACCACTTCGAGAAGGTTCTAGTTGTCTACTTGGTGAAGAAGGTGTTTGGGGTGCTCTGCTTCGACTAGTTTGTCTAGTTAAAGAACGTTGGGGTCTCCTCACAGGTATTCGACGGATTGGGACTAAGATAATCTTTAGTACATAATGTTGCAGAAATAAAATAAAACTTATTGATACAAATCCTAATCCACTGAGCTCTATGGATCCTGTTTCGATCCAATAGAAGCTTAAAATTAAAATCATCCCAAAATTATATATAATAACTAATTCATTTTGATACTTCTTTCTAAAGACGAATATTACTGGATAACGACCAGAATAATATTTTCGGATGAGTAATAATAGGAAAATGAAGGGTGGTAATACAAAAACTATACTGAATAGATTTAGAAATAAAAAAAATCTATCTATGTTGAGAAAATTAATGTTAAGTGTCATTTCAAGAAGAGATGTTTGAAAAAAACCTTCTTCTCCTAATGATGCGTGTTGAGTGAGAAATGTTCCCCCTAATGCAACTAATGATGGAATTAAGATGAATAATGCAGAGGCGATTGGTGCATTAAAACGTTGAAAGTATTGCCACTCATCAAGAAATTTAATGGATAATACGATTACTAAAGTAATATAAAGAATGGTTAGGGCTACTTCTGTTTGTTGTTCAGTAATTAATGTGAGTACCACGAAAACGAATCCTACTACACAAATGGAAAGATAAACATTTCGTCTATCCAACTAGATTTCAACCTCACATTATTTTTCATGGTCATATTCTAGAAACATACGGCCTTTCTCCCTTGTGAGGGGAAGTAGCGTATTGATCATTTCAGGAAGACTTTCTAAGGGACAATTCAATACTCTATAATGAGGTTCTTCCCATGTCTTCATATCTTCCTTTAAACGAAAGATCTTGAACCCATAAGAACTACTGGATATCTTTGTAGGGTCAATAACCAAAGCAATGGGGGCAGTAATTTGTGAATTCCGTGCCCCAAGCCGTTGATATCGAACTTGAGTCTTATAATCCGTTTGACTCATGAATGCTCCATATGAAGGATGAGAATGGTACCATCCAAGAATAATCTGGTTTTTATTATGAGATTTAATCTCATTATATACTCTAACCATGGATTGTGGGTCGTGAATTTGAGTATTCACATTTGTTCCATGCCCTATAGGAAAAGCATCTTCAATAACTAAACAGGCTAATGGAGTATCATTACTTTCTATATGGCCTGTAAGAAGTCCAATCACTTCTATCCAATCTCTTTGGGGTACATCTGGATTTGCATACTTCAACGCATGTAAGGCTAGTTTAATATAAGCTTTAAGATGAATTTTCACTCGAGAAGGTTCTGATTCTGGATTTAAATCATTCAAACTTAAATCAACACTTTCTAAGTCCTCTAAAATTCCATTCTGTTCCTCTCTTTGAGTAAGTTCGGATTTAGGAATAATATTTTCATCTAGTCTTAAAGAAATTAGATCAGAAGGTTTTATCTTTATTTTTTTGTCTCTTAAAGTTTCAAACCCTGTATTAGGCTGATAATTGAAAGCAGGGAATTTTAATGTAAAAGAGAAAGTCTCAGGATCAAAGGTTAACGCAAGGTCTCTAAGTAATATCTCGAAAATATTTTGCAGATCCTTTTTCTCTTTTGACATCTTCTAAACCATCACTTATGAATCCTGACTCTCACCACTTCTTATTTGCATATTTTTTGGTAATTTTGTGAGCCTTTTTAATGAAATTCTTCCTGTTGCTCAAATATTCTTGAGCTGCCTTTTTGTTGAATACATCATGAGGATTTGTATAAGCCGTATCAACATTAAACATAGCAAGGATGGAATAGATTATTGTACCAATGTTTTTTGATGGAGACCAACCATCTGGTCTTCCAATTAGATCAGGGTCAACAAGCGCTAAGCAAATATTCCGTTTTCCCTTATATTCATCAGGTTTCGGCCAAAAGTTCGGATGCCAGATGGGTGTATGTAAACGAACAAAAGGGGGAGAATAGGGATAATTTGGGCCAAATTTTATTTCTAATTTGAATTTTCCTTTCTCGTACGGAGTTCCTTTAGGCCCCTCAAGAAGGACTGCAAGGTGCTCTACCGATTTTTTCCCGCCTGGGAATGCTTTTAGTTGTTTGATGGTTTTTTGCTTATATAACTTCTTTAATTGATTATAATCATCAGCAATCCTTTTAATGCGTATTGACATGTAAGTGCACCTCTTTTTAGTTAATTTTTAGTGTTAAATAGATCTGAGTACCATCCTCAAACCCTGTGATTAAAATTGTCTCGTGGTTTCGAATTTTAGCCTCAAAAAGGCTTAAGTTCCAATCAACCTCACTAACCTCTGAAGAGTCAATACGAAAGACACTCGGAGGGAATTCTGGGTCGATTTGGAGTTTTTTTCCTTGAGCTAATTTCGTAATGATTTTCTTCAATTGAAATTTTGATTTTACCTTTATTTTGTAAAGAGGGGTACGAGTATTACCACACATGGTACAATCTGGATTCCGTGGTTTTTCCATCTCATAGAATTTTCCAGTTAGTCCATTATAAATTACATAATTAAGTTGAAGAGAACCTAATTTCTTTTCATTTTCGGGAGTGTGTAGATGGTGAAGGATTTTCACAGCTTCTTGAGATTGTAATGAGGCCATTACGCAATTAATGGTGATTACAGTAGCTTCATGATTATCAACTATTTGAATAACCTGATCTGTCGAGAATGGTTGAGATACTGGAAAATGGACTTTAAGTAAGGTATTTGCGTGTTCCTTAACTTCATTGATTTCATTCGGTTTCAATATATCAACTGGCCGGCCATGATTCTGTTCAAATTGTAGTTGCCCTTTTAATATACAATGTGCAGGTTTACGTGGCACACCAACTAATGTACAAGCTCCTAACTGATCTTGTTCGCGTTCTGTTAATGGATCGCATTCTAAACAAGCGTTACTGAAAGGAAAAACGCAGTAGACGTGGCCATTATAAGCTGCTGTTCCTGCATCAATTAAAGGTTTATGATTGTGAACAGCTCTTCGATTTAGTTCCGATCGGGCCTCAATTGAGTCTAAACCTGCGATATAGAGATCCGCTTCATGATAGAGATGGGGTGGAAGGTCTTGCAGAGCACAATTATATGCTTCAACTGTAATAAAAGGATTCATTTCTTGAAGTCGTTTAGCAGCGAATTTCGCCTTAGAAATTCCTTCTGATGCTCCAATAAATAGTATTTGTCGGTTAAGATTGGAATATTCGACCGTATCAAGATCCACTAAGATTAATTTTCCAACACTGACCATTGCTAAATTTTTCGCAACTTCTACGCCAAGTCCACCAATCCCAGCAATTAGAATAGTACTTTCTTTTAATGTTTCTTGTCGCCATCCTGGGAGGCGAAATTGGCGATCAAAACGTCGCTTTTCTTCGTCAGTAAATTTTCCACTCGTGAAATCTGATACACTTGACATTTTCACTCAACTTCAATATCTCTATCCAGCTGTTGAAACAGGGATGATCAAGCACTCTAAACCATTCTCAATATCATAATTAGATAACACATCATCTCTATCTAGGGTACGACCACTGATAGAGATGTGAAAATCCTGTGGATCAAGACCGAAAATTCCTCCAAGTGTTTCTTTTAATTCTGAAACGCCCATTTCAGGATCAACTGTGAGTTTTTCTAGCTTTTCACCTGGACCTATTGTCGATCTAAAGAACAGTGTTATATGGGTTCCACTAGGTACTTTAGTTCTCATTTGTGTTTCTACGATCTCTTCTTCTTCTTCTTCGATTTCCAATTCATCAAAATCCTCATTTTCAGACATTGAATAATCCTCCATTCCAATTTCTTCTGTTGGAAGCATTTTAGTACATTTAATGTAGTAAAAAAGCTTTATAGGACGGTTTTTTACTGGTAAATAAATATCTGTTTCAATCATTTTAATTATTCCTAATTAATGTATGATTTCATTTTCAAGGAATTTTGAAAGTAGAAATCGTGCTAGACATAAATTTCATTGGGGGAAATAGCTTCAAGGGACTGAAGAATCCAAAGATTTGCCCGTATATAATAATCGATTGACGAGATAATAATGTCTAGATCATTTCTAGACCCTTGGTGTATTTTTTGATTCTTCTTTACCTTTTCACGTTCATACATTGCATTAACTATTGACTTGACGAGACTCTCATTTATAGCTGTCATTCGATAACCCCTCTTAGGAAATGAGAAAGAAAGGATGAGAATTTTCTCTCTGTTTAAAAACATGAGAAAGAAAATCGTTCATCCTGCTGTACTGTGGGGAATCAAAAGAATTTCGTCACCATTATCGATTCCATAGTCACCAATTGGAGCTGACTCATCTAAAGTGCGACCAGCGTGGCTTAAGTGGAAATCATTGGGATTCAAGCCAAATATATTGGCTAAGGTGTCTCTGACATCTCTAACTGGTGTATTTTCACCTACACTGAGTTTTTCGGTTCGTTCAGGTCCAACGGTAGATTTAAAAAATACATTCTTTTTTGGTCCTGAAGCAATGCCTGATACTGGGGTTTTAGATTGTGTAGGGGTTTTAGATTGGATTGTTGTCTGTTCTTCTACATCGAAGTCTAAATCTTCAAAATCACTCATTTTTTATCACTTTTTTTCTTTTTTCGTGAGTTTTTTCAATATAAGAAACTCATGTAATATACGTACCACATGCACTATTTAAAGCTTACGAAATACCCGTAACACCCGAAACCTATATAA
>JBHLMN010000027.1:0-67304 GCA_048938105.1 Promethearchaeota archaeon
ATATCATCAATTGACTCTAGCAGGAACTTTCGCATTGCTGTTCGTGATTCGAAAGGTTGTTCAGCCATGAGTAATCAACTGTATTCTTAAAACTTGTTTAACGGATTTTTAAAGAACTAAATATTTGGAAAAATGGAATCTGATACTCCATGAACTTGTGAACTTTTTTGATTTATCTTCTATAATCTTTTGTGTGAAGGCACTTTTTATTTATTGCATCATATATATGGAGAAAAAGAGGATTATTTTGACATATTGGGTCTATATGTTATTCGTTGGAGATAAATCTCATGGTATGAATCGTAAAATTTATACTGGATATACTCGTCATCTTATGTCACGAATTGTTCAGCACTCAGGATTAAGTAACACAAAAGGAGCACGAATAACACGAAAACAACAAATAGAATTAGTTTATCTTGAAAAATTCCCTTCACAAAAATTAGTAATGCAACGTGTGTGATCTTGTTAATGTTATTATGGAACTTGAATTGATAATCTCTGTGATTCTACTCATTATATTAGGTATATTAGTAGCCAGATATACAGAATTAACCCCTTATATTATATTTTGGTTAATTTCCAGAGAAACAAGAAAAGTTGACCTAAATTACGTTGAACCTGAAGATCTTGGACTAGTATCTGAATTAGTAGAATTTCATGACGATAACATTCACAGGATATGATAACTGACTATCATGGCGTTATCTGAAAAACTTGTTCTCCCGAAAGTTTTCCTCCAGGCGCATGAGTTGATGTTGAATGCATTTGCCTTTGACCTAAAGGGGAAATTTTTGTCAAATAGCGAGCCTTACAAAAATAAGACTCTTGGTGTTACAGCTTCAGATCTTGGATTAAGATCTATTTCACGACCATTCTATGATCAGTTCAAATATCGTTGAACGTCAATAGATATTGTATTGACGATTGTACTACATTCTAGAACATATCCAACGTAATTAGAATATATGGATATTTATGGAAAGGAAAAACGGTTCTCAAGAAAGTTAACAGTGTATGAAGAAATAATTGCATATATCCATATCTAACACGAAACATCTTACCCATGCTAACGCGGAGCATTTTCTATAGCGAGAATAACGTACCCGATAATTGCACTGAAAATGGGCAATAAGATCGAAATGGGCAAGAGTGGGAAGGAGGTTGGAATACTTCTCTCACTTGCTAACCGGTATAAATTCTCCTGATTGGCGTGAATTAATACTGGATCAGTATCTTCCTCAAATAACAACTGTAGTAACTTCTCTTGTTGACGTTCAATTAATTTATTTTGAATGTTTTTGAAATTGCGATAGACTTGAATCAGGTCCCTTATTCTCAAAGAAGCCATAAAACCTAAAAAAAGGACTAAACTTACTAGAATTAAAAGAAAAAATAAATTGGTGGCGATGATTGAAACAAGAATAGGAAGAGGAAAAGATATTAACGCAAACATGTAAAGAGACACTTCTCCTATCTCATGAAAATATGGGGGGAAGGTTTTAAAAATAAATGGAGAGAGCCATTCGATTTCCCACCTAATTGAGATTCTTTTTAGTTGAAACGCATTTGTTTCCTTCTGATAATCAGCAAACTCTTCTAGAAGATCCATTTCATGGAGTTTTTTTGTTAAAGCAAATAGTTGTTCGTGGAAACTTGTCCAAGTCTTATACTCACCAAGAAGTTTTGCAGCAATAAAAAATATATCTGCAACCAGCATAATACTTCCAGCGAGAAGATACGAGAAGATTGTGACGGGTGCAATGAATAACTCTGGAATACCAAGAAGTGTAAGATAATTGTTCTCTGAATAAAAAGTGTTTTGGAAAACCCTCAACATATTAGAGAGTGCTTCACTGAAGAAAAATACAGAAAAAAAACCGATAAGAAAAAGGATGAAAATATAGCCGAGGTTCTTTACAGTGTTCATTGGACTTGCACTAGTTTTCTTATCGAATTCTTTTAATCCCTCCAAGTATAATACCAAAGTGCTCTTTTGAGGATCAAAAGGAAGGTTCTTTTTTAATTTGAAAGAAAGATGGAACTCTGATACATCCACAAGATCTAATTCTTTCATTGATATGCCTTCCTTTTGAATCTTAAGTTTCCTTTAGATATATTTTTTGAATCTAATTTTATTTAAAAAAGCTTTTAACTAACAAAGTTGCATGCAGAAGAAT
Source organism: Promethearchaeota archaeon (assembly GCA_048938105.1). Taxonomy (GTDB): domain Archaea; phylum Asgardarchaeota; class Heimdallarchaeia; order Hodarchaeales; family Hodarchaeaceae; genus Hodarchaeum. The sequence continues at coordinate 2,181 of JBHLMN010000027.1, forward strand.
ATGTCATCCGAAGGTCTATCAATAGAGAAAATCATAAATTATACCCTTTATGTGATTCCGATAGCAATGGGAATTGTAAGCATAATTATTCCTTTAGTACAACCTGACCAAGCAATATCCATGATCCTACCACTAGGACTTGGAATGGCATGCTTGGGTATTGCAGGGTTAGATTTATTGGAGATAAAATGAGGATTCACTCTCCTCTTTCTATTGTATTTATACCGTCTGAATGTCGTTTAACTTCAGTTATATGACACTATACGTATCAATATACGTATATTCAGTACTATATCTAACGCTATCTTCATAATTTATATATAAAAGATCAGACGGACTAGGGTGTTAACCCATCAAATTAGGTTTTGGTAGTTACATTGCGTTATTTTTCTTTATTCTAAAAAGACAAGATTCATCACCGTCTCTAAGACATTTTTCTTTCACAGTCACAATTTTCGATGCTGTTGGATCTACCTATTTTCATGAATGAAATGGTTCTAGCGGTTTGGTAACCAATCAACTCTTACTCCCTCTTTTTTCGCCAGTATATTGGCACATTCTAACTGAATTTCTGATATATCTAGTCCGATTACTTTTGCTCCCCATTTAGCTAATACTATTGAGTTCTGTCCACCTCCACAACCAAGTTCTAGTATTCTTTTGCCTTTTACATTACCTAGTAAACCTAATTCCTTTTCACCAGGGGCCACAGGGCCATAATGAACATCTTCTAACGAGATTCGGTTTTCTCCTTAGTAAGATCTTGAAATAGAATTCCAACTTTCGCGATTTTGGACATCATTCAATAAAAACACCTCAAAACTGATGATTTTTACGTCAGAATTATAATTTCTTTGTTATTTTTATTCCATTCTTAATTGATTTTAAGACCGAAATCTCTGTTAGGTCTTGTATCCCGAAGATAAAAAGCTAGTTAAAAGATCTTGTTGCTTTTTCCCCTCAAGTACTCCTTTAGAGATAAAAAGAATAGAAAGGAGGTAAATATCTCTTCATGGGATTCTAGAGATGTTTCTATTTACATCTTCGTTTGTAAGCCATACTAACAATGAATATAGTGAAAAATCCAATAATAAAATCTATTCCAGGAGTATTTTGGCTAGTTTCCTCAGTGTCTTCGGAAGAAGTACCCATCGATGTACCTGTAGTAATAGCAGCAGTTGTAGTAGAAGAAGTAGTAGTAGTAGTATCGATCGTAGTATCTGTAGTGGTTTCGGAAGTAGGGGGAGGAGGAGGAGATGAACCAGGTGTTGGTGTATCACTAGCAGAAAAATCAGCAGAGTTGTTATTTGTATCCGTGTTATATACATCACGAGTCAAAGAGTAGCCAGAATCAACATCTAAAGTAGGAGTACCCTCAAGGCAGCCAGTTGACACTCCTCCAGTATCCCCATATTGAAGGGCATCTATCACGGTTTTGGTAGTATTGTCAACCAAACGGACACCATCAGGACCGTTTTGAAGATTAGCTCCAGGGTCGATCTGATCATAATTATCTACAGTATCATCTTGAGCAAGCACGTAGTAATCTTCTCCCTCAATCTCACCAGTGAGATCAATGAGAATGTAAGTTTCTTCATTAGCACCATTCACACCTTCGAGGATAATATCATGTTGGTCATCATTCAAATTGATCTTCGCTGACCCAGAACTGAAGATTTCAATGAAACAGCCAGTATCTATTGAAACGGTATCATATAAAACTTCAGTTATTTTTAATAAACTTACATCGGGAATAATCCCAACAGCCCCAGGTGTTGGAATACTGGTGCCATAGAAATCTTGACTATTATCATCAGTATCAGTATTCAGGTCATTTCGGCTAAGGGAATATCCTGGAAGGACATCCATTGCAGGAGTACCTTCAAGGCAACCAGTCGACACTCCTCCAGTATCCCCATATTGAAGGGCATCTATCACGGTTTTAGTAGTATTATCAACCAAACGGACACCATCAGGACCGTTTTGAAGATTAACTCTAGGGTCAATCTGATCATAATTATCTACAGTATCATCTTGGGCAAGTACATAGTAATCTTCTCCCTCAATCTCACCAGTGAGATCAATGAGAATGTAAGTTTCTCCATTAGCACCATTCACACCTTCAAGGATGATATCTTTTTTGCTATCATCTAGATTGATTATTGTAGAACCTACATTATAGATTTCAACAAAGCAACCTGAGTCAGAGCTAATTGAGTCGTAAAAAACTTCACTTACTACCAAGCTAAGATCAGAAATAATATTACTTACTTCCCCAGGAGTAGCGGTTATAGTTTGATAGAAATCCTCACTATTATTATTAGTATCAATATTCAGGTCATCACGTGTCAACGAGTATCCAGAATCAACATCCATTGTAGGAGTACCCTCAAGGCAACCAGTTGACACTCCTCCAGTATCCCCATATTGAAGGGCATCTATCACGGTTCTGGTAGTATTGTCAACCAAACGGACACCATCAGGACCGTTTTGAAGATCAGCTCCAGGGTCAATCTGATCATAATTATTCACAGTATCATCTTGGGCAAGTACATAGTAATCTTTTCCCTCAACCTCACCGCTGAGATCAATGAGAATGTAAGTTTCTCCAGTAGCGCCATTCACACCTTCGAGGATGATATCATGATGGTCATCATTCAAATTGATCTTCGCTGACCCAGAATTGAAGATTTCAATGAAACAGCCAGTATCTATTGAAACGGTATCATATAAAACTTCAGTTATTTTTAATAAACTTACATCAGGAATAATTCCAACAGCTCCAGGTGTTGGAATACTGGTGCCATAAAAATCTTGGCTATTATCACCAGTATCAGTATTCAGGTCATTTCGGCTAAGGGAATATCCTGGAAGGACATCCATTGCAGGAAAACCTTCAAGACAACCAGTCGACACTTCTCCAGTATCCCCATATTGAAGGGCATCTATTATGGTTTTAGTAATATTATCAACCAAACGGACACCATCAGGACCATTTTGAAAATTAGCCCCTTCATCAGTTTGATCTGGAGTAAAATCAACTCCACTTTGGGCAACAACATAATAAGATCCTGCTGCAACAGTACCAGTAAGATCAATCGTGACATACACAGTTCCAGTAGCACCATTTACTCCCTCAACAATGATATCATGATTAATATCATCAAGGTCTACTGTTGTGGAACCTACGTTATAGATTTCAATGAAGCAACTCGTATCAGTCCCGATTGAATCATAAAAGATTTCACTAATAATAAGGTTTGAATAATCAGTAGATTGACTATTAACAATAAATATGGTTGTTGAAATCAAGAGGAAAAAAACAGATAAATATAGAATTGAGTTATTAAATCTCTTCATTTTACACAAATCTCCATTATTACGTTTATTTCAGTATATTTACAGTCTAATTTTCAATCAAACTAAAGTTATATTATTTTGATATTTAATAAGACGGAATATCTTTGTTCAAATCTTTGAAATAAATGGAAAAGGAAATTAGGTTTAAAAACAGTACGGTATTAGAATCTCTGATTTCCTATTTTTTTGAGAAAAAAAATTTGATTGGATTAGCTTAAAAAATCGTATTTTTACTAAAAATCTTAATATCGATACTAATTCATCAATCAATTAAAAGAACATGGTTTGATTAATATGTCTGGAAAAGAATTTATTGGAAGTATTGCTGTTTCCCTCCTTGCTATAGGAGCGATAACTCTTTTTGTATTGCCACAACTCTATCCAGTAATCCAAGCTGGTACTGACGACACCCAAACGGACATTTCTTCCCTTAAATCTGATGTAGAAGAGATACAATCAGATATTACAGATCTCCAATCTGAATCTAATGGGATTTTACTGCAAACAAAAAAATTAGTTACAAATGATCATGCAGAAATAACGGAAGAAGACACTACCTTACAGTTAATGAATAATACCTCGTTAGTAATCACAGTTCAACAAGGCTCTAGGTTAAACGCACGATTTTCTGGTGTTTTTCGGTTAGCTATGAAATCTTTAGAAGTTAAACATGCAGATTATAAAATTACATTAATGCTTCAAGGAGTTACTGGCCAAACAACACATATTTCTTACTGGGACTACCAAGGCACGACAACCAACAGCCTATATTTAACTTATTCAGTCTACATTGAATTATTAACAGATAGCTTAGATGCAGGAACGTATACAATTGCAGTGTGGTGGCAATCGTTGGAGGATTACCATCCGTCTGATCCTTTAATATATAGTCGGCTTTATGCAAGTGATATTGATAATGTTGTACAATATAATGTCTACTCGAGAACAATAATTGTACAAGAACTAAGTGCATAAGATAAAACAATATAGGTAGAGAAAAGAAAATCAAGAAAATCCTGTATCCCCAAATTGATCTATTGCTTGAATAAGGACTTCAGGTATTTTATCGATTGACTTCAACTTAATAGAATGTCCATTCATTGTATCTTTTAAAACTTGATTCGCCTCTCCCCATATTTTACCGTGAGATGCTCCTAAATATTGAACTCTTAGATCAGCAAGTCGTTCAGCATGTTTTTTAACTACATCCATTCCCTCTGCAAAACCATAATCACTGAGTAGAAATATCATTTTAAACTCGCTTTGAGTCATTTCTTCGAATTCTGAAGTAATCCATCGTAAAGCAGCATCTACTTGCGTACCCCCTTTAGCTTTTAAGTCTAATAAATCATCAGCAACTTCATCTAAATCTCTTTCCTGTTTAAATCCTTTTACAACATGGGTACTTGATTCAAAAAGTGCAATTGCTATTTCCTCAGATTTTAATTTACCAAGAAGCATAACTACAGCAATAGCACATACAGCCAATTCTCCACCACTCATAGATCCACTTATATCAATAAGCACTCCAAAAGCGGCTCTGCCTTTTCCAGTATCATAAACAAACAAATCATCTTCAGTCACCTGATCTAATGTTTTCCCTGCATTAATAATTGAATCAAGAGTCGCTTCGATATCTAATAAATCTAAATCATCACCAGCTAAATAAGGTCGTGTGCGATTTTGAGGTATTAATCCCTTATCTATAGAACCAGTACCTCGATTAATCCAATCCATTGCAAGATCAAGAAGGGCATCTTTGGCAATTTCTTTGATTTTTTCTCTTAAACTCCCTCGAAAAGTGTGTCGATGTGTGAACCATTGTTTTAGAAGATTATCCCCTGTTCCTATTCCTTTATAATTTAAGCTTTCAGTTGCAAAATCCTCAGGTACACTTTGACTAGCAGTTCCTAAGTTCATTGCGAGTAAAGCGGCCATCCCTTCTTTATTACGGTTTTTATGAGCCTGTTGAGCTAAATTTTTTATAATATTATTAGTTGCTCTTTGTTTTGGAATTTTTTTTGCGAGTAAGCGATAACGTTTTGGATCACTAACATTTTGCTGTATCATTTCTTTTAGTTGAGTTAAGGAGTCCCCAATTCTATCATAAATATCATCAGGATGTACACCAAGTCGGGTACCATGAGCAACAAGCCGAGGTACATCCTGTATCTTGACATCAGCGTTCAAAAATTGATCTAACATGGGTAAGAATTGGTCTGTATTTATTACTTGATCCATCATTTCTGATGCGAACGATGAGGAAAGCTTAGATGCGATCGGATTACTTAAACCTTCTAACTGTCTGACTAAAGGAATAGAATGTAATATTTCATCAGTCACTTCTTGTAATGTGTCAGATCGTCCTTTGATTTCCTCAATATTTGATTTAAAGCTTTCTAAATGACGATTAAACGCCTCTTGCGCTATATCTTCCCAACGATTACATTGTACAAAATTATCTACTAATTCTTGTAATGTGGGAGATTGGGTGAGACTATCAATCCAATTTCCAAAGATCTGCTCATGTAATGATTTATCAAATGTGTCTTGAAGCCAATCAGCTGCCTGCAATGATCGACCAACATTTTCAATTGCAGATGATTTGATAAGTTCATCTGGAGGTTTGATCCATTCTTGAAATCCGTCTAAGATTTCAGAGAAATCAGTAAGATTAGTTGCTCTGCTTATTCCCGTTTGTTGAAAATCTGCTAGTTTCTGAGGATCAATATGAAAATCATCAGTTTTCATATAGGGGGATAAGTATTTGAGAGTTTTCCCGATGACTCTAGCGGTTCCATGATCTAGTATATCATTTAGATGGTTTTGTAAGGTTTGTTGAGCAGTAGAAGTACCCCCACCTGCAAGTGCTGAAGCTAGTTCCCATGGTTGTACTGTTTCCTTCTGAAGTAATTCAGAAAACCCAGCTTTACATCCATGATAAAGATGATCAGGAGATAAATCACCAACCTGACCTCGCAGCATTTCTTGGATGAATTCTTTTGCGGTTGATATTGAAGTCGCATTTACTGCTTGAAGCTCCGCTGGGCCACCATAAAGATTTATTAATTCACCAAGACTTATATCTGAACCTTCTTCAGATGTTAAAAGATTTTCAAAAAGAGTAAAAGCTTTAAAATCATCAAAATCATTCTCAAGGAGACTATCAAAATCAGAGAGATCATCTAAAGCGTTGATATCGACATCTAATTAGGCAAGATCGTTTAAAATCATCTGTGTTGGATCAACGGATTGCTGTTGTTGCTGAGATTTGATTTGAGGTTGTGTTTGTTGCTGGGGAGGCCCTGGTTGGATTCGTTTTTGAGGTTGATTTCTTCGTTTCCGGGATTTCGTTCCTTTTTTTGCCCTAGGAAATAGAATTTCATGAGCAATCCTTTCAGCAATATCTTGATCTTCATAGGGAGTGTTAAAAACCGCTGCTTCAATATAATCTCTTGGACTTAAAGTGTTCATACGAAAGTAACGAGCAGATAAAAATTTCGGGATTGCTAACGTGGTTCTAATACTTGGAACATGTGAGATATTGGGAATTTTCCTTAATCGAGTAACAAATTCAATTGAAAAAGTAATGGGGGACCAACCAACAACCGAATCGTTTTGAAATGAAATCTCTGAAACAGTTTTCTTGGTTATTTTGCTCATTTAGTCACCCAGTTGTTCCTAATACTCTCTTAAGTAAACTGGAAACATATTTCTTGGCATCACGTCCTGGTTTCATCTTAATTGATTCAGTTAGAACTAATTTCGCACTTTGAGCTAATGTGGTATTATCTAAAGGTTTATTCAAACGCTTAGCTCTCTCTGATCCTAATCTAGCAAGTCCTATTGAACTCCGAATAGAGGCTGGTAATTCTACTGCAGGATCATCACGTGTTTGATGGACTAATTCAAGAACTAATTCTATTGTTGATGGATTCAAAGAATATTCTGGACACCGAGTTTGGATGATTTGTTGTTCAATGGGTTTTTTGGGGTAATCAAGGTGGATCCAGACCTTCACTCGATCCTTTATAGCTGAAGGAAGGCGCCTTGTACCACGCATTTCAGCAGGATTCATTGCTGCAATTAAGTAAAATTCTGGGTCAACATCATACCAAGTTTTGAGAGAAGGGATATATAATTTACGCTCTTCTAAGGCATCTAAGAGGGAGTTCAGAACATACTCGTCTCCCCGATTCAATTCATTAGCTAGGAATACTCCTCCTCCTAAGGTAGAAAGTGTAAATGGACCTGGAATGAACGCATCCACAGAAAATCCATACTTGAAGACTAAAGTCGGATCAAATGATCCAATTAGATTTGATGGACGAACGAGGTCACTAAATGTGACCCAATTGAATGGTTTATCAAGATCATTTGCGAATTTACGACATAAGGCTGTTTTTCCTGATCCTACAGGCCCAATCAGCCCAACAAATAGTTCAGCATTATACGCATCCATCATTGCATTATAAGCTTCTTTATATTGTCCTTCTAGGACTATTTTTTCTTCAGTTTTAAGCTGTTTACTTTCTTTTTCATGTAATAATTTGATATAATCTAACATTAATTGTTCCTCACTCATTTGAATCCTTACTAAAAAAATGTTCAGTTCTAGTGGGCTCAATGACTTCGGGTAATTCTAACTTAATCTTCTGACACTCTTGAATGATCTTATTAAATTCTCCTTGACTCGCAACTTTTCGCTGTTTAGAGAAATCTAAATGCATTAAGATTTGTTTACCGTAATAAGTGTCCATCATTTCAGTAATATAATATCTAACTCCAGAACGTGATCCCTTCTTTACAATCTTGATATTTGATAATTCCTTAAGTCTAGCTAATGTTAATAATTTGTTTAGAATTGGCCAGGAAGTTTGAGTACTGAATTTTTGGTTAAAGGAGGGATTCTCTTCTAACTTTTCATTTAGAAATTGTAAAATTATTCGTTGAATCTTTGCTGTCACAAGCTGAATATTATTCTCGGTTGAAATATTACTTGGAAGACGAGTCTTTATTTCTCCTAAGCTAATTAATGGTTCATTCGTTTTTTGGGAGAAACTATTAACTTCTTCTACAAAATCCATGATTATGTCATCAAATGCCATTAAAATCCCTCTAACTTGTTTCAATCATTTGTTTACTATATTTCCCGTCCCTGATTATTTTTATCCGATTCCCTTTAACTGTCCCAGTATTCTGATGTGTTATAAGGAACAGCTGATTAGTAATGTTTAAATTATCCATTTTTGATAACAATTCTTTCCTATGTTGGATATCTAATCCATAAGTTGGTTCATCAAGTAATAAGAAGTTAGTAGATCCAGCCATTCTGGCGATGGCAAACTTAAAGGCTAACCCCAATAACAACTGATGTCCTCCCCCCTGACAAGCATGTGCAGGCACTTCTCTTCCAATATCAATAGGTTTCACATTAATTACATATCTCTTCGGATCGATAGAGAGAGTTTGATATTCGTCCGTTATTCCTGATAACTTATCATGCATTTGTAGTGTATCTGAGGCTAGTGTGGATGTGGCATGTTCCCTTAAGTGGTGTTGAAGTTCTTTAAATCCTTTACTGACTTGTCGATACTTTTTAGCGCTTTCTTTTTTATAATATAAATTGTCTACTTCTTTATTAATTCGTGCGATTTCCTTTCTTACATTGTTTAACCTTTTCTTCAATTTATTATTGTCTTCTTCTATCCTCGATTTAGTAGATTGTGCATTTTCTATATCATTATCTGCTTTAATAATAACAACATTGTAGGCATTCTCTAATCGATGGAATTCTTCTGATAATAATGTAAGAGATTCAACCTTCTCTAAGATTTCAGTACTAACCTTATACTTCGATATTGGTTTGGGCTTTATTTCTGAAAAATCGAACTCCTTAATTTGCAAATCAGGAAAAAGGTTAGAATGATTTAAATTGAATTCTTGAAATCGAGTAAAATAAACTTGGATTTCATGAAGCAAAGTTTCATGGGTGGTGACAATATTACTCTCCAACTCTTCTATTTCAGCTATAATATCGGTAATTTTCTTTGAATATGTATTATATTGCTTTAATTTTGATTTAATATCAGTAATTGATATTAACAGTGATTTTTGCTTGTTGAGAAGCTCTGTTTTTTTCTTCTCCTCATCTTCTAATTGATCACTTGTTGCCTGCAATTCAGTTTCAATATCGATAAGCCTATCCAAAAAGGAATTAATCTCATTTTTCAACTTTGATTCTTTGAATCTATCAATCCTTTTTTCAAAATCCTTTTTCTGCTCACTTAAACTCTTCAATTCCCCGTCAAGCTTTTTCAGCTGTTTTTTCCAATCAGAAATTTCCATTTTAACCTGATTTTGATCAATGATCTGGCCACAGGTTTCACATCTGGCATTCTCTCCCTTAAGTAAGCTTGATCTTCGGGTTAATCTACCAGATAAATCTCCTCTCGATTCATTTTTCTTGTTAATTTCTGTTTGGATAGAAGTAATTTCTTTTTGACTATCTTGAATTAGCTGTTCTAACTGTGGATCGATGTCTTTGGTTTCATCTATTCTAGATAATACTGTCTCGTGTAAAGGAAGTTTTTTAGTTGGAATTTCGATTGAAAGGAGTGAAATATTCCTTGAAAGTTGTCCTTTCAACGCTCCTCGAGTTTCATTAAGTTTATTCATGATTTTATGGTGATTATTAATAGTAATTGTGCATTGTTCAATTGTTTGTTGAAATTGAATATTTTCTTGGGATATCTGTTTCAATCTGGACTCTAAAGCTTCTTTACTCCCATTTGTTGAAATAAATTCCTCCAATTCTATTTGGATTGCCTTTAACCTTTCCACATCTGATTCCCAACTCCGAACATTAGTTTCAAACTGATTTTTAGCTTTAATAAGATTTGATTTCAAGTTTTCTGCTTCTGAAATACTTTCTCTGATTGTTTGTAGAACTTTATATTTCTCAGTTATTTCCTTAAGTTCATCTTGAACTTTTATAACATCCTCCTCTATCTGTGATTGATCAGTTTTTAATTTGTTCAAGGATTCTTCCAGTATAGGTAAGCTACTGATCTCTTTCTCTTTTTCAAGTGCCATTGATCGTAATTCTTCATCTGCTATTACTGCAGCCGTCACACCTAAAACAATGTCTAATTTAGATGTTCCTTTGAGAATGCTAGAGATTTCTCCTTGTCGGAACAGAATTGATGTTTCAAATAATCTTTTAGTGATCCCAGTCAGGTCAAAAATCTTTCGTGCAAGATCCTCTTCCCGATCTTGAAAATCTGAACTACATAAATACTTTTCATCGTTGTTCTCATTAATTTCTTTTAATGTAAAGTGCCCAATGACTTTTTTCTTTGATTGAGGAGGTATTTCATGAATCCTTTGTAAGCGGTAAATTCCATCCTTCCGTCCCTTAAATTCCATTTGAACGCCCATCATCTTCTTATTTGGACTCATCAATTCACTTGGGGTTTTAAAGCCAGTAACATTGCCAAATAAACAGTATTCCATGGCATAAAATATGGTTGTTTTTCCTACATTGTTGTTACCCTCCAAAATATTTAGGCCTTTTGTAAAACTTATTTTCTCATCTTTAAATCGGCGAAAATTTCTCAACCAGATGTTCTTGATCATATTCTATCCCTCTATTCAGTAAATACGTCATCCAAAGATTTTCTACCGAAAATTTCTTCTATACGTGAATGAAGCAGATTTTTGGCACCAATGTTTAGATTTCCTGTTTTAGTAAGGTTTTGATCATTGTCAAGCAGGAACTGAATGAAGTCAAAGATCTGGATAGCTTTCTCAGTGAGATCAGGATTACTAGCAAAAAGTTCAGTTTCATTTAGAAAGTTAAGAATAATCCGATTAGATTGGCTCATTTATTAACCCCTCTGGTAAATATATTACGTAATATTGTGTAAAACAGAGAAATGGAGCAATAAATTTTGTTGGCCCCGATGTAAATGTTAACTACTTCTAAAAGTCACTATGAGTTATATAATGGTTTTTTAGGCTCTCACTAAAGTAAAAATACAGAAGATATCTAATTAGATTTAATAAAACTCTTACCGTAAAATCTTATTAAAATTGAATAAAAGCTGCAGAGATTTCCTAATTATATAAAAAAAATAAATTAAGGATGTTACCAAGATATCAAAGATTTGTTTCCAGTACTCCTTATTATCCTCTTCTTGCAATGGTTGTGAATGTTTCTTTTATCCATCTCTTTTGACGCGTGAAATCTTAAATAAAATTCCTTGGGCCTCTGCTGTTATCATCCCTATAAATTCAAAATTACAATCTGAAACAATTGAAATCCATATAAACAAATCTATTGGATAGACTACATAATTAAATTTGTCTTCCAGGAGAAAGAACATGTTAAGCCTTGAACGAACTCATATTCTTCCTGAAAAAGATCTTCCTGATATAAATGAGTTATTAGAGGAGGGAAAGCATTTGAGTCATGAAGTTACCATTGGTTCTTGTCCTTTTTTAACCACATATGATGTGAAGTCTGAGAATGAGTATAAACGCCAGCGAGCAGCTGAAGGTACAATTATGCTTCATGGACAGATTGGATATCGAAGTCTTACGAAGAGTAAATCGGCTTACTCTAAGATTTATGAACAAATCGAAGCTGCTGGTTATAGAATAGATCGATATGGAATATGTCTAGATTGGAGTATGGGGTATCCTGCTGCTCTTCGAGCAAATATGCCTCAAGGAACTGGTTTAATACTTGGAAAACCTGAAGATTTCATAGATCTAACCCATTCTGCACCTGTTGCTCCTCATTTTGGAGATTTCGTCATTGGAACACCTGCAGCAGTTGAGAACACAGTAAACGCCCTAAAAGCTGGCTCAACAAGCATTGGTAACATTGGTCAATATTTTACCTTCCGCTTACCGAAATGGCACGATGATGTTAGAACAACAGCTGAAACTGTAAAGGCCATGGTTCTTTGTGCCAATCAACCAGTTGACATTCTGATCCATTCAAATTTAGATGACGGATTTGCTGCTTTATTTTACGACATGTCTTGTAGTATTGGAGCAGTGCTAATAGAGAAGTACATTATTGAGGATTTAATCGGTGGGCTAGTTTCGCATTGTTATGGCCACACGTTCTCTGATCCTCTGACTCGATTAGCGTTCCAACGAGCTTTGGCTCGGGTAACAAAAACCCCTGGAAGTATGATTTATGGTAATACAACTATTTATGTTGCTGGGGAAGTGGAAAATTACGCCAATCTTGCCAGTTATCTATTGGTTGATATCATCGCTCAAAATGACCTACCAACAGGTCATGGACTCAATCCTGTTCCCGTTACAGAAGCAATGAGGATACCTGAAATCGATGAGATTGTGAATGCTCATCTCTTCGCTAACAGATTAATCCGCAGAGCTGAAGGTTTTAAGCACCTATTTGCCATTGATATGGCAGATACCACTGCAGAAATGCTGGTTAAAGCAGGTCAGCGTTTCAAAGAACGTGTCCTAAATGGTTTCAAGGAAGCTGGAATCGACATCAACAATCCTTTCGAAATACTTCTAGCAATCCGTCGAATTGGAGCTAAACAATTAGAGGAATTATTTGGTCCAGGAAAGCCTCATGAAACTTCTTTACGAAAACGAATACCTGTTGTTCAGGCTACTCCTATAGCTGAACTTGAAACAAAAAGTAGAAGGATAATCACCTCATTTGATCCCTCTGACCGAATAAAATTACAACAAACTATATCTGGAATATGTGTTGCTTGTACTGATGTGCATGAATACGGAAAAATCCTTCTGGAACAAGTAATGAAACTATTAGGACTTGAAGTAATTGATGCTGGAGTCAGCGTTGATCCAGATGTTGTAGCTAAATGTGCCAAGGCAAATAAAGCCCAATATATTGCTATCAGCACCTACAACGGTATAGCTCTATCCTATCTTCAATCATTATATCAAGAGATGAAACGAATTGATTTTGATATACCCATATTCATTGGTGGAAAACTTAACCAGATCCCAGAGGACAGCCCAACAAGCCTTCCTGTTGATGTAACTGATGAACTGAGAGCCATGGGTGCTGTAGTCTGTCATCGAATCGAAGATATGTTAGAAAGCCTTCTGAAAAATCAAAGGAGACTAAAAAATGATTAAAAAGGTCGGAATCATTGGGATTGGTCATCTGGCTAGCTATTTAGTTAAAGGTTTAAGGAAAGCATCAACAGATATTGAGATTATTCTCTCACCTCGTAATGTAGAGAAGTCAGCAAGCTTAGCATCTCAGTTTAGAGCAATAGTTACGAAAAGTAATCAAATGGTTGCGGATACATCGGATATAATTATCTTAACCACTCGTCCTGAAGATACTGTAGTCGTAGCTAAAGAAACTGATTTCAAACCTAATCATATAGTGATCTCTGTAGCTGCTGGCTTATCACTCGAAACATTGAAACCTGTAACAATCCCAGCCACAATAGTTCGAGCAATGCCGATATCGTGTGCTGCTATCAATGAAAGTCCAACATTATTATTCCCTGATAATCTTCGTGCTCAAGAATTATTAGCTCTTTTGGGCCAAGTTCATATCTTACCAGATGAATCAAGTTTTACTTCTGCTAGTGTCATTGGGGCTTTTTATGGATGGATCTATGCATTATTAGAGGAAATAATTTCGTGGACAACTCAGATTGGAGTGCCTCAACATACTGCTCGCAATTTGATTCTTGAAACAGTACGAGGAGCAGTGAATATGGCATTAATTGAACCAAAAACTGATTTAAATGTAATATTGGAAAGTTTAACGACTCCAGGAGGTATTACTAAACAAGGGTTGGATGTTTTGTACCAAAAGAAGGGATTGGAAGCTTGGATTGAAGCTCTTAATACTGTATATAAGCGATTGAGTGTAAAAAAAGAATGAAAAAGGGATCTAGGTCAAGATCCCCTCACGCTCAAAGACTTTAGAGGCGATAAACAGACAGATCAGAATCACTACAATCAAGTAGCCAAAGTGGAGCACTAGATCCATAGCAATTCCTCCACCAGGTAAGCCACGAGTTAAGGCACTGGAAGCATATGTCTGGGGATATAATCCCTTGGAAAGAATAGCAATCGAATGAGCCCAAGGAATGATATAGAGAATGATTCCTGCGCCACCAAAAGCTCGCTCTGGGATACCCCCAAACATACCAAGAAAACCCACCCCAAGAGCTGGAACCATCATGAGCATGTTATACATAGATTCAGCAGAACGCACATCTTTAGTCAAGCTAGCCACTGAAATACCTATGCCGATGGCAACAAACGCAGAAAGAAACATCATTGAAACAACCAGGATTAGCATGATTGGCGAAGGTTCGATTGCAAAAATAGTGGAATATTCCTCAGCACCAATAGTCCCTGCAGCAGCATCAATCATTGCTGTGAATAGGAACAATCCAAAAATATTCATTATTGCAAAAATCCCAATAAGAGCCATACCAGCGAGAAGCTTTGAGAAAAGAATATTAAAACGAGAAATTGGTAAAGCAAGGAGGGACTCCATAGTCTTCTTTTCTCTTTCCCCAGCAAAAGACGTCGATACGAACGGTGCTGGCGCTAAAACTGCCACCATGATTGATATCATACCAATAAAACCGATTCCAAACCCAGTTGCAGCACCTTCTTCCTTTGAGAAAACAACTGGTGAGGAGACAAAACCTACGACTTTATGATATTCCACAATATTGAATTGAGAAACTATCGACCAAACACCAGCTTCAAGCATAGAAGATCCAAGTATTCCACCTGGGAGAGAGTATAACTCTACCACAGGAGGAATATCACCCTCTGTTGCATTATAGTTCAAATATACTTGTGTAAAGTTTTTAGGAATGATAATACACGGAGTATAATCACTGGCTGTTTCAGAACTATGAATATTCTCTATTAAGCTTGGATAAGGCAAATCCGCATACTTGGTGTCGTTGATTGTTGCTCCGTAAAGAATAGAGTTATTGGTTTGTGTAGCATTTACGAGTCTGTCAAGAAATACATCTCCGAGATTGAGATCGTATGTTTCATTCCCCTCATCATAATTAACAAAATATATTGTCACCCCTTCTTGAGAGGAGCCCATTACAAACCCCATAAGCATTTGGACTCCACCCTGTAATCCCCACATGAAAATAGGCATCAAAATGAACGTGAAAATCACATACCGAGTTCGTCGAGCACTTTGAAGTTCCTGTTTTACCAATGCCATTATTTGTTTAACTGTACTCATTTCATCACCTTCGTCTTAAAATGCGAGAGATTAATCCTCGCTTTGGCTTCATTGAGTCTAAATCCTCTTCTAAAACGCCTTCTCCTGTTGTTAAACCAATGAAAACGTCCTCCAGATGAGCTTTTGTGAATTGTTCCTCAAGCTCATCGGGAGTGCCAATCGCGGCGAGCTTTCCTTTTACCAAAATCCCAACACGCTCACATAGCTCTTCAACCTCCGATAAATCATGGGTAGTCAGGATTACCGTCTTATGAAGTTCTTTGGCCAGTTTTTTAATTAGGTTCCGTACCGTACGAGCACCAAGGATATCAATACCAGTAGTGGGTTCGTCCAGAAAAATTAAATCAGGATCCATCACCAGGGCGCGAGCAACCAGAACTTTTCGTTTCATCCCACCAGAAAATTCCTTGGTAATATCGTTTTCACGACCCCGAAGACCAATCATGTCAATTAATTCCTCAGTGCGTCTGCGGACTTCTCCATTAGGTACATTGCCATAAATTTGACCGTAATACATAATGTTCTCTTTTGCAGTTAAATTTTCGTAAACATCTGCCTCTTGCGGTAGAAGACTTGCTTTCTTTCTGATCTCCATAATGTCTTTCTTAATATCGAACGGGCCAAGACCATCATATTGGATACGGGCAGTCCCAGAGGTTGGTTTAATCAACCCAATCAGCAGACGAATGAGTGTTGTTTTTCCTGCTCCGTTAGGCCCTAATAAACCAAAAACCTCTCCCTTTCTAATTGTTAAGGAGACATTATCGAGAGCAATGTTGTCTTTAAACCGTTTTGTTAAATTCTCGATTTCAATGATATTCAAATATTATGTCACTCCATTTGTTTCTCTAAAATTTATTGCTTCTGTCTTTTTCTTTAGTTTTCTATGTTTTTATATCATTTAAACTCATTTACCAGTCATAATTTCTGAGTTCGGCTTTTACACATAATCTTTTTAAACAGATTTAATGCGGAAGTTCAGTAAGATAAGGAGAACTAATTGGAAATAATCCTCTTAATCTCCCGTAGTTCATTTAACAATTCTTTATGGAATCCTAGTCTTACTGTTGGTGGGGTAGTAGGTTCAACTTCAGTTGTAGTTACGTATTGCCCACGAAACTGACGAAGCATTTCTAAAATGAAATCTCTGACTTCTATGAAGTTTCTAATTCCCTCAATCTTAGCTTCGGGACCCATTTGCTGGCCAGACTTTCCAGCAGTTTCAAGTTCACAAGTACCAATACCAAAAAGCCGATCATAGATACCGTACCTAGAGCTTACATTTGTGATTGTACGGAATGGAATGTGTTTTACCTCTTTATTGAGAACACCCTTTTTGAGAATGACTTCATTATCTAAAATAACAAATTCCATAGTCCGTACGTAATAATCTATCAGAAAGAAAAGAATGGGTATAATACAGAACCAAATGAAAAAATACACAATCACAAGTCCAGGCCAATTAGCTGAAATCCACTGGCCAAGATCATCACCAGAGGAATCACTATCAAATCCACCCACAAATGCTATAAATGAACCAAGACCAAAGATAGCTGCTGTAATAACAATGAATGCGGTTATTACATACAGAAAAAATTTACTTCGGAGCGCGGTTAGCGGATAGAAGGGTTTTCCTTTCACGATTTCTTCCAAATACAACATATAAATCACCTATTTCTTTAAGAGGACTTCTTTAATTTGTCTTAATTCCTCTAGTACTTCTTTCTGAAGGGCAACATCTCCAATTGCTTCCTCATATTGAGTGGGGTGTTCAACCTCAGTTGTAGTCGCGTATTGCCCTCGGAATCTTCTCAGCTCACTCAAGACAACATCTCGTACTTCTCTAAAATTACGAATCCCTTCAATTTTTTCTTCAGGCCCAGTTTGTTGTCCTGATTTACCAGCAGTCTCAATTTCACAAGTACCAATACCAAAAAGTCGATCATAAATCCCATAACGAGAACTGACATTTGTGATTGTTCTAAAGGGGACATGTTTTATGGTCTTGTTTATAATTCCCTTCTTAACGATGACTTCGGTGTCTTCAATGATATATTCAATATTTCGTACATAATAGATGACTAAGATAGCTGCAAGAAGCATCAAGATGACACTAATGATAAGATACCAAGATATTAATTCTTGACTATAATCTGTCAACCATTTTCCAAAACCATCACTAGAGGGTTCATCATCTAGACTTACAAAAAAGATAATCATTCCTCCAAAAGCAATAATAATCCCTGTTACAACAATGAAGGTTGTTATTATATACAGGAATAGTTTATTCCTGAACGCAGATACAGGATAGAATGGTTTTTCTTTTTGAATCCTATTTAATTGCATTTTTTACTCACTTACATCTTCTTATTTTTTAATAACTGTTTAATTGCTTTCAATTCGTTGATCATCTCCCTCTGAATCGTGGTTAGATCTGTTTCGTTATGATTAGGGACTTCTCTTCCCGAGATAACTGAATGATAGATTCGAAGCTGTCTTAAGATATAATCACGGATTTCATGATATAAGGGTAAGCCCTCTAATTTTTCCTCAGGGCCAGTTGCTCCACCTTTACCTGCAGTTTGAACATTAACGCAACCTATACCAAAAAGTCGATCCAAAGGTCCAGCAGTCGTTGAAATATTAGTAACAGTGCGATAAGGGCAGTACTTAACAGTCTTGTTGATCAACCCTTTCTTAACAATTACCTCATTACCATGCACAATAAACTCCATTCTATTCACGTACAAAGGTAACATAATTATCGAAGGGAGTATAATTGCAATACTTACAACCCAGTAAATTATTGTAAATACATTTTGGAAATTCGCTGGTCTAGGTTCTTCTGCAACGAACTCTATAAACCACCCCAATAACACAAACCCTAGACTCACGCTAATCCAAACAAGGAATACTGTGAGATAATATTTCCATAGAAGAGCTCGTGTTGGATAGATTCGTCGGACTTCGGGTGTTGGAAATGTTCCTTCTCCTTTTATTATTTTAACTTGAGATTTTTGATTCATGATATTAGTCACCTTCTCTTTTCACCCATCCTTTCTCCTGAATCTCGGAGAAAACATAACGAAACTGTTCAAGAATAGGTAAAGACGCTTGATTGTTCGATAATACGATATTCCGTTCTCTCTTTATCAAATCAAGAGTTTTTTGACAGTCTGGTCGGCATTTATCAGAACAATGATGCTCATACCAAGCTAAAATACCTTCTTCGGTAGTAAAGATGATATAAACCTTCGTATCATTCGTCCAATCGTAAGAAACCAACAACCCAGTATTTTTAGGCATCTTTGCCAAATCAGAATCTAACCGTAAACTCTTGGCAATGTTCTTCAACTGTTCCTCGATCTTCTTCCGTACTACGACTCTAGTCTTGTAAATACTACTAATACTTGCCTTTGTCTTCTTTTCTTTTCTTTCTTCATTTAGCTTTTTTGCTATGGCTTCCGCGGTCATTCCTTCATTTGTAAGTCGTAGTACTTCAAACTCGTAATCTGAGAGGAAATTTAGTCTTTGAGTCATTGATTCTTACCGTTTAAAGGTAAGGCTTACCTTATATATAAGACTTTCCATTGTGGAAGGTAAGGCAAAAAAACCTTTGATTGAGAACAACAAAGTTCATCGTTCTTTAAGAAAACCAAAATTGAATTAAGTAATTCTATATTCTTTTCCAATCCAATTCCCTAAATTTTATAAACTGTAAAGTATTCGATATGAGGGTGTATAAACTCGAAGAAATCAAAGTCCTAAGGGATCAGTGGAATACTAATAATCATTATTGAATTTAAAAACAAGTACCCAAAACTTAATTGGGTAACAATACATGATCTAATGATAAAAATTCTTATAACAATATCTAGGACTTAAGTTTGCTATATCATCTATCTACCAGTATTAGTACAAGCAGAATTTAAAGGAGATCTTGATATAATGAAAAGAAAGAAATTTTTTACAAAGTTCTTTATTATTCTTTGTTTAGCAATAACATTAATTCCAACTACTAGTGGTTTTTCTCACACCCAATCAGTTGATTGTATCCTTGTTCATAATTCCCAATGTGGATCCTGTGAGAACCGATATAATAAGGAAGTCACTTCATTTTATGAGAAATATCAATCTGATGAGCGGATCAATTTCAAAATATATGATATTGCTAATTTAGAGGAACAAGACTCCTTTCTCAAAGAGATAGATAGATTAGGTATTGATCTTAACGTGTATGGTGATCTACCATATGTTATTTTTATCTGGGATACCAATATCCAAGTTCTTGATGCTACTACATTGAATACAATTGACCAAAATTTTCAAGACATTTTATTAAATTTTACAAATATATCTCCTTCGTCTCCACAAAATAACTCTATCTCCCTTCTAGATTTCTTACCTGACTTCAATTATCCTATTCTGTATTTTACATTAGTTATTATTGCAATAGGAATATTCGTTATCCACAAAGGATATAGTCGATATCTAAAGCACGGCGGCTCCTTTATATACCCTCGTAGAATCTCTCCAATCCGTTTCTGGACTCTTCTTGCGTTATCTTCAATCTCTATTTCTCTTTTACTATATCAATTTCTGGAAAGATTAGTAGGTGGGTGTGGGTGTGCCTCAGGAGGGGATATTGTACAAACATTGTTATTCCAAAAATACGATCATATCATTATTCTAGATTATGTAATTCCTATAGCGGCAATTGGAATTCTCTTCAATCTTAGTGTTATTTTGCAAATTATACTTCTTGGAGCGGTACGTTTTCGTCAGAAAAGACAAATAATTGTAAAAATTTTATATTTTCTGTTAACAAGCCAAATGCTTGCATCATTATTGAGTTTGGCTTACCTAATTTATCTAGAACTGTTTGTGATCCATTTTATTTGTACATTATGCACAGTTTCTCAAGTTATTATAGGTATCAATACAATTCTAATCATTACTTGGCAACCTTGGAAATTCAATGAGAGAAATCTATATGTTTCAACTAAAAGAGTATTCAAATTCCCACTGGTTCATCCTAGACTAAAACAGCAATTATTCAAATTTATCTCACTTTCTATTCTTAATTTCGTTATCTTAACATCTGTTGCTCCAATTGGCATTCCAACAGAAGAAACAACATCCATCACTGCTTGGAATATGCCAGATTTTCCATCCCAGTTGAATTCAGATATGTGCTTTGAATGCAATAATCCTGTGTATAGAGATACGCAAGGGCCATTATCTTTACAAGGTCAGAATCCAGTTTATTCGCAGATAAATGAAATTCTATCAGATAAACCCGTATTCATCCTCTTCTACGCAGAATGGTGTGGTTTTTGCAAAAAACAGAAACCGATTCTTATGGAGTTGAGAGAGGAGTACTCTGATAGAATAGAGTTCCTGTATATCAATGCACCAGAAAATCCCCAAATGATGCAAGATTTTGGTGTGACTGGCTTCCCAACTATGTTTTACATCGACAAGAATGAGGAGGGATATATTTATCGAGTTTTCCGAGGATTTAATGAGAAAAGTGTTTTAAGTGATTATTTTGATCTTGGTTATGTCGATGTCTCTGCTGATAAAGCAAAACAGATAATTGACAGAAATAAAAATGCGATAATCCTAGATGTACGAACTCCCTCGGAGTATGAAACTGTTCGTATTAATGATAGCACATTAATCCCTCTTGCACATTTAGAAAGTAAAATGGATGAACTAGATAAAGAGGATTTCATTGTCGTTTACTGTAAAAGTGGGGGAAGAAGTCAGGAAGCAAGTAACATTTTGAAGGAACATGGTTTCCTTTATGTTCATAACATGGAAGGTGGGATAGAAGCTTGGCAAGAAGCTGGATTTCCAGTTGTACCAGAAACAGAGGTATCAGTAAGGTTCTCGATGGAAGCTGAAACTTGTAACTCCAATATAGATTGCAATACTGGAGAATATTGCGCCAAAAGTGCGGGAGATTGTACTGGTACGGGATTATGTAAAGATAAACTAAATAGTTGTCCAGAAGTCTGGATACCAGTATGTGGTTGTGATGGTGTGACATATAGCAATACATGCGAAGCGGCTTCCGCGGGGGAAAACGTGGCTTATGAGGGAGAGTGTGGAATAACCTGTGCTTCAAATGACGATTGTAGTATTGAGGAGTTTTCCGCAGGAGAAAATGTGATTCACCAGGAGTGTATAACTGATGCTGACTGTGATTCTCCTTTCGTATGCAGGAATGGGATATGTAGTGATTGTGTAGATGATACTGACTGTGATACTGGTTTCATTTGCGTCAGTGGGGTATGTACAACCTATGAGTGTGTAGATGATACTGACTGTGATGCTCCTTACATTTGCAAGAATGATGTATGTATAACCTTTGAGTGTGCAGATAAAGACTGTGATGATGGACAATATTGTAATGGGGCAGAAGTCTGTGTAGCTGGAATATGCGAATCAGGATCACCCGTGGATTGTAATGATGGAATCAGTTGTACAGTCGATCAGTGTGATGAAATTACGGATTCCTGTGAGAATCAACCAGACGATACTCGGTGTGATAACGGCCAATTTTGTGATGGGATCGAGACCTGTGATGCACTACTTGATTGTCAAGCTGGAACTCCTTTGGATTGTTCAGATTTCGATGACCAATGTAATGTCGGGATTTGTGATGAAGTTAATGATCAATGTGTTGCAAATCCAGATCCTTATGAAGGTCAGCCCTGTGACGATGGTGATCCTTATACGATTGGGGATACCTGTTCAGCAGGTGTCTGTATTGGAGAATCTGTCCAATGTGTCTCGGATAGCGACTGTGATGATGGACAATATTGTAATGGGGCAGAAGTCTGTGCAGCCGGAATGTGTGAACCAGGATCACCCGTGGATTGTAATGATGGAATCAGTTGTACAGTCGATCAGTGTGATGAAATGACGGATTCCTGCGAGAATCAACCAGACGATACTCGGTGTGATAACGGCCAATTTTGTGATGGGATCGAGACCTGCGATATCTTAACTGATTGTCAACCTGGGCTAGCCCCGAGTACCGATGATGGTGTGGGCTGTACGATTGATAGCTGTGATGAAACAACTGATACAATTATCCACACTGCTGATGACAACCTCTGTGACAATGGATTATATTGCGATGGCATCGAAACCTGCGATGTGGTTCTAGATTGTCAGATGGGGACACCTCCCTGTGGGGATCTACCCTGTGACGAGGAAACAGATCAATGTGGCGAATGTACCGAGGATTGGCAGTGTGATAATGGCTTATTCTGTGATGGGGCCGAAATCTGTGTCGACTATCACTGTATGGCTGGTACACCTATAGACTGTGGTGATAGTGTAAGTTGTACAATTGACGCCTGTAACGAGTTGACGGACTCTTGTGATCATTTACCGGACAATTCTCTATGCGATAACGGCCAATTTTGTGATGGCATCGAGACCTGCGATATCTTAACTGATTGTCAACCTGGGCTAGCCCCGAGTACCGATGATGGTGTGGGTTGTACGATTGATAGCTGTGATGAAACGACTGATACTATTACCCACACTGCTGATGACAACCTCTGTGACAATGGATTATACTGTGATGGGATTGAGACCTGTGATGCGGTTCTAGACTGCCAAGTTGGAGTTTTTATAGATTGCTCTTCCTTTGAGGACCAATGTAACATTGGGATCTGTGATGAAGTAAGCGATCAGTGTGTCGCCTCTCCAAAAACGGACGGCACCTCATGTGATGATGGCCAGTTTTGTACTATCAATGATGTCTGCAGGGCAGGGATCTGTGTCTTTGGAACTCCTGTAGATTGTACATATCTCGAAGACGAATGTAACATTGGGATCTGTGATGAAGTAAGTGATCAATGTGTCACCTCCCCGAAAGCGGACGGTACCTCATGTGATGATGGAAATGTCTGTACAACAGGTGATACCTGTTCAGCAGGGGTATGTACAGGGGGAACTCCACTTGATTGCAATGACGATAATGTATGTACTGATGATTATTGTGATCCATCATCAGGCTGCGTTTTCATTAACAATAATGCCCCTTGTGATGATGGGCTATATTGCACTACTAACGATGTCTGTATGGAAGGGATTTGTACTTCTGGAGCTCCTAGGGATTGTACCTATCTCGAGGATCAATGTAACGTGGGGATCTGTGATGAAATAAGCGATCAGTGTGTCACCTCTCCAAAAACGGACGGCACCTCATGTGATGATGGCCAGTTTTGTACTATCAATGATGTCTGTATGGCAGGGATCTGTGGCTTTGGAACTCCTGTAGATTGTACATATCTCGAAGACGAATGTAATATTGGGATCTGTGATGAAGTAAGTGACCAATGTGTCGCCTCTCCGAAAGCAGACGGTACCTTATGTGATGATGGAAATGTCTGTACAACAGGTGATACCTGTTCAGCAGGGGTGTGTACAGGGGGAACTCCACTTGATTGCAACGACGATAATGTATGTACTGATGATTATTGTGATCCATCGTCAGGCTGCGTTTTTATTAACAATAATGCCCCTTGTGATGATGGGTTATATTGCACTACTAACGATGTTTGTATAGCAGGGATTTGTACTTCTGGAGCTCCTAGGGATTGTACCTATCTCGAGGATCAATGTAACGTGGGGATCTGTGATGAAGCAAGTAATCAATGTGTTGCTTCTCCCAAAGAAGATGGAACCGCATGTAATGATGACCTCTTTT
This sequence comes from Promethearchaeota archaeon, assembly GCA_048938105.1. GTDB lineage: Archaea > Asgardarchaeota > Heimdallarchaeia > Hodarchaeales > Hodarchaeaceae > Hodarchaeum. Next base: position 26,543 of record JBHLMN010000027.1, read on the forward strand.
GCACTACTAATGATATCTGCATGGCAGGGATCTGTGGCTTTGGAACTCCTGTAGATTGTTCATATCTAGATGACCAATGTAATATTGGGATCTGTGATGAAGTGAGCGATCAATGTGTTGCGGATCCAAATCCTAAAGAGGGATTCAGCTGTGATGACGGGGACGTATGTACCATTGGTGATACATGTCAATTAGGTGTATGCACTGGTATTCTAGATGAAACTGATTCTGATAATGATGGAATACTCGATTGTACTGACCCCTGTCCTAATGACCCTGACAATGATGTTGATAATGATGGTATATGCGGGGACATGGATAATTGTCCTAACTTTACGAATCCCGATCAAACAGATATAGATGGTGATGGATTAGGGGATAAGTGTGACCCCTGTCCACATGACCCTGCCAATGATGCTGATAATGATGGCGTATGTGGAGACGTGGATAATTGTCCCAGTGTTTCGAACCCCGATCAAACAGATACAGATAGTGATGGAATAGGAGATAAGTGTGACCCCTGTCCACATGACCCTACCAATGATGCTGATAATGATGGCGTATGTGGAGACGTGGATAATTGTCCCAGTGTTTCGAACCCCGATCAAACAGATACAGATAGTGATGGAATAGGAGATAAGTGCGACCCCTGTCCACATGACCCTACCAATGATGCTGATAATGATGGCGTTTGTGGAGACGTGGATAATTGTCCTAACTTTACGAACCCCGATCAAACAGATACAGATGGTGATGGATTAGGAGATAAGTGTGACCCCTGTCCACATGACCCTGCCAATGATGTTGATAATGATGGCGTATGTGGGGACGTGGATAATTGTCCTAACTTTACGAACCCCGATCAAACAGATACAGATAGTGATGGGGTAGGGAATGTGTGTGATAATTGTCCCTCTGATTTCAACCCAGATCAAGTGGATACTGACGGGGATGGCATAGGAGATGTCTGTGAAAACGCTCCTCCTATTGCGGATGTGGGTGGCCCGTATAGTGGCGATGAAGGAACGATAATAACATTTAATGCATCCAGTTCCAGTGATCCTGATGGTGATGAATTATACTATCGATGGGATTTAGACAATGATGGAGTATGGGATACAGATTATTCTCCTGAACCGACAATCATACATGTATGGTATGATGACTATATTGGGACAATTGTCCTTGAAGTCTCTGATGGAGAAAAAACAGATACAGTATCAACAACTATCACAATAAGTAATGTTGATCCTGAAGTATATATCGATTTGATCTTACCAGAGTTTTTTGCCTTACCAAGCGATATAATATTATTTATTGGTAGTTTCATAGATCCAGGTACTTCGGATACACATACAATTATGTGGGATTTCGATGACGGCTCTATAATACTTGATAATCTAGAACAATCCCATATGTATCTCGAACCTGGAATATACAACGTTTCGGTAACAATTAGTGATGATGATGGAGGTATTGGGACAGAAAATGTCATTGTTGAGGTTATCAGCCTCCAACAAGCATTAGAATCCATTAAGGAGATTATTGCCAGCTTTGATACGTGTTACAAACTCAAAAAGATTCTCAAAATACATCTAGAGCTAGCTATCAAATTTTTGAATAAAGCAGATAAATTTAGAACCAAAGGTAAGGAAAAACTCGCATTTATCATGCAATGGGTTGCAAAATTACAGTTACGGACCTTTCAAAGGATAATCTATGTCTTTGAAAGAAAAGATTGGATAACTATTGATATGGCAGAACTCTTGATCGCAATGACAAATAGAATAATACCAAAATTAGGTTTCGAAAATAGGAAGTCTCAGTTTCCCCATCCAGGCCCTCTAACTACTCGTCCAGGAGTAACATTTGTATGTTCTCCATTCTTTAATACTTGAATCCCATTAACAAACACATGAACAATACCACTCGCTAATTGATGTGGTTTTTCGTAAGTAGCATGGTCTTTTATCTTATTAGGGTCAAAAATTACAATATCAGCATAGAAATCCTCTTTTAAGAGTCCCCTATCTGTTATTTTGAGATTTATTGCTGGAAGTGATGTTAATTTCCGTATGGCTTCTTCTAGCGTAATAAGCTTCTCATCACGACAGTACTTCCCAAGGAGCCTAGTAACATTCCCGTAAGCTCTGGGATGGCAATTTGATTTCAGAAAAACACCCTCAGGAGCTTCTGATGCTTCATCAGACCCAAAGGACATATATGGAATCTGAATCTTCTTTCTCACATTTTCTTCAGACATCATAAAATAAACTGTACCTATTCGACTATCATCTTCTACCACCAAATCCATCGCAGTTTCTAGGGGATCCTTTCCTCGTTCTTTAGCTACTTGTGCTAATGTCATTCCTGTCAACGGTTTTAGCTTTTTAAATGCCACTAATAACATTTTTTCTGGCCCAGCTTCTAGATAAAGATTTTCCCAGGCTTTTGTCTCGGATAGGACTTCTGTCGTGATCTGTTTCCTCACATCTGGATCTTTTAACCGTTTGATTAATTCTTTGTGCCCTCCCTCATAAGTCCAAGGAGGAAATGAGGCAGTTAATCCTGTAGCTCCTGCAGTATAGGTATAACAATCCGTAGTTATCTGAAGACCTTTTTCTCTAGCATTATTTATTTTTTCAATTGCTAAATCGAATTTATGCCAATTATTTCTTCCCGCTGCCTTTAAATGATAAATTTCTGCTCTAATATTTGCTTCCCTTGCGATAAAGATTAGTTCATCAATAGCTTCTAAAAATTGAGTCCCCTCACTCCGAATGTGACTTATATACATTCCATTATATCTAGCTGCAACCTTGCAAAGTTCAATTAATTCATTAGTATCCGCATAAAAAGCAGGAGGATAAATCAGGGCGGAAGCAACGCCAAGAGCTCCTTCTCGCATAGCTTGATCAACTAATCCCTTCATTTTTTCCATTTCTTCAGGAGTAGGTTTTCGATCTTCATACCCAAGTGTATGTATCCTGACTGTTGTGGCACCAACAAATGATGCAATATTACATGAGACGCCTTTTGCTTCCAAATACTCTAGATATTCCGACAGGGAGGTCCAAGAAATATCATATTTGATATCCGATTGACGTTCAAGTAGTTCTTGCTTCATTTGTTCATTTAATGGGCCAGCAGACCATCCCTCTCCCATAACCTCAAGTGTTACACCCTGTCTTATGTCACTATAAGATCTACCATCTTCAATCAAGGAATCGGTAGCCCAGCTGAGCATGTTGATGAAACCTGGGGTAATTGATAGGTTTTGGGCATCAACTATTGATTCCGCAGTATCCTGTTCTAAAGATCCTATCCCAGCAATCCGATCCCCATTGACTGCTATGTCTCCACGGAACGGGGGATTCCCACTTCCATCATAAACTGTACCATTTCGAATGATTAGATCGTAGTGTGTGATTTTTCTCACCTCGGGAAGTTTAAAGAATTAGCTTACCTTGTTGTACCAGAATCTTACCATCTTTTATTACATAATCAATATTCTCATTATTTTCTAACAGTTTTATGTCCTCAAGCGGATTTCCATTTACAAGTACTAAATCAGCAAATTTTCCCACCTCAATGGAACCAATTAATTCATCCATTCGGATTGCTCGTGCAGCATTAATAGTTGCAGCTTGTAAAGCTTCAACAGTAGTCATTTCCATGTTATCGACCATCAATACTAATTCTTGGGCAGAATTACCGTGATCACTCGCTACAGGAGCATCTGTTCCGAGTGCAATTTTTACTCCATTCTTATAAGCCAATTTATGATTTCCAATAGTTATTTCAGCAATTTGTTCCGCTTTTTGAATAATCTCTGGTGAAAAAACTGCTTTCTTCTCTGGACTCAAATTTAGAAAAAAAACAACAGCAGATTGAGTAGGTACCAAGTATGTCCCTTTTTCTACCATTAACTGTGCAGTTTCTTTAGTTATCAGTGATCCATGTTCAATGGTGTGAATACCAGCTTGAACTGCATTATGAATTCCTAAATTATCATGAGCATGAGACGCAACATGCATTCCCAATCGTTCTGCTTCAACTACCATTGCTTTCAATTCATCGTTATTCCACAAAGATAGTTCAATTGAGCTTTCCTGACCGTGAAGCACCCCTCCTGTCGTAGCTGTTTTAATAAAATCCGATCCATCTCTTTTTCGATCACGGACCGCATGGATGAGGCCATCAGAACCACTAATTACTTCATCTCTTCTCATAAATGTAATCCAATCTTGTGGCCCAAACTCTTCTTGGTTCCCCCACTGAGCAATAACTTTTTGTGATACCAGTAACCTTGGACCTGGAAAAACACCCCCATTGAAAAGTTTTCGAAGGGAAGAGGGTGCTAATGTCATAGACCCACAATCACGGAGTGTAGTGAAACCAGACTTGAGATGTTCTTGTGCATTTTTCAAGGCTAAATATCCAAACATTGCATCTTAATTACGCAGAATAGCTCGTTCAATGTTATAGATAAATTCGTGCAAATATTCTAGATGAACATGGATATCCATGAGGCCAGGAAGGATAATTTTTCCACTAACATCAATAATATTGTCATTTTCTTTTTTTCTATAGGAACTATCAGGACCAATCCAATCAATCTTTGTATCTTTGATGATAATTGTCTGATTTTTAATTAATCTCCCTGAAAGAGAATCAAACACATTTCCATTTTGTAAAACGAATCTTGACATTTTTTATTTGACTCCACAAGGCTTTACGAATAAACACAGAATATTATTAGATCAAATAAAACTCTTAGCGCCTATCATCCCCAACACACATATTTGATTTTGGTCTCCTGAAATGAACATTTTTCATCTAAATCCTATGCTGCTGATGAATGGCTTGTTGTATATTGACCAATCAAAACAGCGTAGACACATTAGAAAATAAAGCTCTATTAAATACGTTTTCACCAAGAGAATCAACTAAATATTACTATATTGAGACCGAATGGTGTAAAAGACTTGTATTACGCCTAGTGAAGAGCGATCAATCAGGGAATCGGATGATTGTATATTATAATAATGAAAACATACTAAAATATCTAAAACTTAGAAATAAAGTCTATTAATTCAATCTACATCTAAATCTTCAGCAACTACTACTTCAAAACCTGAAGATAGTCCTTTACCAGGTTGGTTATTCAGTCTAATCCTATTAACAGTTTTTACCGCGATCAAGACGAGAAGAACAAACAAAAGAAAACCTTAATTGTAATTCTTTCTTACAAAGTAATCACAGATTTCATTTATTCCAACTTCACTTGAAGAAATTTAATGATTTATTACGATTCAGGGCTTAATCTTCGCAATTTCTTTCTGGATCTCTTGTATCAGTTTATCATAAGGGCACAAGAGGCATAAATCTATATTCTCTATTTCTTTAAGATCATCGATGTTGAATCGTGTCCCTGTATCGACTAATTGTGGTAGTCCAGTTGGCACATACACAATACCTCTTCTAATAAGTCGAAAGATTTCCTTCAATATAGCTTTTTTTTCTTTGAGGGTACGAATACCTAGCAAATTCATTATGAATCGAAGGTTTTGAGTATCAGTTTCTTTAAAGGATAGTAAAATGAGAGCTCGATCAGCTAACTGATTCATCTCTTCTTCGGTTATCACTAGCTCGTTATATGGTTTTCTCTCGGGAGTCATTGTCTTCATAAATTCCTTAAATTAGTTTAAGAATTCTAATCTACGAATAATAATGTTTTATTCCTTCTTCAGAGCATACTAATCTGTTTTTGAAAGATTTTTTAAACACTCTGGTATAGGCTTTATATATGTGACCAAAAGAGCCTTAAGGTATTTCAACTTAAACATACATGGCAAAATTTTTATCAAAAAACCAAATATTGAATTCTTTTTTTCTTAAAAAAGAAAAGAACTCCTAATAGCCTCCTTTGGCAACTCAGTGATAAGATTGCATTTATCATCTATAATGATGGTTTTTCTGTATTTATATTTGTGGGGGGGATTATCAGGATAATAGGTGAATTCAGATTCTACAATCAGTCTTTAAGAATATGTTATTCTCCACCGTTCCTTTCATTATAGACATCTATTCCAGTGTCTATCCGTTCATCGATATTTGAACAGAGGCCCCGCGAGGACAGTTGCGCGGGATACCAGTACCCATATAGGACACTGGCTTTGCTAGTTTTAAGTGAAAGCGCTTGTGTTTTTGTTCTTGATACATTCGATAAATGTTAATTGAGGCAATATAGTCACGATCAGCTGTGTAGTCACAATGAGGACACAAAAAGAAGCGACCTAGGGGATCAACAGTCTTACTATGTGGATCACGAATTTTCTGACCTTTCGTTCCACAGCGGGGACAATAACTGGACGTCCATCGAGCACTGACTCGTTTAATTGTAATTCCAAGTCGTTTGGCTTTATAGAGTAACACCTCATATATAGATCCACGTAACCAGTTGGAGAGTTTACGGGAGAGACTATGTTTATTTTTAGGAGGATCGTAGGTACGTAAGTCTTCTAGCACTAATATCTGGCATTGCCAAAGCAAAGCAGCTTCTAGAAGATGATTACTCGCCAGATGGAGGATAAGTTCCCGATACCGATTCAACTTCCGATAAAGTCGCTCTCGCTCTTGTTCACGCTTCCCTTGCCCTATCCAATCCTCTGGATAAAGGCCGAGTTTCTTCTCCAGGCGTACAATATGATGATACAGTTGTTCGATTCGATATAATAGTTGCTTATTAGGTGACCAGAAGATGGGGTGACTAATCTGTGACCCAGCCTCACATATCACCGAGGTCGCTAGATTAATGACACCAAGATCGGTTGCCATGACTCGGTTTGTCCGAAGTAAAAGTCTTTCCTCAGACTTGATTGACCAAGCAAACTCAAGAAAAGGTAGCGATAATCCACCTTTCAGAGTAATGTACCGTAAAGTGGGCAGATGGAGTGTACTTGTAGGAGCGTGAACTCTTTGATAAATTTTAGACGGAAAAGGGAGTGAAAGAGATACCCAGTGCCAATCGTGTCTGTTTAAGGGGTAACTTTTTCTAGGAAGTTTCAGTCGAACCGCAATGTTGTCTTTGTCACTATCTAATTGGATAACTTGGCCATCATCGGGAGTATAGGGCAGAATGAAAGACCAAATAGATGGTTTAACAATTTGAGTATAAGGGAATCGTGTTAATACCTCGAGATCTAATCCTAGCTTATAATAATATCTCCGAAAGGTGCGTAAGGTCTGCCGAATTAATACTCTCCGATAATATTTGCCTTCAAAGTTCATCAACGTTAGTGCAACGGTTTTCACCAGTGTATCTAGCTTTCCTTCGACCCCAGTGGCTTGGACGATCCTTAACACATCAGTATAACATGCATGTCGTACAGCTTGTGACCGAAGAATCCGTCCTACCTGTTCAGCAATACAACGCCTGATTCGTGAGGGTAGATAGAGCTGCTGGCCCTGATAGTCCAGTTGAACCTGATTCTCACCAATTACTTTATATGCTTTTTTTATTCTCGTTTTTAAAGTTTCCAACCACTTTTCTGACCATAATCGCTCTAATAACTGTTGACCTGCTTGCATAGTCAGTTCTTTAAGATAATCAAGCTGTTGACGGAGCTCTCCTTGTTGTGGTAGCTTTAAGGGATAGGATTGTATGGTTTGAGTCATGTCTGACATGCTTCCAACGCTTTTTTTGCACGAAGTCTAATAGAACGTCTATAATAAAGATAAGTACAAAACGACGTAAGAAAGTCAATTATATCTTGAACCAGATCATCTTTGCATTCCATATCGTTGATAACGAGGATATTTCTGTTTGTAGCCTGTAATGAAGCTTCTAGGTATTCAAATCCAAATCGAGTTAGACAATCTTGTTGTTTTACTACAAGAGTCGTACTAGAATTGTCTTTTAAGAACCTTAATAATTTTTTCCGTTTACCATTCAGGGCGCATCCGATTGCTGTGATTTCTTGCGTAATATCCAGACCTTAATTTGCATAATAATCGCTTAATCGCTGCACCTGTCGTTTTAAATCCTCCTTTTGATCGTAAGATGAGACACGGGTATGAGTAACTGTTTTTTCTTGTTGTCCCTCATGATTTGTTTAAACAATTATCCTTCCTGTCGGTAATTGTTCTGTTGGATGAGGAATTTTCCCTTCTTTATACATCCGTCCATTTTCCACCCTTCACCTGCATCTGTATGTACTCTTTCAGGCTTATTGATATTATCGATTTCACAATTAGCATATCCTAAATGACCGCTACCACCAACTTGTTCGCCAAGGTTTTCATCGTAGCTGATCTTGGCTCGAATGATGTTTCGTAGTTCTGATTCTGTAAGCATAAGTGTCACATTTTATGTTCTATTTTTTCCCAATAAAGAATAAATGAGAAGCTGAAGCTGAACCTGTTCTTCTCACTCTTTCCTTTAATAATTCTCCTTCTTCCTTTAAATTTTTATATTCAGGATGGTCTTTTAATTTCAATAAACGTTTAAGGTCACGATCAATTCCCTTAATTACATAATTAATTATTTCTTCATTCTTTGGATCCTCACAATTAAATTTCTCCTCACAATACAAGCATTTAACGAAGTGGGACGATTCAATAGTTATGAGCTCCCGTAATTCTACTTTCCTAACAAATTTTTCTGTTTTTTGTTTGGAAAATGTAAAAGTATGGGGAATATTAAGCAATGTATCGATTTTTGATCCCCAATGATGCTGACCTATATCTGTTAGTTGTGCTTCTGTTTGTACACCATCACAAAATGGTTCCTGAATAATAAAATAACCATCAGGTTTCAAAACTCGTTTCATTTCGGATAGTACCTCATTAATTTTCTCAAGGTGATGTAAAGAATGAGCAATTGACACAGTATCAAATGAATCGTTTTTAAATTCCATAATTTCAGCGTTCATTTCTATAAATTTAACAGGTTGTTTTTCAAACTCCTTTCTTAGGGATTCTATCTCTTTGAATGAAATATCAATACCTACAAAGGAATCATAATCTTTTAGAGTTGTCATCAAGGTATTAATGAAGTCACCCTTTTGAGTTGCAACGTCTAGTACTTTCCCACCAGAAATTGATCTCAATTGTTCCCCGATTTTCACTGCACCAGAATTTGCTAATCCTTTAGGGAGATCTTCCATATTGTTATTCCTCTTGATTTTCAAAAGAGTATATAATTTACTTATTCAAAGCGACCTTATAACTCATTGTTTGTATGTAAGTTAATTTTGGTTAATTAACTTACTAATCCCAAAATATTTTGAATTGAATCGAGAATAAAATCAGGTTTGGAATCATTAGTTAAATCTCCCTCGTGAAATTCACCCGTACGTAATAAGATGGATCTAATTCCAAAACTTTGCGCTCCTTTTATGTCAGTAGAGACTTGATCCCCAACCATTATTACTTCTGATTTAGCAAGATTCATACTCTTCAATGTCAGCTCAAACATATATGGATTAGGTTTACCAATATATGTTGCTTTTACTCCAGACGCTTTATCTAACATTTGGCCCCATGAACCAACATTTAATTCTATTTCCCCCATGCTATGGTCTACAAGTTCAGGTATCATTATGATGAATTTGGCTCCTTTTAATAATAACCTTAACGTTTTATTCAGGTTCTTAAAATTAAAATTGTTTCTAAAATCACCCATTATAATATATTCAGGACTTTCCAAATCATGTATAAACTGCTTGAATTCATTAATTCCTTCTCTTTCTAGCATTACCCAGCAAGATTTGGGATGAAGATTTTGTAGATATACAGCTGTTGCATATGAAGCTGTAAATACCTCTTCTTCAAAGATACAAAACCCTTTTTTTTTCAATTCATTAGTACAGGATTTCCTGCTTTTTAATGTGCTATTAGTCAAAAATCTTAGTATAAATCCATTATCTCGCAAAGAGTCAATTGTATTAACAGCGCCAATGCATACTTCTCCCTGAAATTCTAAAACACCATCAATATCAAAAATTAATCCTCTTATACTCACACTCATCACACTTATTCTGATTAAACATTATCTTTGAATCATAAAATAAGAAATCATGTCATATACTAACGAATCCCAACCATAATTTGGAGCTCCAAAACCATGTCCAGTATGAGGACAAAAATATTCCCAAAAACCGTTTTTTCCTACAAGATTTATTGACTTCTGTGCAATTTCCTTAGCTAATTTTGCTTTATGTTGATTTATTAAACCTTTTATTATCAACCAATTCACTTGGATCCATATATTCCCACGCCAATATTCTTTTGGATTAAAGAATGGATGGTCTAACGATGTTGTCGGAATTCCGTATTGTGATGCGAATTTGTGTCTATTCAATAGATATTTTTGAATAATCTCTTCATAATCAAATGGATAATCGAGAAGCATTGGAAAAAACATTGCTGCTGATTCTACCTCTGAGAGAGTACCATCTTGAAAAAGATCGCAAAAAGTAATTCCATTATACATTTTACTGAAGATTCTTTTAATTATATGTTGATATGTGGTAGAGTACCAAGAATCATCACGTCCAATAATAGCACACAACTTCGACATTAATTTCAGATTCCACGCATAGATTACGTTGAAATCGATAGGTTTTACAACAAACTTGTTAAGGTTAAACATCTCTGAAGTTTTCCAATGAACCCTTTGGTATTCTCCGATCAATTTTGCTTTAGCAATATCAATTTCTGATTGTTTTCCCTTTTTTATTCTATACAACTTATCCCAACGTTGAGAATCATCCCATCCACTTTCCCACGAATGAAGAATTGCTAATAAACTATCATTATCATGATCCCTTTTTGTTAAAAATTTGTAATATAATTCGAGTTTAGGAACAACGTTCTGAATAAATTCGATGTCTTTAGTAGTCTCAAATATGTGGTGTACAGCCATTGCAATGATAGGAGGCTGAATGAGATTTGAATGATATGGAGAAGACCAAAATTCAGAGAGGATATTTTGATATTTCTCAGGTACTCTTTGTCCTTCACCAGTGAAATAAATCATGTGAGGAATAAATCCTTCCTCATTCATGTGAGTGAGAATAGAGAGAATTTCATTTTTAGCGATGTTTGGTTCTCTATCTGCCAGAATATATGCATGAAAACATGAATCCCAGAAAGCTTGCATTTTAATATAGTGAGGATGACCTTTACTAGCAACTGAGAAGACATATTCTTTAGAAGTAATTCGATTATTAACAAGAACTGAATAGGCTTGTTCACGAATTTGTCGAAGTTTATTTTGTGTTATTTTCAGCCCAAGCTTACTCTCCATACGGTTATAGCATGTTTGTAAGGAGTTACTTTTTATTTTCCTGTTTGCTTTTTTTCCTACATGAATATCATAGTTTCTTCTATCTATTTGGTAATCTGCCTAATAACCTTGATAAGGACAAAAATAAATAGATTTAGCAATACTATCCCAAAAATCAACAGAAGGAGAAGAAAACGATCATCCGATGACATTCAGGATTACACCTTATGATTTCTCTATATTTATCTGGAAATAAACCTCATTTTTAGAGAATTTCTCTTTCAGTAAATCTAGGGATTCTGTTGTTAAATGTTGATAGTAGTGCTAATACTGATTAAGGTTCCATTGATTTCGAATTTAATAAAAAATTGTAGTAATTAGTCCTAAAATTGTACTATTTTCTTAGTAAAAGCAATCCAAAAATTGTACCTCAATAGTTAAAAATGGAGAATTGAATCGATTGCTATCAAAGATAAATTCTCCTTAAAGAATTGAGAATAATGGATAAGCGATCATTTTTTAAAATATTACTATTTATTGGGTTAGCAATAACGATTATAGGAACTTTTATTCACATTTGTTGTCCCACAGAATTGGATTCAACTCATTTCCATCTCAAGTCTGAAGAAGTGTATGTTAAACAAATTAAAATGGAAAAAACAATCATTGGTATTACTTATTATCTACATTTGCGGATTAATCTTCATCCAAACTTTAATGGAACAGATTACTCTAGCCCAGACGCTATGGTCCTAATATTAAACGAAACGGAATATTTGAAGTTTGAGGAATCCTCAAGTGATCTGGAAGAATTAAAACCAATCACAACAATGGAAAGATTAGATGACTCGTCTGGGTTTACTCTGAATTTAGAATTGTCCCATTACTTTTCTGAACCAATTCACCTGATTTTCCTGATTTCTTGTTCTCAAACTGAACCACTTTCAGGTAATTATTATCTTGGAATTACTGCTTCAACATATTATCTAGGGATTATTATTGTTGTAATTGGTTTAATTATTGTCATATTGACTCTTATCTATTGGTTTTCAGGTTGGAAAAGATACTTAACACTTGGAATCAGTGTCAATGTACTCATTTTTCTTTTTCGGATTTTAACAATAGGTAAATACAACAGTATTGGTATGCAATACGCCTTTTTTGGTGATCTAATAACTCCAGAGATGTATAATGACTTTGAGTTTTGGTATATGTCCTGGCTTGAACCTTTTTTAAAAGGTGCTTTCCCTTATGATTCTCTATATACTCCAAATCTGAATGAAATGTTTCATTATCAAATGCCACCACTTTTCATCATTACTCTAGGATTATTTGGATTAATCCCATTATTACCAGGATGGAAAATAGCTATACCAATGTTTTTAAGTCATATTGCTACTGGAATTTTAGTATTTTTGATAAGCTACAGAAATCTCGATTATTCTGAGGAGGCCTCAACCAAGGTGATGCTATTCTATTATTTAAATCCGATTTCATTAATTTATGCTAGCTTTTGTTGGTTTAATCCACCAATCTTTACCTTTTTTGTACTTATAACGTTCTATCTAATTACGTTAGAGAATAGAGAACTCAGAATAATGAATATTACAGTCACATCATACGATATAGCTTTATTGACTTTAGGAATAGCTACAATGTATAAACAATTTGCTGCGGTATTCTTTCCAATGGTTATTATAACTACAATCAAACAAAGGAATATTTCTGATAGGAGTGGTGTTCTCACAGCAATCATACGATATTCTATGATTTTTTTAACAACTATTTTGATTATTATCCTTCCTTTCATTATGATCGATTTTTCAAAAACAGTAGAATCTATTCTTATTTCAACTACTGAGTTTGGGATTTGGTGGACAAAAAGAATAGGTTACTCATTCCCAGTAAATTTTAATTCATTCTTCGTAATTCTGGGATTACCTGACATTGTAACTGATTTAATTGGATTTTTAATCTCTTACTGGATCTTATTAGGAGTATCAGCTTTGACAATTTATTTTTTGTTCTGGTGTGACTTCGATAGATCAAAAATTGGGGAAAATATTCTAAAAAAAGTCCTTTTTTTTTGGGTATTAATACTGGTTATCTGTGTCCATTTATTCTATCCTAGAGGGACCTTCAAATTCTATCTAATACTCTTAATCCCTTTTTTTTCACTCAACTTAAATATAACACATTCTTTTACTGCAATCGATCAATCAATGAAGAGAACTCAAAGTATGATTAAAAAATGGTACCCTATATCATTAGAATTTGCTGGATACTTCCTACTCCTGATGATAGTCGTGTTAATAAATCGGTACGTTTATTTCATGATTCTACTCGGATTAATTATCTATATATACGTAAAAAAAAGAAAAATTAATTTGAATAATGTTGTATTCAGTATAGAATAAGTTAATTTAGATAATCTTTGAATAGAAAATCTTTATTTAACTAACATATTCCATAACCAGTCTTTTTATATATTGGCAAGTAGAACTAGTGTTAAAAGAAAACAAATATCTAAGAAGTTTGTTTTTGTTACTATTGGTTGGTTGATTAAATTTGGATAAAACTCTTCGAATTCTAATAAGTATGCTTTTGTTATTTATTGGTGTTGTTGTTTTACTTATCTTTTTTGTAATTGGATTTCTACTCAGAGGTTCTGGCTCAAATTCCACTTCTAACGATTCTGTCTTTCCTATTATAATATTGGTTCCCATCTTTTTTGGAGTAATTATACCAATAATAGCAGCAATAAGAAAGCGACATTAGTTAAAAACATTTTTAAAAAAAACTTCAGAAACTTCCATTTTACTACCTTTACCTAGTAGGATAGACATTAATTAGTAATGATCTTTCAATACTTATATTTCAAAGTAGTTAAACTAGTGGAGTAACATGTCAAAGATTAAAATTAAATCCAATGTTTCCCCTTTTCCAATGCCAGTCGCCATTATTGGATCACTTGTCAATAATCGTCCTAATTTCATGACTGTTGCATGGTTTAATCGTCTTAATGGCAGACCCCCAATCTGGGGTATAGCTTTGGGGAAGAAACAATACACCCTTGAAGGAATAAGGGAAAATAAAACCTTTAGTATAAATATACCTAATGTAGACTTAGTAAAAAAAGCTGACTATTGTGGGATTGTATCTGGAAGAAAGGTTGATAAATCAAATCTATTCAACATCTTTTATGGAGGGCTAGAATCAGTACCTATGGTTCAGGAATGTCCCCTGAGTTTAGAATGCCGCGTTTACGACATCATTGAACTTCCTGAAATAACTCTAGTACTTGGTGAAGTAATGGCAGCTTATACAGAAGAACAATACATGACAGAGGGAAAATTAGACCCAAAGAAAATTAATCCTTTCACATTTTCGCAACCTGATAACAAATATTGGGCGCTTGGTGATCTGGTAGCCGATGCTTTTAGCATTGGTAAGGTACTGAAAAAATAGGTTGAGGATCATCACCCATATAGACCTATAAGCTTTAATTTATGGATTCAGATTGTTCACGTTTTTCAACCATCATCTGACTATCTAATGAGATAATTTTAGAACCACGTTTCTTGAGATATGTTCCAATTGCGATTAACATGAATCCAATACTAAATACTGTAAGAATAACAGCCACACCTGCTACTAATCCAAAACTGTCTATAATTTGACCAGCAGCGGGAAGTAAAGGAACACTGAACAATGCTGTGATAGTAGGTATCAAAGAATATATAGAATTTCTATTCTCAGATGGTACAAAATCTACTAATAACCTCATTCTTAATACTTCTGCAGTTCGATAGATCGTACTGGCACTTATGTTTATTATAATTATTGTAGACAGGAAACCAATAAGATTAAATTTATTTTCTAAAGGTACAAGGATTAAGAGGCTAATTACTGCAGGGAAGAACAAAAATAGAAAAACCAATAGTATTAATGGATAATGTTTCGTTGAAAATTTTTTACTGAATTTAGCAATCAACAATCCAAGAGGAACACCATTGAGCATAATAATTGTTCTAAGGAGATTTGCAACCAGATCATCTCCAGAATATCCGAAATAAAGCGGAAAAAGTATTAAGGATCCCCAAATCCACACCCAGGTGTTAAGAATTCCAATACCTAGGATCAGAAAGAACGCAGCTTTGCTTGACAACATAAATCTCATTCCCCCTTTAAGATAGGTAAGGTATGAACTTTCTCTCTCCTTTTTCTTGTTCTTAATGTCTGACTCGGTTATTACGATAGATATATCTTTAATTTTATATAAAACAAATATTACCATGATTAAAGAAAACCAAATTTGCAGAAAGAATACGGTTTGACGAGAAAAAGTTGTAGAGAGAAATCCCCCAATCATATAAGATGCTGCCAAAGCTAAATTGTTTAATGTATTTATTTGGGAACGAGCAAATCCGTAGATTTTTCGATCACGATCAATAAAATCAACCTTCTTATAGTTTGAATCTAACCAAGTATCTAAAGCTCCAGAAAATTGAGCATTTCCAAAACCATTTACAATAGCTATTACAAGAAAATGAGTAAAAGTTTCTGCTATACTTAATGCAAAAAAGGCGAGTCCAAAACATAGATAAGCGATGGTAAGTACCCAACGCTGTCCAATATAATCCCCCATTGATCCAGAGGGATAATCGAAAACAAATTGAGTTAACAGCATGATTGCCATCATTACCCCTGTTAAGGCGAACCCAATCCTATCTATCGCATATAAAGTAAAAAAAGTCCCCGAAATACTCATTAAAAGCGAGTCAACTAAAGTAAATGAAAAAAAGGTTTTTAGTAATGATTTAGCTTCTAGTGACAAATCTTGGATTCCCAAGAATTTATTCATTATCATCTGAATTTTCACAACCTCAAGATTAAGTATTTAAACAAAAATCATTTTTTATTACGTTTTGATTAAGTCCAAATCGTAATTCACTGACGATTCGAATTAGATTCGAAACGTAATCTTATATAAATACCTATCTAAATAGGTAAGAAGAGCCAAAAAAAATAGAAAAAAGAGTATTATCGGATTGATAATAATCTAATCAGCTAAAATCTTAATCCCCTTATCAAGTCCGAGTAATAGATTCTCTTCGCTCCAACTTCCGAAATTTCTACCAGCCAGCTCAAGGTAACCAATTTTATGAGGATTTTTCCCCAAAATAGTACTCACAAAGGCGTCCAACTCAATTGGATTTTTAGACGCTGAAACAAACCCAGGATTTTCCCGAGTCTCCCACTTTAAGGTATCAGGGTCTCTTAAAGATGCTGTAAATACCGCTTCGACAACTCCAAAGATATTGAAGAGAGAATCATAAACCTTGTAAATATCTACAATGCTCTGATTTAGCTTACTATGATTCTTTCCATGAAATATCCCTCTATCAGGACCAGGGATCATACCAAAAAAATTTTTTACAGAAAAGGATACAATCATAGGTGCCTCCAAAAGTCTCAGCTTCGCCAAGCTGAGTAGATCACCTCCCCTCATCTCATAAAGCTGTTCAGGAATAAATTCATAGAATTCCTCTCGCTCAAATGTAGAATGTTTGTTTTTGACAATCTCTTCTATTGAATCTCGGTCCGCAGTCCGATTAGCCCAATTTTCCTCTGTGATATTTAAGAACTGTACATCATGTTTCTTCAGGATCTCTCCGATACCAGAGTATTCCAAAAACCATTTGTCACTTTTACGGAGATCCTCACGTTCAAAAGAACCCCATCCTCCAGTTTTTAGTGCTTCTTTACTTCGAGCCCATCCGTAACTCTCTACAACGAGTGCTTCACCATTAATTGCTGAGAGAACCCAATCTAAAATTATTGCCTCTGTGAAGCAGACTGAAAATCCCCAGTTTGGTTTGATGACAACTGGTGTTTTCAGATCTAGATCTTTGATGATTTGTTTGAAAGACTCTTCATTCACAGTCTCTTCTATGACAATATCCCCTATCTTAACCATAATATAACCTTCTACTCGTAATTGCGATGATTCTCTAATAAATCGTAAGTTTCTCCATGATAAAGACCTTTATTTCCTAGGAGGAATCCTTTAGCGAATCCATATTTAAAATCAACTAATTCTGCTAATCTTTGACAATGATCATTTGTTATCTCGAATTCCAAACATTGCAAATTATCTTCTAGTTGCTCCAAGGAGGTTACACCAAATATTGGGATAAAAAGACCATCCTGTTTTCTGATCCAGTTAAGCGCAACATTTGCAGAAGAGCATCCTATTTCATCCGCAATTTTATCTACTTCTTTCGCGATTTTTAATCTGTCTTCTGGAGGTGCACCCCATTTTCCCTCTGTTAACCTCCCTGGAGTTGGATTTTCCCTTGTATATTTTCCTGTATATAAACCAGCTCCCAAGGGAGCCCACACTGTCATAGCCAAATCCAATTTTTTACACATTGGAATTATTTCCCTCTCTGGATCTCGGAAAGATAGATTGTAAGGAAATTGGAATGCTACAAATGGGTTCCATCCCCGTATCTCGGCTATAGTATTTGCTCTCGAAACGATCCAAGCAGGAGTATCTGAAATACCAATATAATGGATTTTTGTTAAAGCAATTAGATCATCTAAGGATCGAATAACCTCATGAATAGGAGTTGTATAATCCCACATGTGCAAGTAGAGTAAATCAATATAATCTGTCCGTAATCGTTCTAAACTCTCCTTAACTGTTCTAAGTAAGTTCTTACGTTGATTTCCTCCAGCATTGGGATCATTCTTCCAACGATAGTCATGAAGAGTATATTTTGTAGCAATCACATAACGATCACGATCTCCTTCAGTAAATTCTCCAACGAATTTCTCACTGGTTCCATCAGTATAATTACACGCTGTATCGATAAAATTTCCACCTTCATCGGTATATTTTTCAAAGACTTGTTTGGCCATCTCTTTTGAACTTCCCCAACCCCAATCCTCTCCAAAAGTCATTGTTCCTAAGCAAAGTTCTGATACTCTTAGTCCGCTTCTTCCTAACAATTTATATTTCATTTTTATTATACATCCTCATAGTATTCTCATAATTATTATTTTTCAATACGTCTTAATTAGCATTTGAATCGTTACACGATTAGTTTTCGAGGATGAATCGAAACGCAGACAACGATATATATATTTCGTTTATGACAAAATAATCAAAAGTGAATTTAATTACTGATAGATAAAAGCATATCAGTAGTTTAAAAATTAGAGGATGACAGTCAATGACAAAAGATCGTCAGAAACTCTTTGATCACTGGAAAAATATCCCTCAATTTGTGTTTGTCAATGTTCCAAAAGAGAAATATTTCTCTCATCCTGTTCGAAGGAAAATTATCCGACTTTTAAGAAAAGGAATTGAAGAGGAATCTCCTGATGGAAATTTCAAGGTTCGTCATGCGCTGAATGTTTCTGAAATTGACGATATACTCAGTCAAACTAATGAAGCTTCTATCAGCAAAACAACTCTCTATTTTCATTTAGATATCTTAGTTGAACTTGGGTTAATCAAAAAAGTTGCAACATTGCTTGAAGGGCCTGAAAAACGAAATAAAACAAAATATTATGGTAGAGTCGCTAGGAATCTATTTGTATCCAGCAGACAGTATATTTATGAGAACTATAGGTTGTTATTTGATGAATTTCATAAATTTGCCAGTTTAATAGGTCTTAATCTCCCTACCAATTATTCTGATATCCCAAAACAGTTTTCTGAAACTAATGAACATTTCTTTCGAGTTTTTGGGGAATGGTTAATCAAATATGAGGAGCTAATAGATAAAAATCAGATTGATATGAATCTGTTGTATGAATTTCTACAAACTGTTAATTGTACTCATTCTAATTATATCAATCTTTTAAATGATCTGTCTCAGGTTCTTAAAAAGAATATTCCAAATCTAAATTCATAAAATCAAAAAGTTAAGAAAAAAAAGAAAGGAAAAAAGAATAAGAGAGGAAGATTAAGAGTTTATGATCATAAACTAATTACTACCGACAGAAAACTCCTTAACAGCAGTCCGAACTTCAATATTTCCATAGATACTCTCAGCTTTAATATCTACAACATAATATCCGTTAGCTAATATTCCGAGATTTACAGTGAACACACCACTTTTCTCTTTAAGCTCAAATGAGCCGATTAATGTTTTTTCATCAGAAGTAAGTAGAGAAAGGTTGATACTCATTCTCCTAATGATTTCTTTATCAGATGATTCAACTGTAATAGTATATTTCCAACCTTGTTCTTCCTTTTCAAATGAAATGTCCACAGAAAGAGTATAGGAATACCCCAGAGCATTTGCAATGGCATATGAGAATTCCTTGTAGTTTGGAGGGGATGCAGTAATGATAGTACCATCAGTAACAACAGTGGCTCCATCAATATAGATTCCGCCTGCTGTTGTCAGATTAGTAACAATTGAACTGTGAGTAGTGAACTTTTTACCACTGATTATACCTGTTTTAGCTTGAACAAGTGTTCCATTACCTATTCCTGCAATTACTAGTCCCTGTTCATTTGCATCGTTAAGAAGACGTCCTACATGTTGATCGTCAGTAAGACTTGAGATTTTTTCTCCTCCAGGAATGACTAATGCATCGTAGTGAGTTATATCATCAATGTCCGAAATAAGGATATCAGTCATGATCGAACTTTCTGTTGTTGTATGATTATCAGATAAGCCTGAGACAATTATGGTTCCGTGCCATTTATCCAGATATTCTTTTACTCCTTGAAAATCAGTTTCTGAATATCCATCTGTTACAAAGAAAACAACATCAGCTCCTCTGATAGACATTCCTTGGTCGAAAGCAGATTTCATTGCGTCAAAGTACATCCAAAGGATTACTTGACCAATAAATGTAAAAATAAAAAAGCCAATTAAGATAATTCTCAACGTTTTATTCATTTATTTCACCACAATTTTTAGTAAAAAAGAGGGAAAAGTGAGATTAGATTCTATTCCATGTTACCGAGTTTCTTTGCTCCAAGCGACAACATTGTTATTCCAAAGACCCATTGTAAAGCAGTATAAATTACTGCAACAGGATATAGTGCATCTGCGATAGCAAAGAGATCCCAGAGAATCTGATCTAGGGGGATCAATAAAACAAAGAATGGAATCATGACACCAAATACACAAATTTGGATATTTATCATGAATTCACCACTCTTATCTGTGAATGCGGGGTTTACTAGAAACAAACCGAGAGTGAAAGTTATTGATGCTGCAGCAATTAAAAGTGTCAAAATAACATTAAGAAACAATTGTTCTAAGATTATATCTGGGACAAGCAAGTTAATTGTGGTTTCAACTACAAATACAATAGGAAGAATAGTTAGAAGATATTGGTTCAATTTAATTCTAAGATACTTTCCTGTTCCTGTAGGGGTTTGTTTATAGAGTAATAAATTTTCTTTACCCTGAAGACTAATATCGGAAGTAACAAAAGCTGCCAGGAGAGGCCCTATGAATAAAGACATGACAAAAGCACTCTCTGGATCATCAGGCTGAGAAAGAAAGATATTCATTACTACAATTAATCCCACACCATAGATTATCCATGCAATATTTTTTGCTTTGCGGAAATAGCTCTTAAATCCTGAAGAAAGAAGAAGACCAGAGGATCCACCACCACCAAGTTTTTTGATGGAGTTATAGAATAAGCTATCCGTTTTTGACTTAGATGGGCTAAAAGATGTTGGTTCGAGGTTGTAAACTCGATTTGCTATAATTCCACCAATCAAGAGAGAAGCACAGAAGAAAGTAACTAATGCACTAAATTGTAAGATTGTTGTGAATTCAGTAGCTAGGATATCTCCAGGATTTTGTGCAAATGTAACAATGATCTCTGAACCCCATCCCCATGGAAAGTATCCAAAAAGATCCTTTACAAGTTGTGCATTTTGAGGATCTTTAAGAACTTCATAGTACCCACCTATTACTAGATATATGACAGCAACTAATGGTATAATAACAATGATTGCTAGTCCTTTTCCAATGTCTCTTCCACGAGCCGTTTTCATTAGAATTGATCGTAAGAGAACACCAATCATTGTTCCTACCCAAGTAGCTGCTAAAAAGAGAATAATGAAGACAGCAACGATAATAAAAATCTGAGATATGTCTAAATCAAGTGGGAAAAGGGCTGCAGTAAAAGTCCCACCAATGATTGCTGCAAATGTAGCATAGAAGGGGATTTTTCCTAAGAACTCACCTATCAAGATATCACTAGGTTGGACAGGGGAAGACAAATAGATCTCTATATGTTCTGTTTTAATATCCTGTATAGTGGATGCAACTGGTAGGGAAGCGAACATGACAAAGAATACAAAAAAGAAGACATCAATGAGAGCAACAGCTACTGCTGAAAGTAATAATTCATGCAATTCATCGACAAAAGCATCAATGATATAGGGGGCAATGAATAAGGTATAAATTGCTAATCCCCCAATTAAAATATAGGGGAGATAAGGCCTGATTTCACGAATACGGCTTGTAGATACCCGATATTCAGTTTTTGCAATCGATAACCAAGTGGTCCTTCGAAGAGAAATCAACTGTGGTTCCTCCAAGCTAGGAGTTCTTTTTCATCAATGCCTCCAGTTAAGGCTATAAAAGCTTCTTCTAATGTTTTTGTTCCTGCTTGAGTAATGATCTCGTCTACTGTACCCACTGCAACGAGTCGACCTTGGTTAATTATACCAATTCGATCGCAAAGCTCCTCTACGATGGGAAGCATATGACTACATATAACAATAGTCCTTCCAAGCTGATCTGCTAACCCTTTAATTAAATCTTTAACCATATGAGCAGCACGAGGATCCAAGGCTGCTGTGGGTTCATCAAAAAATATGATCGAAGGATCGTGAATCAACGCTGCGGCAATTAATACTTTCTGTTTCATTCCCGAACTAAAACCTTCGAGGAGATAATCTTTCCTATCAGTCAGACCAAAAAGTTTCAAAAGCTCTTTAATCCGCTCTTTTAGAATGTTTCCTTTAATGTTATACAAGGCTCCCATGAATTCGAGAAACTCATAAGCACTGAGCTTTTCGTATAACCCTGGTGACTCAGCCAACAGGCCAGTGATGGTTTTTACTTTAATTGAGTCTTTCAAGATATTAAACCCATTTACATCAGCAGTACCACTAGTTGGTTTCAGAATACAGTTTAAGAGGCGAACGGTCGTAGTTTTCCCAGCACCATTTGGTCCAAGGAGTCCAAAAGTTTCACCCTCATAAACTTCAAGATCAAGCTCATCAACAGCTCTGATCTCTTTCCCATAATACTTAGATAACTTATCCGTACGGATAAGAACCTTTCTTTTTTGTTTTGTTTCAGCTATTATTTCTTGTAATTGCATTTATTACACCTTTAATTTGATCTCAATTTACCCTCCACCCACAGGAGGCACAAAATCGATCATCTGGTTCTAATTCTGTTCCACAATTCATACAGAAAAACGAGGAAGACTTTGGCTCTGATCCCCAATAATAGTCATTTCTAGTTTCATTTTTGCAATAGGGAGTTCTTCTTGGTCTCTGTCTTATATGATGAGAAATTAAATTTGAATTTCGATGGGAGGAATCATCCTGAGTTCCTTCATTTTGATCCAGAGTTTCAGTGAAACCAACTGCAACTATAACTATTATTCCAATCATAAAGATGAATATTAGTAGAAAAATTGTCATTGAACTATCACTATACATCCCGAGGATGAGTGCTAGAGGTACAAAAAGTCCCATTACGAGGCTTAAGATAGTAATCAAGACCACCAACTTACCTGGTTTTTTACGCCGTCTTCCATCTTCAGCGCATGCTGCGGCAGCTGCAGCTATCCATGCCATTATCCTATACCTCCATCTATCGATATGTTCTTTATTCGCTTAGATTTAGCTACAGAAGAAATTATGAACACTAATCCGAGTATAAAGAACAGTGGATTAGTAGCTCCTAGACAGAGCCAAACAATTCCTAGAGTTTGCAGCGCTTGAAGCTGTTCAAACTCTTTATCCATTTTTATGTGAGTTTTTTCTTTTATTTCTTGATTAAGCAATTTCTATGCTCCTTTCAAATTAGTAACTACCTAAAATGCGTTTGTTAATTTCCGTTACCAATTTTTCTTCTGGTTACTATTTT
Organism: Promethearchaeota archaeon; assembly: GCA_048938105.1. Lineage (GTDB taxonomy): Archaea > Asgardarchaeota > Heimdallarchaeia > Hodarchaeales > Hodarchaeaceae > Hodarchaeum. Next base: position 49,997 of record JBHLMN010000027.1, read on the forward strand.
TTAGTAACATATTTATAAATGTTTATATTTAGGAAAAGTTAAAAAAAGAGGGGTATGGAATATATTTCAAAAGGTTATATACTTTAAAGATTGTTTATTAGAAGAAAAATGGATATTAATCCTTATTTTATAGAAACAAAAGATTTATATAGGTTTATTGAAAATGAGTATGTGAATACTTATTGGTAACGACATTTAGTAAAATTTGTTGATCTACTTGTTAAATGTTTATAAGTGAAATTCTCTGTGAGTAAGTATTAGTAACATAAATCATCACGAGGATTAATGATGACTACTCAATTATCAGATTCAGAAAAAATCGTAATAAGGGAAGTCTTCATAAATCCTCATGTCAATTTCGAAGATATTGCCACTATCTTAAAAGCAGAAAGAGAGAGGAAAAAGAAAAAAGATCAACGATTTCAAAATGAAGTAGATGTCCGAACTATCTCTAAATTCAAGTCAGTTGGTCTAAAAAAAATCCGTCAAGGCCTGGAACAACTAGCTGACACATCACGTTTAGATCGTTCCATTCAAGACAAGGAAGAAGAAGCAAGATTAGAAATACTTCAAAGGAATGGCATTCTTTATGGGCACGATTTTAGAATTGATAGAAAAGTTTACATCCTTTATTCTTTGGAAGAAGGATTTATTCTATGGCAAGAACATGTATGTAATATTAAATGTCAGGTTCAATGCGATGAAATTCTGAATCTTATTCGAAAGGAGCATGGACTTGATGAATTGACCAATGGTAAACTAACACGAGAGAAATTTGAAGATACATTTGATGAAATTGTTGAGAGAGAAAAACAAGGAAAGAAAGAAGAATGAATGAAGTCAAAATAATCAAGGGATCTGACATCCCACCTCCACCTGGAAAACCAAGAATTATTCGTCCAAGTAGGAATCTTCTCTGGAAAAATTATTTATTATATGTCTTAGTGTTTATCATTTTCACAACTGCTTTGTTAATTATTTTCACTATGTTTGGTTTGTGGTTGGGTTCTGAACTTGCAGATCCGCAGAGAGAAATATTATATCAAACTTTTCTTTGGATGGGTGTCATCTACATGGCAATCTGGTTTGGAATCACCGTTTTTTATGTGTTAGGTATGCGATTATATATAAAATCCATGTTATTTATCGTTCACGGTCATGAGATTGTTGTTCACAAAGGATTGATTAATAAATCTGAAAAGCATGTACCTTATCGAACAGTGACAAATATTAACATGAAGACTGGCCCCTTCGACCGATTATTTGGGATTGGTACTATTGAAATTCAAACAGCAGGTGGAAAGGGGTATTCTCTTGATGAGACTGCAGAGGAGAAATTAGAAGGCATCAAAGTTTACAGGGAGGTGAGAGATTACATTCTCACTCAATTACGGCAATTTCAAGCTGCCTATGGAACTACCGTTCCTAAAGATGAGGAAGAACCTAGTGAATCCGTACCTTACCAAATAGTCTCTGAATTAAGAGAGATTAAAACTTTGATGAGTACAAGATTAAAAGGAATGGAATCCAAATTAGAGGAATTAGATAAGAAGTTAGAGAGATTACAAAGACCTTATTAGTTCGAACATTATCATGTCTTCCCAGGTGAAATTTTAGTATGGAAAATACTGAATTGTATTTATTAGTCAGTATTTTGGTATTTGGAGTACTCATTCTCGGTTTTTTTATAATGATCTTCATGAGATTTCTTAGAAAGATCACTAGATAGCTTAAAAAAGAAGGTGGAAGAAATAAATGACAGAAATTCCTATAATCCTGATCTTGCTTTTCTTAGGACTGATAATTTTAAGTTTAGCCTATTTTATCAGATTTCTTTTAAAAATAACTAGATAAATGAGTCGAATTAGTTCATATGTTGTATCTACTTTTAATTAAAGAATAATATTAATCCTTTTCAATGCTATTTGTCGGAATCTTTTGAAAAGCTCTTCCATGTTTCTCGAATCTTTTTTGCATTTATAAGATAAGCTCGTAGATGTTGATACTTCAACGACTTTTCTATCGGAGTTTCTTGAGGTTTTATTTCTTCCAATGTCAAAGCTCATCTGTTTATTTAATGCAGTAACTTCTTCAGAAATGGATCATACCTCTTTAATGGGACAGTAAAGATCGAGAGCTAAATCTTCAGGAGATGCCTTAGGGTTGAGGGGTTTTTCTAGAAACTGATGAGCTCCAAAATCATATTTACTTGATTTCTTTACCCATGTAGCAAGTTTTTTCCAAGCAGGGATTATATTCAATTCAGGATCAATAATTAATCTAGTTGTTGTGACGGCGTATAATCCTCCTTTAAACTCTTTCACGTTAATATCCCCCTCAGGTTGGATCTCGGAGTCGATTTTAATCCAAAATTCATACCCATACTCTGCTTTATCAGGGGAGGGATCTGGATTGTTGAAGCCGAAGACAGGATATTTTTCGTGATCATCCAACAGTCCTTTTTCATTTGCCCAAGATCGCATCTTTTCCCAAGCATCATTTTCTGGACTTTTACTTATAACTCGTACACTAGCTACTCGCATCGGTTCGAGAGTGGCTATTCGTACATCTAAATCGGTTGCTATTTTTGGTTCATCATTCATGACTTCATCTCCATAGGTTGTATATTTTCCAATAAGACGTTGTATTATTTCCAACCTTTCCTGTTCGCGAACTTTCATCTCTAAATAACCTTGAGCAATATGTTGAATAATATCCTCGCCATCTTCAGTAAGTCTGTATTGCCCACGATCTATCTTTTGTATCAAATTCTTATTACTCAAGATGCTAAGATGATTACTTAAAGCACTTTTTTGAAGACCAGTTTTTTTCATTAAGTACTTGAATGTCTTAGGTTGATCAATCAGCATAGTTAGAATTCGCATCCGTTGAGGGTGATCGATAGATTTTAGAAGGGATATTATCTCATTAAGTGATTCTAATAGGAATTGTTCCATATTAGCACGTGTTTCGAAAGGCGGGTCAGTCACGAAAGTCTCTCCTACGATCTTAAGACTTGTTTACTGAATTTTCGGAAGTCATGAACTTCTGAACATGTTAACATTTTTAACTAATCCTACAATAAAGAATAAACAAGTAGAGATTATTTATTACTCCTTTAATGTTTTATTTGAGTAGTAAATCATTTGATAATGAGTGTCAGTTTCACTCTTTAAAATAAATCCCAATGACTTGTACAATCCGAAGGCTTTTTGATTCACCTTAAAGACTTGTAATTCAACATTTTTCTTCTCTTGTAAGCCTTTATTGATTAGATCTCGGATCAATGAACTACCGATACGCTTATTTTGATACTTGGGTATGATTTCGATAATATTAAGGAAAAATTTGTCTGGATGCTCCTCAACAGAAAAACAACCAATATCCTGTCCATCTTCTTGTATGATGCAATATTTTTCTGGTTTAAAGTTCTTTTGATGGAAGTTACGTTGAACTTCTTCATCCCACCCCCAAATAATCGTAATGTATTCCTTTAATGTTTGCTTCTTAAGCTGAAAAAGGAATTCTGAGTCATCTTGCGTCGCAGGACGAAAATGAATCATAAGTTACACTCAACTCACTCAAAATTAATATAAAAATCTCAGAATTTTCAACTTCTAAAATCACTTTAAAATATTTGATTTTCATTTAGTGTCGTTCATAATACTGTATATTAAACTAAATTTTTCCATTAGAATGTTTCATTTCTTTAATATCTTCAATAGATAACAGTAATCTTATTGTTGAGGACTAATTATATAATAAGTAAAGGTTTATTTCAATTTTTCAGGGTTTTTTACATCAGGGATAACTAATGTGACACTTTTTTGGTCTTTTACAGCTAATAAGCTGTATTTTCAAAGATTTAGCTTCATTGTTCTCATATAATATGGCCCAGCTAGTGTATAAAACAAAAAAAACAAGAAAACACCTAAACCTGTCCAGAAATTTGATAAAAAGACAAACATTAATATTGTGATATAACCTATTCCTCGGAAAATTTTGTAGAATGTAGAGTAAGACACATGGGAGGGGTACTTTAAGTGGGTTATCATTAGGAGGCTTATACAAATTACAATAAAGCCAATATGGATTCCTTTGTTAAGAAGAAATGTAAGTTCTGGAGGACTGGCTGAAATAAGAACATTTAAAGATCCAATAATCAACGCTGCAATAGATGCTGGTAGCCCTTCAAAATAAACGCCTGTTTGGTGCCTCACAAAGCGAATAAGCCTATAACAACCGCACACAATGTAGACCAAAGCAATCGGAATTATAAATTCTAGTTGACCATTTTGTTTAATAAAAATCAAGATAAATGATGGGACTAATATATAGGTAATTGCATCAGCAAAACTGTCCATATATACTCCTATATTTGAGTGTTGTTCAGTTTTTCTGGCAAAGAATCCGTCCAAAAAGTCAAACCCTGCTCCAATTATTATCAACCTAAGTGGCCAAAAAATATCTCCGATAATCGCGAAGTAGATACCCAGTAATCCCGCCAGACCATTTAATCCAGTAAAGATGAATGAGAGGATCCTGAAAATCCTCTTTTGATCGTGATAAAGAAAAAAGGTCATATCTCTTCTTGGTTCCTATAATCAAACTTAATAAATGAAGTTTGGAAATCTAGATTCATTTGGATCAATTTGGGATCTTTATTATTTGAATATAAGATAAATTTTTGCGATGGAATTAATAAGCGAGGGAAAGACAATAGTTTTGCCAAATAGACAGGATTCAAAGTAGAAATTAACACATTAGTTTGAGGAAGGATACGGAATATTGAAGTGAATATAGATCGAACTATTGATGGGTGAACCTTTAAAAGATGATTAAATATAGAAAAATACCGTATTTGGCCAGTACGTAATAAGACAGAAAATTTATTAATTTTTCTACCCTGTACTAGATGAATTGGTTGCGTTACTTGAAGAATGCACATTAATCGGTTCCTGAAATAGAAAGAGAACCATACTGGACGGTTATCCCAAGAAAGTTGAGGTACCCAATACTTCTGTTCCTTAAATACAAAATCCATCCAAAATTTTGGGGGAAAACGTGATTTTATAATTTTCATAAGGATACATTGTTTAGTTCTTGTAAAAAAAAAGTAGCGAAAGAGAATGGTTGTTGAAACACTCAGAACAGGATATAACTCTGTTTTTCTGGCATTATTCAGCATTTTAGTATTTGTTGCATTGATTAAGAAGAGGTTTTGGGCTTTATTAGAAACACATTCTTTCTGAAAATAAGCTGCCATTTGTTTGTAAATCCCTTTATTTTGCCAAGCTGGATCAACCTTTATGTTATGAACCCAGAAAAACGGTAAATTGATTGGTTCATTGTTTCTGAAAATTTCTAATGGATGTGCCCACAGCTGACCAATTATTTTTTTATCTTTACGAGCTACAACTGTGTGTACCCCTTTTGTTGAAAGCCATTGTTTATATTGGTTACTAGAGATAATAGGAGCAATTCTATTTTGGTAGAGGGAATAATCATTCTGTAAAAGAGAAGGAATGTCTTCGATTGAAATATTTGATGAAATTTTAAACGTCATCGGGTTTTCACTTTAAATAGTCCTTTAGATTCCACCATAATATCTTCTTTAGTTTTCTCTTTCACCTAAAATTAACTATATAAGTGATTAATTCTTAATAAATACATGCTGTATATAAATCAAGGAATTGAAAGATGAATATTCAAAAAAAGATAAGAATTAGCTTAATCCTTTTTTTCTTAATTATATTATATTTCTTAGCAATAAATTTAATTTATTTCGCTCCCCTGCCATATTCAGTAACAGAAGGAAGGTTTTCATTAGCAGCTACCGAAGATCAAATTATTTATGAACAGTGGAGTCGAAAAGTAACGGTGGATATTGAGCTGGTTACAGGAGGGCCCCTATTACTTATTCATACCATGATAAGTGATGATATTACAGACGAAATCACGAATGAAGGAACTTATCAGGATCAATTTCAAACGTGGAGGATCACATTGAGCACGTGGGGAACTAACGCCACAAACGCTACAGGTACATACAAAATTATTGACCACACATCCCCTCTCTTGCCAAAGCCAAAACATAATTATGTTTCGTCATTTGAGATATATATCCGGTTTATGTTTTACGCAACAATCTTATTAATGGGATTAGGTTTTTTCATGTTCATTCTTATTGGCTTGTTTTACATAATAAAGAAGAGATAAGATCGTTACCAAGTTATCTATCAAAAGCCACTACTTAAGTCTAATTACTAGAAACGGTATTTTTGAGTAATATTGAAGATTAATAAATAAACGGAATTAATCGCTTGGTATGTTTCATATAATCTCTATATTCATCTCCAAAGAGTTCGATTAATTGTTTTTCTTCTACTTTAATACGCATAGCATGAAATCTAATAACTAAGATGAGTATGATAATTGTGCTACCAAAACTGCAAAATGCCAAAGGATACCCGATCATAAGAAACATCGTGCCTAAATAAATCGGATGGCGTATATAGCGATATGTTCGACGCGTAATGAGCTTATGTTGTTCAGAGGTAACAACCATTGGCGTACCAAAACGTCCTAAAGTGACACGACTTATCAATGTGATTATCCCACCAATAACCATAAAACAAATACCAAGAGTCCATATTATGACCATTGCCAATGATTCTGGAGGGAAATATGATTGAATAAGAATAATATACTCTAAATATGGAACCATAGTCCATAAAGGAGCTGTAAAATCAAGCAAGATTATAATTATGGTGGTACAGGAACTAAGGTCTTTCTTACCCTTCTGATAGAATAAAGGACGGATAAGAATGTCCGCATCCAAAAAAAAATGAAACACTATAAAAATCGCTAAATACCTAATGTCGGTATAGATCTCTGGATAAAAGATGATAAAACCAATATTAAAGAAAAATAGCAAAAATAAAATTACTACAAGCTTTTTCCAAACTGCTGGAATTCGATAAAAGAATGTATCATTTTCTGCCATAGTATCGCCATTTTCTTTAAGACGATAATATTAGTAGTCCTTATAAGATTTCTACTAATAATATATCCATTGATAGTATAGCCCCTCTCTTATCAAAACCAAAGTATAATTACGTTTCGTCATTTGAGATATATATCCAGTTTATGTTTTACGCAACAATCTTATTAATGGGATTATGTGTTCCCATCCTCATAAGAATTGGTCTTTTTTTACGTAATAAAGAGTAGAAAGTGAAATAGTGTACTGGTAGGAGTCTATTCCAAAGATTTTTAAATCAAAATGCAAGTACAAATTGCAAAACGCAAGCGAATGTGGCCAAGAGTATTTTCGAAACTAGCTGAAGGAGTATGTAATTATGACTTTTACTAAACGATGGAAAGCAGAATTAGGTATTTCTGTATTGATTTTCTTGGAATTTGGAGGAGTCGCCATTTGGGCGTTTATCACTCAAAATAATAATATTTTCATATCTTCTACCGTTCTTTCTGGAATTGGTTTTGTGTTTATTGCTTTCAAATTTTATGAGGTTAAATATCAGAAAAAAAGACTTGATGATGAAAGAATTGAGATGCTAACAGAACAAGCATATTTGATTTCAGCCATTGCAGGGGTAATTATGCTTCCACAAATAGCAATATTCGAAATTTTCACTGGTAATACTATTAGTGCCCTAGACACATTCGTTATTGTAGCAAATACATTTCTAATTGTTTTTCTTGTGGTTGAAGTTTTTCAACAATACTTCTTATCGTAATAATTGCGGTGATGAGGATAAAAAACCGTTTGAAAGTATTTCGAGCAGAAAACGATTGGACACAACAAGATGTTGCAGATAAATTAAATATAAGTAGACAGACTATTTCAGCAATCGAAAAAGAAAAATATAATCCTTCTCTTACTCTGGCATTTAAGCTAGCACAAGTATTTAACTGTAAAATTGAAGATATTTTCATATATGAGGAATAAATTGATTTAAATTAGAGGATAAGATAATGGTTGAAGATCAAGATATTCAATTTAGAATCCAAGAATCTAAGAATGAAAACTCATCAAAATCGAATAAAAGATTTCATAATGACAGAATCATGATTACAACTCTCTTTTTTGCTTCTGTGATAACATTTCTCTTCTATACTGTGCCTGATTGGGTTTTCATTGAGATTCCCACTCGTGATATTATTCACAATTTACTGAACCTCCTAGGAATAGAAAACATCCTCATCCCCACTATGGATCCCAACACTGTAGTCCCTGAATCTTTACGAGGGGGATCCTTTCCTTTTTTAGAAGCTACAGTCCACACTCCAGGCATTAGAATTCCATACCCAGACCCCATTCCAGACGGAGATTACTGGATTGTCAAAGCATGTACAGGAATGCAAGCAGGAGGATTACTAACTGGTATTATTATTGTAACAGAAGCCCCAAAGATTGCGAAAATTCGGGCTATTCTTGCATTTCTTACCGTACTCTTTATTGGGAATGCTCTACGGATTACATTCCACTTATGGTGTGTTTATGTTCTAATTATGCAGTTTCAAATGGATCCTAATCAAGCATTTTACTGGGCACATGATGTTTCTACTAAAGTTATTGGTTTTTTTGGAACAATTTTGTTTGCATTCATTATTGAGAGAATTGGGGGTGTTCCAATCATTGATCAATTCGCAGATTGGTTAGATTGGATGTGGTGGCGACTTATATATGTAAAGTCTAAATTAGTTATTTTTCTAGGCTATAGATGACCTGATTACCGATCAAATTGCCAATTAGCGCGATTATTTCTATTCAATAGAAAACAACTAAATTCTTTTCCCAAGGAGCTTCTGTTAATTCAAGAATCTTTAAAAATACTTGAAGTGAATTTAAATTCACGAAATCATGACTCTCTAAATAAGATCGATTTAATCTTTCGGTTTCTCATATTAAGATGAAGAGGCCTTTTTTACTTAACTAAATGAATTTAACCAATAATGCAACACCAAATGGTGAACTGAGATCGTTAGCATGGAGCATTTCTTAATACTAGAATTCATTAATGCCTTTAATACGACATTATGTTCCATATTCATTGTAATTATCATCATATATCTCATTGAAAATCCTAATCTCCGCACAAATAAGAATAACGCTTTGATTTTAACATTTTTATCGCTTTCTCTTTTTTTCTTTAGTAATTATCTTTATTATTCCTTTGATGCCCATCAGATATTTGTCTATCCATATATTGAGGGCTTCTTAGATTTTCTTTTGAGTGTAACTGTCTTTCTTTGTTTGATATTCTATACTCTGTTCTTATTCTTGGAAACCCAAGAAAAAATACTTCTTTTTCAAATGATTTTTATTATTAGTTTATTCATCATCTTGGGAGTTGTAGTAGTAGGTTTAATATTAATAACGACAGGTATTGAAGAAATATTTCTTTATAATGTACTTGCCATTGGAGGTACCGTAATAGGCTCAATACTCGGATCCATTACGTTATCAAAAACAGCTCGTGAAAAATTATTTCCTGTACAAGATCGCTTATTAATGAGACGGAAAAATCTAAGGTTTTTAGGAATAGGAATCGTGTTTATCAGTATAGGATCATACTTACAACTCTTAACTATTTCTATGCCTGAAATAATTTTTTTAATAGTCATCATGATGTCTGCAGGTGTTTTTTTGTTTTTCATTGCAATTACAAAAACTCGTGAACATCTGAGAGAAGTGTCATTACGAATCATCGAGAGTCAGCTAGACGATTTGAGAGAAGTTGATCGATTAAAAACTCAGATAATTGATATTTCATCGCACGAGATGCGTACACCGATCGCAGTGATTAAAGGCCATTTTGATTTACTTGCTTCTGATGAAACTAACAATCAGATGACCTCTCACACACGAGAAAAAAGCTTTAAAGCAATAAAACGAAATATTGAACGAATAGAACGCTCATTAGTCAATATCTACGACTTCTCTGCAATAAGGAGAGATGTGTTTGATTTTCATTTTGAAAAAGCTGACTTGGTTAATGTTCTTAATAACACTATCAACGATATGAAAGGTTTGGTAGAACAAAAAGGATTGTCTATCTCGTTTGAGACAGCCAACATCCATAACTGTTTTCTTAAAATGGATCCAGTTCGCATTTCTCAAGTTATTCGAAATCTTCTAGAAAATGCAATTAAGTATTCAGTAAAGGGAGAAATTGTAGTTCGACTACAAGAAACGAAAAATAGATACATTGTCTCTGTAACCGATCAAGGCGTTGGTATTGATGAAGAGACTATGAAGACTGTTTTTGATCCATTTAAAGGACAGATTCAATCAACAGTAGATGTCAAAGGATTAGGCCTAGGATTATTCATTTCTAAGAATATTATTGAAGGGCACAACGGGAGAATCTGGGTAACATCAGAGGGGAGGGGAAGTCAATTTTACTTTAGTCTTCCTAAAGTGGCAATTAGATCGTAGTTTACTTACATTAACTTGGATATTATTTTTTATTATTTAAGTATTGATCGATTTCAGTTCCAGTTTTTAAAGGGAGAGAACATGTGAAATTTTTACAGATGAACGAAGTACCATCAAACCAGTCTTGATTATCCTGTGCTTTAAGTCTTTGTTCAATCAGGGGTAGGCTCTTTATGTCATTAATAGTATTGACATTCACCTGGAGAAAGACTGCTTGAGGTAGAAATGTGGTGCGTAGATATTTCTCTGAAGAATCAGAATTAGTGAGCTCCCTACTGTTGAAAGAGATTATTTCTATAGGTTTATTGAAAAACATATCCAAAGCAATAAGAGTATCACCGCTTAAGTAACCATGTTCTTGAAACCAACCAATTAAGAAATAAACCTGTTTTTCAGCTCTTTCTAAGTAGTTATTATTACCTGTATAATGATACAATCTAAGAAGATTCTCAAGGCTTATTGCATTTGCACTAGGAAGAGAAAAAGTAATTACTGGCTTTTCTGGGACAGCTAAGTCCTCTTGCCAACTTCCACTAAAAAAAATATCCATTATTGTCTGAATCCCAGAATTCCTTGTCATAAATGGTTTGCAACTGGATTGCTTCATCTAAATAGATTTTCTTTCCAGATTTTGAGAAGAGCTCCAATAGTGCGTATATCATAAGAGCATAATCTTCTGCAAAAGCCAAGGATTTTACTTTGTCCCGAAAATTGCGATATAATCTTCCTGAGTCTTCTCGTAAACGAGTGAGAATGAAATTAGCTGCTTTTTCAGCTGAAACTAAATATGTGGGTTCATTCAGTATAAAAGATGCTTTGGTTAACGCATGTATGGTCAATGCATTCCAAGCTACTATTATATTGTCATTTAAGATTGGTTTTTCACGTTTTTCCCGGTGTGAGAACAGTCTATACTTGAGTTGTTTAACTTCATTCCAAGTTATATCCTTTTGAATAGCTGAAGATAACTCTGGTGTTTCATGGAGGACGGAATATCCATTTTCAAAGTTACCGTCTTTCGTTACTCCGTAATAGGTACTGAATTTATTTCCATCTTTATCACCTAGGATATTTTTAATTTCATCCAGCGTCCAAACAAAGAATTTCCCCTCAATACCCTCAGAATCAGCATCTTGAGAAGAATAGAATCCACCATACTCTGGATGAACCATTTCCCTGTTTAAATATTCAATTATTTCTCGCACTATTTCAGCATATCCTTGATTCTGCGTTGCTTGATAAGCCTCTAGATAGAGTAAAATCAGCTGTGCGTTATCATAGAGCATTTTCTCGAAATGAGGGATTAACCATTTCCTATCAACGGAATACCTATGAAAACCATAGCCTAAGTGGTCATAAATCCCTCCAGCTGCCATATTATAAAGAGTTAAGGTAACAGGTTTGAGTAGCTCACGATTTTTTTGCCGACGATAATAGGATAAAAGTAAAAAACGAAGATCACTAACCTGAGGAAATTTTTGTTGGAAACCGAATCCTCCAAAGATATTGTCAACTTGATCTGTTAATCGGATCAATGATGAATCGAGTATGTCACTTAACATTGAAACATCGTTAATAGCTTGTACAGAAGATTGAGATTTGAGATTTAAGAGAACTTGTTGAGTTATTTCTTGAATCTGTTGAGGATTCTTATGATATTCACTTGAAACGGATTGAATGACTTGTTTGAAACTCGGAAGACCATAAGTAGCAGATTTGGGAAAATAGGTTCCTCCAGCAAAAGCATCCCCAGTTGGAGTAGCGAAAACAGTAAGAGGCCATCCTCCACCTCTCCCAGTTAATAGAGAAACTGCTTTCTGATAAAATGAGTCTAGATCTGGTCGTTCTTCTCTGTCTACTTTTATATTTATGAATAGCTTATTCATTAGCGCGGCAGTTTCTAAATCCTCAAATGATTCCCTTTCCATAACATGGCACCAATGACACGCAGCGTAGCCTATTGAAATAAGCAGTGGTTTGTTTAATTGTTTTGCTTTCGTCAATCCTTCTTCCCAGGAATACCATTCAACAGGATTATACATATGTTGATGAAGATATGGACTTGTTTCATCAGCTAAATGATTGGTTTGTCTGTTCTGATCCATGGATAATCCAATCCACTTATATAATCATTTTTACTTAAAAATAAAAAAGAAAATGTTTTCAATTTCGAAAAGTAGTGTCTTAAATAATTATTAGCAAAAAAAAAAGTTTTTATACAACCAAAACCTTCAGAAGAATAAAATGACTTTTATATCTGAGATGTTTATGTCGAAAAACACTAGAAACAGTTATTCTGCTAATATTGCTAATTTCCATTTCCTAACTGATTTATATGTTTCTTATTCCCGATAGAGAACGCAAACGACATGAATGACTATTACTAGTCGTGAATAAAAAGATGAACGTTCCCAATCTCGAAAAATAGCTAAAAAGAAGGGATTAGGATTTTAATAAATGATTCTTTTATTTAATAGGACATTCTAGAGTATCTGTACCGCGTATGGTTTCATAACAAGAATTGCAGCTCACACATAAGGCTGGAGAGAGATCGCCACTCTTCCATCGGTTAGGAAGATCGGGTTCGTAAATTAATGGCCTACTTATCGATATAAAATTAGCTATCCCCTCTTGGATAAATCTCTCTGCTGATAAAGGATTTCTAATCCCCCCCATAAGGATAATTGTACAATTATTTGTAATCTTTCGTATTTCTTCAGCAACGGGTAAAAAATAGTTTTCATCTTCAGGGGATTTGATTATAATACTAGGAAAGAATTTATCAGTATCTACAAGATCACCACTTCCACCACTAGGTTCGATTGCATCAAAACCTGTTTCTGATACAACCTTAGCTATTTCTTTTCCTTCATCCAAAGATAAGCCACCAGCTAAATCCCCATCATGTGTTTGTAATTTAATAATTATCGGAAATTCCTTCCCTACTTCGTCTTTCAGGCCATTGAAAATGTCTATTAAAATTTTGGTGCGATTTGGAATACTTCCTCCAAATTCATCAGTCCGCTTATTAATAAAAGGAGTTAAAAAACTCCCCAACAAATATCCGTGAGCAGCGTGTAATTGTACCATGTCATATCCGCTCTCAAAAGCCCTCCGCCCACATTCTACAAATAATTTGATGATATCAGTCTTAATTTCTTCCGTAGTCAATGTTCGTGGAACTCGTCCTGTTATAGGGTATGGAATTGATGATGGCGCGACTGCTTCAAGTCTCCTATTCCCGCTTTGACGGCCTGCGTGAACGATTTGAGCGCATATTTTAACATCGTAATCATGAACTACATCAACTAACTTCTTATGACTTACAATAAATTCATCATTGTAGAGACAGCTAGCATTCTTCGTCAGGGTGCTCGAAGGATCAACTGCAATCGCTCCTGTAATAATCATTCCGACTCCACCTTTTGATAAACCAGTATAAAGGTTAATAAGATTCTTACTCGGGTGTCCAGCCTCTGCCATATTCTCAGCTGTTGCTGATCTTATAATTCGATTTTTAATTAGAATTTTTCCGATTTTTTCGGGACTAAAAAGAGTTTTTAATTCCATTTTTCTATCTCTTCTTGATTTAAAGATATTTTTCGATAAATTCATAAGAAAAATATAAGTTTTCAGAGTACTAACAAAAAAAGAAGTATCCAAAACCAAAATATTTTTTCTGGTAGATAATACGGCTAAACAAATCTAGGTGGTTTGAATGGAAAAAGTAAATAATATTGTCGTTGTTGGTGTCGGAGCAATGGGAAAGGGTATTGCTCAAGTTTGTTTAATGGCTGGGTACAGCGTCATCTTGGTGGATATTGAAGATAAAATTATTGAAGATGCTATCTCCTACATCGAGAAAGGATTGAATAAGCTCGAGGAAAAAGGAAAACTACCTGAAAGAATGAAAGCTACAGACATATTGGCAAAAATGAAAAAAACTACTAATCTTATTGAAGCTGTTCAAGACGCTGATTTTGTTATTGAAGCAATAATTGAGAAATTAGTTGTCAAACAGAAAGTCTGTAGTGAAGTAATTAATAATTCTCCTGAGCATTGTATTTTTGCTTCCAATACATCAAGTATTCGGATTACAGACATTGCTAAGGGGTGTGGCAAACCTGAAAATGTTATTGGAATGCATTTCTTCAATCCCGCACCTTTAATGCGTTTGATTGAGATGATAGCTGGAGAAAGGAGCTCAGAAAAGGCCATGAACATCGGTGTTGAAGTAGGGGAAAGTTTACCCTGCTTGAGAGGAGATCGTTATGTCCCACGAGTACTAAAAGACAATCCAGGTTTTATTGTGAATCGTGTGTTGGCTCCTGGAAGAATCTATTCAGACTACATCTACGATCTCGCAGAAGAGAAAGGTATACCGTGGGAACAAGTAGATGCTGATATATCAGACCCCGCAGCACCAATGAGTACATTGGTTCTAGCAGACTTTGTAGGACGCGATGTTTCATTTCATACGGCAGAATATTATAAAGAAACTTTATCCTCTGATTTTGAACCTGGTAAAGTACTCAGAAAACAGATTGCTGAAGGAAAATTAGGAAAAAAAACAGGGCAGGGCTTCTATAATTGGTCAAAAGGCAGACCGAACCCAGATCTTTCAAAAAAAGCAGGGATTGTTAACCAATTAGTCTTTAAAGCAATTCAAGCCAATGAGGGGTGTCGAATTTTGGAAGAAGGTGTTTGTAAAAGTTGGAAAGTAATTGATGAAGCAATATTGGCAGGAATGAATTTCCCAGGCCCAATGAAATCTGCTACAAAGAATTATAGACAGATGACTGAACTCCTAGAGGAATATTCAGAAAAACTTGGTAAACCTTATTTAAAACCAGTCGAACTATTGAAATCAGGGAAATTTATAGATATGAAATAAAATCCATTGCCATCTAATTATACTATTTTAATCAAATCGCTTCTCGTCAATGTCACATTTCTTCTTGTCCCCGGAGAATTCACTAAGTGCCATATGGTATACTGTTCTGCATAAACCTCACTCGCAGATATACCATCAATTGGAACAATGACTTCCAGTTGTCTCTGTGCTGCCCCTGTAGCAGTATGTAACACAGCTCCGTGGGCGGATGTTCCTACGATTATAACTCTCGAAATATTTCTTGCTTTTAATATCTTTTTTAAATCTGTCTTGTAGAATTTATCTACCCCTGCTTTTACAATGGGCTCATTTCCTAGAGGTTTGACTTCTTTTCGAATATCTACAAGATTCAAGGATCTTATCAAAGTGTAGACAACAAAGAGATCGTTATCTCTCTCCTTTAAAAGCAACTTCCGAACCTTTGGGAGGCTAGAGACGCATCTGGGCCGTTTTTCTTGATTATAGTTCAAGTTCTGAATATCTAGTCCTAGCAATACTGCTGATTTTGCCTCAACAGCCACCTCTATCAGTTTTGGAGGTGTCGGGGCTTTAATATTATCCCATTCTTCAATTATTGTCTGAATCGATCCCATAAAAGAAGTTTTACATAATTTCATATAAAATTCTTTCTTAAGGAACTCAATTTAGTAGTGAATCATCCTATAAAAAGCAAGATACGTTCAGAAGCATCCCAAATCATAGTCTTTTAAATATACTAATAAGAGTTTATGACTATTATAAATATAATTTTCAAGTTTCTAATGTCCATATTTCCCTGTTTTGTGGTGTGAATGATGAGTGATGAAGCCTATGTTCGAAAATTTAGCTTTCGCTCCTTTGAGGGCACTTATCGAGGAAGAATATGGCGTATATGGAACGTTGCATGGTTTAACATGTCCCATCAATGGCACCGTTCACGAGTTTTCAAAATACTCATTGTTTTCACTATATTTATTTTAATTATCCCCAATATGTTTCTTCTTGCCAGAATAGACGATTTATTAAAAGCAAGTACAGCAAATGAGATTTTAGAGGATCATTTATGGAATACTGTGAGAGATTTCACCCGATTCCGAGTTATGATAACTTCTCTAGATGAAACAGACCCTACATTCGATACTGGGTACTCGATTATAATGTTAATCGGTGTAGTTATGATGGGAGCAGGATTAATCTCAGATGATTTAAAGTATAAAGTTTCAGAGATTTATGATTCAAAAATAGAGAGATCCGAATATTTGTTAGGAAAATATGGCTCTTTACTAATTTTTGGTAATCTTTTCTATACTTTTCCATGTGTTTTAGAATGGATTTTGTTAGTTGTTGGAATTGGGGGTGCTGTTGATATCTTTGTGGCTTTCCCAGTCCTTTGTGGAGTAATTGTTTTCACTGAAATCTTGACATTAGTTCTCTCAAGTATCATTCTTGTCTTTTCTTCTCTTACCCGACGTAGGTTATATGCTGGACTTTTAGCATTTATGTTTTTCCTATCGAGTACTATCGTTGTACAATCCCTTACCAGTCAAGCAGAAGTTTTTGAGCCAATTATGTATCTTGATTTTTTTACTGTCCTTTCAGTTTTTTCTTACATATTAGAAGGTGAAACTAGTGTTATATATTATTCTTCAGAGCCAGAAGGAATTATTCTTGATCTTACAGGATTAGCTGGGACGTTAGTTATTCCCACAATAATAGTGTTTATCGTAGGAGGACTTCTAATCTGCAGTTATCGAGTCCTGTGGAGAAATTCATATACATAAGTGTTTTTACTGATTGACTAATCGATTATCCCAGGGATTGCATATTTACCGTTCCTTGATACCTATGCTTTTATTGCATGCAATAAGAGCTGCTCATTCCTGCTTCATAGGATTGTGCCTGGGAGTACCAGGTCTTATCAACTCTCCACAAGCGTTTTCCGTCTCTGGGGAACTCTCAGCGACGGGGGC
>JBHLMN010000036.1:0-17516 GCA_048938105.1 Promethearchaeota archaeon
TTTCCAGTAGTCATTGCTCCTCCAACTGTATAAGGAGCAATAGCAGCATTTGACCAGTTGTTGAGACTATTAAAATCGTCTGTAAAAGTATATTCATAAGAAGAAGCGATAACTGGGGGAATATTAATGACAAAAAGAAAAAAACACATGAATGTAAAAACTAATACGAGAGAAAAAGTTTCTTTTCTCATATGTCTAAATAACAAATTTACCTCTCTCCTTTAGGGAGGTTACACCAATTTAACTTAGGTTCCAATATTTTTAAACGTTTTGATCGTGCAGATTCTCTATTTAGTGGCTTAAGAAAGCAGTTGAATTGCTATAATTAACTTAATTGACTCTAATATTATTTGCTTTCTCAAAATGTGTACAAATTAAGAAAGATAATTATAAGAATAGAAGTTATCTAGCAATCACGGTAAAGTGTGGTTTGGTGTAAGATTAATGATGGCCGATAATGGAAATCGTAAAGAGTATCTACTTAATATTTCGATTCTCAGCCATCCTGATGAATTAGTGAATCCATTAATTCAAAAATTAATTCAAACTTATCCTCGTCAGGCTACTTTCCATAAAACTTCATCTAAGTCAGAGAATACCTTTATTCTCCAGTTAGAAATAGAAAATTGGTGTTTAACAATCTATCTTGTCCAACCCCTTAGTAGATACCTTGAGGAAAAGCTGTTATCACATTACTATTCTGAAATAGCTGGATCAATCATTCTTTTTTCAACCGATAATCCAGAATCTTTTGAGGCAGCACAGATTTTTTATCAGCAGCTTCGGAAAATAAATGCGAACTTACCCGTTTTAATTACTTTTATTGAAGTATTAGGATCTGGAGCGCCGATTATTGACGAACCAGAGATTTTAGACTATGAACCTAATGTGACCTATTATGGAATTAGAAAAAACGATGAAAAAGCATTTAGTAAGATTATAGAAACATTTATTGGTAATTATTTTGGCATTCAGTAAGAAAAAATATTAGGATTTTCATTTTACTCGAAGAAAAAATGGGATAAAGCTCAAAATCATAGTTTCTACAACCTTCGATTACTTTCTTCTCTTGTAAAAACAATTTACAGCGTCTTTCTATTGAAAATTCGTTATTAATTATTCCCAACTCATCCTGTACCATTTCTAAAGGTAATCTATCATGATAGAAACAATTTATGAACTGTAAAAATACCTATTAGAGAGTAATTGATTGATAGAATATGGATATAGCCATAAACCTTTTAAAGGGGCATTTTTTGTAAATAAATACTTCAATATCTTAATGAAAAAAGAAGATCAAATGAGGCATATCAGTTGTCATCTGTGTCTTGGGGCGATGCTTTCAGAGGGGCTATTCTCTGGGTGGTTTATTCTTGCGTTTGGTGGATTATAGGTGGCGTTATCCTATTTGTTGGTTTCTTTTTTAGTCTTGTGATGTTTGTGCCATTTACAGGAGACGGCGATTACATGATCACTCAAGCTATATTTGCTGTTTTATTGATGTTAGCTTTCGACATAATAGGAGCAGCAATATGTTGTCTTGGCCAAGCTGCGTCCATGATAAAGGTAACCGCGGATACTACAGCAAGAGCGAGAGCCCTGCCGCCCAGGAGACCAATGTATTAAAACTAGATGCTTACTCATATAGTAAGAGATTAAACTATGTCATCTCGTGCCCTCTACAAATCACTGTTAACTAATCATTTATTCTATCGGGTTCTTCTAGACTATATGCTAGCTCATCATCCTGAGTGTGCTTATTTTTCATCTCATACTTGGAAAGTGGGTTCCTTACGGTTGTGTAAATCATGTACAGGAGCTTTTCTCTTAACAATAGGATTATCTATAATTTTACTATTGTTTCCAAGATCCCTGACTTTATTTAGCAACCCCCAATTAGACTTAGTACTCCTTTTACTATTAACACCATTCGTGATATTGTATCTAATCGGTGTTGGGAACAATAATATTAGAAATTTACTAAGGATTATATTCGTGATTTTTGCGATAACTCTTGCATTATCTTTTTTTAGTGTTCCAATGGGTCTTGAAAAAATCCTGTTTCTAGCGTGGATTTCTGTTGGTTTTTTAGTCTTATATAGACAAAGGAAAATAAAAATGTTAAAGATCTGTGATGCCTGTGAATATAAAGCAGACTTTAATCAGTGTCCTGGAACATATTCTTTTAGGAAATTAATCGCTAGTATTGGCTAAATCAAATCGAAAAGCAGAGGCCCAAATACTATCTGTCGGAACCATTGGGGAGGTAAAAAAAGGAGTAGTAGAAAAGAGGATTATCAGCGCGATTCCAGCTGATAATTTATAAAATTTTATCATTAAAGAAACCCCCTGCTTTAATACTGCCATAAATCCTTATAAATATTCTTGAGGCAAATTTATTCAATTTTTATATTCTTATTTTATTCACATGATTTGATATTCATGGAGAATGTTCTAATCTTTCAATAAGAGTTGTAAAATGGGAAAATACTTTAGGTTATATATAGAAAAGTTTTATAAACTAGTTGTGAATAAATTAAATTAGAACTTAATTCGTATAACAAAGACTAAGGATTTGATTATAATGAAGAACAACACAGATAATTACGATGAAGACGATGATTTCAATTTTTTCTTTGATTTTCCTGCATTCCATATTTTCTGTAAAACTTTTTCTGGTATGAAACCTTTCTTTAGAAAGGGGATATCATTTAAACCTTGGGGGGACAGATTTAGAGGATATGGTGTCCCTATTACCCGAGTTAAGCGTAACCAGGAAGGATATACAATAACTATGGAATTACCTGGAATTTCGAAGGATGAGATTAACCTTGAGGCAACTAGTGACGAGTTGTGGCTTTCAGCTCGTAATGAAGAGTTCAACAAAGAATACAAGCATCATCTATACTTTCGAAGAGCTATCCGTTCCCCTGAGATGAACGCGACCTTAAAGGCTGGTATTTTGACCATCACAGTTCCTTATGTTGATAAAATTCCGAAAACAAGAGTTGATGTTAAGTAACCTTAGTATAAAGTTGTACTTTAATATTATTATTTCAAGGAGTGGATAAATGTTGAATGACACTAAATATGAATGTAAGGTAAGAGAAGCTGCCACCCGTGATGTGGGACGGGGTATTATTCGTATTGATCCTGAAATCGCTGAAAAGATGAATATCTCTGCTGGAGATGCCCTTAAAATTATTGGTAAGCGTCATACTGCCGCTATTTATTGGCCTGGATACGCGCAAGATCGTAATACAGGAATTGCTCGGATTGATGCAAGTACTCGTCGTAATGCAGGAGTGGGTATAGACGACACAATAGAGATCACTCCAATCGAACCCAAAAATGCTACACGTATCGAGCTCGCACCAATTCAAAACCTCCGAATTCAAGGTGGAGAAAATCACATCAAACATCTTTTAATGGGTCGTGTTCTTACCAAAGGGGATTTTATTGTAATCCCTGTTTATAATCAACGAATTATTCTAGTCGTCTCAAAAATTTCTCCAAGCAGTGACGCTGTAATAATGCAAGATAGTACTAGAATTATGATATCTCAAACACCAGTCAAAGATATCCAACAAGAAACTTTCCAAAGAGTAAGATATGAGGATATTGGAGGTTTAGGTGATGAAATCCAGAAAGTTCGTGAAATGATTGAACTACCAATGCGTCATCCTGAGCTCTTTAAACGACTTGGAATTACCCCTCCAAGAGGTGTATTGCTACATGGTCCTCCTGGTACAGGTAAAACCTTGCTAGCCAAGGCTGTAGCCACAGAAACAGATTCACACTTCATCTCTGTATCGGGCCCTGAATTTATGTCAAAATTTTATGGTGAAAGTGAACAGAGAATACGACAATTTTTTGATGAAGCAAAGGAGAATGCTCCTAGTATTATTTTTATTGATGAAATTGATTCCATTGCTCCTAAAAGATCAGAAGTCACTGGAGAAGTAGAACGACGAGTAGTAGCGCAACTTTTGTCAAATATGGATGGTTTGAGTGATCGTGGTGATGTTGTCGTAATTGGGGCAACCAATCGAGTAAATGCTTTAGACCCAGCCATAAGAAGAGGAGGACGATTTGATCGTGAAATTGAGATTGGAATTCCCAATAAAAATGGTAGAGAAGAGATTCTACTGATCCACACTCGTGGTATGCCTCTTGCTAAAGATGTAAATCTAGAAGATCTTTCAGAGGTAACTCATGGTTTTGTGGGAGCTGATCTTGAGCAATTGGCAAAAGAGGCTGCAATGCATTCCTTACGAAAGGTTATTCCCAAATTAAACTTAGAGGAAGACACCATTCCAGCTGATATCTTAAGTGAACTTGAAGTAACCCAAGGTGATTTCAATGAAGCTCTTCTAGGAATTCAACCGTCAGCGTTGCGAGAAGTATTTGTCGAGGTACCAAATGTAGGGTGGGATGATGTAGGTGGCCTCCTTGCCGAAAAAGAAGAGATTCAGCAAAGTATTGAGCTCCCTTTAAAACATCCTAAATTTTTCTCACACATGGGAGCTAAACAACCAAAAGGTATTCTCCTGTATGGTCCTCCAGGAACAGGAAAGACTCTTTTAGCAAAAGCAGTTGCTCACGAAACCCAAGCCAATTTTATTAGTATTAAAGGACCAGAGTTACTATCGAAGTGGGTTGGTGAATCCGAAAAAGGGATCCGTGAAGTTTTCCGTAAGGCTCGACAAGCTGCACCCTCAATCATTTTCTTTGATGAAATCGATTCAATTGCGCCAGTTAGAGGTAAGTCCTTTGATTCTGGTGTTACAGAACGTATGATTAGTCAATTCTTAACAGAGCTTGATGGTTTGGAAGAACTTAAAGGTGTCGTTGTTGTTGCAGCAACTAATCGTCCAGATATGATAGATCCTGCTCTCTTACGACCAGGCAGGTTTGATAAGATAATAGGTATTGGTCTTCCTGATGAAGTCGCTCGTTTAGAAATTCTAAAGATTCATACAAAAGACATTCCTTTATCATCAGATGTTGACTTGGAAGCCTTAAGTAAAAAAACAGATAAGTTTTCTGGTGCTGATTTGGCTTCTTTATGTCACGAAGCTGTTCTAATAGCTATTCAAGAGTACCTACCAAGTGTCAAAGATCTGGAGGAAGATTTCAAGACATATAAAGTTGCAGCAGCACATTTTGAGAAAGCATATGACAAGATTCTAGGAACTCGCAAAGCTGGTCGTGTTTCTCCAGGTCAAAAGCTTGAAGCGATGCAAGAAGAAGTTGACCGCTTATCTTTTGTTTAGGAAGGATTCTACTTCCCATTTTCTTTCTTTTTATATTGAGATCAAAGGAATTTCATTATTTTGTTTCTTCTTAGTTAGATTACATTTCTTCTATACTCTTCTTTGAAATGATTTTATCGTAAAATCTTTATTTATATTTTTAATATTAAATATTGATAGTTCATTTATGAGTTGACTATAATGAGTAGAGATTGTTTCGAAATCAGGGATGTTATTGACATTGATCTAGAAGGAGGAACCCTGATAGAATGTTTTCCTTCCATTAGTGCATTAGCACTGATTACAGCCAACATTATTCTTGAATCTGCTGGTAGACGAGAATGGAACCTTGATCAGGTTGCTGTAGGTGATAGTAACAAGCTTCCAGCAATTTGTGTTGTCTATTATTCTAAACCTAAATTCCCAATTCGAATTTATGCGAGTCCTGAGGCAAAAATAGCACTACTTGCTTCAGAAATTCCCCAATATCCTCCCATAACCCGTGAAATAGGAAAAAAGATTTTTAGCTGGACTAAGGAAAAGGGAATTAAACGGATAGTTTCTGTAGAAGGATTTAAAAGTGATCAAACTCAACCTCCAAGAGAGCTGCCTTATCGTGTTTATGGAATTGGGACTACAGAATCTTGTAGGGAATTTTTGCGAGAGAAGAGAATCCCCCCATTAGATCACGGTGTAATAAAAGGCTTAAGCGCAGTTCTTCTAAATGAAGGCTGGTATAATCGTTCTGAAGTCATTGTAATTTTAGGAGAAATTCGACAACATTATCCAGAAATTAGAACAGCTGCTCGTGTGATTGAGGTGCTTAATCAGCTAATTCCCTCCTTAAACATTGGGATAGAACCTATTCTTGCTCAAGCTGAAAAGATTGAACAAATGGCTCTTTCAATGAGGAATCAAGCCCAAACTGCTATGATAGAAGAAGAAAGTCAGCGCCCTATTACGGATAAAACATATATCTAAGGTTATTATTGAGCTAATTAAAATGTAATCTCATTTTTAAAAGCCCTTGATTAGGTATGGTTGAATGTCGATAATAAAAGATTTTTTCGATTTGTTGCGGATCAGCTTATGCATTCTTGCCAGTATCGTTATTATGATTGCTGGGTACGTTAGCTATCGTCTAAATGGGATTAATGTAGTTGATTTTTCCCCTCAGAATTTTCTTGAATTTATTTTAGATAATGATATTGTTCCTTTGGATGGTGTCCTCCTAGGATTAATCGTTCCTTTCTCAATGATTGCAGGGACTCATGTAATTAATGATTATTTCGATTATTCAAACGATGTCATAAATCAACGTTTAGATCGTCCGTTGGTGAGAGGTACAATAACTTTACCAATGGCTAAGAACATTGCAATTGGATTCTATCTCCTTGCTTTGTTTATAACAGTTATTGAGGTTGTATTTTATGGGCTTTCACCATTATTAATTCTCTTCACATTATTTTTCATTGTATTAGGAGTAGGTTATAATTTGGGAGTAAAGAATTATGGAATAATTGGAAATATATGGGTAAGTACGGGGTATGTTGCCCCATTCCTAATGGGAACCTTACTCGTAGGGATAGCAAATAATTGGGTTAACTTGAATATCATTGTGATTTGCCTTTTTATCCTTTTTTTGGCTTTAGGCCGTGAAGTACTGAAGGATATCATGGATATCGAAGGAGATCTGGAGACGGGCAAGCGATCAGTGGCAATTTCTTTAGGTTCAGGTTGGGCTGCAAGGATTTCAGGTATAATTTATGTCTTAAGTATTTTTTTTGGTACTTTATTGTTGTTTCTAGGTTTTCGAAATAATCTGGTCTTTTTTACTGGTTTCATGCTGTTAGTAGCCTTATTACTATTTACTACGGTCTTGTTAATCCGTAATCCTAACCTAGAGACTGCGATCAAAGGACGAAAATATACTCGTTGGTCATTATGGTGGGCAACAGCTCTCATTTATCTAAGTAGCTTTTTCATAGCTTGAATCCAATCGCTGCTTATTCTAAGAATAAATAATTACACAAACGACTGAATCTGAAATTTAGCGAGATTATTCCATCTCTTCAATCATTTCATTCAATTGAGCTTGGAGTTCTTCGTTAAGGTCACCAATCTCTGATATTCGTTCCCAGGAATCAGGCGTTAAAGCATATCTCTGGAGAATTTCAGGAAGCTTTTGATTCCATTTATAAGCCCCCATCTGAAAACTAGGAGCATCATCTAGCACCTTTTGGAATTCTAGTGATAGTTGGAGATAAACTCTTTGTTCTGTTGGAGATAGTTCAATGTGTTTAATAGGAGAAGGAAACTTAATTCTATCAGGATACAATTGATCTTCTTTCATGAGTAGAATCACCTTAGAGAATCCACAGGGTTCCAGAATATATAAGAAAATCAGATACAAAGATAAGCAAATTTTTGAGCCCTTCTTCCCTTTTGTGTAAAAGAATTATATGCTAAATTATAATATTAATCTGAAAAAGAATTAATTAAGATATATACAATCCTCTATGTTGTCCTAAAATGTGCATTCAATACAAAATTCTTAGAGATATTAAGCTTTTATTTATAAATAGACATAACATGAGAGGATACGTAAAGAATTTGGTCGGACTAGCATTTGAGGAAGTGAATAGATGAACTTTACATCCAATTATATAAACACCAAAGGTATTAAAATGCATTATTCAAGAACAGGTGGTAATAAACCACCTCTTATTCTTTCACATGGAATAACAGACAGTGGATTATGCTGGGTTCCAATAGCTCGTGATCTAGAGGAATTTTTTGACATAATCATGGTTGATGCACGAGGACATGGACTTTCAGAAAGTCCACCTACTGGATATTCAGTTGAAACTATGGTGAAAGATCTTATTGGATTAATTAAGGGACTTGAATTAGATCGACCAATTCTAATGGGTCACTCCATGGGAGCTCAAATTTCTGCTCGGACAGCATCTTTAGCTCCCCATTTAGTTGATAAATTGATCTTAGAGGATCCTGCTTTTAACTCAGGCATTCCATTGGTGCCACATTTTATTTTTAAGCGAGTAATGAAATTTTTATTGGCTCGTATGCTTATTAATCCACTAAAAGATCTATCACCAGATGAAATTCAAGCTAAATGTAAAAAAGATAATCCAAAATGGTCAGAAGACGAAATTCTTCATTGGACAGATTCTAAAGTCCAATTCCTCCAAAAAAACCCTATTCAAATGATAGGCTCCTTAACAAAATCAATGCCGAAAAATTGGGGTAAAATGGTCACGGGGATAGAATGCCCTGTTTTATTAATCATTTCGGATAAAGGAATGACTAAAAAGGAAGTAGCTATTGAATTAACAGAAAAAATCTGGAAAAACAGCGAATTTGTTGAAATAAAAAATGCAGGGCATAATATCCGAAGAGAAAATTCCGTGGACTTTATGAAAGCAGTGAAGGGATTTTTAGCAATAGAATAATTATATTTGAGTTCCAATCTCGGATTTCTTTACCTAGAATCCGCCATGACTGTAAATGAGAGTTTCATACTTTTAACTAAGTATTTAGAAAACCAATATTCCTAAATCTATTAGATAAATAAACTTGTTATAATTCCAAGCAAGTTGAATTATTTGTAGATTATTTTCTTATATAAGTCTTCACAAATGGCTGGATACATGTATGTTTCTAGGTATATTCATATACAAATGAATAATTTAAGGAGGAGAGATCCTTGTCAATCCATTCATATATGGTTGTAGAACTTTAGGAATATTAACTGATCCATCCTCTTGTTGGTAGTTTTCTAAGAGAGCACATAGAGTTCGTTCAGTAGCGATAGCTGTAGAATTCAACGTGTGAACGAAATCTTTTTCTCCTCCAGCTTTACCATAAGTAATATTGAGTTTTCTTGCTTGAAAATCAGTCACATTTGAACAAGAAACTAACTCTCTATAAGTTTCTTGGGCTGGAAACCAGGCCTCAAGATCATATTTTTTAGCTGCATTATCATTTAACTCACCTGAAGCAATATTAACGATTCTATATGGAATTTCCAGTCGTTGGTACAATTCCTCTGCATTCTTAATCATTTCTTCGTGCATTTTCTCTGAAGTTTCAGGGTGGGTAAAAATAAACTGTTCCACTTTATTAAAATGATGTACACGGAAAATCCCTTTTGTATCCTTTCCATGTGAACCCGCTTCACGACGATAACACAGAGAAATCCCGCAATATTTTCGAGGTAAAGTGTCTACATCAATAAGTTCATTCATATGGAATGCTGCAAGAGGTTGTTCTGACGTAGCAATGAAAAAGACATCTTCTTTGGGATCATTGTATAATGCCTCTTTAAAATCACCTAGTTCACTCGCTCCCTCCATTGCTTTACGACGAAGAAAAGGAGGAGTCCAAAAAGGAGTAAATCCACGTTCATTTACTAAAAAGTCCAATGCAAACTGAATCAAGGCTAAATTTAAAAAAACCATATGATTAGTAAGGAAGTATGTTCTTGCGCCGCTAACTTCAGCAGCTTTCTCAATATTCGCAAGACCGAGGGATTCAACTAAATCAGTATGACCTTGAATTGGAAAAGTATAATTGGCTATTTTTCCCCATTTACGTAAAATTACGTCACCTTCTTCCGTTGCAGCAATCGGAACACCAGGTAATAAAATATTCCCAATACTGTAACGAATCTTATCTCTTTCTTCTAATGCATCATTAGCTAATTTCTCTAGTTTAGAAATTTCCAATTTAATTTGATTTACACGATCTTTAAGTGCTGTGATATTTTCCCCTTTCTTTTTCTTGGGACCAATTTGGCGACTAATTTGATTTCTTTCTTTACGTAAATCATTCACTTGTTGTAATAAAGATCGCCATTTCGAATCTAATGCGATAACATCACCTACACGATTGGGATCTCTAAAGCGTTTAGTTTCTGAGTCACGAATAATCTGGGGATTTTCACGAAATACTTTGATATCAATCATACTAACCTCTATCTCCTGTAAGAGGTAATAAATCAGTTTTAGTATCTAATTGAGGCCTAAATCTTTTTAATTTTAAATGTATTAGATATCAGGAGACATCTTTTGAAAGAAAAAAAGCACGGAAGAATAGAAAGATATTCTCTTGACAATTAATCATTTTAATATTTATAGTATCTCTCAGCTTTTTCTTAATGGATCAGCATTCACAAATTTCCAAAAGATGATTACTGAAATTAAAATGAAAATGGATGCTAATGGTCCCCAAATAATTAGTCCAAGGCTGTATGTATGACCCTGCCAATCTGTGAAAATAGGTAAAGTAGGTATATCAAAAGGAAAATTCTCCTGTAACAAATATCCAACAATTAAATACCCAATAACTTGGAAGAAGTTTAAAGGTATCGATTCAAATCCATAATACATCCCCGCTCGTGATTCTCCTGACCGTCGTTCGTCCTCTTCTACAATATCAGCAACAATAGCGTACGGAAGTAAGTAGAATCCAGAGACACCCACCCCAGCAAAAATGACAAAGATGATAGCCTGAAAAAGAATAGGGATAAGTTGAGAAATAATCTCAATTTGGCCAACAACTAAAGTAAATGGTATCCATAATGCCATCCATACTGCGGAATAAATATAACTCTTGGTTTTTCCTTGTTTATTACCGAATTTACCCCAAAAAATAAATCCACAAAAAACAACCCCAAGTAATGATATACCAAATAATAAATATTCTGTTAAACCAGTAAAGTATAGAGCTTTATCAATCCATACGAGGACTATCCCCATTGTCATACTTAATGCAACAGAGAGAAATCCTCTCGTAATTGTCCATGAAATGTAGTTTTTATTTCCTAAAACAACATTTAACTCTTCTCGGATGTTTGGTTGAGGGATAAAGACTTCCTTTGCCTTAATTCCGACAATAGAGGGAATAAAGAATATTATTACTAGAAGAGCGAAGAATCCGATTACCATTGGGAGAATAATACTTAATACCTGTTTATTTGTTAATGTGGTGAACACATCATTAGTTGCACCTAAGTCTAACTCTTCAGCTGAGCCTCCCAGTATGCCAGGTAATAAGAAAGCAAAACCTGCGCCAATAACAAAAGCGATAAGATTTGCAGTGTTTTGATAACCACTAATCTCCAAACGTTCGGCTTCTGCAGTGATTTCAGGCATCCAAGATTGAAAGGGTGTTAACAGAAATCCATAGGTTCCTTGATATATTGAATTAACAATGATCAGATAAGTGAAGATTATCATTGGTTCATTTTCAAATCCTAGCATAGAAAGTATCAAGTGTGGAGAATATAAAAAGAAAAAAGCTATTGCCAGAAGTGGAGCGCCTATAATTACGAATGGTCTTCTTCTTCCCCATCTTGTTTGAGTTCGATCCGAAATGTACCCTGAAAAGTAGCTAGTAAACGCAATTACTATTTTACCAACTGCCAGTGCGAAAAAAGCGAGAAAAGGATTTTTTTCTAAACCAAAGAAGGCATAATAAACATATCCCGTAAATAAATCCGCCATATCCATTGTGATGGATGATCCAAGCCGGCCTATACCATAACTCACTTTTTCTTTGAATGTTAACACACAAATCACCAAATATGATCAGAATAATATAAAGATGAGGAGTGAATTCATCATTCTAATATAAAAATTTTGGAAATCCACCTAGTACATTATTCAATACTCCCAGAATTTCAAGTAAAAAATGTTGAAATCTTTTTCAACTGGTATAAAAAAAAAAGAAAGGAAAAAATGTTTGTTTATCATTATTTGTATTTGTGACCCACTTGTAAAAGCCTGTCGTGGATATCACGCTCCCCTTTAACCTCTTGAAGATCACAAAGTTTTCCTACTCGCCAACCTTCTTTAAGCATAAATCCTGCCTTACAGATACCCCGTGCTTGGCGACTAGCTATTCGTTGACTAATGAGGCTTGTCCCCTCAGAAAAACTAAGGGTTGCAGTTTTTGTGGCTTCATTGATTTCCAACACAGCATCCTCATTTCCACCCAGTTCACGAAATTCTCCATCTACATAATAGAGCTTAACTGTTCTACGTTCTGGTTGGATATCTGTCGGACGAGTTTCTATTGGACCTAATCCTAAGTCTGTTGGAGTAGGTTCTGGTTGAGGTGTTGGAGTAGGGGTTGGTGCTGGAGTGGGAATCTCTTGAGGAGGGGGAGTATAAACTTCTTCTTTAATTGGAGGTGGGGCTGGTACGGCTGGTAGGGCACCACTCTCTTGTGTTTCTCCTTTAAGATCAGCAATTCCTCCTGTAATACCCTTACTTAATTTAGCAGCATCCTCTGTTCGAACATCTTCTGATTCAGCCAATTGATTAATTAGATCAAAGAAACCTTCAGGCTCATACCCTTCACCTATAGTATATACCATAGGGTTTCGGTCACGATCAACATCTAGTTTCCTCACAAGCCGATTCCCTGCTGCTTTTTCACCAACTTGTGAGTTGGCTCCAATCCAGACATAAAGGTCGTGATACGCATCAAGGACATAAACATCATCGCTCACAAACGATTCTTGCTTGAGAGGAACATTTTCGATCACAATATCATCTGTCGATGATCCATCCGTGAGGTCAACATCCCGAATACGATAGAGGGCGTAGGAAATTTCTTCTTTATTGACTTCCACATGCTTTAAAAACCCAGGAGTATCCCCAGTGATGACTACAAAGTCTAATAACCCTTTAAACTCCTCAGATTCATTTCCCTCAACTTCAGTATCAATATCTATCTCTTCATCTGCGAGGTCCAGCTGTTTGGCAGCCCACGCCCCTACTGCCCTGTCATCCGCAAATGCTTGCGAACCTAACCAAATAAAAACCTTTTTCTTCAATCCTACGCTAACATCACTGTTATCGACAACGTAAACGTCCCCGTTCAAAAATTCGTAGGGGGGATTGATTTCCTTTAGATTTTTCCCTTCAACATGTAGCACACGCATAATTAGAACATCCATTCTGTTTGTTAATATTACATTGAAATGATTGAGAGTTATTAAATAGTTTTATTTTTTCCTCGATTGATAATGATTTCGATATTTCAAGAATATATTATCAACACTTAAATTTTACTTCAGATCATTAAGATGGTTATTGCTTTTCTAATTGCTTTATTTTTTCTCTTAATCTTCGAATTTGATAATTTAGGACTTTATTCTGACTTAACAGGTCAATGACTAACTCTTTGAGTTTTGTTATTTCTCGTTCTTCATGTGTTGTTAGATCTATCGCAGTTGAGATTGTAGATCGTAAGTCTTCCAGTAATTCATCAAAAATATCTTGAGGATAATCAACGTTATTCTCTTTTTGAACATTCCAATTATACACCCACTCATCTAGGAATGCTTCCACATAACTGCGGAAAAGACTCTCATTGAGGTGAGGAAAATCAACTGGAAAAAGAAGATGTAAGCTTGTCATTCTACCAATTTTAGCGATCCGACTATCTTTCGATTCAGGAGCTGGTTGGAGGAAATTGTAAGTCAAATGGATCATATCTTCCCGATTGGGTACGTTTAATGGTTCTTTAAATCCACTTGGATAATCTACCATTCGTCCCATTGATGTGATAGTCTGTCCTTGTACCGCTAGTAACAAAG
The DNA here is from genome assembly GCA_048938105.1 of Promethearchaeota archaeon. GTDB lineage: Archaea > Asgardarchaeota > Heimdallarchaeia > Hodarchaeales > Hodarchaeaceae > Hodarchaeum. Next base: position 13,885 of record JBHLMN010000036.1, read on the forward strand.
CATTTTCTGTTAATAGTGCACCACTGTTGTAAGCTACTTTGGGGCCTTCAATATCATCAAATACGGATAAGACTAATCCTCGAAGATACTCTCGCTGTAATTTTCGTATTTTAATCCAAGATTGAACTTTTGCCGCGACTTCTGTAACATCTGTAAGTTCATCAGTCATAAAAATATACAGATCATTACGAAATTTTTGATAGTGAAGCCTAGCAAAGGAGGCTGGTAATTCGCGAGTGAAAAGAGGAGTATTTTTTTCGGTTTCAATTGCTGGATCACGAAAAATCTCTGCTATCAAAGTATCTTCCTCTGATTTTGTTAAAATAACTGTTTTTGTTAATTTCTTATCGAAAATATATAATCCTTGATAATTTAACAGCCAAAAACGGTAATAATCACTTGGCATTGTCATTTAATCCCTTGAAATGCTTTCCTCTAAGGTATAAGTTGATACAGATTACATACCAATGCTAATTATGTCTTCCTGACTCGCTTCAATTAGAAGATTTATATCGATTGCTCGATCTAAGAATTTAATTGCTTCACTTCGGTTGTAATGTTTGGACAAGTGCGAAATAATTTGTTCACTGAAAAAGAATTGCACACCCTCTTTTTGAAAACGTATCTCTTTTATAAGCTTTAACATTTTCTTCTCTTTACCAGATAACTTAAGATTCTCTAATGTTAATACTCCTTCATTTAAGACAAAAGCGGAGAAATAATGTAACGGAATATGCTTACGAACCATTTTCTTTATCTGACTAGTGGGAACCTGATCAGCACTGTAAAAGTCTTGCAAATCCTCACTAAATTTAGCTTCAACCTCACGTCCTAAATTTGCTAAGCGATCTTTGAAATAATCAGGTAATCTAATTTCCGAGATAATAATGAAACTTGAGTATTTACCATGCCAAATAAGCATGTGAAGGCCTTCTCGACTCATAACCTCGATTTTTTCTTTCTCTTTCTGCTCATCAGTGCGAGAGCGCATTCCTTCTGAAACCTCTTCCATGAAACTACTTAATGCTGCCGACATACCAGATAACGCATCGGTATCAGTATGCAGCTCTGCGATGGTTTTCTCTGAGTAAAACTGTAAGCCTGACTCATGACGAGCGATTAACAAGCGAATGGACTTAATATCCTCAAAACTCTGTTCAATTTTCATTCGTCTTCGCTGAATGAGGTCACTCCTCTGTTTTCGTTTGCGATTAAGAAAAATACTACTAATGGCTACTGCTCCGACAACCAGTAATAAAATCGTTCCCATAGTAATTATAGGAATTATAATTTCGAGCGGATCAATGATTTTTATGATTTGATATTCAGCAAGTTCTTCTGATGACATACTATAACTTGAGGGTAACCCTGATAAGCCCGAGGCACTCCACACGGTAATATTAGTAAAACCTACAGCACCTAGGGTATTTTTACCTTCAATTATGAATGATGTTTGACCTAGATCATCAGTCTGGTTTGTAAATTCGAATACTCTAGTAGTTTCATTTTCGTATTTTAACTCGATGTAGAAAGTGACATCGACAGCCTCTAAGGGAGCGAGTGATAATCCTGCACCAAGACCACCAGTTTTTTCTTGTACATATGTTAAGATAGCTGTTATATCAATGGAGTCGCCTTGTTCAAACGTTTTTCCAGGTAAGATAACCTCAAGGATGGTTTCTCGTCCTTCTAATGTTATATTGAAACTGATGTTCTGGTTTTGATAACCATCCTTACCTATTTCTAAAGTCAAGGAGTAATTACCATAATGAAATGAAGTTGTAGTAAAATTGATAGAAAATTGATTCTTATTTAATTGATATTCGTACAAAGATTCCATTACAAGCGTGTCATTCATCCATAGAAAAACAGTATCAAGGTTTGAAATATTCTGTCCTCTGATGGTTTGATATCCTTCTCCATCAATATAAAGGACATCCTCAACAAAAATTGATTGGTTATAGCGAAAATCAGTAATATTAAGAGGCATTGTCGGCATACTTAGTACAATAAAACTTACTTCAATGAAGTTGGGATTGAAATACAAATGGGAAAAGGTGATGTTAATCGAATAGCGGTCTAAAGGTAAAAGGGAAGTAGAAGGATTGAAACGGAACCAGTACCCTTCATCTGTTTGGTTTAAATCGACAACGTTAGAGCTATTTATAGTGAAACCAGAATCTTTTATCAACCCAGTAATATTTTCATTATAGTCTGTGTTATTATATAGTAGAAAGAAGTCATAATACTCAGTATAATAGACTGGAATGTCTACCAGAGCTTTGTGTTCAATTTTAGTTCCAGCTTTAACGACTGTTAGATGAAAGAAGAACGTACTATTCTTGAAATTATTCAAGTTAAAGGTGATTTTGATTATAAAAATACCAGTTTTGTTTGGATTGAAAGTAATATTCCATGTGTGATCAATACCATCTTTAATAGTACTGCAAATAGGAATTGGTGAAACAATTGTTGGTGTACTGGTTCCTAAATTATCCCCAGTTAAATAATGATAATATTGGAGGTTAATTGTCACTTTATCAGCAGAACTATTGGCAAAAGGCTGTGTAACAACAGTAGTATCATTAATTAGTGATTTTCCTTCATGGCTCCCAGTAATATTGGTTTGTCCTAAGGTTATGGTGAGATCAAAATACCATATTCTTGTCAGATAATTTGGATGACTTGCTGTTATATTCAAATTTAGATAAGTACCAAAACCCCCATATTTGGTAGAATTGAAACGATAATAATAGACATTAGATATATTATAGACATTTGTAGAATCACCATCAACAGCAATTGTTGCCCCTAATACTCCACTTCCTCCAGTCTGATTGTACTTCATTTCAATAGTTTTGTTTTCTCTCCATTCAAGGACAAAATTTTGTGAGATATCAGTTGTAAGAGTTGCATTTGCAACAACATAAGCATAAATTACAGTTGAATGACTCACATATCCAGGCAACTCCGCAAATATTGTAACATTAATTTTATCTCCTGGATCGTGTTGGGAATCATTGATTTCTAAAGAAAACCTGTAAGGATCATATGCAGAAGTATGATCAAAGTCTATCAGAGATTTTGATCCCCAAGATGGAACTCCCGAAACATTAGCATTATTGATTACTGTAGCATTATGTGTTGAGTTATAATAGACAGTGATATTCAAATAAGTATCTAGAATTACTTCTGTTTCATACTCGTAATTAAAGGTTGAATTAACAATCATACTTACCTCACGAGTATATGTGCCAACCTTCGATGAACCACTATTATTCCAGAAGGCTTGAAGGTAATATGTTCCATTTACATTCGATATATTATCAAAAGTATTATTAATATCCCATAGATCGCTAAAAACAGTATGGGTATCATTGATATTCTTTCTAAGCATTTGCGATCCGTTTGGATAATCTATCCAATAGGTAAAATTCCCTGTTGCTCCAACTTCAACATCTATATTGTAATCATTCATTGTGAAAATTTGATATGGTAAACTTAGTGGTGTTCCTCTATATGAAATTTTAAAGTCCAGTATGTAATTCGGTGCAACAAATGAGGCAATCCAATCTGTTGCGATGGCTAGCGTGGAGGTATTGATAATCATAGCACTGGATTGATTCGAGTAA